>NZ_BQXE01000004.1:0-343679 GCF_030158935.1 Acidovorax sp. SUPP950 | reverse complement strand
AGTCGGTCTCGCCGTACTGCACGCAGTAGTCCCAGCTGCGATACGCCCGCGTGAGCCGCTTTTGCAGGGGGTGGCCGTATTTGCCGAGCACCTCTTCGATGATGTCGGGAACGGTCTTGTTCTGGAATATCTTGAAGTCGCTCTTGCGCGTGGCCAGCCACAGCCAGGGCTGCAGACGCAGGCGGTAGGCGTAATACCGGTGGTCTTCGCCCTGCAGGCCGAACCGGGTGACGATGCCGTCCAGGTAGCGCCGGCCGCCGCCTTCGGTCTCCACCTCCACCGTGGCGTGCTTGCCCAGCAACGCCTTGGGGTCGAGGGACTTGCTCTCGCTCAGCAGATCCACATCCAACGCGAACAGCTCGCTCAAGGATTCCTTGCCCTGCAGGCGGCGAAACTGCAGCTGTTCTCCCAATGGCGTTTGGATCGTGACGCGGCGTGTCATTGGCTGACGGTCTTTGGACCGCTCCCTCTCTTGATTTAGTGGCGCGGATAATAGCGACCTATCGCCTTTTCAAAAGAGGTAATAAGTATTTTCTATGCGTATTTTTTGTTTCAAGATGAAATGGCTTTTTCAGGTTATCTGATCGGATTAACGACCGCCGAATGTCAAGGGTCACCCATGCTGATCTGGCATTGACTCCAATGTCAACCGCATAACCACACAGTCCAAACCATTACCCATATCGGCCCCTTGCCGACCTTTCGTCAGGAATCGGTTTTTGCCTGCCATGCTTTATTGTGAAAATAATTCCAGAGTACCGGACGCGTTTCGCACACGGTGGCTGCCCGAACTCAAAACTGTGCCCGCCATGCGAACGCTGACACCACCCTTTTGTTGGCCGAAATAAGCACATAGCCAATGCGTTGTTCGGACGCCGGGCACGCGGTGCAAGAATGGCCCGCACCGCGTTGCGCAGGCCTTGCCTGCGCTTCACGCGCCCTGTTCCCGTCACCCCAGAAAGAGACAACCCATGCGGATCGAAACCCTCGCCGTCCATGCCGGACAGTCGCCCGACCCCACCACCAAGGCGGTGGCCGTGCCCATCTACCAGACGGTGGCCTATGCCTTCGACAGCGCCCAGCACGGCGCCGACCTCTTCGACCTCAAGGTGCAGGGCAACATCTACACGCGCATCATGAATCCGACCAACGACGTGCTGGAAAAGCGCGTCGCGGCGCTGGAGGGCGGCATCGCCGCGCTGGCCGTGGCCTCGGGCATGGCAGCCATCACCTACGCGATCCAGACCATCGCCGAAGCCGGCGACAACATCGTCTCGGCCAGCACGCTCTACGGCGGCACCTACAACCTCTTCGCCCACACGCTACCGCAGCAGGGCATCACCACGCGGTTCGCCGATCCGCGCGACCCGGCCAGCTTCGCGCAGCACATCGACGCACGCACCAAAGCCATCTTCATCGAATCCATCGGCAACCCGCTGGGCAACGTGACCGACATCGCGGCCCTGGCCCGGGTGGCGCACGACCATGGCGTGCCGCTCATCGTGGACAACACGGTGCCCAGCCCCTATCTGCTGCGCCCCATCGAACACGGCGCCGACATCGTGGTGCATTCGCTCACCAAGTACCTGGGCGGCCACGGCAACAGCGTGGGCGGCGCCATCGTGGACAGCGGCAAGTTCCCCTGGGCGAAGCACAAGGCGCGCTTTCCCCGCCTGAACGAGCCCGATGTGAGCTACCACGGCGTGGTCTACACCGAGGCGCTGGGCGAGGCGGCCTTCATCGGCCGCGCGCGCGTGGTGCCGTTGCGCAACACCGGCGCGGCGCTGGCCCCGCAGAACGCGTTCCTGATCCTGCAGGGCATCGAGACGCTCGCGCTGCGCATGGATCGAATCTGCGAGAACACGCTGGCCATCGCGCGTGCGCTGCAAGGCCATCCCAAGGTGGAGTGGGTGCGCTACGCCGGGTTGCCGGACCATCCGGACCACGCGCTGGTGCAGCGCCAGCTGGGCGGGCGGGCGTCGGGCATCCTGTCGTTCAGCCTGCGCTCGGAAGAAGGCACGGACCCGCGTGCGGCGGGTGCGCGCTTCCTGGATGCGCTGCAGCTCTTCACGCGCCTGGTGAACATCGGCGACGCCCGCTCGCTGGCCACCCACCCCGCATCGACCACGCACCGCCAGCTCGATGCCGGCGAGCTGGCCAAGGCCGGGGTCACGGAAGGCATGGTGCGGCTGTCCGTGGGGATCGAGCACATCGAAGACCTGCAGGCCGACCTGGCGCAGGCGCTGCAGGCGGTGTGACCGCCGCACGGTCGGGGCGGCGGACTGCGGCCGCCCCCATGCGATCCATGGTCTTTTGGGCTTCCAGCACAATCAGTACTAGGGCATAACGCTATCAATTCAATAGCAAATCAATCCCATCACAGATCCCGCGCCAGCCGCAGCCCCGAGAACTGCCAGCGCGCGGTGGCGGGAAAGAAGTTGCGATACGTCGCCCGCACATGCCCGGCGGGCGTGGCGCACGAGCCGCCGCGCAGCACGTATTGGTTGACCATGAACTTGCCGTTGTACTCGCCCACTGCGCCCTCGGCCACGCGGAAACCGGGGTAGGCAGCGTAGCTGGACTGCGTCCACTCCCACACGTCGCCGAACATTTGCACCAGGCCCCGCCCGGCATCAGAGGCCGGCCGCGGATGCAGTGCGCCGCTGTCGGCAAAGTGGCCGCTGGCAGCGTTCGCGCCCTGCACGCCCTGGGAGGTGGCCGCCACCTCCCATTCGGCCTCGGTGGGCAGGCGCGCACCGGCCCAGCGTGCATAGGCGTCGGCCTCGTAATACGACAGGTGCACCGCGGGGGCGTGGGGTTGGAGCGGGCGCGGTCCGGCCAGTGTGAACTCGTACCAGGCCACGCCCTGGCGTTGCCAGTAGATGGGGTGCGACAGCTGCTGCGCACGCACCCAGTCCCAGCCCTCGGCCAGCCAGTGGGCGGATTCCTGGTAGCCGCCGTCTTCGACGAACGCCAGGTATTCGGCGGTGGTCACCGGCCGGTTGGCCAGCTCGAACGGCTGCAGGTACACGCGGTGGCACGGCCCCTCGTTGTCGAAGGCAAAGCCGCCCCGGTCCCCGCCCGGATGGCCGATCTCGCACACGCCACCGGCAAAGGGCTGCCAGGCCAGCGGGACGCCGCCGGCCGGCAAAGGCTGGGCCTGCTGCTGCGTCTGCGCCTGCGCGTGCCCCGGCAGGCGGTAGGCCGGCCACAGCGGGCTGCACGACAGCAGGTGCTTGACGTCGGTGAGGATCAGTTCCTGGTGCTGCTGCTCGTGCTGCAGCCCCAGCTCAATCAGCGCCGCCAGCGCGGGATCGTCCGGCCGCTCGGCCATCAGGCGCGACATGCGGCTGTCCACGTCGGCCCGGTAGGCCAGCACCTGCGGCAGTGCGGGCCGGGTGAGCAGGCCGCGCTGCGGCCGCGGGTGCTTGTCGCCCACGCCGTTGTAGTAGGAATTGAAGATCACCCGGAAGGCGGGATGGAACGGCGCGAAGCCGGGCTCGTTCGGCTCCAGGATGAAGGTCTCGAAGAACCAGGTGGTGTGCGCCAGGTGCCATTTCACGGGGCTGGCGTCGGGCATGGATTGCGCGCAGCAATCCTCGTCGGACAGCGGCAGTGCCAGGGCCATGGAGGCGCGGCGCACCTCAGCGTAGCGCACGCTCAGCGTGCAGGGTGCGACGGGGTGGGGAATGCGGGTGGCGAAGTTCATGGCTGGGCATGCACCACGGCGAACCAGCCCCGCTCGTCCGTCCAGGCCTGAGCGCGCGAAAAGCCCGCGCGCGCCAGCAGCGCCTGGAAGGCCGTGAGGCTGTATTTGTAGCTGTTCTCGGTGTGAATGCGCTCGCCCGCGGCAAAGTCGCGGCCTCCGCCAGGCCAGCGCACCTGCACACCTTCGCGGGCCTCCAGGTGCATTTCGATGCGCGACTGCTCCCCGTTGAAGAACGCCCGGTGCTCCCACGCCTCGGGCGTGAAATCGCTGCCGATGAGCCGGTTCACATGGGCCAGCACATTGCGGTTGAACGCGGCCGTGACGCCGGCGGCATCGTCGTAGGCCGCCTGCAGCACATCCACGTCCTTGGGCAGATCGATGCCGATCAGCAGCGCGCCATCGTCATCGACCAGCGAGCGCATGCGTGACAGCAGCTCCAGCGCCTGGGGTGGGTCGAAATTGCCGATCGACGAGCCAGGGTAGAACACCACGCGGCGTGCACGGGGAATGTCCGGGGGCAGCTGGAGGGGGCGGGTCAGATCGCCCGCCACCGCATGGGCCTGCAGTGCGGGCAGGTCGCTGCACAGGCGGGCCACGCCCTCGCGCAGGAAGTCCGCCGAGATGTCCACGCCCACGAACCGCTCGGGCTGCAGCAGGCGGCACAGCGTGCGCGCCTTCTCGCAGTTGCCCGCGCCCAGTTCGATGACGGTGCCGCCCTGCCCCACGGCGCGGGCGATGTCGTCGCCGTGCGTCCGCATGAGCGCGTGCTCGGTGCGGGTGGGGTAGTACTCGGGCAATCGGGTGATTTCCTCGAACAGCTGGGAGCCCCGCTGGTCGTAGAAATACTTGGGGGAAATGCACGCGGGACGGCGGGCCAACCCCTGGAGGATGTCGTGGTGCGGTGTGTTCTGCATGTCGCTCGGGGGCTGGGTCTGTCGGATCGCGGCGCACCGGGGGCGGCGCGGCTGCAACGCATGGCCGCCTCCAATCGCTCTCCGGCAACCTGAGACGGCCATGTAACAGAGCATTACAGACGCCCCGCCACCCGGATGTAGGACACGTCCGCAAATCCATCAGCGCCATCCGGCAGCGCATCGACTGCGCTTTCCAGGACACGCATCGCCATCATCCCCGCCACCGCACGGTTTTTTCGCAGGCCCCATGGCGCGCCCGCGCGGCTGCGCCACACTCCGCCGATCGACACCATCGGCCGGCTACCACGGCCTGCTTCGCTGCCATGGATTCCCTGACCCAGATCGCCCTTGGTTCCGCCGTTTCGCTCGCCGTGATGGGCCGGCGCACCGCCCCCTGGAAAGCCGCGCTGTGGGGTGCGGTGGCGGGCACGCTGCCCGACCTGGACGCCTTCATCGACCACGGCAATGCCATTGCCAACATGGTCGAGCACCGGGCGGAAAGCCATGCCCTGCTGTACCTCAGCCTGTTTTCGCTGCCCCTGGGCGCGCTGGTGGCGCGCCTGCATGGCGAGCAGGCCGGCTGGCGAAGGTGGTGGCTGGCGATGTGGCTCGCGCTCGTCACCCACCCGCTGCTGGATGGCATGACGGTGTACGGCACCCAGTTGTGGAAGCCGTTCACCAGCCACCCGTACGGGGTGGGCAGCATCTTCATCATCGACCCGCTGTACACCGTGCCGCTGATCGTCGGCGTGGTCGCCGCGCTGGCGAGCGGCCCGCCGGTCGGGGCCCGCTGGAACCGTTGGGGCCTGGCGCTCAGCACGCTCTACCTGGCGTGGAGCGTGGGCGTGCAGCAGCACGTCACCGGCGTGGCGATGGCCTCGCTGCGCACGCAGGGCCTGCCGGTGCAGACGGTGCTGGTGACACCCACCCCGTTCAACACCCTGCTGTGGCGCGTGGTTGCGGTCACGCCCACCCAATATGCCGAAGGCTTCTATGCCCTGGCCGACGGCAACAGGCCCATGCAATGGACGGTGCACGAGCGCGGGGCCCCGCTGATCCAGCGCTACGGGACCGTGCCGGACGTGCAGCGGGTGGCGCGCTTCAGCCACGGCTTCTATCGCATGCGTTCGCGGGACGGCCGCGTCTTCGTGACCGATCTGCGCATGGGACAGGAGCCCGACTACAGCTTCCAGTTCGATCTCGGCACGCCCGCGCAGCTGGATGCCGGCCAGCCCGAGGTGGCGCTGCGCGGACAGCGCCCGGACATCGGCACGGCCCTCGCCGCGCTGTGGCGGCGCATGTGGGGGCATGCGGGCGGCTCGGGGCCGTTCGGTGCCGGCACGGCCCCATGAAAAAAGCCGGCGCCACGCGCCGGCTTTCCCCACCAGTCTGTCAGTGGCCGCACCCGCGGCCCGCGGTCAGAACCGCCAGCCCAGGCCCACGCCGGCCAGCACGGGATCGATCTTGAAGGTGCCCAGCTTGGCACCGGCTGCGAACACGTCGGTCTGGATGTAGACCTTCTTCACGTCGAAGTTCAGCACCAGGTTCTTGGTGAGGGGAATGTCCACGCCGACCTGCAGGGCGCCGCCCCAGCTGCTCTTGTCGATGCTCACGCCGGCGGGCAGGCGCACGCTGGAAAACCGCGTGTAGTTCACGCCCGCGCCCACGTAGGGACGAAAGCCCGCGGTGTCGAAGTGGTACTGCAGCATCAGCGAAGGCGGCAGGTGCTTGAGCGTGCCGATCTGCGCGTTCAGGGCGCTGGAGGACAGCCGCTGCTTCTGGGGCACGGTCAGCACCAGCTCGGCGGCGATGTTGCGGTTGAAGAAATAGGAGATGTCGACTTCAGGCAGCGTCTTGTCGTTGATCGACAGGCCCAGGCCGGTGCTGTCCTTGTTGGAGGAATCCAGGTTCACGACACGCGCACGAACGAGCCAGGGGCCTTCCGCCGTTTGCGCGAAGGCGGCGCCGGAGGTCAATGCGCACAGCACGGCCAGGGCCAGCAGGTTTTTTTTCATACGGAAACTCGATGCGTTGAACGGGGACGACCCCCGTGCATGCATTGGGCCGGCAAACGGCCCGGACGGCCTTGCCATGGATCAAACCGCCGGCAGGTTGTGCCGCAGCGCCACGAGGGCCGCAAAGCGCCCTCCTCCCCGCTCTCAGTGCGCGCCCTTGCCCCGCATGCGCTGCACCAGCGTGACCACCGCCAGCACGGCGGCACCGGCCACGATGCCCACCACCGCATTGAGCAGGTTGGGCACCAGCACGCGCCACAGGCCGCCCGCCGGCCACTGGGCCGCCGATGCGGCCAGGCCCTCGACCGCGTGGTGGACGACGGGCACGCCATGCACCAGAATGCCGCCGCCCACGAGGAACATGGCGGCCGTGCCGGCGACCGAGAGCACCTTCATGAGCCAGGGCGCGGCGGCCACGATGCCGCGGCCCAGCGCCTGCGCGGCGCGACCCGTCTTGCGGGTGAGCCACAGGCCCAGGTCGTCCAGCTTGACGATGCCGGCCACCAGGCCGTACACGCCCACTGTCATGATGAGCGCGATGCCGGCCAGCACGGCCACCTGCTGCCCGAACGGGGCGCTGGCGACCGTGCCCAGCGTGATGGCGATGATCTCGGCGGACAGGATGAAGTCGGTGCGCACCGCGCCCTTGACCTTGTCCTTCTCGAAGGCGGCGATGTCCACCGCCGGGTTGGCGTTGGCCAGGGCATGCGCCTCGCGGCCCGCCTCTTCCTTGGGGGCATCGCCGTGGGGCAGGAACCGGTGCGCCAGCTTCTCCGCACCCTCGAAGCACAGGAACGCGCCGCCCACCATGAGCAGCGGCGTCACCGCCCAGGGAATGAAGGCGCTGATCAGCAGCGCGGCCGGCACCAGGATGGCCTTGTTGACGAGCGAGCCCTTGGCCACCGCCCAGACCACGGGAATCTCGCGATCGGCGCGCACGCCCGTGACCTGCTGGGCATTGAGCGCCAGATCGTCGCCCAGCACGCCGGCGGTTTTCTGCGCCGCCACCTTGGTCATGACGGACACGTCATCGGCCATGGCGGCACTCTTCTTGGCAGCGACCTTGGTCATCAGGGCCACGTCGTCCAGAACGGTGGCGATATCGTCGAGCAGCGTCAAAAGGCTGGCACCGGCCATGGGAATCCTTAAAAAATCGAGGGAGGGAGCGGGTCCACGGGCACGGCGGCGAAAGGCGGCAAGGCCACGGGAACGCCGCGCGGGCCGGGCATGCCGGCCGAAAAGCCTGGCGCCCATCGCCCAGGCGGCGCCCACTATAGCAACGCCCTGCGATGGGTCCGTGTCGGTGCAAGGCGCATACTGGCGGCCTTCCCACCGATATCGGGGTCCTGCACGCGGGCTCTCGCTCCCGCCGCATGCCAGGCTACCTGACCAAGCAAGAAAACATCGCCATCGCCGGCGTCGACGACCTCGTCATCCGCTCCCTGCTGGACCGCCAGCAGTTCTCCGACCCCCTCGGCGACGCCGAAACCCTGGGCATCTCCTCCGCCGCCTGGCCCCTCTTCGGCCTGCTGTGGCCCTCGGGCGCGCAACTGGCCGCACGCATGGCGGCGCGGCCCGTGCAGGCGGGCGAGCGCATCCTGGAACTGGGCTGCGGCCTGGCGCTGGCCAGCCTGGTGTGCCACCGGCAAGGCGCCGACGTGACCGCGAGCGACTGCCACCCACTGGCCGGCACGTTCCTGCGCGAGAACCTGCGCCTGAACGGCATGGGCACCATGAAGTACCGACAGGGCCAATGGGGCAGCGGCGAAGCGCTGGGCCCGCCGCAGCAGGACGAGAGCCCGCTCGCGCAGGCGCACGGCGGCCCGGTGCACGGGCTGTTCGACCTCATCATGGGCAGCGACCTGCTGTACGAACGCGATGCCCGCGCCAGCCTCGCGCATTTCATCGGCCTGCACGCGGGCCCCGCGGCCCAGGTCTGGATCGTGGACCCGGACCGGGGCAACCGCGCCGCCTTCAGCAAGCAGATGGCCGCGCAGGGCTTCGGCCTGCGCGAAGAACGGCTGGACCGTGCCGCGCTGGACGATGCGCCCGCCTACAAAGGCCGGCTGCTGGTGTACCGCCGCACCTGAACGCCGAAGACGGCACGAGCACACAGGCCGCCGGAGCGCGCCGGCGCGCTTCCGGCTTTTCGGCCTTCCTCAGCCCACCCAGCGGCGCGCGTTGCGCCAGATGCGCATCCACGGGCTCAGCGCGCTGCGGTCGCCGCTGGTCCAGCTCATCTGCACGTTGCGGAACACGCGTTCGGCGTGCGGCATCATGGCCGTGAAGCGCCCATCGGCCGTGGTCACCGCCGTGAGGCCGCCCGCGCTGCCGTTGGGGTTGAACGGGTACTGCTCGGTGGCCGCGCCTTGGTGGTCCACATACCGCATGGCGGCGATGGCCTGGGCCGGGTCGCCGCGGTACTTGAAGTTGGCGTAGCCCTCGCCGTGCGCCACGGCGATCGGCAGGCGGCTGCCCGCCATGCCGGCGAAGAACAGGCTGGGCGATTCCAGCACCTCCACCAGCGACAGCCGCGCTTCGAAGCGCTCGCTCTGGTTGGTGGTGAAGCGGGGCCAGGCCTCGGCGCCGGGAATGATGTCGGCCAGCTCGGCGAACATCTGGCAGCCGTTGCACACACCCAGGCCGAAAGTGTCCTTGCGGCCGAAGAAGCCCTGGAACTGCTCCGACAGCACCGGATTGAACGTGATCGAACGCGCCCAGCCGATGCCCGCGCCCAGCGTGTCGCCGTAGCTGAAGCCGCCGCAGGCGACCACGCCGGCAAAGTCCGACAGCTGCGCGCGACCTGCCTGCAGATCGGTCATGTGCACGTCGTAGGCCTCGAAGCCCGCCTCGGTGAAGGCATAGGCCATCTCGATGTGAGAGTTGACCCCCTGCTCGCGCAGGATGGCGACCTTCGGCCGCGCGAGGTTCAGGAACGGCGCGGCCACGTCCTCGGACGGATCGAACGTGAGCGCCACATGCAGGCCCGGATCATTGGGCACGCCTGCGGCGGCATGCTCGGCATCGGCCGTGGCCGGGTTGTCGCGCTGCTGCGTGATCTTCCAGCTCACCGCGTCCCACACCTGGTGCAGGTCGGACAGGGTGGCGCTGAACACGTTCTTGGCATCGCGCCACACCTGCAGCTCGCCCTTGCCGGCGTCCATGGTGGACGAGGCAGGCCGCGTCTTGCCGATGAAGTGGCTGGACCGGGACAGGCCGTGCTCGCGCAGGGTCTGCATGACCTCGTTGCGCTCGGCGGTGCGCACCTGCAGCACCACGCCCAGCTCTTCGTTGAACAGCGCCTTGAGCGTCAGCTCCTCGCGGCGCGCGCTCACCTGCGAGGCCCAGTTCTTGGCGTCGCCCGTCTCCATGCGGCTGTCGCTGATGCCGTCGCCCTCGGTCACGAGCAGATCGACGTTCAGCGCCACGCCCACATGGCCGGCGAAGGCCATCTCGGCCACCGCGGCCAGCAGGCCGCCGTCGCTGCGGTCGTGGTAAGCCAGGATCTGGCCCTTGGCGCGCAGCGCGTTCACGGCATCGACCAGGCGCACCAGGTCCTGCGCATCGTCCAGGTCGGGCGCCACGTCGCCGCTCTGGCCCAGCACCTGGCCCAGGATGCTGCCGCCCATGCGGGCCTTGCCATGGCCCAGGTCGATCAGCACCAGCGTGGTGTCGTCCTGCGCCGCGTCCAGCTGCGGCGTGAGCGTGCCGCGCACGTCGGCCAGCGTGGCGAAGGCGCTGACGATCAGGCTCACGGGGGAGGTGACCTTCTTCGCACCGCTGTCATCCTTCCACTGGGTGCGCATGGACAGCGAATCCTTGCCCACCGGGATCGAAATGCCCAGCGCCGGGCACAGCTCCATGCCCACGGCCTTCACGGTGGCGTAGAGCGCTGCATCCTCGCCGGGCTCGCCGCAGGCGGCCATCCAGTTGGCCGAGAGCTTCACGCGCGGCAGCTCGATGGGCGCGGCCAGCAGGTTGGTGATGGCCTCGGCCACGGCCATGCGGCCCGAGGCGGGCGCGTCGATGGCGGCCAGCGGCGTGCGCTCGCCCATGCTCATGGCCTCGCCGGCAAAGCCCTGGAAGTCGGCCAGCGTGACGGCGCAGTCGGCCACCGGCACTTGCCAGGGGCCCACCATCTGGTCGCGGTGCGACAAGCCGCCCACCGTGCGGTCGCCGATGGTGATGAGAAAGCGCTTGCTCGCCACCGTGGGGTGCGCCAGCACGTCGATCACCGCCTTTTGCAGCGCCACGCCCGTGAGATCGATGGGCGCGAATTCGCGCTGCACGGTCTTCACGTCGCGGTGCATCTTGGGCGGCTTGCCCAGCAGCACCTCCATGGGCATGTCCACCGGCAGCTTCTGATCGCCGGTGGCGGCCGTGTCCTCCAGCACCAGCTGGCGGTGCTCGGTGGCCGTGCCGATCACGGCGAACGGGCAGCGCTCGCGCTCGCAGAAGGCGCGGAACTGCTCCAGCGATTGCGGCGCGATCGCCAGCACGTAGCGCTCCTGGCTTTCGTTGGACCAGATCTCTTTCGGGGCCAGGCCCGACTCCTCGAGCTGCACCGCGCGCAGGTCGAAGTGCGCACCCCGGCCGGCGTCGTTGGTCAGCTCGGGGAAGGCATTGGACAGCCCGCCCGCGCCCACGTCGTGGATCGCCAGGATAGGGTTGGCCGCACCCTGCGCCCAGCAGTGGTTGATGACCTCCTGCGCGCGGCGCTCGATCTCTGGGTTGCCGCGCTGCACGGAGTCGAAATCGAGCTCCGCCGCGTTCGCGCCCGTGGCCATGGAACTGGCCGCGCTGCCGCCCATGCCGATGCGCATGCCCGGGCCGCCCAGCTGGATCAGCAGCGAGCCGGCCGGGAATTCGATCTTCTGCGTGAGGCCCGCATCGATGGTGCCCAGGCCGCCGGCGATCATGATGGGCTTGTGGTAGCCCCGGTCCACGCCGCCCACCGACTGCTCGTACTCGCGGAAATAGCCCAGCAGGTTGGGCCGGCCGAACTCGTTGTTGAACGCCGCGCCGCCCAGGGGGCCTTCCACCATGATCTGCAACGGGCTGGCGATGTGCTCGGGCTTGCCGAACTCGCCGCCCCAGAGCTTGGACACCGTGAAGCCAGTCATGCCCGCCTTGGGCTTGGAGCCGCGGCCCGTGGCGCCCTCGTCGCGGATCTCGCCGCCCGCGCCGGTGGAAGCGCCGGGGAACGGCGAGATGGCCGTGGGGTGGTTGTGCGTTTCCACCTTCATCAGGATGTGGTTCGTGACGCTACTCTTTTCATAGCACACTGCCCTAGTGGAATTTGCACTGGCGGGCATTTTGGCCAAAAACCGCTCGACGCGCGTGCCTTCCATGACCGAGGCATTGTCCGAATACGCCACCACCGTGTGCTGGGGCGCCAGCTGGTGGGTGTTGCGGATCATGGCGAACAGGCTCTTGTCCTGCTTTTCGCCGTCGATGGTGAACTGCGCGTTGAAGATCTTGTGGCGGCAGTGCTCGCTGTTGGCCTGCGCGAACATCATCAGCTCCACGTCGGTGGGGTTGCGCGCCAGGCCCTGGAAGGCATTGACCAGGTAGTCGATCTCGTCGTCGGCCAGGGCCAGGCCCCACTGGGCGTTGGCCGCCTCAACCGCCGCGCGCCCGCCGCCCAGCACATCGACGAACTCCATCGGCGCGGCCGGCAGCTCGGTGAACAGGGCCTCGGCGCCCGAGCGGTCCCACACGACCGACTCGGTCATGCGGTCGTGCAGCAGCGCGGCGATCTGTCCGCGCTGCGCATCGGTCAGCGTGGGCGTGCCGCCCAGCAGGCCGGATTTGAGCGAGAGGCGGTATTCGGTGATGCGCTCCACGCGGCGCAGCGCCAGGCCGCAGTTGTGCGCGATATCGGTGGCCTTCGACGCCCAGGGCGAGACCGTGCCCAGGCGCGGCGTGACAACAATGGCCGGGCCATCGGCCGGGCCGCCGTAGGGGTCCCCATAGGCCAGCAGCGCGGCGAAGCGATCGGTTTCGGCCGGGGTGGGCACCGCGTCGGTGGCCACCAGGTGCACGAAGCGGGCGGCGATGCCCGTGATGCGGTCGTGGATGGCCTGCAGCGCGGGCAGCAGCTGGCGCATGCGGAAGGCGCTGAGGGCGTTGCCGCCTTCGAACGTGCTGAGGTGCAAGGAGGGCTTCGTGGACGATGTCGGCGAGATCACTTCGGCGGCCTGTTGGGTGATGGAAAAGGTGCGGCCCCACCCTGGACCGCCGGCCGCTGACTGGGGCCGGCTGGGCAGGGTGCGGAGAATGCTGAGCCCGGCATTTTACCGGGGGCGGATCGCATCGCCGACGAGGCCTTCGCCCGCGTGGCCCGCATCGGCCAAGCGCGGATGGGATAATTGGCCCCATGAGCATCACCATCAAAGACGCCGAAGGCATCGCCGGCATGCGAGAGGCATGCCGACTGGCTTCGGAAGTGCTGGACTACATCGCGCCCCACATCCAGCCTGGCATCACCACGAACGAAATCGACCGCCTCGCGGCCGAATGCATGGCGCAGCAGGGCACCATCTCCGCCACCATCGGCTACCAGCCGCCGGGCTATCCGCCCTACCCCAAGTCGCTGTGCACGTCGATCAACAACGTGGTCTGCCACGGCATCCCGAACGACAAGCCCCTGAAGAAGGGCGACATCATGAACGTGGACGTCACCGTCATCACCAAGGACGGCTGGTACGGCGACAACAGCCGCATGTACCTGATCGGCGACGTCTCCATCGCCGCCAAGCGCCTGTGCAGCCTCACCTTCGACGCCATGTGGATCGGCATCCAGCGCGTCAAGCCCGGCGCCCGCCTGGGGGACATCGGCCACGCCATCCAGAAGTACGCCGAGGGCCACGGCCTGTCGGTGGTGCGCGAGTTCTGCGGCCACGGCATCGGCCAGAAATTCCACGAAGAGCCCCAGGTGCTGCACTACGGCTACCCTGGCACGCTGGATGAGCTGCTGCCCGGCATGACCTTCACCATCGAGCCCATGCTGAACGCCGGCCGCCGCGAGGTGAAGGAGTTCGGCAACGACGGCTGGACCATCGTGACCAAGGACCGCAGCCTGTCGGCGCAGTGGGAGCACACCGTGCTGGTGACCGAGACCGGCTACGAAGTCCTCACCCTGTCGGCCGGATCGCCGCCGCTGCCAGCCTTCGTGACCGCCACGAAGACCTGACCGGAACACGGCGCGCGGGCCGGCCGCGCGGCGGCCGGGCGCACGGTTCTTGCTTTGCCTGGTGCTAACCTGCCAACCCAGTCGCTCCATCCGCACCCGCCACCCCGCCGCCGTCCATGACCGACCTGCAAACCCTGCGCGACGCCTACCGCCAAGACAAGGCCACCCTGCTCGCGTCGCTGCAATCCACGGGCGCCTCCACGCGCGGCGTTCGCACCCTGCTGCACAAGCTCTCCACCCTGGCGGACCGCCTGCTGCGCCAGCTGTGGCAGCGCGCCGGCATGCCGGACGACCTGGCGCTGGTGGCCGTGGGTGGCTACGGCCGGGCGCAGCTCTTTCCCCATTCCGACGTGGACGTGCTCGTCCTGCTGCCGGATGGCGCCACGCCCGGGGCCGGCTGCGCCTTGTCCACGTGCATCGAATCGTTCATCGGCAGCTGCTGGGACGCGGGCCTGGAGATCGGCTCCAGCGTGCGCACGGTGGCCGACTGCCTGACCGAATCCGCGGCCGACGTGACCGTGCAGACCTCGCTGCTCGAAGCCCGCCGCGTCTGCGGCAGCTCGCCGCTGTTCGCCGCGTTCCAGCAGCGCTACGACGCGCAGATGGACGCGCAGGACTTCCTCATCGCCAAGACGCTGGAGATGCGCCAGCGCCACACCAAGTACGAGAACACGCCCTACTCGCTGGAGCCCAACTGCAAGGAATCACCCGGCGGCCTGCGCGACCTGCAGACGGTGCTGTGGGTCGCCCGCGCGGCCGGCCTGGGACGCGACTGGCGCGAACTGGCCGCCAACGGCATGGCCACGCCGTTCGAGGTGGCCCAGATCGAGCGCAACGAGGCCGTGCTGTTCCTCATCCGCGCGCGGCTGCACGCCGTGGCCGGCCGCCACGAGGACCGGCTGGTGTTCGACCTGCAGACCGCCGTGGCCGAATCGTTCGGCTACCGCTCCCACTCGCCTGACGGCAAGCGCCTGGCCATGCGCGCGAGCGAAACCCTCATGCGCCGCTATTACTGGGCGGCCAAGGCCGTGTCGCAGCTCAGCCAGATCCTGCTGCTGAACATCGAGGAGCGGCTCAGCCCCTCCACGCACGAACTGCACCGCATCAACGACCGCTTCTTCGAGAAGGCCGGCCTCGTCGAGGTGGCCAGCGACGACCTGTACGAGAAGAACCCCCACGCCATCCTGGAAACCTTCCTGCTCTACGAAACCACGCTGGGGCTGAAGGACCTGTCGGTGCGCACGCTGCGCGCGCTCTACAACGCCCGTGGGGCGATGGACAGCGCCTTCCGCCGCGACCCGGTCAACCGCGCGACCTTCATGAAGATCCTGCGGCAGCCCTCGGGCATCACGCATGCGATGCGGCTCATGAACCAGACCTCCGTGCTGGGCCGCTACCTCTGGCCGTTTCGCCGCATCGTGGGCCAGATGCAGCACGACCTGTTCCACGTCTACACCGTGGACCAGCACATCCTGATGGTGCTGCGCAACGTGCGCCGCTTCTTCATGGCCGAGCATGCGCACGAATACCCGTTCTGCTCGCAACTGGCCGGCGGCTGGGACAAGCCGTGGCTGCTGTACCTGGCGGCGCTGTTCCACGACATCGGCAAGGGCCGCGGCGGCGACCACTCCAAGATCGGCGCAGAGGAAGTGCGCCACTTCTGCCGCCAGCACGGCGTGGACGAGGAAGACGCGGCGCTGGTCGAGTTCCTGGTGCGCGAGCACCTGGCCATGAGCCAGGTCGCGCAAAAGCAGGACCTGTCCGATCCCGACGTGATCGGCGCTTTCGCCCAGCGCGTGGGCAGCGAGCGCCGCCTCACCGCGCTGTACCTGCTCACCGTCGCGGACATCCGCGGCACCAGCCCCAAGGTCTGGAACGCGTGGAAGGGCAAGCTGCTGGAAGACCTGTACCGCGCCACGCTGCGCGCCCTGGGCGGCCACGCCCCCAATGCCGCCGCCGAAATCGAGGCCCGCAAGCGCGAAGCCATGGTCATGCTGGCGCTGCAGGCCCAGCCGTTCGAGGCGCACAAGAAGCTGTGGGACACGCTGGACGTGGGCTATTTCATGCGGCACGAAGCCGCCGACATCGCCTGGCACACGCGCCACCTTTCGCGCTACGTGGGCACCGGCCGCACCGTGGTCCGCGCGCGGCAGTCGCTGGCGGGCGAAGGCCTGCAGGTGGCGGTTTATGCGCCCGACCAGCCCGACCTCTTCGCCCGCATCTGCGGCTATTTCGACCGGGCGGGCTTCAGCATCCTCGATGCGCGGGTGCACACGGCCCACGATGGCTGCGCGCTCGACACGTTCCAGGTCGTGGCCTCGGAGCAGGCCGGGCACTACCGCGAACTCACGCACATGGTCGAGAGCGATCTCGCCCGCGCGATCGAGGACGAAACCGCGGGCCTGCCCGAGCCGGCGCGCAAGCGCGTCTCGCGCCGCGTGAAGAGCTTTCCCGTGGCCCCGCGCGTCACGCTGCGCCCCGACGAGAAAGCCCAGCGCTGGCTCATCAACATCTCCGCCAGCGACCGGGCGGGCCTGCTCTACCTGGTGGCGCGCATCCTTTCGCGCCACCACCTGAGCGTGCAGCTGGCCAAGGTCAGCACCCTGGGCGAGCGCGTGGAAGACACCTTCCTCGTGCACGGCCCGGAACTGCAGAGCAACGCGCGGCAGATCCAGATCGAGACCGAACTGCTGAACGCGTTGTCCGAGTGAAGGGCCACTGGGATACGCCCCATCCGATGCTACTCATTTGATAGCATAACGCCCTAGTATTGTTTGCGCTGGCGACCAATTCCATTCATATTTTCCGAGGCAACGCTTGCCTGGTCCGTCAGTCGTCTTCCGCGTCGGCGAGCTCGGGAAACAGCACCTCGGTGTAGCCGAACTGGGTGAAGTCGCGCACCCGCATCGGGTAGAGCTTGCCGATCAGGTGGTCGCATTCGTGCTGCACCACGCGCGCATGGAACCCCTCCGCCGTGCGGTCGATCGGGTCGCCATACGGGTCCAGGCCCTGATAGCGGATGCGGGACCAGCGCGGCACCTTGCCGCGCAGGCCGGGAACGGACAGGCACCCTTCCCAGTCCTCTTCCTCCTCGTCGCCCAGCGGGGTGATCTGTGGGTTAAGCAACACGGTGCGCGGCACCAGGGGCCGATCGGGGTAGCGGGGGTTCTTGCGGTCCGAGCCGAAGATCACCAATTGCAGATCCACGCCGATCTGCGGCGCGGCCAGGCCGGCGCCATTGACGGCCTCCATGGTGTCCAGCATGTCGCGCACCAGCAGGTGCAGCGCGTCGGTGTCGAACTCGGTCACGGGCTGGGCCACGCGCAGCAGGCGCGGATCGCCCATCTTGAGAATGTGTTGAACGGTCATGGGAATGAAAGGAAGGGCCGACGGTCAGCGTCGAAGTGCCCGCAGCATAGCGCGCCGACCGCCCCCATGCCGCAGGCACAATCCAGGCATGCCGCCCCCGCTCCCGCCAGCGCCTTTGCCACCGCCGCCGCCCCGCCCCGCCCCGCTGCCCCTGCCGGTGCGCTGGCTGCTGCTGTGCTTTGCGGTGCTGAGCCTGGTGACCGGCATCATCGGCATCTTCGTGCCCGGCCTGCCGACCACGGTGTTCATCCTCATGGCCGGCTGGGCGGCGGCCCGCAGTTCGCCCCGGCTGCACGCGTGGCTGTGGCGCCACCCGCTTTTCGGCCCCATGCTGCGCGACTGGGCCAACGGCGGCCAGGTGAGCCGCCGCGCCAAGTGGAGCGCCAGCATCCTCATGGCGCTCGCGGCGGCCGTGCTCGCCTTCAGCCACGCACCCCGCTGGGTGGCCATCAGCGCTTCGCTGTGCATGGCGTGCGTGCTCGCCTGGCTGTGGCAACGGCCAGAGCCGGCCCGTTGAGGGCCGATGGGAGGCAACCTGCAACCCGATCCATCAGGCAACCGCAGTTCTTCGAATTTGCTCACTTTTTGTGTATATAATCTAAGTCTTGTTCCTCGATAGCTCAGTCGGTAGAGCGCCGGACTGTTAATCCGTAGGTCCCTGGTTCGAGCCCAGGTCGAGGAGCCAAGATCATCAAGGCCTTGCATGTGTACGCAGGGCCTTTTACATCGCTAGTCAGATACCGAATATTCCTCGATAGCTCAGTCGGTAGAGCGCCGGACTGTTAATCCGTAGGTCCCTGGTTCGAGCCCAGGTCGAGGAGCCATCGACAGCCTTCCAAGCTGTGAAAAAGCCCGCTATTTCATCGATAGCGGGCTTTTTTGTTTTCCGGTCCCGTGATTTTTTGACCAGGCATTGCCGACATCGACCGAATCGGCCGTCCGGCCATCGCCTACACCCTGCCCTCTGCCGCTTCGGCATCCTTTGTGGCTCCTTGCTGCGGGTCACCCAACCCGCAGGCCATTCAATCATCCCAAAGGAGTGAAGCCATGCAGAAAACCACCACCGCGTTCGTTCTCACCCTCGGCCTGCTGGGCGCCGCCGCACCGGCCATGGCGCAGTACACCGGTCCCACCACGGGCGAACATGCTGCAGCACCCGCAGCCGGCAGTGGCTACACCGGGCCCACCTCGGTGCCCACGATGACGGTCAAGCAACTGCTCGACACCGCCACGGACGACCAGCACGTCCGCCTGCAAGGCCGTATCGTGTCCCATGACGGTGGCAAAAACTACACCTTCGCAGACGACAGCGGCCGCATGCCCGTCGAGATTTCGGACAAACGCTTTCCGGCAGGCCAACCCATCAGTGCCCAGCAGCGGGTGGAACTGGTGGGAGAGGTAGACAAGGGCATCCGCAAAATGGAGTTCGAGGTGGAGCAGGTTCGCCTGATTCCCTGATCGGATGAAGCAGGGGCCCGAGCGCCGCCACTCGCCCTAGCGAAAGGCCATCCGCGGGAACGGCCTTTCTGTCATCGCCTGCTGAAGGCGGGCTTGGATCGACTCCATCCGAGCAGTCTCCGCCCGACCGATCCGAAGGCCGCCTCGCCGCCCTGCGCACTCGGCGACAATGCATTGCTTCTTCCATTTTTCCCTGTGCATGGCTGACGATCATTTGCCTTGGCTGCAACCCGGCGACGAATTTCCCAGCGTGGCGCTCAGCTGGGGCAGCGAATCCGCGGCCCCGGGACTGCTGGCCGCTGGTGGAAATCTCAGCGTCGCCCAATTGAAAAGTGCCTACCAGCAAGGCATTTTTCCGTGGTTCAGCCCCGGGCAACCCGTGCTCTGGTGGAGCCCCGATCCCCGCATGGTGCTGCCCGTGGCGGAATTTCGTCTGCACCGTTCGCTGCGCCGCACCTTGCAGAAATTCCGCGTCTCGCCCCAGTGCGAAATCCGCGTGGACCATGACTTCGGCGCGGTCATCAAGGCCTGTGCCGGCACGCCAAGGTCGGGCCAGAACGGCACCTGGATCGTGCCGCAGATGGTGGACGCCTATCGTGCATTCCACACCGCCGGCTTTGCGCACAGCGTGGAGACGTGGGTCGACGGCCAGCTCGTCGGCGGGCTGTACTTCATCGCGCTGGGCAAAGCCGTTTTTGGCGAATCGATGTTCGCCCACGCCACCGATGCATCGAAGGTCGCGCTCGCAGCTTTCGTCTGCTTGTGCCGGCACCACGGCGTGGCGCTTATCGACTGCCAGCAGAACACAGCCCATCTGGCGTCTTTCGGCGCCCATGAAATAGACCGCGCCCGGTTCCTGGACCACGTGGCAGAGGCCTCCCGGGAAGCACCTGTTTCCTGGAAATTCGAGCCCGTATACTGGACTGCGCTGATGCCCCCTACTGGGAATCCGGGATGACGCAACTCAACGATCTGCCGCTGCAAACCTTGCAGTTCTATGCCACGGCCCCTTACCCATGCAGCTACCTGCCTGCACGGCAGGCACGCTCGCAGGTTGCCACCCCCAGCCACCTGATCCAGAACGATGTGTATTCGGATTTGGTGTCGCGGGGGTTTCGCCGCAGCGGCATGTTCACCTACCGCCCCTACTGCGATGGCTGCCAAGCTTGTACGCCGCTGCGCGTGCTGTCCAAATCGTTCAAGCCCGATCGCAGCCAGCGCCGCGCATGGGCGAAGCACGGAAACCTGCAGGCACGCGTCCTGCGCCTGGGCTACGTGCCCGAACACTACCAGCTTTATCTGCGCTACCAGAACCTGCGCCACTGCGGCGGCGGCATGGACCACGACAGCATCGACCAGTACACCCAGTTCCTGCTGCAGAGCCGGGTCAACTCCCGGCTTGTGGAGTTCCGTGAACCCGACCTGGACGGCACCCCCGGTGCATTGCGGATGGTCTCGATTCTGGACGTGTTGGACGACGGCTTGTCTGCCGTCTACACGTTCTACGAACCCGACCCCAGCTGCAGCTACGGCACCTACAACGTACTGTGGCAGATCGAGCAGGCGCGCACGCTGGATCTGCCCTATGTCTACCTGGGCTACTGGATCGAAGAGAGCCCAAAGATGAACTACAAGGCACGCTTTCTGCCCCATGAATTGCGGACCAACGGCGAATGGAGACTCGCGCCATGAGGTGGTGAAGACGGCCGCCCTGCATTTCACAAGATAAAATGCGCGCTTCTCGTCAACACACATCACCATGAAAAAAGACGATGCCGGCGCGCCCGCCAAACCCAGCGTCCAGGTGCTGGAGCGCATGTTTGCACTCATCGACGTGCTCACCTCGCGCGAGGAAGCGATTTCCCTCAAGGAAATCAGCGAGAAGACCGGATTGCACCCTTCCACGGCCCACCGCATCCTGAACGACCTGACCATCGGCCGTTTTGTGGACCGCCCGGAATCCGGCAGCTACCGCCTCGGCATGCGTTTGCTGGAATTGGGCAACCTGGTGAAAGCGCGCCTGAGCGTGCGCGACGCGGCGTTGACCCCGATGCGCAACCTGCACAAGCTGATTCAGCAGCCTGTCAATCTGAGCATGCGCCAGGGCGATGAGATCGTGTATGTCGAGCGAGCCTACAGCGAACGCTCCGGCATGCAGGTGGTCCGTGCCATCGGCGGCCGAGCGCCGCTGCATCTGACGTCGACGGGCAAACTGTTTCTGGCCGCAGACGATCCCCAGCGGGTCAGAGCCTATGCGATGCGCACTGGCCTGTCGGGACACACCCGCAACAGCATCACGCAGCTGCCGGTGCTGGAGCGCGAATTGGGCAAAGCCCGCCAGTACGGTATTGCGCGAGACAACGAGGAACTCGAACTTGGCGTGCGCTGCATGGCAGCGGGCGTGTACGACGACCAGGCCCATCTGGTCGCAGGCCTTTCAATCTCCGCCCCCGCGGATCGCCTGGATGAGAACTGGCTGCCAAAGCTCCAGGCGACTGCCAGCGAAATCTCCCAGGCCCTGGGCTATTCCACCAGCCGGCGCGACAAAACAACTGCTCCCTAGCATGCCCCAAGACAAAACGCGCATGGCAAGCAATGCGCGTGGGTCAAAGGGGTCGGATCGCCTTTGGTCTTTCGCCTCTCCTGATCTCAAGCCCTGCCATTCAGAACAGGCGGGGACCGAGTTGCGTTAGGGCTTCGTGCCGATGGCGTGAAGGGTGGGCGCACCACCAATGGAAGGCAGTTTTTCCACCCAGTTGCGCACGCGCTCAGCATCGCCCAGGCGGCTGAACTTGCCTGCAGAATCCAGGAAAACCATGATCAGCTTGCGGCCCGATATCTGGGCCTGCATCACCAGGCAACGGCCTGCTTCGGAGATGTATCCCGTCTTTTGAAGGCCGATGTCCCAAGCCGGGCTTTTCACGAGCCGATTGGTGTTGTTGTACTGCAGCGTGCGGCGCCCCACGGCCACTTCATAGCTGGGAGACGTAGTGAGTTCGCGCAGCATGGGATCGCCATGGGCAATATTGACCAAGGTGGCCAGATCGCGGGCACTGGACTGGTTATGGCTGGACAGGCCCGTGGGCTCCACATAGCGGGTATCCGTCATGCCCAGCAGCTTCGCCTTCGCGTTCATCTGCGCGACAAAAGCTTCCAGCCCGCCAGGGAAGGTGCGGCCCAAGGCATGGGCCGCCCGGTTTTCGCTGGACATGAGGGCCAGATGCATCATCTCGCCCCGCGTGAGGGTCGTGCCCACGGCCAAACGAGAACTGCTGAACTTCTCGGTATCCACGTCGTCTTGCGTGATGGTGATGGGCTCATCCATCGGCAAGTGGGCTTGCGATACGAGCAGCCCGGTCATCAATTTGGTCAGCGATGCAATGGGCAGAACGGCATGGTCGTTCTTGCTCAGCAGGACTTCGTTGGTCTCCTGGTCGATGACCAAGGCCACGCTGGACTTCAAATCCAGGGGATCGGTGAGGGAGTGCAGGCCGGCGACTTGTCCGAAGGACAACTTTTCAGGGACGGCCACCATGCGAGTAGCGGCCTTCACGCTACGCGCGGATGCGCGGGTGGTGGCCTTGACACGGGTCACCGCCTTGCGGGAAACCACCGTGGCAGAGCGTGCCACAGGACGCTGTTTGGCAGTCGAAGATGCAGCCTGCTTCTTGACCTGCACCTTCTTTCGCTCTGCCGCGTGCACCGAGGTGGCCGTGAGCGCAATGCTCATCGCAAGGAATGCGACGGTGCGAAAAAAACGAGAAGAAGCGCGAGGGCGTACGTGCATCAGAATGCTCCAAGCGGTAAAAAGTGTTTGTCAGTGTACAGAATCGAAAAAAGTCGCGCAAGATCAATACCTTGCGCGACCTTTCAATAAAGTGAATGAATTATAAATTCGATGGTCAGCCTTGTGCGGCGACTCGATCGGCTTTACTTTGTAATTTGTTCAACGCACTGATATAGGCTTTGGCTGACGCGACCACGATGTCGGGGTCTGCGCCCACCCCGTTCACCACCCGGCCGCTGTTCTGCAGCCGCACCGTCACTTCCCCCTGGCTCTCTGTCGAACCGCTGATGGCATTGACCGAATAGAGCACCATTTCGGCCCCACTCTTGACGTGCGACTCGATGGCCTTGAGTGAAGCATCCACAGGCCCATTGCCATCCGACTGGCCCCGCACCTCCTTGCCGCCCACGGTGAAGACAATGGTGGCTTGCGGGCGCTCGCCCGTTTCGCTGTGCTGCGACAACGACACGAAGCCATACTGCTCCTGCTCGTTGGCAGCACTCTCACCACTGACCAGCGCCAAGATGTCTTCGTCGAAGATCTCGCTTTTGCGGTCCGCCAACTCCTTGAACTTGGCGAAAGCGCTGTTGACGTCCGTTTCGCTGTCAAGCTGCACACCCAATTCAAGCAAACGCTGCTTGAAGGCATTGCGGCCACTCAACTTGCCCAGCACGATCTTGTTGGCAGACCAGCCCACATCCTCGGCCCGCATGATTTCGTAGGTGTCACGGGCCTTCAGCACGCCATCCTGATGGATCCCGCTGGCATGCGCAAAAGCATTGGCGCCCACCACGGCCTTGTTGGGCTGCACGACGAACCCCGTCGTCTGGCTGACCATGCGGCTGGCCGCCACGATGTGCTGGGCCTCGATGCCCAGCTCCAGTCCAAAGTAGTCCTTGCGTGTCTTGACGGCCATCACGATCTCTTCCAGCGAGCAGTTGCCTGCCCGCTCGCCCAGCCCGTTGATCGTGCACTCGACCTGGCGGGCACCGCCGATCTTCACGCCCGCCAGAGAGTTGGCCACCGCCATGCCCAGATCGTTGTGGCAATGAACCGACCAGATGGCCTTGTCGCTGTTGGGAATCCGCTCCCGCAAAGTCTTGATGAAGTTGCCATACAGTTCGGGAACCGCATAGCCGACGGTGTCAGGCACGTTGATCGTGGTCGCCCCCTCTGCGATCACGGCTTCCAGGACGCGGCACAGGAAATCCATCTCGCTGCGGTACCCGTCTTCCGGGCTGAACTCGATGTCGCCGATCAAGTTGCGGGCGAATCGGACCGACTGCTTGGCCTGCTCCAGCACCTGCTCGGGGGTCATGCGCAGCTTCTTTTCCATGTGCAGCGGGCTGGTCGCAATGAACGTATGGATGCGTGCGCTATTGGCCCCTTTCAGCGCTTCCGCTGCACGCGAAATATCACGATCGTTCGCGCGGGACAGGGAGCAGATGGTCGAGTCCTTGATGGCTTGCGCAATGGACTGTACCGCCTCGAAATCCCCGTTGGAGCTGGCAGCAAACCCCGCTTCGATCACATCGACCTTGAGACGCTCGAGTTGACGCGCAATGCGCAGCTTCTCGTCCTTGGTCATGGATGCGCCAGGCGACTGCTCGCCGTCGCGCAACGTGGTGTCGAAAATGATCAGCTTGTCTGCCATTGTGTTTCTCCAGAGATGGTGGGGGTCCGCAACGTTGAAATTCTGGCACGCAAAGCAAAAAGGCCCGCTGCGGATGCATACGGGCCTTTTTGCAAGAAGAGCGCCTGTGCGCTAGCGTCTTCGCCCGAAAGCGAATAGCGATAGCAGCGGCAGTGCCAGCGTTTTCATGCGGCGCAATGTAGCACACCAGCCTGACGCAGCGGCGCAATCACTTGTGCAAGCCACGTTCGTCCGGCTCGTCAGTGGACATGCTGATCACGCTGCTGTGCTGCCCTTTCGCCTTGCGCCACGCATAGACGAAGTATCCGCTCAGGCCATACAGCACGAACACGCTGAACAGCACGGTGGGTGGGTGGATGTTGATGATGGCGATACCCAGCGCGATCAAAACGATGACGGCGAACGGCACACTCTTCTTCATCTGAATGTCTTTGAAACTGTAAAACGGGACATTGGTCACCATCGTGAGGCCCGCATACAGCGTGAAGCCGAACATGGTCCAGCTTACCTGTGACCAGCTCATCCAGCCCGTCTCGCCGCGGCGTACACCGAGTTCCGTCAACAACCAGATGAAGCCCGCCACCAATGCGGCGGCGGCAGGCGATGGCAAGCCTTGAAAGTACCGCTTGTCCACCACGCCGGTGTTCACATTGAAACGGGCCAATCGCAGGGCAGCACAGGCGCAATAGACGAAAGCGGCGATCCATCCCCAGCGTCCCAGCCCCTTCAGCGCCCACTCATAGGCAATGAGCGCTGGTGCGGCTCCGAAAGACACCATGTCGGAGAGCGAGTCCATCTGCTCGCCAAAGGCACTCTGCGTATTGGTCATCCGGGCCACACGCCCGTCCAGGCTATCGAGCACCATGGCACAGAACACACCGACGGCAGCAAGATCGAAGCGGCCATTCATGGCCATCACGATGGCATAGAACCCCCCGAAAAGCGCCGCCAACGTGAACAGATTGGGCAGTATGTAGATGCCTTTTCGCCGCTTGCGCACCACCACGGGCGTGTCATTGGCGAAATCATTGCCCTCGTGCATCAAATGAACCTCCAGCGCCCACACGGTCAGCGCAAGCAGCTATCAAAATTAGAGTACCTCTGCCGGATCCCAGTGATCGGCGGACAGCGGAGTGTAGTGCCTGCACACACTATGAGAATCCAAAGAAAAAGGCCACCGAAGTGGCCTCCCTGCAATCTTGGTACCCACGGCCGAGACCGCAGGCACGCGGCGGCGATCAGTTGCGGGTCTGGTCCACCAGCTTGTTCTTGGCGATCCAGGGCATCATCGCGCGCAGCTTGTTGCCCACCACTTCGATGCTGTGGTCGGCCGTGTTGCGGCGGCGAGCCGTCATCGATGGATAGTTCAGGCGTCCTTCCTGAATGAACATCTTGGCGTAATCGCCGTTCTGGATGCGCTTCAGGGCGTTGCGCATGGCTTCGCGCGACTGAGCATTGATCACTTCCGGGCCGGTCACGTACTCGCCGAACTCGGCGTTGTTCGAGATCGAGTAGTTCATGTTGGCAATGCCGCCTTCGTAGATCAGGTCCACGATGAGCTTGAGCTCATGCAGGCACTCGAAGTAAGCCATTTCAGGAGCGTAGCCGGCTTCGACCAGAGTTTCATAACCCATCTTGATCAGCTCGACCGCGCCACCGCACAGCACGGCCTGTTCGCCGAACAGGTCGGTCTCGGTCTCTTCCTTGAAGTTGGTCTCGATGATGCCGGCCTTGCCGCCACCATTGGCCATGGCGTACGACAGGGCCAGGTCGCGGGCCTTGCCGGACTTGTCCTGGTGCACTGCCACCAGATGGGGCACGCCACCGCCTTGGGTGTAGGTGTTGCGCACGGTATGGCCAGGAGCCTTCGGGGCCACCATCCAGACGTCCAGGTCAGCGCGGGGCACGACCTGGTTGTAATGCACGTTGAACCCGTGTGCGAAGGCCAGCGATGCGCCCTGCTTGATGTGGGGGGCCACATTGTTCGTGTAGACCTCGGCGATCTGCTCGTCGGGCAGCAGAATCATGACGACGTCGGCAGCCTTTACCGCTTCGTTCACTTCCAGCACATTGAGGCCAGCCTTGCCGACCTTGTCCCACGAGGCCCCGCCCTTGCGCAGGCCAACCACGACCTTCACGCCGCTGTCGTTCAGGTTTTGCGCATGGGCGTGCCCCTGCGAGCCATAGCCGATGATGGCCACGGTCTTGCCTTTGATCAGGCTCAGGTCACAGTCTTTGTCGTAGAAAACTTTCATGTTGGCTCCAGGTTGAATCGATGAGGGGGTATTGAAAAAAGGTGAGGAAATAAGCGGAGTGGATCAGACACGCAGAATGCGTTCACCGCGGCCGATGCCGCTGGCGCCGGTTCGAACGGTTTCCAGGATGGCGGTGCGGTCGATGGCCTGCAAAAACGCATCGTTCTTGGACTGATCTCCCGTCAACTCGACGGTGTAGCTCTTCTCTGTGACGTCGATAATTCGACCGCGAAAGATGTCCGCCATGCGTTTCATCTCTTCGCGCTCTTTGCCGACAGCACGCACCTTCACCATCATGAGCTCCCGCTCGGTGTACGCGCCCTCGGTCAGGTCGACCACCTTCACGACTTCGATGAGGCGGTTCAGATGCTTGGTGATTTGCTCGATCACGTCATCGGACCCCGTGGTCTGTATCGTCATGCGCGAAAGCGACGCGTCTTCCGTGGGAGCCACGGTCAGCGATTCGATGTTGTAGCCCCGTGCGGAAAACAGGCCGACGACGCGGGACAGCGCGCCGGGTTCGTTTTCCAGCAGGACGGCAATGATGTGCTTCATGGGTGAAGATTCCTCTTTTCGCTGCCCTCCCCTGGCGCTGGTAAGCGCCAAGCTCGGCAGGCAATAGATTCGTCGTTGGAGATATTGCTATTCAAAGAATAGCTGGAAACGCTTTATGGCAAAGCGCTGAAGAGCGATTAGGCTTAAAGATCTTCCGATCCCAAAAGCATTTCGGTAATGCCCTTGCCAGACTGAACCATCGGGAACACGTTCTCCGTCGGATCAGTGCGGAAGTCCATGAAAACCGTGCGGTCCTTGAGCTTGCGCGCCTCGCGCAGCGCGGGCTCGACGTCTTGCGGCCGCTCGATCAAAAGACCCACGTGGCCATACGCTTCCGCCAGCTTCACGAAGTTGGGTAACGCGTCCATGTAGCTGTGACTGTAACGGCCAGAATATTCAATTTCCTGCCACTGCCGCACCATGCCAAGGTAACGGTTGTTCAACGCACAGATCTTGATGGGAGTGTTGTATTGCAGGCAGGTGGACAACTCCTGAATGTTCATCTGCACCGAGCCTTCGCCCGTGATGCAGAACACTTCGGCGTCCGGCTTCGCCAGCTTGATGCCCATGGCATAAGGAATACCCACACCCATCGTGCCAAGCCCACCGGAGTTGATCCAGCGGCGCGGCTCATCAAATCGATAGTACTGAGCCGCCCACATCTGATGCTGCCCCACATCAGAGGTCACATAGGTGTCGGCATCCTTGGTCATGTTCCAGAGGGTTTCGACCACGTATTGCGGCTTGATGACTTCGTTGTTGCTGCGATCGTATTTGAGGCATTCGCGCTTGCGCCAGCCTTCGATCGTGTCCCACCAGGCGGCCAAGGTACCGGCATCGGCCCGAGTGCTGGATTCGCTCACCATGGTGATCAGCTCCGTCAGTACATCCTTGACGTCGCCAACGATGGGAATATCGACCTTGACGCGTTTGGAGATGCTCGAAGGGTCGATATCGATATGGATGATCTTGCGATCGTTCTGCGCAAAGTGCTTCACGTTGCCGATGACGCGGTCATCGAACCGTGCGCCGACCGCCAGGAGCACGTCACAGTTCTGCATGGCGTTGTTGGCTTCGATCGTGCCATGCATGCCCAGCATACCGAGGAACTTGCGATCGCTCGCCGGGTATGCGCCCAATCCCATCAGGGTATTGGTCACCGGATAACCCAGCATGTCCACCAACGTGCGCAATTCTTGCGTGGCATTGCCCAGCAAAACGCCGCCACCCGTGTAGATGTAAGGCCGCTTGGCGGTCAGCAGCAACTGCAGCGCCTTGCGGATCTGGCCGCCATGGCCTTTGCGAACAGGGTTGTAGGAGCGCATTTCGACGCTCTGCGGATACCCGTGGTAGGCCACCTTCTTGAAGGAGACGTCTTTCGGGATATCGACCACCACCGGTCCGGGACGGCCGGTGCGGGCGATGTGGAAGGCCTTTTTCATCGTCATGGCCAGATCGCGGGCATCCTTGACGAGAAAATTGTGCTTCACTATGGGGCGCGTGATGCCCACGGTATCGCACTCCTGGAAGGCGTCCAGCCCGATCGCGGCCGTCGGCACCTGTCCGGAGATGATGACCATGGGAATGGAATCCATGTAGGCCGTGGCAATTCCGGTCACGGCATTGGTCAATCCGGGGCCGGAAGTGACGAGGGCGACCCCCACTTCACCAGTGGCACGGGCGTAGCCGTCGGCAGCATGCACTGCAGCCTGCTCGTGGCGCACGAGCACATGCTGAATGGTCTCTTGCTTGTAGAGCGCGTCGTAGATGTAGAGAACCGCGCCACCCGGATAGCCCCAGATGAATTGCACGCCTTCGGCCTGCAAAGACTTGATGAGGATTTCGGACCCCATGAGGTCCTGGGACGGGGAATGCGAAGCGCCCTGCGTGGCAGCGGCCGCCGAAGTGATTTCGGCCTTGGAGATTTCCATGATCAACCTTTGCGAATTTCTCTAACGAAAAACCTTGGGTGCCCCTTGTGCGGACTCTTGTGGAGCCGACTTGGAACTTGAGGCTTCGGACATGGGCGAGATGATTGCTGCGCCGGACCGAAACCCGTTTGCCTTTTGAATTGCAGGCCGGATTATGGCACTGCAACATGGATTCTGGGCACGGCACGCCCAAAAGACTTGAAGTCGATGCGATAAACTCGGCAATCACGCGCTGGCGTTTGTCGCCAACGAACCCCAAGCCCCGATCAGCGGGCACCTTTGTCTTGGCTACCGAACAAGAACTCTCCAACTTCCTCAAAAGCGTAGAAAAGCGGGCCTACAAGCGCTCGCTTTATCACGTACGCAATGAGGAGTCGGCACTGGACATCGTTCAGGACAGCATGCTCAAGCTGGCCGAGCACTATGGTGACAAGCCGGTGGCCGAGTTGCCCATGCTCTTTCAGCGCATCCTGTCCAACTGTACGCTGGACTGGTTTCGGCGCCAGAAGACACGCAATGCGTTGTTTTCTAGCATGAGCGACTTCGAAGGGCCGGGAGAAGACGGTGCAGATTTCGATCTGCTGGAAGCCTATTCGGGCCCCGAGGGCGGCGAGACAGCCCAAAGCGCGGAAGATCTGGTCAGGCGTGCCCAGGTTTTTCACGACATCGAAGCGGAAATTCAAGAGTTGCCATCTCGTCAACGGGAGGCGTTTTTGATGCGTTACTGGGAAGAGATGGATGTTGCAGAAACGGCGGCTGCGATGGGCTGCTCGGAAGGCAGCGTCAAAACGCACTGCTTTCGTGCCGTCCAGACCCTCAGCAAAGCACTGAAGGCGAAAGGAATCGAACTATGAATTACCAGTCCTCAACCCATCCTGCGGAAATTGCCGCAGAGCGTTTTGCGCGCCGTGTGACGGCACGCCTTTCCGATGGCACGGCCGAGCTTCCTTACGATATTTCTGAGCGGCTCCGTGCTGCGCGGGTGCAGGCCCTTGCGAAACGCAAGGTGGTCGCACCGGCGCGGCAGACGGCTCCCGCCGTGTTGGCTTCCGGCAACAGCGCGGTGCTGGGCTGGGGCGGAGAAGGCGGTAGCTGGTGGCGCGCCCTGGTGTCGGCCGTTCCAATCACCGCACTGCTCGTCGGGCTGGTGGTCATCAATGTCTCGCAGGACGAAAAAGGGGTGAACGAGGTGGCAGAGGTGGACGCCGCCTTGCTCACGGATGATCTTCCGCCATCTGCTTATGCCGATCCGGGATTCCTTCAATTCCTCAAGACGTCCGCCAACCCGACCCACTGACCCTATTGCAGATTGCATGCCCGCCAGCCCTTTGGACGCCCCCCGCCTGATGCCAGCCGCCGTGCTGGCTTTTGTCTTGCTGGGCGCGCTCGTCGCGGGCGGCTGGCAAGCCTGGACACAGGTCGGGATGGCACCGGTGGCGCCCATGCCAGCCGAGGCGCTGGCCAGCAAACACACCGCCCGTGGGCCGGAGTTACGGCTTCAGGATCCTGACAGTGCAGGCTCGGGGCCTGCATGGCAATCTTTGACGGCCGCGCAAAAGGAAGCGCTTGCCCCCCTGGCCTCCCGCTGGAGCCTGCTCAGCGAGGCGCAAAAACGGCGCTGGATCACACTGTCCGCAAGCTTTCCTACCTTGTCGCCACAAGAGCGCGAAAAGATGCTGGGGCGCATGACCGACTGGGCCAACCTCAGCCTTCAGCAGCGCAGTCAGGCCCGTTTGAACTACGCCGCCACCAAGAAACTGGCCGTGGATGACAAGTGGGCCCAGTGGGAGGCGTACCAAGCCCTGCCTACCGAGGAAAAGAAGCAGCTGGCGGCCCGTGCGGCCCCTCGGCCCACCGGCGCGGCCACGGCGATCCGGCCCGTGGCCCCTCGCAAGCTGGCCCGCGTTCCTGCCGCCGCGGTCGCGAATGCAAACCGCCCCAATCCCCCCAAGATTCCGCCGGTGAGCGAGTTCCATCCGACCCAGGCATTGCCGGTATCGGTCCCAGCGGCCAGTCTGGCACCTCCAGTGGAAACGGCACCCATCTCGGTGCCGATCGCTGTTCCCTCGCCCCTGGCGCCGCTGAGCGGCGCAGAGCCGGTGGCCGCCGAGGCAGCCCCCACTGCCGCCCCGACCCAGGACAATACCCCGCTTCACCCGCCTCAGTGATACCGCCATGTCTGCGTCTCCGTCTCAGAGCACCATGGCCAGCCATGACATTTCCCGCACCGCGATGAACGGCACCACCCCTTCGCTGCGCCGTCGCATGGCTTGCTGGCTCTACGAGGGCATGCTGATGTTCGGGGTGGTGTTCATTGCCGGCTATCTTTTCGGCACGCTCAGCCAGACACGCAATGCGCTGGACAACCGCCATGCGCTCCAGGGTTTTCTTTTCGTTGTCTTCGGCATCTATTTCGTCTGGTTCTGGGCCAGAGGACAAACGCTGGCCATGAAGACCTGGCATATCCGGGTGGTGGACCGGCTGGGACAGCCGATCACGCAGACCCGGGCCCTCGCCCGTTACGCGCTGAGCTGGCTGTGGTTTTTGCCGCCGCTGGCGGCCATGGCGCCGTTCCAGCTGTCCGGTGGTGAATCGGCGGTCATTCTGCTGGGGTGGGTGGCGGTCTGGGCATTGTTGAGCCGGTTTCAGCCCGAGCGGCAGTTCTGGCACGACATCTGGGCCGGCACGCGGCTCGTGCATTTCGAACACGCCAAAAAGTAAGCCGACAACTTCTTTCGCCGGAGGCGATAACTGCCACACAGGCCGGCGAAAATGCGTGGCCTATGTCTGCCCCCTTCACACCCCATCCCCACAAGGCCCGCACCGGCCTGCACCGCCTGTGGCATGCCGGACAATATTCGCTGCAGGGCCTTCAGGCCGGCTGGGGCGAGAAGGCTTTTCGGCTGGAGGCATGCATGGCTTTCGTGCTGCTGCCCGCAGCATTCTGGCTGGGCCGTGGCTGGTTGGAGGTTGCGGCGCTCGCCGGCACGGTGGTTCTGGTGCTGATCACCGAACTGCTCAACTCCGGCATCGAAGCCGCCATCGATCGCATCGGTCCCGAGTTGCACGATTTGTCCAAGCGCGCCAAAGACATGGGCAGCGCTGCCGTCTTGTTGAGTGTGTTGCTGTGCTCAGGCGTCTGGGCTGCAGCCCTGTTTCAGAGGTTTTTCCATGGCTGAGCCGTCTTTTTCCTTGTGCGTCTATCTGGGGTCCCGCCCAGGTGAAAACCCGTTATTCACCGAATCAGCCATTGCCGTCGGCGAATGGATCGGCCGGCACGGCGGCCAACTGGTCTACGGTGGCGGTCGCAGCGGCCTGATGGGCATGGTGGCCGAGGCCACACGGCGCGCGGGTGGTCGCGTGCTGGGCGTGATTCCCCGGGCGCTCGTGGACAAGGAACTGGCCAACCGGGATTGCGATGAACTGCACATCGTCGAGACGATGCACGAGCGCAAGGCCATGATGGCCGAGCGCTGCAACGCTTTCCTGGCCCTTCCAGGCGGCATCGGAACGTTCGAAGAATTGTTTGAGGTGTGGACGTGGCGCCAGCTCGGCTACCACGACAAGCCCATCGGCCTGCTGAATGTGGACGGCTACTACGACGGCCTGATGGCGTTTCTGCAGACCAGCGTGGCCAGCGGACTCATGAGCGACTGGCAGATGGGTCTGATGACGGCCTCCTCCGACCACGAAAGCCTCCTGCAGTCCCTGGTCGAGGCCGCCGGCATGCAGGCCACGCAGAAGGTTCCGTTACGGGCGGTGATCTGAGCCAGCGCAGCCGCCCAGGCGCGCAGTCGACCATCAGACGGCGGCTTCGTCCAGGTCGCCCGTGCGGATGCGCACCACACGCTCCACGGCGGTGACGAAGATCTTGCCGTCGCCGATCTTGCCCGTGCGCGCCACGTTGACGATGGCGTCCACGCAGCGGTCCACGTCGTCGGTCTTCACGACCACTTCCACCTTCACCTTGGGCAAAAAATCCACCACGTATTCGGCGCCGCGGTACAGCTCGGTGTGGCCCTTCTGACGGCCGAAACCCTTCACTTCGGTGACGGTGAGGCCCGTCACGCCGCACTCGGCCAGGGCTTCGCGGACTTCTTCGAGTTTGAAGGGCTTGATGACGGCGGTGATCATTTTCATGGCGGAAACTCCTGGAAAGGTGAAATGCGAGGGATGCTCAAGGCCGCGTCGTCGTCGATCGCTCACGCCCGGAAACGGTTGGTGATGGGGTAGCGCCAATCCTTGCCGAAGCTGCGGCGGCTGATGCGGATGCCCACCGGCGCCTGGCGGCGCTTGTATTCATTGAGCTGGATGAGGCGCGTCACGCGCTCCACGTCGGCCCGGTCATAGCCGGCCTGCACGATGGCATCGATGGGCTCGTCGTTTTCCATGTACCGTGCGACGATCGCGTCGAGCACCTCGTAGGGCGGCAGGCTGTCCTGGTCCTTCTGGCCGGGGCGCAGTTCGGCGCTCGGCGGGCGCGTGATGATCCGTTCGGGAATGGGCTGCGCGCCGGTTCCAAAGGGGTCATTGGCATTGCGCCAGCGCGCCAGCGAGAACACGGCCGTCTTGGCCACGTCCTTGATGACGGCAAACCCTCCGGCCATGTCGCCGTAGAGTGTGCAGTAGCCCGTCGCCATCTCGCTCTTGTTGCCGGTGGTGAGCACCACCGCGCCGAATTTGTTGGACAGCGCCATGAGCAACGTGCCGCGGATGCGAGCCTGCAGGTTTTCCTCGGTAGTGTCTTCGGACAGGCCGGCGAACTCCTGCGCCAGCGCGGCCTTGAACGCCTCGAATTGCGGGGCGATCGAGATTTCGTCGTAGCGCACGCCCAGACGCTCGGCCATGTCGCGCGCGTCGATCCAGCTGATGTCCGCGGTGTAGGGCGAAGGCATCATCACGGCGCGCACCTTGTCAGCGCCCAGCGCATCCACGGCGATGGCCAGGACCAGCGCGGAATCGATGCCGCCCGACAGACCCAGCAGCGCGCCGGGAAAGCCGTTCTTGCCGACATAGTCGCGCACGCCCATGACCAGCGCGCTCCACAGATCGGACTCCAGCGCGGGCAGCGGCGCGACCTCGGCCTTCAATTCGATCGCACCCTGCACGACGTCCACGCGGACCGGAAAGCAGGCTTCCTCGAATCCGGGCGCACGCGCGGCCACGAAACCGTTGGACTGCAGGGCAAAGGAACGGCCTTCGAAGAGCACCTCATCCTGGCCGCCGACCAGGTGGGCATAGACCAGCGGCAGGCCGGTCTCCGTGACACGCTCGCGCATGATCTGCTCGCGCTCGGCGCTTTTGCCCAGGTGGAACGGCGACGCGTTGATGGTGACCAGCAACTGCGCCCCCGCCTGCGCCGCCCGGCGGGCGGGGCCTTCGAACCAGGCGTCCTCGCAGATCAGCAGGCCGACGCGCACGCCCTCCACGTCAAAGAGGCAGGTGCCGTCGCCTGGCAAGAAGTAGCGCCGCTCGTCGAACACGTCGTAGTTCGGCAGTTCCTGCTTGAGGTAGGTCTGCTCGACCACCCCATTGCGCAGCACGCTGGCCGCGTTGTAGCAAAGGCCTTCGTCATCCGCTTCGGCCCGCTGAGGATGCCCGACCACGATGGCCAAGCCCTCGAACCGCGCCGTCTCCCGCGCCACCGTTGCCAGTGCATCCTCGCAACCCGACAGAAAAGCGGGGCGAAGGTAGAGGTCTTCGGCGGCATAGCCGCACAGCGACAGTTCGGGCGTGAGCAGCAGGCGCGCGCCGGCGGCATGGGCTTGCTGGGCGCAGGCAATGATCTTGCGGGCATTGCCCGGCAGATCGCCCACCACGAAATTGAGCTGGGCAACGCTGATGACGAATGGCATACGGGGATGGAAAAAGGACTCGAACGATTATGTCACCCGCGTCCTGCACGATGGCGCCTTGCGCCACAAGGCCCTGCGTTATCCCCGCGGGCACTGGAAAACTCTGTGGATAAGTCGTGGCTTGCCCTGTAAGGCGGTCCTAACTCCTTGTCAGGCCTGAAAGAATGTCCCCGTGCCCTCTTTTTAGGCACACGGACTGGTGTGGATGCCATACCTCCCCGCGGCGGCGAAGCCCGGTTTGGGCCATGATGGCGTCCCCCCTCCAACGACCGCACGCCGCCTTGTCCCAACCCGCCGATACCGCCTACGTTCTGCGCCTGCACCCGTCTCCCGACGACGTGGACGCCGATGCCTGGGATGCGCTCCTGGCCACCCAGCCCCACGCCACCCCCTTCATGCGCCACGCCTACCTTTCGGCGCTGCACAGCAGCGGCAGCGCGGTGCCGGAAACCGGCTGGACGCCCGTGTTCTGCACGCTCTGGCGGGAGGAGGTGCTGCAGGGCGCGTGCGCGGTGTATGCCAAGCCGCACTCCTACGGGGAATACGTGTTCGACCAGGGCTGGGCGGGTGCCTATGCGCGCCACGGCATGGACTACTACCCCAAGGCCGTCGTGGCCGTGCCCTTCACCCCCGTGCCCGGAGCGCGGTTGCTGGCCGTGGACGCGGCGGCGCGGCATGCGCTGGTGCGGGCGCTGGTGCAGTGGTGCGAAGAGGCGGGCCTGTCGTCGCTGCACCTGCTGTTCACCGCCCCGCAGGATGTCGAGGCCGCGCAGGCGGCGGGGCTGATGCTGCGGCACACGGTGCAGTTTCATTGGACGAACGCGGCGCCCCCGCACGGCGCCGGCGCGCTCGCCTCACCGGCCGAGGGGGCAACCCCGTCCGCACGCGAAGGGGCCGGGCCGATGGCCGACGCGAGCGGCGAAGCGCCCTCGCCTGCCGGCGAACGGCCGTTCAAATCCTTCGACCATTTCCTGGCCAGCCTGTCGCAGGACAAACGCAAGAAGATCCGGCAGGAGCGGCGCCGAGTGGCCGACGCGGGCGTGGCGTTTCGCTGGATACGGGGCACCGACATCACGACAGCCGACTGGGATTTCTTCTACCGCTGCTACGAGCGCACCTACCTGGAGCACGGCAACCCGCCCTACCTCACGCGCGAATTCTTCGCCCGCATGGCCGCCGACATGCCCGAGGCCTGGGTGCTGTTCATCGCCGAACGCGGCGGACACCCCATTGCTAGCAGTTTGATAGCAGTTGGGGCAAGCGATACTAGGGCACAAGGCACAAAAGGCCCGGAACTGGTGGCATTCGGCCGCTACTGGGGAGCGCTGGAGCGGGTGGACTGCCTGCATTTCGAGGCCTGCTACTACCAGCCGCTGCAGTGGTGCATCGCGCATGGCGTGCAGCGCTTCGAGGGCGGCGCCCAAGGCGAGCACAAGATGGCACGGGCCCTGCTGCCGGTGCAGGCCACGAGCGCCCACTGGCTCGCCCATCCCGCTTTTGCCGAGGCGGTGGACCGGTTCCTGGAGCGCGAGGGGGAAGGCGTGGCGCAGTATCTGGAGGAACTGCAGTCGCGCAACCCGTTCAAGACGGGCCGGTGACCCGAAGCGCATGAAAGCGCAGGCGCCCGCCCCGGCCAGAACTGAGCCCGCGGCGGCGGCACCGCCCGCCGGATTCAAGAGTCAAAAGCCCATCCAGCGCAATATCCACTAGGGCATACCGCTACAAAAAATATAGCATACGCTCCTGACCTTGGCGCCGGGCTACGCCACGGCAGCTGAGCGCACCAGTCCCATTTCGGCGCTGCTGAGCAGGGATTCGATGTCCATCATGATGAGCATGCGCTCGCCGACGCTGGCAATGCCGGTCACGAAGGCCGAATCCACCTCGCCCTGGAACTGCGGCGCCGGCCGGATGGCCTCGGCCTGCAGGGGAACGACGTCGGCCACCGCATCCACGACGGCGCCCATCACCGTGCCGCCCACGTTGAGGATGATGACGACGGTGAAATCGGTGTACTCGGCCTGCGCGCAGCGCAGCTTCAGCCGCAGATCGACGATGGGGACGATCACGCCGCGCAGATCGATCACGCCCTTGATGAAGTCCGGCGCGTGGGCCATGCGGGTGGGTTGCTCGTACGAGCGGATTTCCTGCACGCGCAGGATGTCGATGCCGTATTCCTCCTGCCCCAGACGAAAGGTGAGGTACTCCGCTGCGTTGGTGGCGGCACCCGTGGCATGGCGGGGAGAGGCGGAAGCGGGGGTCGACAGCATGGCAGGTCCTTCACAGATCAGGGTTCAGCACGTGCAGACGACCGTCTGGCGCGCGCGGCAATGGTCCAGCATATCAGCCGCCTTGTTACTTGTGCTGACATTTAGCCGATTCCACCTATTCAAAGAAGGCCATTGCTGTGCTAGCAACGGCCTGCCCTCGGGCTTGGGCAGCGCTGGTGGCGGTTGCCTGTGGCGGCCCACCGGAAAGCCCCTGGGCCATCAAGACCCGGGCCGCTTGCCCGCCTGTCCGGCGTGCCGACAGGACAGCCTCAGGCCGGCAGCAACGTGACGCCTGTCTTGGCCTGCAGCGCTTCGAAAGTCACGCCCGGCGCAAGTTCGACCACCTGCAGCCCCTTGGGCGTGACGTCCATCACGGCCAGGTCGGTGATGATGCGGTCCACCACGCCCACGCCGGTGAGGGGCAGCGTGCACTGGGGCAGGATCTTGAGGTCTTCGGTGCCGTCCTTCTTGCGCGCCACATGCTCCATGAGCACGATGACGCGCTTGACGCCGGCCACCAGGTCCATCGCCCCCCCCATGCCCTTGACCATCTTGCCGGGGATCATCCAGTTGGCCAGATCGCCCTTCTCGCTCACCTGCATGGCGCCGAGGATCGACAGGTTGATCTTGCCGCCCCGAATCATGGCGAACGACTGGTCGCTGCCGAAGATGGAAGAGCCCTTGATGGTGGTGACGGTCTGCTTGCCGGCATTGATGAGGTCGGCGTCCACGGCGTCTTCGGTGGGGAACGGGCCGATGCCCAGCATGCCGTTCTCCGACTGCAGCCACACTTCCTTGTCGCCCGTGAAATTGGCCACCAGCGTGGGGATGCCGATCCCCAGGTTCACGTAGAAGCCGTCTTCGAGTTCTTGTGCCGCGCGCGCGGCCATCTGATCTTGGGTCCAGGGCATCTCAGGCTCCTTCTTTCTTGTTGACGGGCACCGTCACCGTGGGCACGGCTTCGCTGGTGGCAGCGGCCTGCGCGATCACGGCCTGGGCCTCGACCTTGGCAGCGGCCACATCGACGGGCGCGGCGGTCACGGTGCGCTTTTCGATGCGCTTTTCGGGGTTGGGGTTGTGCACGATACGGTGCACGTAGATGCCAGGCAGGTGCACATCGTCCGGCGCGATGTCGCCCGTCTCCACGACCTCCTCCACCTCGACGATGCAGACCTTGCCGGCCGTGGCGGCCGCGGGGTTGAAGTTGCGCGCGGTCAGGCGGAACTGCAGGTTGCCGGACTTGTCGGCGCGCCAGGCCTTGACGAGCGACACATCGGGCACCAGCGAGCGCTCCATCACATAGGTTTCGCCGTCGAATTCGCGCAGTTCCTTGCCCTCGGCCACCATGGTGCCGACGCCGGTCTTGGTGAAGAAGGCCGGAATGCCGGCGCCTCCCGCCCGCAGCTTCTCCGCCAGCGTGCCCTGCGGCGTGAATTCCAGCTCCAGCTCGCCCGCAAGGTATTGGCGCTCGAATTCCTTGTTCTCGCCCACGTAGGAAGAGATCATCTTCTTGATCTGGCGCGTTTCCAGCAGCTTGCCGAGGCCGAAGCCGTCCACACCGGCGTTGTTGGAGATGACGGTGAGGTCCTTGACGCCGCTGTCGCGCAGGGCGTCGATCAGCGCCTCGGGAATGCCGCAGAGCCCGAAGCCGCCGACGGCCAGCATCTGGCCGCCGGCCACGACGCCCTTGAGCGCCTCGGCCGCGGTGGGAAAAAGCTTGTTCATTGGAGACTCCTCAACATCAGGTTGGATGGCCGCTACGATACTACGTACCCCGCTACGTAGTTCTCCCTAAATACTTCCATGGATGTCGCCGATTACCGCCTCGCTTTCGAAATGGCCCCGGTGGGTCTGGTCATTTCGCGCAACCGCACCATGGTCGACTGCAATCGCCAGGTGTGCGAGATGTTCGGCGCCTCGCGCGAGGTGCTGATCGGACAGTCTTTCCGGATTCTGTATCCCAGCGCGGACGAATACGAGCGCCTGGGCAAGCACATGGAGCCCATCCTGAATGCGCGGGGCCACTATGCCGACAACCGCATCATGAAGCGGGCCAGCGGCGAGGTGTTCTGGTGCCATGTATCGGGCCGGGCGCTCAATCGCGAAACCCCGCACGAATCGGGCATCTGGAGTTTCGAAGACCTCAGCTCGCAGCGCTCGGTCAAGGCCGAACTGACCGGACGCGAGCGCGAGGTGGCGGCGCGGCTGCTGGACGGCCTGACCTCCAAGGAGATCGGCCGTGCGCTCGACATCAGCCACCGCACGGTGGAGATCTACCGCGCGCGCCTCATGCGCAAATACGCAGCCTCCACGGCGGCCGACCTGGTGCAAAAGCTCATGGCGGGATGACGGTCGGCCATCAGGGATATCCCTACTAACACTTGCTTTCATCTGCGCTCCCTGGGTGGGGTACCGCGGCAAGGAGGCCACGGATACCGTCTCCACATCCCAACCTGCCAGTCGGCGGTGCGGCGCATGGTGCGCGGCGCCGCGGAGCGGCGACCCATCCCGAGACCCCATGCCCGCCAGTTTCCATTCATTCCGCGCTACCGCCGCTTTCGCAGCCCTCGCCGCATTGACCGCCGCGTCCCTGACCGCATGCGGCGGTGGTGGAGGTGGGGGCGACGTGACCACGCCGCCCGGCGGCACCCCAGCTCCAGCGCCCACGCCAGCCCCATCGCCATCGCCATCGCCGGCACCGTCACCCGCTCCAGCACCGGCCCCCACGCCGGCACCCGCACCTTCGAGCGGGAGTTCCGCCGCCTGCTACAACGCGGCGGATTTCAACGAAGGAACGGTGCTCATCGAAGAGGGCCTCACGAAGATGGACGGGCAACCCGACCTCACGACCACCAGCACCACGACGACCGGAGGCCGGCAGGATTTTGCCGGCGCGAAACCAGTCATGTTCACGCCGCAGTCCACCGGTTCCCTGGGCAACAACCGGCTGTTCCGCGACCGCACGGCCAGCAGCGAACTGGCGTACGGCGTTGTCTCCGACACGTCCACCCAGGTACTGACGCAGGTCTACGATCCACCCGTGTCCACGCCCTTGGACATGCAGCCCGGCCAGACCGTCCAGCGGGACCACAAGAACCAGTTCACGATCGTGCCCAAGGCGGGCTCGGCGCCCAGCTCCTATTCGGAAACCGTGGAAGACCAGTTCACGTACGTGGGCAGGGAGTCGCTGCAGACCGCCATGGGTACCTTCAACGTCTGCAAATTCAACAACGACTTCGTCACGGTGGGGCCGACCGGGCGCGTCGTGGCCAACTTCCAGACCTGGGTGGTCGCAGAAGGCCCTTACCAGGGCCGGACGATCAAGATCGCCACGTCCAGCTCCAACGGCAGGCCCTCGACTTACGAGGTAACGAAGATCACCTATACCCCCAAGTAAGGCGCGCAAGCGGGCCGCAGGACGGTGGCGGGCGGCCGGGTCGGAACCGGCATGCCTGCCCAGCTCCTTGCAGCCACGCGCTCAGTGGAGCTTCAGCCGTCCGGACACGCGCTGCTGCAGCAGCCGCGCCAGGGCGAGCACAGCCGTCTTGCCCAGGCCCAGGATGGCCCGGTGGTGATTCAAGTGCAAGGAGATGTACATCCACTTCGCGATGAGGCCTTCCACGAAGAAGTTGCGTCCCATCAGGCCGCCCATGAGGTTGCCCACGCCCTTGTTATCGCCCAACGACACCAGCGAGCCGAAGTCGCGGTACACGAACGCCTCGGTCACTTCGCGCTCGCGCAGCATCGCGCCGAGCACCTTGGCCAGGTAGTCGGCTTGCTGGTGCGCGGCCTGGGCCCGCGCCGGAACGGTCTTGCCTCCCTCCCACGGGCAGGCGGCGCAGTCGCCGAATGCATAGACGCCGGGCACCGAGGTGCGCAGGCGGTCGTCCACCACGAACTGGTTCAGACCGTTCACGGCCAGCCCCATGCGGGCATTGGCATCAGCAGCCTTGATGCCCGCGGCCCACACGATCATTTCGGCGGGAATGCTGCCTTCGGAGGTGACCAGCGCGCCACGGCGCACCTCGGTCACACGCGTGCCGGTGCGCACGTTGACCTGCTTGCGCTCCAGCGCCAGCCGGGCCTGGGCCGAGATCTTTTCGGGCAGGCCACCCAGGATGCGCGGGCCGCCTTCCACCAGCGTGATGTCGAGCCGAAAGCGCTGGCCATCGCCCATGCTTTCCTGCAGTTCGGCATGGGCCTCCAGCAGTTCGGCCGACAGTTCCACCCCGGTCGCCCCACCGCCCACGATGGCCACGCCCAGCGCACGGCTCTCGGAGAAAGAAGCACGGGCGCACGCGGCCAGCCAGTCGGCATGGAAACGCTGCGCATCGCGCACGTTCTCCAGCAGGTACGCGTGCTCCACGCCAGGCGTGCCGAAGGCATTGGAGCCGCTGCCGATCGCCAGCACCAGGCGCGTGTAGCTCACGGTGCGCCGGGGCACCACGGCTTCACCCTGCGCATCGCGAATCTCCGACAAGGTGATGCCTTTGCGCTCGGTGTCGAGGGCCGCCATCTCGCCCATGGCAAAACTGAAATGGTTGCGCCGGGCCAGCACGGTGTAGGACAGCCCTTCCTGGTGCGCATCGAGCGTGCCGGCGGCCACCTCGTGCAGCGTGGGCTTCCAGATGTGGAACGGGCTGCGGTCGACCAGCAGCACCTTTTCCCGCCCTACCCGGGGCCCCAGGCCCCGCCCGAGGCGTGCCGCCAATTCCAGGCCGCCCGCGCCGCCGCCAACGATCACGATGTCGAAATGCATTCCATCTCCCGCTTTTTGTGCGATGCAGCAAGTTTAGGGCGCGCAGGCCTTCCCCGCGCCCAAAAGGGCTCCTTTGCCGCACGCGGATGCGAAAAAGCCCGCGGCGTCGAAGCCGCGGGCTTTTCCCGGAGAAAGCGCGCCGGCTCAGCAGAGCCGACGCGGCAGGTCAGGCCAGATCGAAGCGATCGAGTTCGGTGACCTTGGTCCAGGCCGCAACGAAGTCGTCCACGAACTTGCGTTTGGCGTCCGCCCCGGCATACACCTCGGCCTGCGCCCTCAGCAGGGCGTTGGAGCCGAACACGAGGTCCACGCGCGTGCCGGTCCACTTGACCTCGCCGGTCTTGCGGTCGCGGCCTTCGAACACCCCGGCGTCCTGGGCCGATGCCTTCCACTCTGTGCCCATGTCGAGCAGGTTGACGAAGAAGTCGTTGGTGAGCGCGCCAGGCGTTGCGGTCAGGACACCGTGGCGGGTTCCGTTGGCATTGATGTTGATCGCACGCAGCCCGCCGATCAGTACCGTCAGCTCGGGCGCAGTCAACGTCAGCAGCTGGGCCTTGTCGATCAGCAGCACCTCGGCAGGCACGCTGTAGCGGCGCTTTTGGTAATTGCGGAAACCGTCTGCCACGGGCTCGAGCACTGCGAACGATTCCACGTCGGTCTGGTCCTGCCGCGCATCGGTGCGGCCCGGGGAGAACGGTACCGTCACCTCGACGCCCGCGCTCTTGGCCGCCTGCTCCACGCCCGCCGCACCTGCCAGCACGATCAGGTCGGCCAGCGAGATGCGCTTGCCCCCTGCGGCGCCGCGATGGAAGTCGCTCTGGATGCCTTCAAGCACCTGGAGCACCCGGGCCAGTTGCGCCGGCTGGTTGACGTCCCAGTCCTTTTGCGGCGCCAGGCGGATGCGGGCGCCATTGGCCCCGCCGCGCTTGTCCGAACCGCGGAAGGTGGATGCCGAAGCCCAGGCCGTACCCACCAGTTCGGACACCGACAGGCCGGAGGCCAGGACCTGTGCCTTGAGGGCCGCCACATCGGACGCATCGACCAGCGGATGGTCCACCGCGGGAACGGGGTCTTGCCAGATCAGCACTTCCTTCGGCACTTCGGGGCCGAGGTAGCGCGCGCGCGGCCCCATGTCGCGGTGCGTGAGCTTGAACCAGGCCCGCGCGAAGGCTTCGGCGAAGGCCTGGGGGTTGTCCAGGAAACGGCGCGAGATTTTTTCATAGGCCGGGTCCATGCGCAGTGACAGGTCGGTGGTCAGCATGGTCGGCATGCGCTTCTTGGTGGGGTCGTGCGCGTCGGGAATGATGGCTTCGGCGTTCTTGGCCTGCCATTGGTGCGCGCCGGCCGGGCTCTTGGTGAGTTCCCATTCGTACTTGAACAGGTTCTCGAAGAAGTTGTTGCTCCACTGCGCGGGCGTGGTGGTCCAGGTCACTTCCAGGCCGCTGGTGATCGCATCGCCGGCCTTGCCGGAGCCGAAGCTGCTGGCCCAGCCCAGGCCCTGCTGCTCGATGCCTGCGGCTTCGGGCTCAGCCCCCACATGGTCGGCGGCACCGGCCCCATGGGTCTTGCCGAAGGTGTGGCCGCCGGCGATCAGGGCCACGGTTTCCTCGTCGTCCATCGCCATGCGGCCGAATGTTTCTCGGATGTCGTGCGCGGCGGCGATCGGGTCGGGATTGCCTTCGGGGCCTTCCGGGTTCACATAGATCAGGCCCATCTGGACCGCGGCGAGGGGGTTCTCCAGGTTCCGCCCCTGGCTGTCCGTGCGGTCGGTTTCCTGGCCGTGCATGGCGGGGTCGGCCACCAAGGTGCCGTCGCCGGGAGTGCCCTTGCCATAGCGGGCATCGCCGCCCAGCCACGTCTTCTCGCTGCCCCAGTACACGTCCAGGTCGGGTTCCCACGTGTCTTCACGGCCGCCGGCGAAGCCGAAAGTCCGAAAGCCCATGGTTTCCAGCGCGACGTTGCCGGTCAGCACCAGCAGGTCGGCCCAGGAAATTTTTTGACCGTATTTTTGCTTGATGGGCCAGAGCAGGCGGCGCGACTTGTCGATGTTGACGTTATCGGGCCAGCTGTTGAGCGGCGCGAAGCGCTGCTGCCCACGGCCCGCACCGCCACGGCCGTCGCCCGTGCGGTAGGTGCCGGCGGCGTGCCACGCCATGCGGATGAACTGCGGGCCGTAGTGTCCGAAGTCGGCCGGCCACCAGTCCTGCGAGTCGGTCATGAGCGCGCGCAGGTCTTTCTTCAGGGCTTCGTAGTCGAGCTTCTTGAACTCTTCGGCGTAGTTGAAGCTGCTGCCCAGGGGGTCGGACTTGGACGAATGCTGATGCAGCAGGTCCACGCGCAACTGGTTGGGCCACCAGTCCTTGTTGAGGGTTCCACCATTGACGGCGGCGGCATGGAACGGGCACTTGGTCTCTTGGCTCATGGGGCATTCCTCTTGCGGCTGATTGATGGGTGAATGCTAGAGAAAAGACTCCCGCCGGAAAAGGCAATTAATCACATGCCTGGAATAGTTTTTCGAAATGATCAGCCATGACCGACTCCTCATCAAAGAGCGCGCGGCAAGCGGGCGCCGCATGTTTTTTCACTGCACTCCACTGCACGCCCTGCCCCGCCTCCTGGCTCTGTCAGATCAGCCGCCGCGCGCTGCGTCCGCGTGCAGTGGCAGCCCCGGTGCGTCCATGCTGGTACACAGGATGCGCCCGTGGGTGGAGTCGGTCACATAAAGCTTGGCCAGGTCGGCTCCGCCGAACGCCATGTTGGTGGTGGAGCTTCCCGGCACACCGCGCAGCACCTGCACCGGCTCGGCCCGGCCATTGAGTACCCAGACCCAGCCAAGACCGGGATTGGCCACGAGCAGACGGCCCAGTGCATCCACCGCCAGTCCGTCCGGGCCGCTCGGGCCGTAGGAGGTGAAGAACTGGCTCACCTTGGCCACGCTCCCGTCGGGCAACAGCGGGACGCGCCACACGCAGTTGCCACGCGTCACGGCCAGGTAAAGCACGCGGCCATCCGGCGACAGTGCCACGCCGTTGGGACTGGGGACATTGTTCAGCAGCAGATCGAGCTGGCCGTTCGGACGCAGGCGGTACAGGCGGCCCGACGGGTCGTGCAGGCCGCTTTGCCCCTGGTCGGTGAAGTACAGGTTGCCTTCGGCATCGAACACCAGATCGTTCACGCCCTTGAAGCGCTCGCTGTTTCGGCGCTCCAGGTAAGGCGTTATGGTGCCGCTCGCCACATCCAGTCGCACCAGGCCGTTCTTGTAATCGGTGATGAGCAACGTGCCGGCGTCCAGGAACTTCATGCCATTGGGTTCGCCGTCGTACTCGGCGACCAGGCTCCAGCCGCCCTGCGTGTCGATGCGGAAGATGCGCCCCCATGGAATGTCGGTCACATACAGGTGGCCGGCGGTATCGAACACCGGGCCTTCGAGGAATGAATCGGTGATGGTGCCGCCGCGGTTGGCATCGGCCCATGCGCTGCGCGCCCGGCGGCGGAACGCATCGGGCAACGAGGTGAACGGCTCCAGTTCACGGACCTGTGGGGCCTGTAGCAAGAACATGGGATCGGCTTTCTTTGAAAAAGGGCCCGTCCCGGCGAAATCCTGGGCCAGGACGGTAAACGGAATGCGATTTTCAGACGGCTTCGAACCCGTACAGCTGCGCAGGGTTGTCCACCAGGATGCGGTCCATTGCCATGGGATGGGACCCTGTCCAGGCTTGCAGCAGATCCACCAGATCGGCATCGTTCACCGTGCCGGGCGGCTCGGTGGTGTGGGGCCAGTCGCTGCCCCATACCAGCCGCTCGGGCACGGCCTGCACCAGCGCGCGGCCCAGAGGCAGCGTGTCGGCGTAACTCGGGCCTCGCACCGTGGAACGCATGTAGGCGCCGGAGAGCTTGACCCAGGTGTTGCCCCCGTCGAGCAGCCTGCGCAGCACGCCGTAGGCCTGCGCGGACGGGCCTTCCGCCGGGTCGATGCGGCCCAGATGGTCGATCACCAGCGGCACGGGCAACGCCTGCAGCACCGGCCGCAGTGCGACGATCTGCTCCGCATCCGCGAAGACCTGGATGTGCCAGCCACCACAGTGCGGATGGCGCGCGACCCGGCTCGCCAGCGTGGTGAGCATCTCGGGCGTGGTCGCACCCCAGGACTGCGGCGATACGAAGTTCACCCGCAGGCCGCACACGCGGCGCGCGGCCAGGTGTTCCAGCTCGTCATCGCTCACGTTCGTGCCCACGACCGCCACGCCCCTCGCGATGTCGCCGAGCTGCTTCAGGGCATCCAGCGTGCAGGCGTTGTCCGTGCCATAGGTGGAAGGCGTCACCACCACCGAACGCGCCGTGCCCAGGCGCTGCTGCAGCCGACGGTAGGCAGCCACCGGTGCATCGGGGGGCAAGCGCTTCCAGTGCACCGACGGTGCAAAACGCGGATCGAAAATGTGCATGTGGCTGTCGCATGCCATCGCGGGCAGCAAGCGCAACGGGCGGCTCACGCCCATGGAATGCGGCACTGGTGCGGAAATCACAGGCAGGTGCATGGTGCCCATCAGTCCAGTTTGATGTCGCCTTTGCGTACCACCTCGCCCCACTTGGCGTCTTCCTTCTTGAGGAAGGTGACGAACTCCGCGGGCGTGGAACCGATCGCCTGGGCGCCCAGATCCGCGAGGCGCTGCTTCACCTCGTCTTCCTTCAGTACCTCGACCAGTGCCTGCTGCAGCTTGGCGGCCACCGGCTCGGGCGTGCCCGCAGGCAGGAACACGCCGTTCCATTCATAGGCCTCATAGCCGGGAATGACGGTCTCGGCCACCGTGGGCACATCGGGCAGGCGCTTGGACCGCTCGGGGGCCGATACCGCCAGTGCACGCAGTTTGCTGCCCGACACCAGCGGGTACGAGGCCGCGATGGTGCCGAACATGAAGTCCACCTGCCCGCCCATCACATCGGCAATGGCGGGGCCACCACTCTTGTAGGGCACGTGCACCATGTCCAATTGCAGCTTCTGGCGGAACAGCTCCGCCGCCAGCCGCTGCACGGTGCCGCTGCCGCCCGACGCGAAGTTCAGCTTGCCAGGCTCGGCTTTCGCCTTAGCGATCAGGTCATTCACGTTTTTGAAGGGCGAGTCGGCTTTCACGATCAGCGCGTTCGGAGCCAGCAGTACCAGGGACAGCGGCTGCAACGCCGTGCTGGCGTAAGGCATCTTGGGGAACAGGTGCGGATTGATGGAATACGGCGTGGCGTCGTACAGCATGGTGTAGCCGTCGGCAGTGGCCTTGGCCACATAGCTCCCGCCGATCGTGCCGCTGGCGCCGGCCTTGTTGTCCACGATCACGCTGGCACCCAGCCGGGCGCCCATGCGCGTGGCCAGCACACGGGCCACGGCATCGGCAGCACCACCCGGGGCGTAGGGCACGACGATCGTGATCGGACGGTCCGGGAAAGCGGCCTGTGCCACGGTGGCGGCAAGGGCGCAGGCGGCGATCAGGGGGGAGATGACAAAAGCACGCATGAGGTCTCCTGGTTCGAATGGCAAAGCGACAGAGAAAAAGCAACCGCAACCCGCCGCGAGCCACGCGGCGCGGGCCCAGGACAGTTGCGTTGGAAGGCACGCCGGTGGTCAGTCGGCCTTGAGATTCAGGTCGAGGGCAATCTGCGTATAGGTGGCCACTTCACGCCCGACCCGCGCCACGAAGGCAGCGCCACAGGTGGACTCGGCGTCCAATCCCAGGCCACGCAGTTTCTCGGCAGCAACCTCGCTCTTGGCGAAGTCAGCGGCCACGCGTTCCAGCGCCTGCGCGACCGGCTCGGGAACGCCGGCGGGCGCCAGCACGCCGTACCATGCGTCGGCCGAGTAGTTGCCACCCCCCGATTCCGCGAAGGTGGCGACGTCGGGCAGCAGGCCGGAACGCTGTGGAGACGCCACCGCCAACGCCGCCAGCTTGCCACTGCGGATCTGCGGCAGGACCGAGCCCAGCGTGGCGAAGGAGCTGTCGAGCTGGCCGCCCATCAGGTCCGTCACCACCGGTGCGGCGCCTTTGTAAGGCACATGGTTGAGCTGCAGGCCATTGGCGCGGGCGAACATCTCGGTCGCGAAGTGGCCCGAGCTGCCGATGCCAGCCGTTCCGGCAGTGATGCGGCCGGGCTCCTTGCGGGCCTTGGCCATGTAATCGGCCAACGACTTCATCGGCAAGCCCGGCCCGACCACCAGCACCGTCGGGCTGGTCGCCACCGTGCACAGCGGACGGAAGGAGCGCACCGCATCGAACTTCACCCGGTTGCTGTACAGCCCGGGAATCATCGTGTGGTTGGTCGCACCGAACAGCAGCGTGTAGCCATCGGCCGGCGCGCTGACCACCGCCTGTGCAGCCAGGATGGTGTTGGCACCCGGCTTGTTGTCGATGATGAATGGCTGGCCCAGCGCGCGGCTGGCGTGGTCAGCAAACGCCCTGGCCACCACGTCGGTGGGGCCGCCTGCCGCAAATCCCACCACCAGCTTCACGGGCTTGGAAGGATAGCCACCGGCCTGCGCGAAACAGGTGGCGGACACCATGCACAGCGCAACCGCCAGCGCCTTGCGCACCGGCGCTGCCAGCATTCTGGTTTCGAAACTCTCGCTCATTGAATGTCTCCTGTCAGGGGCCGCACTGGCGGCGGCTTCTTGTTCCGGCGCAACCGGCATCCCACACCGGTCGGGGAAAAGCGGACACGCAACGCTGGCGTGCCCAGCCTCGGGTCTTGGTTACGAGGCTGCGGCAACGGCAGCCGGGGCGCGAGCCAACACCTCCAGCAGGTTCTTGGCAGCCCCCACGCCCATGTTCACGTAGGCATCGCCCGTCACGCCGCCGATGTGCGGGCTCAGGATGAAGCGTGGCTCGCCCTGGAACGGGTGGTTGGCCACCATGGGCTCCACGGCGAAGCTGTCCAGGCCCGCCGCCATCACCTGGCCCGATCGCACGGCAGCCAGCAGGGCAGGTTCGTCGACGAGTCCGCCACGCGCGGTGTTCACCACGATCACGCCGCGCTTGCACTGTGCCAGCGTGGCGGCATTCAGCATGCCGCGGTTATCGTCGGTCAGCGGGCAGTGCAGCGAAATCGCGTCGGACTCGCGCCAGATCGTCGCCAGGTCCACGCTCTGCACGAAGGCCGGCAGGTCCTTGGCGAAGGGATCGAAGCCGATCACGCGCATGCCCAGCGCATCGGCCATCCTGGCGAAGCGCAGGCCAATGGCGCCCAGGCCCACGAGGCCCACCGTGCACCCACCCAGTTCCAGGCTCTTGTGCGTGGCCTTGTCCCAGTGGCCGGCGTGCATGCGGGCATCGAGTTGCACCACCGACTTGGCACAGGCCAGCAACAGGGCCAGCGCCTGCTCGGCCACCGCCGCGGCGTTGGCACCTGCAGCGGCCACGACCTCTACGCCACGGGCCTTGGCGGCCACCTTGTCGATGGTATCGGTGCCGCTGCCGTGCTTGGAGATCACCTTGAGCGATGGCGCCGCGTCCATCACGGCGGCGCCCACCTTGCCGTAGCGCACGATGATGGCCACCGGGTCATGCTGCCGACACAGCGCCACCAGGTCGTCTTCGGTGGGTGTCTTGCCGGCATACACGATCTCGAAATCCTGAAGCAGGTCGAGTGCCTGCTGCGCCAGATCGGCGCCGGTCACGAGGATGGCGCTCACAGCGATTCCCCTTCCTTCAGCACGCCGGCGGCGCGCAGCGCGGCGGGCAGCCATTTGGAGGCCGTATCGCCACGGGCAATCGCCTCGATGCGCGCGGCCTCATCGGCCACCTTCTTGTCGGCCAGCGCCATCATGGCGGGCGCCTTGGCACGCTCGATGACCACCACGCCATCGGCATCGCCCACCACCAGGTCGCCCGGGTTCACCACTGCGCCGCCGGCCGAGATGGGATGGTTGATGCGGCCCGGCACGTACTTGGTGGGGCCGGCAGGATTGAAACCAGCGCTGAACACCGGAAAACCGAGTTCCAGCAGTTCCAGCTTGTCGCGGATCGCACCGTCCACGATCACGCCGGCCAGGCCGATCTTCTTGCAGGCGCTGAGCATCAGCGTGCCCATGAGCGCGGCGGTCTGGTCGCCCTTGCCGTCAATGACCAGCACATCGCCCGGTTTCGCCAGCGCGATGGCCGCGTGGATCATCAGGTTGTCGCCCGGGCGCACTTCGACCGTGAAGGCGGGACCGGCCACCTTCATGTCCTGGTGGACGGGCGCCACGCGGGCATGCATGGTGCCGCGGCGTCCTGCCACATCGGACAGGATGGCGGCCTGGAAGGTCGCGGCCTTGGCGACGACCTCGGCGCTGACGCGCTCGATGTCACGGATGACTTCTGGGAGTTGGCTCATGGTGGTTCCAGCGGGGTTGGGAAGAAATAGAAAAACGGAAGAAAACACTGGCCTGCAGCGACCTCACTCGGCCTTGATGTTTCTGTCCTGGATGACCTTGGCCCACTTGGCGGAGTCGGCCTTCTGCAGATCGCCCAGTTGCCGGGGCGTGCCGCCGACCAGCGTGACGCCCAGCTTGTCGGCCAGCGCGACCACGCCCGGGTCCTTCAGCGCGTTGCCGATCTCCTGGTTCAGGCGCTGCACGATGGCGGCGGGGGTCTTGGCTGGTGCAAACACGGCCTGCCACTGCTCGACGACAAAGTCGTTCATGCCGACTTCGCCCATGGTGGGCACGGACGGCAGGGACTTCAGGCGCTGCGCCGACGTGACGGCCAGCGCGCGCAGCTTGCCCCCCTGCACATGCGGCAATGCAGCCGCGGCAGGCGCAAACATGAATTGAACCTGTTCAGCCAGCGTGTCCTGCAGCGCCGGGGTGTCGCCCTTGTAAGGCACGTGGATGAAGCGCGCGCCCGACTGCTGCTGCAGCAACTCCCCCTGCATCTGCAGGATGGTGCCGTTGCCGCCGGAGGCGAATGCCAGCTTGCCGGGCTGTGCCTTGGCCGCAGCCACCAGATCGGCCACGGTCCTGAACGGCTGGTTGGCGCCGACCACGAGGATGTGCGGAATGGTGCCGATGGTGATCACGGGCTCGAAACCGCCGATCGGGTCATAGGGCAGCCTTCCCATGAGGTGCGGCGCGATGGCCTGGGGACCGATGGAGGTGCCCAGCAGGGTGTAGCCATCCGGCGGCGCCTTGGCGACGAACGCCGCGCCGATGGTGCCCGTGGCACCGGCCTTGTTGTCCACGATCACGTTCGTGCCCAGCGCTGCGCCGACGCGCTGCGCCACATTGCGGCCGAGCACATCGGTGCTGCCGCCCGGCGGGTACGGAACCACCCAGGTGATGATCTTGCCGGCAGGCCAGTCGCCCTGCGCCAGCGCGGGGCAGGTGAGCAGCGGGCCGAGCAGCGCGGCGCCTGCGGTGGCCAGCAGGCTGCGGCGTGCGAGCCGGGCCTTTGGAGAAGAAGGGATCGAGGTGGTCATGGGCTTGTCTCTTGTGGGTCAGGCGAAAGAGGAAGGCGGCGTGAAGCCGTACAGCGCGGCGGGGTTGTCCACCAGCACGCGATGCAGGATGGCCGCATCGCCGGTCTGGCCGGCCCAGTCGACGAGCCGATCCACCTGTCGGGCGTCGTCCGGCATGGGGTGCGCACCGGACGATGCGGTGGCGTGGGGCCAATCGCTGCCCCAGACCACGCGCTCGGGCGCGCAGCGCAGGTAGCTCGCGGCCAGCGCATCGAGGGCGGGGTCTTCGGGCGAGTGGTGTTCGCTCACGATGTAGCCGCCGGACAGCTTGATCCACGCCTGTCCGCGCTGCAGCAGGTCCTGCAGCAGCGCGTGTGCGGGATGTTGCCCGGCCTGCGCCGGCGAAATGCGGCCGAAGTGGTCGAAGACCAATGGAACGGGCAGCCGGCGCAGCACGTCGCCCTGCGTCGCCAGCAGATCCGGCGCCATCAGCAATTGCAGGTGCCAGCCCAGCGGCGCGATGCGGCAGGCCAGCGGCATCAGCGATTGCACGGTGCCCGATACGCCGAGCGACAGGTTCAGGCGCACGCCGCGCACGCCGGCGTCATGCAGGTGCTGCAGTTGGGCGTCGCTCTCGCCGCCGTCGATCACCGCCACGCCACGCGCCTGCGGGCCCAGCGCCGCGAGGCCTTCGAGCATGCAGCGGTTGTCGGTGCCATAGGTCGAGGGTGTGACCAGCACGGTGCGCGCGGTGCCGATGCGTTGCTGGAGCGCGCGGTAGTCCTGCGCCGAGGCGTCCGGCGGCAGCAGCCTGGCGCCCGGTGCAGCGGGAAAGCGGCCGTCATAGACATGCACGTGGCAGTCGCAGGCGTCTTTCGGCAGCACCGTGCGCGGCTCGGCGCTACCGGCCGAGAAACGCACAGGCGTGGCAAAGCTTTCGCAGTGCATGGCGAGGGCTCGATGGGCGTGGGAAATAAGGCGTTGCGGGGCGCCGCGTCAATCCAGGCTGGCGCCCGAGTCCTTGACGATCTTGGCCCAGCGGGGCACTTCGGACTTCAGCAGCGCGCCGAACTTTTCGGGGGTGCCGCCCAGCACATCACCGCCTTCGGAGCGGAGCTTTTCCGCCACGTCGGGCTGCGCCAGCGCCTGGTTGATGGCCTTGTTCAACTGCTGCACGATGGGGGCGGGCGTGCCGGCCGGGGCCAGCACGCCATACCAGGAAGCGGCCTCGAAATCCTTGTAGCCCGACTCGGCCAGCGTGGGCGTCTGCGGCAACTGGTCGGATCGCTTGAGCGACGTGATCACCACCGCACGCAGCTTGGCATTGCGCACCTGCCCCAACAGCGTGGGCACGGCCGACATGTACAGGTCGATCTGCCCTCCCACCAGGTCGGTCATGGCCTGGGCCGCGCCCTTGTAGGGCACGTGGCGCAACTTGATGCCGGCGGCGTTCTCTGCCAGTTCACCGGCCAGATGGGCGACGGTGCCGTTGCCGGAGTAACCCAAAGTGATGCCGTCCGGCTTGGCCTTGGCGGCGGCGACCACATCGGCGAACGTCTTGTAAGGCGAGTTGGCGGGCGCGGCCATCACGATGGGGGCCGACGACACCAGCGCCACCGGGACCAGATCCTTCAAGGGGTCGTAGGGCAGCTTGGCATACAGCGAGGGGTTGATGGCCAGGTTGCTGGTCTGGCCCATCACCAGCGTGTAGCCATCGGGCGCCGACTTGGCCACGGTATCCACACCCAGGTTGCCGCCCGCCCCAGGGCGGTTGTCCACCACCACATTCCACTTGTGCTGCTCGGTCAGCTTCTGCGCCACGGTGCGCGCGATCATGTCGGTGCCGCCGCCGGGCGGGAACGGCACGATCAGGCGGATTGGCTTGGTCGGGTAGCCGGACTGCGCTTGCGCAGTGCCGGCAGAAAAGGCCAGAACCGCCATGCCCAGCAGGGCGATGGACAAAGGTGCGCCCAGGGCGCGCCGGGTCAGCGAGAAAGTTGGCATGGTTTGTCTCCGTTGTGATGGGCCTGTCGCGCCTTGTTCCCAGGCGTTGCCAAGACTTTACGAAAACGTTTCAACCCATACAATATAGTTTCATACAGCGAAACATATTGCACCATGAGCAACGCAATAGGCGGCAACCCGAACGCCTCATCTACACCGCCGCAGGGGCTTGTCGAGGCCGCATCCGCCGCCCCGAGGTCCTCCTCTTCAGCCATGGCGAAAGAAACCGGTGGGGTCATCGCCGTGACGCGCGCCCTCCAGTTGCTGGAGGCGTTCTCCCTGGGCGAATCGCATCTGCCGCTCGCAGAGCTGAGCCGCCGCTGCGGGTTGCACAAGACCACCGTGCTGCGCCTGGCGCGCACGCTGGCGCAGTCCGGCTTCATGGTGCAGCGCGAGGACGGCGACTGGCGCCTCGGGCCGGCGGCGGGCTGGCTGGGGGCGCGCTACCAGGCGGGGTTCGACGTGCAGAACGTGCTGGAGCCGGCCTTGCGCGAGCTCACCCAGGCCACGGGCGAAAGCGCGGCGTTCTATGTACGTGAAGGCAACGTGCGCACGTGCCTCGTGCGGGTGGAAGGCCCACAGGCGCTGCGCCACCATGCCCGCATGGGTGAAGGCCTGCCGCTCGACAAGGGCTCGCCGGGCCGCGTGATCCTGGCCTTCTCGGGCGAACCTGGTGCGGACTACGAAGACATCCGCCAGCGTGGCTACCACTGGTCCATCGGCGAGCGGGAGCACGGCGTGGCCACCGTCTCGGCGCCCGTGTTCGGCATGCATTGGCGGCTGATGGGCTCGGTATGCATCTCGGGGCCGGAATCACGCCTGCCCGAAGCCCGTCTGCAGGCGCTGGCCAAGACGGTCACCGCAGCGGCCACACGGCTGTCGTATGCGCTGGCGGGCAGTTCCGCGCCCCCCTCCTCCACCGGGATGCGCGCGACCCAGTGGCATCCGTGATAAGTTGCAGGCGACCATTCGCGCCAGCCACAACACAACGGAGACAACCCTTGAGCCGCTACCCCTTCCCCGACCTCGCCGCCCTGCCCGACGACATCCGCGCCCGCATTCTCGAAGTGCAGGAAAAGGCCGGCTTCGTGCCGAACGTGTTCCTGGCATTTGCTCGGCGACCCGCCGAATGGCGTGCGTTTTTCGCCTACCACGACGCCTTGATGCTCAAGGAGGAAGGCAGCCTGACCAAGGGCGAACGCGAGATGATCGTCACCACGACCAGCGCCGCCAACCAGTGCCTCTACTGCGTGGTCGCGCACGGTGCCCTCCTGCGCATCTACGAAAAGAAGCCGCTGGTGGCCGATCAGGTGGCGGTCAATTACCGCAAGGCCGACATCAGCCCGCGCCAGCGGGCCATGCTCGACTTCGCGATGAAGGTGTGCAGCCAGTCGCATGCCATCGAGGAAGCGGATTTTCCCGCCCTGCACGCCCACGGCTTCGATGACGAGGACATCTGGGACATCGCGGCCATCAGCGCGTTCTTCGGCCTGTCGAACCGCATGGCCAGCTTCGCGGGCATGCAGCCCAATCCCGAGTTCTATCTGATGGGCCGCGTACCGCGCCAAAAATAGCGCCCTCGAAATGCGTTGACCCGCCCCAGGCGCCTCCGCCATACTGGGACAAAGCAATCACACGGCAAGAGCTGCAGCCAGCAGCCGCCTCGGCTTTGCAATACCCGCAAGAGGGGGAGGAAAACCATGGAACTCGCGTCTCGGAATGCGTGCGCGTCTGCGTCTGCAACCGCCTTTGCCGTTGCGTTGGCATGCACCGCCGCACTGCCCGCACAGGCCCAGTCAGACACCCCACGGCAGGTGTCCAACCCACCCCTGCTGGAGTTGCAGCGCAAGGCGCCTCGCAGGCTCCAGGTGGCAGCGGGCCCGGCCACGCGCGCCGTGTCCCACGAAGCCTCGCTGGACCTGAACGTCGTCTACACCGACGGCAAGCTCTGGAACCCGGCCGAGCAGCGCTTCGACAAGGTGCGCCTGCGCAGCTACCAGGGCACCCGCATCGATCCCAAGGCGCCTTTCGTCTCGCCCATGCTGGAGATCCGCCCCGGCGACACCATCCGCATCCGCCTGAACAACCAGTTGCCGCCCGACCCGAGCTGCACCACGTTCACCGGCGGGGTCAATACGCCGCACTGCTTCAACGGCACCAACCTGCACACCCACGGCCTGTGGGTGAACCCGGCAGGCAATGGCGACAACGTGCTGATCTCCATCAACCCGACGGTGAGCTTCGAGTACGAGTACAACATTCCCTCGGACCATCCCGCCGGCACCTTCTGGTACCACACGCACCGCCATGGCTCCACCGCGCTGCAGGTGGCCAGCGGCATGGCGGGTGCCCTCGTCATCCGCGGCGACCGGCCGCCCACCCCCACGCAGACGGGCGATGTGGACACCCTGCTGCGGCCCACTGCCCGCCAATCGTTCAAGGAACGGGTGCTGGTGCTGCAGCAGATCCAGTACGCCTGCCGCGACAAGAACAACCGCATCCAGTTCAACCCGGACGGAACCTACCGCTGCAACGAAGGCGACGTCGGTGGCATCGAGCACTACAAGGCCGTGGACAAGGAGGACAAGGACCAGTTCGGCCCCGGGTCCTGGCCGGCCTCCGGGCGCTACACCAGCATCAACGGCGACGTGCTGCCCACCTTCGAGGGCGCGAAGGCTGGGCAGATCGAACGCTGGCGCACCATCCATGGCGGCGTGCGCGACACCATCAACCTGGAGTTCCGCAAGCTGCGGCCGGGCGCACGCAACGCACAGGCGCTGCGCGCCAGCGAGCACGATGCCTACATCGAACAAAATTGCACGGGCGCCCCGCTGCCCCAGCACCTGATCGCAGCCGACGGGCTGACCACCGCTGCGGCGATCCCCAGCACGCAGACGGTGTACCAGCCGGCTTACCGCTGGGACACCTTGATGGTGTTTCCCGAGGCGGGCGACTACTGCGTGATCGACGCCGCCTCGCCCGCTTCGGCCAGCGTGAACCAGGCGCCCCCGTCGCGCCAGTTGCTGGGCACCGTGAGCAAGGTCGCCCCTGGCAATCCCGTTCCTCAGAACATTTCGGCGTACCTCGCAGCGGAACTGGCTGCCGCTGCCGCCATCAACCTGCCCTCGGACGTGCGGGCCCAGGTCAGCGCTGAATTGAAGGATGGACTGAAGCTCACCAGCTTCGTGCCCCACCCCACCGTGCAGGACAGCGAAGTCACGGGCACGCAGACCCTCGCATTCAACATCGACCTGAACGCCCAGCCGATCCAGTTCCAGGTGAACGGCAAGCCCTTCGATCCGAACCGCGTCGACCGCGTGCTGACCTTGGGCGGGGTGGATGAATGGACGCTGCAATCGGACTTCGTGAGCCACCCGTTCCACATCCATGTGAACCCGTTCCAGATCGTCAAGATCCTCGACCCGGACGGCAAGGACGTGTCCGGACCGGACGGCGACGACAAGGCGGACGGCACCGTCGACCCGCAATACCGCGCGCTCAAGGGCGTGTGGAAAGACACGCTCTGGGTGAAGAACATCGCAACCAAGGAAAAGCCCAATGGCAAGTACACGCTGATCGTGCGAACGCGCTACCAGCGCTACATCGGGGACTACGTGCTGCACTGCCACATCCTGGACCACGAAGACCAGGGAATGATGCAGATCGTGCGGGTGGCCTTGCCGGACGGCGCTGGCGGGGCCAGCAAGGGCCACCACTGACCTCAAGGCCCGACGCCCCCCCGACACCGGAGAACCTCCACATGATCAGCGAAAGAAACGCACTGAAAACCGCGGTCGCCGCCGGCCATCACCCCGTTCTCGGGCCTGATGCCCCGAGGGAACTGATCTTCAGGATGCACCGGCAACCTCGACCGCATCTGCCCGTCCGGGAACGCGCGTGGCCGACGGGAGATCACCGCGCTTCGCGGTGCACCCGCTGCGCGCCTTCACCGCGGCGCAGCCACAGCGCAGCCAGCGGTTTCTCGTCTCCCTGGCAGGTGATGCCCCCCTGCCCCCGGCGGGGCAGCCGGTCTGCCTGCTGATCGGTTGTCCCATCGACGGCATCCCCCACGAGTGCGGGCGAGCCGCCCTTGCCATTGAACTCTTTCCCACCAAATGACCATGCCTGCAGCATCCCATTCCACACCTGCCACGGCCTTTCCACGCACCCAACGCATCGGGATCCTGGTGTTTCCCCAGTTCGAGCCGCTCGACGTGTGGGGCTTCATCGAGGCGTTTTCCATCGCGCGCTTCATCGGCACCTCCTATGCCAACGCGCCGGCCCTGCCGTTCGAGATCGTGCTGATCTCCAACGAGTGCAGGCCGGCCGCGAACGGTGCCAGCCCTGCGCCGGTTCCCGCGCCGGTGGCCAGCTTCAACGGCCCCCGCGTGGCGCCGGATCTGTTCCGCGACGAGGCGCTGGAGCAGCCGCTGGACCTGCTCATGATTCCCGGCGGACAAGGGGTCGGCACCTTGCTGATGGACCCGGACACCGCAGCCGTCCAGGCCTTGCTGCAATGGGTGCAGGCCATGGACCAGCAGGTGGCCGTGGTCACTTCGGTCTGCACCGGCGCGGCCATCCTGGCGCAATCCGGCCTGCTGGATGGGCGGCCGGCCGCCACCAACCACCAGGCCTTCGGCTGGGTGGCGGGTTTCGGTCCCGCGGTGCTGTGGGACAACGTTTCGCGCTGGGTGGATGCGGGCAAGTACGTGACCTCGGCGGGCGTGTCCGCAGGGACCGACATGGCCTGGCACCTGGTCGCTCGCCTGGCTGGCCGTGCCGTGGCCGAAACGGCCGCCCTCGCCGCCGAGTACGACTGGCACCGCGATCCGGCGCAACCCATCTTCTACCCCCAGCAGGCTGCGGTGCCTTCTTCCTGAGTCCTCTGCCGACGTCAGCAGACGGGGGGAGCGCTAATCCCCCGCGTCGGCGCGCAGCATGCCCCACAGCATGCGCACCAGTTCGTCCTCGAACGCGGGCTGGCCCAGCAGGGGCGAGTCCTCCAGCGCGGCGCTGCGGATGGCGCCCATGATGGCGCGCGTGGCAACGAACATCATGGCCGGCGTGGGAGCGCGCACCGAGGTATCGCCCACCTCGATCAGGCGGGCCAGCGCCAGGGCATTGCGCTCCGCCCCTTCGCGCAACGCGGCCGTCACGCGGTCGTGGTGGTCGATGCGCCAGCCCAGCCGCACCATGCCGCGCCGAACCCGCGAATGGCCGCCGGTGCCGAAGGCCGCCACCAACAGCCGAACCACGTCGCGCAGCACGGCCCGCACCTCACGCCGCTGGGCCACGGCCTCATCCAGCAGCTCGCGCAATTGCTGCTGCACGCGGTTGCGCTCGCGCTCCACCATGGCCAGCACGATGGCCTCCTTCGAGGGGAAATACTGGTAGAGCGTGCCGATGGAAAAGCCCGCCACCTGCGCGACCTTGTTGGTGGTGACGCCCTCCTCGCCTTCCTTTTCCACGATCTGGGCGGTGGCGCCGAAGATGGCCTCGATGGTCTGGCGCGCCCGCGCCTGCGTGGGCTGGCGGCGCATGCCGGAGGAACTGTCGGGGGATGGAGATTTCTTCAAAGGCGGCTTTCGAGCGGTGGACGCGGCACGGCAGGGCCACGCCCTGGAAACTGAATGGTGCTCAGAAAAGGTGGCGGCGGCAAGGGTGCCAGCGTCACCTGGCCCCAACCATCCGCCCCTTCAGCCGGCGGATGCCGTCGATTGCCGCTCGATCAGGCGAAAGCCCAGATCGAAGATGGTTTGCGGGCCCGCGTTGCCCCGGCAGCGGTCGATGACCAGTTGCGCCGCCAGCCGGCCGATCTCCGGGCCATCGACATGCACAGTGGTGATCGAAGGCAGCATGTGCTCGCTGAAGTCGGCATTGCCAAAGCCGCAAATGGCGAGGTCCTGCGGCACCCGCAGCCCGCGGGCCGCGGCCTCGACGAGCACGCCATGCGCCAGCGTGTCCGAACTGCACGACACGGCCTGCAGCCGCGGCTCTTGCTCCAGCAGCTCCGCCAGGGCCCTTCGCCCCAGCGCCAGGCTGCTGGGTGCGGGCACCGTGGCGGTCGGCACGTCTCGCCCCAGGGTGGCGACGAAACCTTCGCGGCGCAGCATGGCTCGGTGATCGCCGCCCGTGGCGATTCCCACGCGCTGCCAGCCCCGGGACAGAAAGAACCCCGCCACCGCGCTGCCCACTTTCAGGTGCGAAAAGCCCACCACCATGTCCACGGGGCGGTCGCTCAGGTCCCAGGTTTCCACCACGGGAATGCCGGATCGGCGCAGCCGGTCGCGCGCGCGCTGCGATTGCACCAGCCCGGTCATCACCAGCCCGTCGGGCTGGCGGCCGATCATGGTGTTCAGCACGGCCTCTTCGCGCTCGGCGTCGTAGGCGGTCTGGCCCAGGATGAGCTGGTACCCCTCGGCAGCCAGCGTGGTCGTCAGGCTTTGCACGGTGGGCAGGAACTGCGACACCGACAGCGCCGGTACCACGGCCGCCACCATCAGGCTGCGGCGGGACTTGAGCCCCCCCGCCAGCAGGTTGGGAATGTAGCCCGTCGCCTCGACGGCCTGCTGTACCCGGGCCTTTGTCTTCTCGGACACCACCCCTGGATTGCTCAGCGCACGCGAGGCGGTGATCAACGACACGCCAGCGGCCTTGGCCACGTCGTGAAGCGTGGCCGCCTTGAAGTTGGAGGGGGCGTTCATGGGGTTTCGGAGCACACCGGTCGGGCGAAAGACGAGGACCATACCGCATTCCACGGCACCGCCCGTGGCCAGTGCACCGCTGTATTCCAGAGCACGTCCCGGACGCCAGCGGCGGTCACGGACAAGGGGAAAACCCCCAGCAGAAAAGCTTGTCGATTGGAAATGACAACGATATCATTTCCAATGCGCGCGCACAGCGCATCTGGAAAAATCATAAGAACATGTCGATCCTGTAATGTTTTTGGCGGTGCTTCACCTTCCGACCAAAAATGACAACGTTCGCATTTCCATTAGGAGACAAATCATGAAGCGATTCCTGGCAGCCATTTCCCTCGGCATTCTGGCTCTCGGCGCCCAGGCACAGTCCTGGCCCGAAAAACCCGTGACCCTGGTCGTGCCCTTCCCGCCCGGCGGCTCGACCGACCAGGTCGCACGCGCCGTGGGGCCCCGGTTGACGGAGAAGTTCAAGCAGTCCTTCCTGGTGGACAACAAGCCCGGCGCCACCGGAACGATCGGCGCCACGTTCGTGCAGCGGGCCGCGCCCGATGGCTACACCTTCCTTGTGACGTCCCTGGGGCCGCTGGTCATCGTGCCGCACCTGCTCAAGGGCGTGCAGTACGACGCGCTGCATGGTTTCGACCTGATCACCGTGGCGGTGCAGTCGCCCAACGTGCTGGTGGTGCCGGCCAACTCCCCGCACAAGACCGTGGCCGACGTCATCGCCTACGAGAAAGCCAACCCCGGCAAGATGAGCTTCGCTTCGGCCGGCAACGGGTCGAGCGACCACCTCACCGCCGAGCTGTTCTGGCAGCAGACGGGCACCAAGGGCGTGCACATTCCCTACAAGGGCGGCGCGCCGGCCCACACCGACCTGATCGGCGGTCAGGTGGATGCCTCGTTCCAGAACATCAACGCCGTGTCGCAATACATCAAGGCCGGCAAGATGCGCGCGCTGGCCATCACCAGCGCCAAGCGATCGCCGGTGCTGCCCGACGTGCCCACGCTGGCCGAAGCGGGCGTGCCCAATGTCGAGGTCGCTTCGTGGCAGGCCATCGTCGCACCCAAGGGGCTGCCACCCGCCGTGCGCGAAAAGGCCCATGCGGCGTTCGTCGAGGCGCTCAAGGACCCGAAGGTGCGCGAGCAGTTCACGTCGATCGGCTTCGACATGGTCACCAACACGCCCGAGCAGTTCGCCGCCTTCCAGCAGCAGGAGTTCGCCCGCTGGAAGAAGGTGATCGAGACCGGAAAGATTTCGATCGACTGACCCTCGCCCTGCCTGCCTGGCGCCTGCCCCCCGTTTTGCCCGAATGACCTGCACTGCACCATGACCGCTTCCTCGCCCCCCTCCTCTTTCAGCGACAGCATCGCCTGGGTCCGTATCTCATCGTGCTACCTGCCCCTGGCCAACCCCATCAGCGATGCCAAGGTGCTGACCGGACGGCAAAAGCCCATGACCGAGATCGCCATGCTGTTCGCCGAGATCGAGAGCAAGGACGGCCACCGGGGCCTGGGCTTCAGCTACTCCAAGCGGGCGGGCGGGCCGGGGCAGTTCGCGCACGCCCGGGAGGTCGCGCCGGCGCTGCTGGGCGAAGACCCGAGCGACATTTCCCGGCTGTGGACCAAGCTCTGCTGGGCCGGCGCGTCGGTGGGGCGCAGCGGCATGGCGGTGCAGGCCCTCGGCGCCTTCGACGTGGCGCTGTACGACCTCAAGGCGCGCCGCGCGGGCCTGTCGCTGTCCAAGCTGCTGGGCTCGCAGCGCGACTCGGTGCGCTGCTACAACACCTCGGGCGGCTTCCTGCACACGCCGCTGGACCAGCTGCTGCGCAACGCCAGCGCCTCGCGCGAGCGCGGCATCGGCGGCATCAAGCTGAAGGTGGGCCAGCCCGACCATGCGCTCGACATCCAGCGCGTGGAGGCGGTCCGCAAGCACCTGGGCGATGCCATGCCCATCATGGTCGATGCCAACCAGCAGTGGGACCGCCCCACCGCGCAGCGCATGTGCCGCGTCTTCGAGCCCTTCAACCTCGTGTGGATCGAAGAGCCGCTGGACGCCTATGACTTCGAAGGCCACGCCGCGCTCGCCGCCCAGTTCGACACGCCGATCGCCACTGGCGAGATGCTCACCAGCGCGGCCGAACACGGCGAGCTGATCCGCCACCGCGCGGCCGACTACCTCATGCCCGATGCACCCCGCGTGGGGGGCATCACCCCGTTCCTCAAGATCGCCGCGCAGGCCGAGCACGCGGGCTTGAGCCTGGGCCCGCACTTCGCGATGGAACTGCACGTGCACCTGGGCGCGGTCTATGCCACCGAGCCCTGGGTCGAGCACTTCGATTGGCTCGAGCCGCTGTTCAACGAGCGCCTGGAAATCCGCGACGGCCGCATGATGGTGCCCACGCGCCCGGGCCTCGGCCTGAGCCTGAGCGAGCAGGCCCGCGGCTGGACGCGCGAAACAGCGGAGTTCGGCACCCGCGCGTGAGCCCGGCGCCATCGACAATCGAGCGGCATGCCGCATGCAAAGCCCCCAGAACATCGCCCCACCCACGACGACCGCCCCATGACCGATTCCGCTTCACCCACCCGCCCGCCCCTGACCGTGCAGATGCACGCGGCCGACAACGTGGCCATCGTCGCCAACGACGGGGGCCTGCCCGCAGGCACGGTGCTGGCCTCGGGCCTGACGCTCGTCGACCGCGTGCCCCAGGCCCACAAGGTCGCCCTGGAAGACATCCCACAGGGCGCCGCCGTGCGCCGCTACAACGTGCCCATCGGCTACGCCATCCAGCCCATCCCCGCCGGCAGCTGGGTGCATGAGCGCCTGCTGCACATGCCCGAGGCCCTGTCGCTGGAGGGCCTGCCCCTGGCCACCGTGCGCCCCGAGCCCCTGCCCCCGCTCACCGGCTACACCTTCGAGGGCTACCGCAACGCCGACGGATCGGTGGGCACCCGCAACATCCTGGCTATCACCCAAACCGTGCAGTGCGTGGCCGGTGTCACCGAATTCGCCGTCGCGCGCATCAAGGCCGAACTGCTTCCCCGCTTTCCCAATGTGGACGACGTGGTGGCGCTGGAGCACACCTACGGCTGCGGCGTCGCCATCGACGCGCCGGACGCCGTCATTCCCATCCGCACCCTGCGCAACATCAGCCTGAACCCCAACTTCGGCGGCGAGGTGATGGTGGTCAGCCTGGGCTGCGAGAAGCTCCAGCCCGAGCGCCTGCTGCCCCCGGGCAGCATCCCGCTGGTGGACGAGCGCAGCGTGGCCGACGTGGGCACCAGCGCCGAACCCAAGCTGGACGTGGTCTGCCTGCAGGACGAAGCCCATGTGGGTTTCATGTCCATGATCGACTCCGTCATGCGGCAGGCGGAAAAGCACCTGGAGCGCCTGAACGCCCGCCGCCGCGAGACCGTGCCCGCCGCCGAGCTGGTGGTCGGCGTGCAGTGCGGGGGCAGCGACGCCTTCAGCGGCGTCACCGCCAATCCGGCCGTCGGCTTTTGCACCGACCTGCTGGTGCGCGCGGGCGCCACCGTCATGTTCTCGGAAGTGACCGAGGTGCGCGACGGCATCGACCAACTCACCTCGCGCGCCAGCACCCCGGAAGTGGCCCAGGCCATGATCCGCGAGATGGCCTGGTACGACGCCTACCTGGACAAAGGCCGGGTGGACCGCAGCGCCAACACGACGCCGGGCAACAAGAAAGGCGGCCTCTCCAACATCGTGGAAAAGGCCATGGGCTCCATCGTCAAATCGGGCAGCGCCCCGATCTCGGGCGTGGTCTCGCCCGGGGACAAGGCCACGCAGAAAGGCTTGCTGTATGCCGCAACACCGGCCAGCGACTTCATCTGCGGCACGCTGCAGCTTGCGGCCGGCATGAACCTGCACGTGTTCACCACGGGGCGGGGCACGCCCTACGGGCTGGCCGAGGTGCCGGTGATCAAGGTGGCCACGCGCAGCGATCTGGCCCGGCGCTGGCACGACCTGATGGACATCAACGCCGGGCGCATCGCGGACGGGCAGGCGACCATCGCGGACGTGGGCTGGGAGATGTTCCATCTGATGCTGGAGGTGGCCAGCGGGCGCAAGAAGACCTGGGCCGAGCAGTGGAAGCTGCACAACGCCCTCGTGCTGTTCAATCCCGCGCCCGTGACCTGAGCGGCCCGGCGGCGCCGGCTGCCGAACGCGATGACGGCGGCGTCACGCGCCGACCAGCGCGCGCACCCAGGCCGGCAGGTCCACGGCTTTCTTGCGCGGAAAGTCCACCCAGATGGTCGTGGCACCGCCCGCCGCGCACACCACGCCGGGCCGGTCCACGCGTTCCATCGTGCCCCAGGTCTCGAACGTGGTGCGCCCCGGGTCGCTCACATAAAGCTTGAGCAGCACCTCGGCCGGGTACTTGAGCTGCTGGTAGAAATTGCAGAAGGCATTCACGATCACTGGCCCCTGGCCCTGCGGGTCGGGATTGCAGCCCGCCGCGACCAGCCAGTCGATGCGGGCCGTCTCCAGATAGCGGAAGTACACGGTGTTGTTCACATGGCCCATGGCGTCCATGTCGCCCCAGCGCACGGGAAAGCGCATCGTGTGCACGAGCGTCTTGGCTTCGGGAATCTCGATCTTCATCGGCGGCCTCGGTTGGTGCCGGGCGTGCGGGGCGGAACGCGCTGCAGACGGCCCGGCGAAGACTGGCGTCCACCCGCACAGCGTATCGCACGGCAGTCCCTGCACAGCGACCTTTTCCCAAACATGAGCACGGCGGCCAAAGCGGGACGGTCGCTCGACCACCTCACGGCTGAAACGCAGCATCCACGCGGTCCCGGGGCCTGGCTGCAGGCGATCGGGCTGCCCCGGAAAACCTGAGCAGTAGGCGAGTAGCGCGTCCGGTCTAAAACTGAATAATCCTCAGAAAACGGAGCCCGGCGGCGTTGCCGGGCCACCGCCGTTTCTGGAAAGCCGCCTCCCATGTCCGAGATCCCCGCCTCCCCCGCCCCCGCGCCCGCAGCAGCAGCCGCCGCCGCAGCCACCCTCCCCGTGCGCAAGCTCGAAGTGGACCTGCAAAAAGGCTTCGCCCGCCACTGGCACGGCGGCGATGCCTTCCGCACGCAGTTCTTCAATGCGCTGTCGATGAGCTTTCCGGTAGGCGAGCAATTTTTCATCGATTCCGTGCGCGATGCCACGCCGTTGCTGGGCAATCCCCATGGGCCGCTGGCCACCCGCTTCCAGTCCCTGCTGCGCGGCTTCATCGGGCAGGAAGCCACGCACCGGCATCTGCACGGGCTCTACAACGCCGAGTTGGAGCGCCAGGGCCTGCAGAACCACTGGCAGCACTGGGCGCGCGGACGCATCGCCCGCCTGCACCTGCGCACCAAGAATCCGCTGCACGCCCTGGCGGTCACCTGCGCCTACGAGCATTTCACGGCCCTGCTGGCCGATGGCACGCTGCGCCATGGGCGCTGGCTCGATGGTGCCGACGCCACGCTGCAGACCGTGTGGCGCTGGCATGCGGCCGAGGAGACCGAGCACCGTGCCGTCGCCTTCGACCTCTACCGCGCGGCGGGCGGCAGCAACGCCTGGCGGGTGCGCTGGTACTTGTATGTGGTGCTGGTGTTCACCGTCGATGCGATGCGCCAGACGGTGCTCAACCTGCAGCGCGACGGCACGCTGTGGCGCCCCTCCACGGCCTGGAGTGCGCTGCGGTTCTTCTGGGGACGCGATGGCGTGGCCTGGCGCTCGCTGCCGGCGCTGGTGCGCTACCTGCGCAGCGACTTCCACCCCGATCAGGAGCACGCATCGCCCACGGCCGCGGCGCTGGCCCAGCAATGGCTGCAGGCGAACGCCGAGCGCTTTCGCGTGGTGGGGCGCAGCTGACCCTCTTTACTATTATTTTTATAGCAAAACGCCCTAGTTCCCATTGCGCTGGAGGGCGATTTGGCTTGAAGCCCCGTGAAGGCTCATCGCGCGGGTGAACCGGCAAATTCGCCGCGCTGCAGCTGCGACACATCGTTGCCCCGCGCGTCCCTGGCGCCGAGATCCGCGCCTTTGGCGGCCAGGGCCTGCAGCAGTTCGGTCCGCTGGAACAGGGCGGCGTACATGGCGGCGGTCTGGCCGGCGTTGTTGCGCTGATCGGGGGCGCAGTCGGCCTGCACCAGCCGCCGCGCGATCGCCACCTCGCCCTTGAAGATCGCGCCCATCAGGGCGGTGTTGCCGCGCAGGTCCTGCACGCAGGGGTCGGCGCCGGCCTTGAGCAACTGCTCCACCACCTCGCGGTGCCCGTGGTAGGCCGCCAGGATGAGCGCGGTATAGCCTTTTTCATCGCGGACATTGAGGTCGTAGCGGGCGGCGATGAACTCGCCCAGCATGTCGCGCCGGCCCTCGCGGGCCGCATCGAAGAAATAGCGGCGCAACTGCCGCTGGACCTGGGCCGGATCGGTCGGGGCTGCCGGCTCGGCCCCCGCCGCGGCTGCGGGTGGCGACGCAGATGCCGCCGCTGCCGTGCCTGGGACCGCACTGGGGGCCGCGCTGGGGGCCGCACCCGCTGCGCCAGCCGCCATCGCGCCCATGCACAGCACTGCCAGCACCCAGGGGCGCGATCGATGGGAAAGGGACATGCCGATCTCCTTGAAATGGGGGGACGGTCGTGGGAGGGGCACCGCCAGCGGCGCCCCTCGATGCAGCACGCGGGCGCCAGAACGGCCCCCACGCGTGCATCGCATGCCCCGCGTCAGTCCTGCAGCGTCGAGGCCAGTTGCTTCACGCGGGCCAGGTCGCCCTTGGCCACGCGGGCCACGCCCGTGCCGTACTCGGGATCGGCCTTGTACAGGAACGACAGGATGATGTGCTTGCTCTCGGCATCGGCGCCGGCCAGCGATTCGCCGAAGCTCTGGATCAGGTCCTCGCGGTCCTTCTTGCCGTAGCTGCGGTACAGATCACCGGCCTGCTTGAAGTTCTGCTCCTTGCCGATCTTGGCCTGCTGCGTGGTGCCGGACAGCGGCAACTGGCTGTAGCGCGCCGCCGAGACCTGCGGGCGGGGCTCCAGGCGGCTGGGCTCGTAGTTCACGCCGCTGGTCGTCTGCCCGAAGTTCAGCGTGCCGTCCTGGTTGCCGTTGTTCACGCCGACGCGGGGGCGGTTCACCGGCAGGCTCAGGCCGTTGGTGCCCACCCGGTACAGCTGCGTATCGGCGTATGAGAACACGCGGCCTTGCAGCAGGCGGTCTTCCGAGGGCTCGATGCCGGGAACCACGTTGGCGGGCGCCATGGCGACCTGTTCGGTTTCCTGGAAGAAGTTGTCCACGTTCTTGTTCAGCACCATCTGGCCGATCTTGCGTTCAGGCACATCGGGCCAGATCTTGGTGGCATCCAGCGCGTTGAACTCGAACTTGTTCAGGTCCTCGGGCTTGAGCACCTGCACGTACAGGTCCCACTTGGGGAAATCGCCTTGCTTGATCGCGTTGACCAGGTCGTTGGTCATGTGGCTGTAGTCCTTGGCCTGGACGGCGGCGACCTGCTTGGGGTCGAGGTTCTTCAGCCCCTGCAGGCTCTTCCAGTGGAACTTCACGTAGTGCACCTGGCCCTGGCTGTTGACCAGCTTGTAGGCATGCACTCCGTTGCCGTCCATGAACCGGTAGCCGGCGGGCGTGCCCTCGTTCGAATAGAGCAGCGTGAGCGTGCGCGTGGCCTCCGGCACGTGCGAGAAGAAGTCGAAGCGGCGGGAATCGTCGTCCAGGTTGGTGCGGGGGTCCGGCTTGAACGCATGCACCATGTCGGGAAACTTGATGGCGTCGCGGATGAAGAAGGTGGGGAAGTTGTTGCCCACCAGATCCCAGTTGCCCTGGCTCGTGTAGAACTTGGTCGCGAAGCCGCGGGGGTCGCGCAGCGTCTCGGGGGAATGGTTGCCGTGCACCACGGAAGAGAACCGCACGAACACCGGGGTGCGTTCGCCGGCGCTGAACACCTTGGCCTGGGTCAGCGAAGAGAGGTCTTCCGTCGCCACGAACTCGCCGCGCACGCCGGTGCCGCGGGCATGCACGACGCGCTCGGGGATGCGCTCGCGATCGAAGCGCTGCAGCTTCTGGATCAGCTGCACGTCCTGCAGCAAGGTGGGGCCGTTCGGGCCGGCGGTCTGCGAATTCTGGTTGTCGCCCACCAGGGCGCCGTTGTCGCGCGTGAGGGCGGATTGGGCGAACGCCGCAGGCGCTACCAGCACGCCTTGCAGCACCAGCGCTGCGGTGAAGATTTTTCTGGTTGTCATGGAAACTCCGCTCCAGTCGTTAAGGGAAGCGAATGATCCACGTGGCGGAATGTCGCTCACAAGGGGGGTTTGGCTATGGCCGCGATGAATATTGCCGATGGGCCCCTCACAACCCTTTGGATGGAGTGCCGTCAATGCCGGAAAGCGCGCGGACGGGCGCTATTAAAAAAATAGCAATCCACGAATAAAAATATCCCGCCGGTCGCTTTTTATTACATATCCGAAGCGCTTTCCGGGGTCTTTCGGTTAATTGCGGTCAGTCGAGCCAGCCCAGCAACGCCGCCTTGACCGCGGCCGCCGTCTTGTTGGGCGTCTGCAGTTTGGCAGTGGCGTTCTTGAGGTGAAACCGCACCGTGTTTTCGGACACGTCCAGAATCTGCGCAATATCCGCCATGGTTTTCCCATCCGCCGTCCATTTGAGGGCTTCCAGTTCGCGCGGGGTCAGGAAAGCCTTCTGGCGGGTGCCGTGCAAGGCTTTCATGGCACGGCCCATGGCCTCGTACGAGGCGCTTGCAAGGAACGACATGCGGGGCTCGTTCGCCTTGAGTTCCTCCTCTGCCAGGGGGACACGGGAGCGCACCAGGGTCAGAACGCCGCGCAGGCTGCCCGCGCTCTGGTTGGCCTGCGACCAGCCGACCTTCAGCCCATGGGACTGCGCTTCACGCCACAACTCGGGCGCCGAGGCGAAAAGCTCGTCGCTCCAGACCACGGGGCGCTCGGATTTGCGGCAATGGGCCACGGTGGGGTCGATATGGTGGTATTCGGCGACGGAATATCGCCTTTGCCACGCTTCCGGAAAATCGTCCACCTGGACCACCTGCGGGCGGGAGATGGGGACGGGAATGTAGAGGGTATACGCGCATCGCTCGAAACCCAATTCCGTCGCCGCGGACTTGATTTTGCTGAAGATTCTGTTCTTGCACGTCTCATTGGAGAAACATTCAGAAACCTTGTGCTGCCACGACTGCACTGCCATCACCACCCCCTTTTTGATTAACTATTTATTAATCAGTCTACCCAGCAATGTTTTGGGAGTGCTCTCTTTCGCCATGCCGATTGGGATGCGCAATATGAAAACCGCGCATAACCCCACCCGATTCCAAGGACGCGCGGGGGGGCCGAACAGGGCTCAGCGGTGGGCCTGGATGGTCGCCAGAATGCCCAGGGTGAACATGGCGCATGCCGCCCATTGGGCAGGCGCCGGCCAGTGGCCGTCCCAGGCGAAGGAATAGAAGAGAGCGAACAGGGTCTCGCTCACGATCAGCTGGCCGCACAGGCTGGCGGACAGGCGCTGGCTGGCCACATTCCAGAGGATGGTGGCCAGCCAGGTCGCGCCCAGCCCGATCGCAAGGCAGACCAGCACAAAGGCGCCGAAACCTGGCTGCGCCGCCAGTTCTGCCAGAGGCGTGCCCTTCACCCCCCACAACAGCCATCCCCCCAGGCCCGTGGCCACGCCCAGCCAGTTGGCCCATTGGGTTGCGCCCACCTCCGGGTGGCGCTGCACCCAGGCCGAATTGAGGATGGCGAACGCCGTCCAGAAGACCAGCGCCACCAGCACGATGCCGATGCCGCGCCACCAGTACGCCCCGCCACCCGCAGCCGGCGATCCGCCCTCCCCGTGCGGCGCGAACGCCATCAGCGCCAGGCCCGCCAGGGTCAGGGCCAGCCCCGGCACCAGGGCCGCCCAGCGCAGCCCCTTCGGCTTGCCCAGCAGCATGACCCACACCGGGATGGTGCCGATGATGAGGGCCGGCACCTCCACCCCCGCATCGCGGATCGCCAGCACCAGCAGCAGGTAGTAGCCAGTGAATCCCAGCACGCTCAGGCCCAGGGCGGCCCCGGCCTGGCGGGCGGTGGGCCAGCGCACCGCCCGGCGCGTGCCGGGGCGCAGGCCCCACAGCAGCATGCCCACAGCCATGGCGCCGTAGGCCACGAAACGGCCAGCGGTGAGGTCCACCGACGCGAACCCGGCCGCCATGCGCGGCGCGACGAACACCAGCCCCCAGAGCGCGCCCGCGGCGAGCCCTGCCAGGATTCCAGTCAGCATCGGCCGGCGGTCAGACCGCGAAACCGTCGTCGGCGGCGATCACCGCGCCGTTCACGAAGTGGCTCTGGTCGCTGGCCAGCATCACGATGAGCGCATCCAGGTCCTTGGGCTGCCCCACGCGCTTGCGCGGCAGCATGTCCAGGAGCTTGCGGCCCTGCTCGGTCTGCCAGTGGTGGTGGTTGATCTCGGTGTCGATGTAGCCCGGGCACAGGGCGTTGACCGTGATGCCGAAGCGGCCCCATTCGAGCGCCATGGCACGCGTCATGTGCACCACGGCCGCCTTGCTCATGCAGTAGGCACCGATCTGCGGCAGCACCTTGAGGCCAGCCATCGAGGCGATGTTGATGATGCGCCCGCCGGTGAAGCTGCCCGGCGCCGCCCCGCGCGAGCGCGCCAGCATGCGCTTGCCGACCTCCTGCGCCACGAAGAAGGCGCCCTTCACGTTGGTGTCGAAGATGAAGTCGAAATCCTCGGGTTCCACGTCCTGCAGGCGCTGGGTGGTGGAGACGCCCGAGTTGTTGACCAGGATGTCGATGGAGCCCATCTCCGTCTCGGCGTGGGCCACGGCCGCCTTGATGGAGTCATGGTCGGTCACGTCCAGCTCGATCACATGGGCGTCGCCGCCCTCGCCTTCGATGCGCGCGCGCAGCTCCTTGAGCTTTTCCACGCGCCGGCTGGCCAGCACCACGCCGGCCCCTGCGGCGGCCAGCGTGCGGGCGAACTGCGCGCCGAGCCCGCTCGATGCCCCGGTCACGAAGGCGACGCGCCCTTCCAAATCGATGCTGTAAGCCATGGGATGTCTCTCTTGTCAGAAAATAGAACGATCGTTCGATTGTCGGTTTTCCGTGAATACAATCTGTCCGACCGACGGACTGCGCGCAGGCCAGTCGCCCGCGGCGGATCACCCATTATCAAACCACCACGAGACACCCATGACCCCAGAAGAAATCCTCGCCCAACACGGCCCCCGCGAAGCCATGGAGTACGACGTGGTGGTCGTCGGCGGCGGCCCCGGCGGCCTGGCCACCGCCATCCGGCTCAAGCAGCTCGCCACCGAAAAAGGCCAGGACATCTCGGTCGTGGTGCTGGAAAAGGGCTCCGAGACCGGCGCGCACATCCTGTCGGGCGCCATCATGGACCCGAAGGCGCTGACCGAGCTGATCCCCAACTGGAAGGAACTGGGCGCGCCGCTCAACCAGCCCGTCACCGACGACGCCATGATCTTCCTGGGCGAAAAGTCGTCCTGGCGCACTCCCAATTTTCTGCTGCCGCAGTGCTTTCAGAACCACGGCAACTACATCGTGAGCCTGGGCAACGTGGTGCGCTGGCTCACCACCCAGGCCGAAAACCTGGGCGTGGAGATCTTCCCCGGCTTTCCGGCCGCCGAAGTGCTCTACAACGAAGACGGCTCGGTCAAGGGCGTGGCCACCGGCAACCTGGGCGTGAGCAAGGAAGGCGAGCCCACCGCCGACTTCCAGCTGGGCATGGAACTGCACGCCAAGTACACGATCTTCGCCGAGGGGGCTCGAGGCCACCTGGGCCGCCAGCTCATCAGCCGCTTCAAGCTGGACCAGGGACGCGACCCGCAGGCCTACGGCATCGGCGTGAAGGAACTGTGGGAAATCGACCCCAAGCGCCACCAGCCCGGCTTCGTCATGCACACGGCCGGCTGGCCCATGGACAGCGACACTTACGGCGGCGCGTTCCTCTACCACGCCGAGGACAACAAGGTCACGCTGGGCTTCATCACCGGGCTGGACTACTCCAACCCCTACCTGAGCCCGTTCGAGGAATTCCAGCGCTGGAAGACGCACCCCAACATCCGCTACTACCTGGAAGGCGACGAGGCCAAGGGCATCAAGCCGGCCAAGCGCATCGGTTACGGCGCACGCGCCATCACGGCCGGCGGCCTGCTGTCGCTGCCCAAGACGGTGTTCCCGGGCGGAGCGCTGGTGGGCTGCGAGGCGGGCTATCTCAACGTGAGCCGCATCAAGGGCAGCCACGCGGCCATCAAGACCGGCATGCTGGCGGCCGAAGCGGCCTACGACGCGGTGCAGGCGGGGCGCCAGCACGACGAACTCACGGCCTACCCCGAGGCGTTCGAAAAGAGCTGGCTCTACGCCGAGCTGAACAAGGCGCGCAACTTCAAGGCGTGGTTCAAGAAGGGCCTGGCCACCGCCACGCTGATGAACGGCATCGAGCAGTTCGTGCTCAAGGGCAACATTCCCTGGACGCTGCACCGCGACAAGCCCGACCACGCCTACCTGAAGCCCGCCGCCGAGTGCAAGCCCATCGTGTACCCCAAGCCCGACGGCAAGCTCACCTTCGACCGGCTGTCCAGCGTGTTCATCAGCAACACCAACCATGCCGAGAACCAGCCGGCACACCTGACGCTCAAGGACCCGAGCGTGCCGGTCAATATCAACCTCGCCAAGTACGCCGGCCCCGAGGCGCGCTACTGCCCCGCCGCCGTGTACGAGTTCGTGCCCGACGAGGCCAAGGGGGGCGATGCCCAGCGGCTGCAGATCAACGCGCAGAACTGCGTGCACTGCAAGACCTGCGACATCAAGGATCCGACGCAGAACATCGTCTGGGTCACGCCGGAAGGGGGCGGCGGCCCGAACTACTCCGGCATGTGATGCCTCCCCCCCCTCGCCAGGGCGACCCGAAGGGCCTGCGTTGCAGGCCCTTTTTTGTGGCGATTCCGACGGCCTTTGCAGGAACGCGCCTACAGGACCCTCCTGACCTGCGGGCGAGACTGTCTGGCCTTTCAGCGCCGCGCACTGCAGCGCAGTATCAAGAACCACCACGCCATCGAAGCAGGAGACCCCATGGCCCGTTCCCCCGCCCCACGCTACCGCACCCACCGTCGCCCGCTCTGGCCCCTGGCCTTGGGCGCAGCCGCCGTGGGGGCAGCGCTGGCATTCTCGGCCAGCGCATCCGTGCGGGCCCCGCGGGGCATCGAGGTGGTGGAGGATTTCAACGTGGACCGCTATGCCGGGCACTGGTACGAGCTGGCCCGCATCGACCACCGTTTCGAAAAGGGCCTGGTCCAGACCAGCGCCCACTACAGCCGGGGCCCGGACGGATCGGTGCAGGTGCTCAACCGCGGGTTCGATCCGGCCCGCAAGCGCTGGCGCGAATCGCGCGGCCGGGCGGTGTTCATCGGCCGCCCCGACCAGGCATCGCTCAAGGTGTCGTTCTTCGGCCCCTTCTACGGCGGCTACCACGTGGTGGCGCTGGATGAGGACTACCGCTGGGCCATGGTCGTGGGCGCGAGCCTCGACTACCTGTGGATCCTGTCGCGCACCCCCACCCTGCCCCGCGGCGTGCGCCCCCGCCTGCTGGCCCAGGCACGCGCGATGGGCGTGGACATGGACCGCATCGTCTGGGTGCCGCAGGACGAGGACGGTGCCGTGCGCATCGCAGCCTGACGCGGCAGGGCGCCAACGTCGCACCCCGTTGCTCCCGAATTAATAGCATCCAAGGCAATCAGATCTAGGGCAATCGGCACTTTTCAGCACAAGCCGATTGCCTTGGCCCGTCCGAGTCCCCCCGGCACCTCCACGGTCACTGCGCGAACAACGGTAGGTCGGCCCGCTTGAGCGTGCGCAGCACGAAGCTCGACCGGCTGTGGCGAATGCCCTTGATCTTGTAGAGCTTCTCGCGCAGCAGCCGCTCGTAATCGCGCGTGTCCTTCACCACCACGCGCAGCAGGTAGTCGTAATCGCCCGACACCAGGTGCGCCTCGATGACCTCGGGAATGCTGGCCAGGGTTTCGCCGAACTTCTCCAGCGTGTTGTCCGAATGGCTGTCGAGCGTGACCTGAACCAGCACCGTGTCGTTCAGATCGAGCGCCTTGGGATTGAGGCGCACGGTGTAGCCCTCTATCACGCCCGCCTCCTCCATCTTCTTGATGCGGCCCCAGCAGGGCGACGGGCTCAGGCCCACGGCGTTGCCGATCTCCTGCAGGCTGGCGCGGGCGTCGGCCTGCAGGACGGAGAGGATTTTTCTGTCGAGGCGGTCCATGCACTGCATTGTTCTCCCAATTCACATATTTCAGAAGAATTTTCTGCAAATCTGGCATTTTTGAAGAAATTCAGAAAATCCATCCAGTGCCCGCACCGCATACTTCATCCATCAAGGCGCCCTTACCGGGGCGCACGAAACAGGCAGGGCCCCGGCGGATTACCGTTCGCCGGGGCGCTTGGCTTTCGAAAGCATGGCCTTCTGGATACACGGCAAGCCCCCGCGCACACCGCGGTCGGATCGCCCGGCGCGCACCGGCGCTGCAGTTAGAATCCGCCCGGTCAGGAGAGAGCGCCGCCCCGTCACCGGGATTGCTGGCGCCGCCGAAGGCGCAGGGTGACCCCGAACGCTCAGGCAAAAGGACTGGCAAAACGCCCGCAGGGATGCGGGCGTTCCCCTTGCTGGAGAGAGGTCCGCCGCGTGCGCGGGCCCACCGAAGGAGCAAGCCCCGCGCCGCCTTGGCACGTGGGTGAATCTCTCAGGTAAAGCGGACAGCGGGGCAAAGGCGTGGCCATGGGGCCGCGTTCCCATTTGCCCTTGCTGGAGATTGCCATGTCCGCCGCCGACGCCGCCCTGCTCACCACCCCGCTGAATGCCCTGCACCTCGAACTCGGGGCCCGCATGGTGCCGTTCGCCGGCTATTCCATGCCCGTGCAGTACTCTGCCGGCCTGATGGCGGAGCATCTGCACACGCGCCAGGCCGCCGGCCTGTTCGACGTGTCGCACATGGGCCAGTTGCGCCTGGTGGGCAGCGATGCCGCGGCCGCCTTCGAATCCCTCATTCCCGTGGACGTGATCGACCTGCCCGTGGGCAAGCAGCGCTACGGCCTGCTGCTGAACGACGAGGGCGGCATCATCGACGACCTGATGTTCATCAAGCAGGGCGAGGGCGACATCTTCGTGATCGTGAACGGCGCCTGCAAGGCCGGCGACATCGCCCACATCCAGGCCCGCATCGGCCAGCGCTGCGAGGTCGTCCCCATGCCCGACCATGCGCTGCTGGCGCTGCAGGGCCCGCAGGCCGTCGCGGCGCTGTCGCGGCTGGCACCCGGCATCGAGCAACTCGTCTTCATGACCGGCGGGCGCTACGAGATCGCGGGCTGCGAGGCCTTCGTCACCCGCAGCGGGTACACCGGCGAGGACGGGTTCGAGATCTCGGTGCCCGCATCGCAGGCCGAGGCGCTGGCACGCGCCCTGCTCGCACAGCCCGAGGTGAAGCCGATCGGCCTGGGCGCGCGCAACTCGCTGCGCCTGGAAGCGGGCCTGTGCCTGTACGGCAACGACATCGACACCACCACCACGCCCCCCGAAGCCGGCCTGAACTGGGCCATCCAGAAGGTGCGCCGCACGGGCGGTGCGCGGGCCGGCGGCTTTCCCGGCGCGGCCAAGGTGCTGGCGCAGATCGACGACCCGGCCACCCTGGCGCGCAAGCGCGTGGGCCTCACGGCGCTGGAGCGCGTGCCCGTGCGCGAACACACCCCGCTGCAAAGCGCCGAGGGCGAGGCCCTCGGCGAGGTCACCAGCGGCCTGCTGGGCCCGAGCGTGAACCAGCCCATCGCCATGGCCTACGTGCCCCCGGCGCTGGCCGCCATCGGCACCCGCGTGCAGGCCATCGTGCGCGGCAAGCCGGTGCCCATGCAGGTGTGCGCGATGCCTTTCGTGGCGCCCCGCTACTACCGCGGCTGAAACGGGCAGCCGGGGCCGCCGCCAAGGCGGCAGCCACCGCTACATTCCAGATTCCTTTTCTTCATTTTTCAGGAGCCCCCATGACCGTTCAATACTCCCGCGATCACGAGTGGATCGACGCCGCCGATGCCAACGCCGCCGTGGTCGGCATCACCGTCCATGCCCAGGATGCCCTGGGCGACGTGGTGTTCGTGGACCTGCCCGAAGTCGGCAAGACCTTCTCGCAGGGCGAAGTGGCCGGCGTGGTCGAGTCCGTCAAGGCCGCCGCCGATGTGTACATGCCCGTCTCGGGCGAGGTGGTGGAAGTGAACGAGGCGCTGCGCGCCGACCCCTCGCTCGCCAACTCCGATCCCTTGAACGCCGGCTGGTTCTTCAAGGTCAAGCTGTCCGAGCCGGCCCAGTTGTCCGGCCTGATGGACGAAACGGCCTACACCGATTTCGCCAAGAACGCCTGAGCCTTTTCCTTCCCCTTTCTTTTTCCGTCCACGGTCCTCTTCCATGCTGATGCAATCCGCCCTGCCGCTTGGCGCGCTTGAAAACGCCACCGAGTTCCTGCCCCGCCACATCGGCATCGACGGGGCGGACGAACAGCACATGCTCTCCGCCATCGGCGAGGCCTCGCGCCGCGCGCTGGTGGACGGCATCGTGCCGCGCTCCATCGCACGCAGCCGGGCCATGGACCTGCCGCCCGCCACGACGGAAGCCGCGGCACTGGCCGAACTGAAGGCCATCGCCGCACAGAACCAGGTGCTGCGCAGCTTCATCGGCCAGGGCTACCACGGCACGCACACGCCCGGCGTCATCCTGCGCAACATCCTGGAGAACCCCGCCTGGTACACGGCCTACACGCCGTACCAGGCCGAGATCTCGCAGGGCCGCATGGAGGCGCTGGTCAACTTCCAGACCATGGTGTGCGACCTCACGGCCATGCCCATCGCCAACGCCTCCATGCTGGACGAGGCCACCGCGGCGGCCGAGGCCATGACGCTGGCCAAGCGCTCGGTCAAATCGAAAAGCACGCGCTTCATCGTGGCCGGCGACGCGCACCCGCAGACCATCGAGGTGATCCAGACGCGCGCCGCGCCGCTGGGCATCGAGGTGGTGCTGGCCAATTCGCTGGCCGAGTGGAATGACGCGCTGGACGGCGACTACTTCGCCGTGCTGGCGCAGTACCCCGCCACCAGCGGCCGCATCGACGACCTGGCGGCCGATGCCGCCAAGGCGCATGCCAAGGGCGCGGCCTTCATCGCCGCGGCCGACCTGCTGGCCCTCACCCTCATCACGCCGCCCGGCGAATGGGGTGCGGACATCGTGGTGGGCACCACGCAGCGCTTCGGCATGCCCATGGGCGCGGGCGGCCCGCACGCCGCCTTCATGGCCTGCCGCGACGAGTACAAGCGCTCCCTGCCCGGCCGCCTGGTCGGCGTGAGCGTGGACGTGCACGGCAAGCCCGCCTACCGCCTGGCGCTGCAGACGCGCGAGCAGCACATCCGCCGCGAAAAGGCCACCTCCAACATCTGCACGGCCCAGGTGCTGCCCGCCGTGGTGGCCAGCATGTACGCCGTCTACCACGGGCCCCAGGGCCTGATGCGCATCGCCCAGCGCGTGGCCGCCTACACCGCCATCCTGGCCAAGGGGCTGGAGCAACTGGGTGCGCCGCTGCGCCTGCAGGCCGCCTTCGACACGCTGTCGCTGCACACCGAAGGGGCGACGCAAGCCATCGCGGCCCGCGCCGTCTCGCTGGGCGCCAACCTGCGCGTCTACTTCGAGAACTACCTGTGCATCTCGCTGGACGAGACCACCACGCGTGCCGACATCGAGCTGCTGTGGAAGGTGTTCGCACAGGACGGCCAGGCGCTGCCCACCTTCGCCGCCTTCGAAAAGGGCGTGGAGCCGCTGATTCCCACGGGGCTGCGCCGCACCAGCGCCTTCCTCATGCACCCGGTGTTCAACACCCACCATTCCGAGACCGGCATGCTGCGCTACATCCGCCAGCTGTCCGACAAGGACCTGGCGCTGGACCGCAGCATGATCCCGCTGGGCAGCTGCACCATGAAGCTGAACGCGACCAGCGAGATGATCCCCATCACCTGGCCCGAATTCGCGAATGTGCACCCCTTCGCCCCGGCCGACCAGCAGCGGGGCTACCGCCTGCTCGACGAGCAACTGCGCGCCTGGCTGTGCGAGGCCACGGGGTACGCCGGCATCAGCCTGCAGCCCAACGCGGGCTCGCAGGGCGAGTACGCCGGCCTGCTGGCCATCAAGGCCTACCACGCGGCCCAGGGCGAGGGCCACCGCAACATCTGCCTGATCCCCAGCAGCGCGCACGGCACCAACCCCGCCAGCGCCCAGATGGTGGGCATGCAGGTCGTGGTGACGGCCTGCGATGCCAACGGCAACGTGGACCTGGCCGACCTGCGCGCCAAGTGCGAGCAGCACAGCGCGCACCTGGCCTGCGTGATGATCACCTACCCCAGCACGCACGGCGTGTTCGAGACGCAGGTGAAGGAACTGTGCGCGCTGGTGCACCAGCACGGCGGGCGCGTGTACGTGGACGGCGCCAACATGAACGCCCTGGTGGGCGTGGCCGCCCCCGGCGAGTTCGGCGGCGACGTGAGCCATCTCAACCTGCACAAGACCTTCTGCATTCCCCACGGCGGCGGCGGCCCCGGCGTGGGCCCGGTGTGCGTGGTCGAAGACCTGGTGCCCTACCTGCCGGGCCATGCATCGGCCGGCGTGGCTGGGGGTGTGGGAGCCGTCAGTGCTGCCCCGCTGGGCAATGCCGCCGTGCTGCCGATCAGCTGGATGTACATCCGCATGATGGGCGCCGAAGGCCTGCAGGCCGCGACCGAGACGGCCATCCTGTCGGCCAACTACATCAGCGCGCGCCTGAAGGACCACTACCCCACGCTGTACGCGAGCGCCAACGGCCACGTGGCCCACGAGTGCATCCTGGATCTGCGGGGCCTGAAGGAAACCAGCGGCGTGATGGCCGAGGACGTGGCCAAGCGACTGATCGACTACGGCTTCCATGCGCCCACGCTGTCGTTCCCGGTGCCCAACACGCTGATGGTGGAGCCCACCGAGAGCGAAACGCTGTCCGAGCTGGACCGCTTCATCGACGCGATGATCGCCATCCGCGAGGAGATCCGCCAGATCGAATCCGGCGCCTGGCCGCAGGACGACAACCCGCTCAAGCACGCGCCCCACACGGCCGAAAGCCTGCTCGCCCCGGAATGGACGCGGCCCTACACCCGCGAGACCGCGGCCTTTCCGGTGGACGCCTTGCGCCGCAGCAAGTACTGGTCGCCGGTCGGCCGCGTGGACAACGTCTGGGGCGACCGCAATCTGTCGTGCAGCTGCATTCCGGTGAGCGACTACGCGTGACGGAGAGGGGTGAGCCGGCCGCGCCACGGGCCCGGCCGGCCTGGCCCTCCAACATGGGGTTACAGGGCCGCGGGCAGACTCTTTAAGATCGCGGGCTACCTTTTTTCAGGAGATGCTTTCGTGCGAAATTCCTTGTGCGCCCTGCTTGCCGGGCTTGTGATCGTTCCCGCCGCCATGGCGCAGACCGCCCCCGTCACCCTGCCCAGCGGGCTGGTGTACGAGTCGCTGAAAGAAGGCACCGGCACCTCGCCCAAGGCCACGGATACCGTCAAGGTGCACTACAAGGGCACGCTGCCGGACGGCAAGGAGTTCGACAGCTCCTACAAGCGCGGCGAACCCACCGAGTTTCCGCTCAACCGCGTCATTCCCTGCTGGACCGAGGGCGTGCAGCGCATGAAGCCGGGCGGCAAGGCCAAGCTGACCTGCCCGCCGGCCATCGCCTACGGCGAGCGCGGCGCGGGCGGCGTCATTCCCCCCAACGCCACGCTGAACTTCGAAATCGAACTGATCTCGGTCCGCTGACCCGTCCGAGGCCCCGCCATCCATGCTGCTCCAGGTCGGCGAGCTGGCCCGGCGCACCGGCCTCACGGTGCGCACGCTGCACCATTACGACGAGGTGGGTTTGCTCAAGCCCTCGGGCCGGTCCGAGGCGGGTTACCGCCTCTACAGCCCGTCCGACGTGCAGCGGCTGCACGGCATCCAGACGCTGCGCCAGATGGGCCTGCCACTCAGCGACATCGCGGCCCTGCTGGCGGGCGACGGCATGGCGCCCGAGCAGATCATCGGCCAGCAGATCCGCGCGCTGGACCAGCAGATCGCGCAGGCCGCCGAGCTGCGCGGCCGCCTGTCGCTGCTGCGCGACGGGCTGGAGGCCGGCGCCGAGCCCGACATGGGCGACTGGCTGCAGGCGCTGGCGCTCATGGCCACCTACGGCAAGTACTTCAGCGCGGCCGAGCTCAAGCACATCTTCTCCCATTGGCACCGCATCGAAGCGGACTGGCTGGTCGTCAGGGACCGGGTGCGCCAGGCCATGGACGAGGGCCTGCCGATCGATGCGCCCGCGGTCCAGGCGCTGGCCTACCGATGGATGGCGCTGATGCTGCACTGGATGGACGGCGACATGGACCTGCTGGAACGCTGGGGCCACATGTTCCGCACCGAGCCCAGCACCCAGGGCCGCAACCATGCGCCGCCGGGCGACATGATCCGGTACATCGAAGGCGCCATCCAGTTGCGCATGGACCTGCTGCTGCGCTACCTGGACCGTGACGACCTGCGCCGGCTGGGCCAGGTACACCACACGCAATGGCAGCAGCTGGAACAGCAAGTGCAGCAGTTGCTGGACCAGGGCATTCCCCCGGGCCATCCCCAGGCGAGGGATGCCGCTGCGCACTGGGACACCCTGTTCGCCACCCTTTGCAGCAACGACGCCGGGTTGCGCGCCAAGCTGATGCGCGCATCGGCCAGCGAGCCCCTGCTGCGCGCCGGCTCCCCCTTGAGCGAGCCCGTGCGCAACTACCTGCACGCCGTGCCACGCCTGCCGGCAGCCGCGCCATCGCCCTGAAAAAAGGGTTGACCCTCACGCTACGTGAGGCTTCACAGTCGGCCCCCATCGCTGCCCCTGCGCAGCCAACGGACCGACCCATGACCCCTTCGCCCCACCACCCGCGCGCCGCATTGCTGCAGGACTCCAACTTCCGCTGGATGGTCAGCGGCACGGCCCTCACCCTGCTGGGCGACCAGTTCACGCTCATCGCCCTGCCCTGGCTCGTGCTGCAGATGACCGGCGACACGCTGGTACTCGGAACGGTGCTGGCCCTCATGAGCGTGCCGCGCGCGCTGTTCATCCTCATCGGCGGCGCCCTGGTGGACCGCCACTCGCCCAAGCAGGTGCTGATGCGCACCAAGTACGCCAACCTGGCCTTGCTGGGCCTGCTCAGCGGGCTGGTGCTGGCGGGTGCGCTCACGCTGTGGATGGTCTATGCCCTGTCGCTGGCCATCGGCCTGGCCACCGCCTTCAGCATCCCGGCCGGCACGGCCATGCTGCCGCACGTGGTGCCGCGCACACAGCTGCAGGCGGCCAACGGCATCAGCATGGGCATTCGCCAGCTCACGATGTTCCTGGGGCCATTGCTGGCCGGCCTGCTGATTGCCCTGTTCGGCGACGGCAGCCGTGTGGACGGCGCCGGCACCGGCGCCATGGCCAACGCGACGGGCATCGGCATTGCCTTCGGGCTCGATGCGCTCAGCTTCGGCGTGTCGGCCTGGACCCTGTCGAAGGTGCGGCTGCTGGCTGCAGCGCCGGCCCCCTCCGCCCGCACCGAGGGCTCCACCGCCTCCACGCCGCCGGCCGCGCCGGGCACGGCTTTACCGGCGGTGCTGGCTTCGGTGGCGCAGGGTCTGGCGCACTTCTGGCGCGACCGCGAATTGCGCACCTGCTTTCTCTACTGGAGCGCCGTGGCCATCCTCATCATGGGGCCGCTGCACATCGCCATGCCGGTGCTGGCGAGCAGCCTGCCCCACCTGGGCGCCGCCGCGTTCGGCACGCTGGTGGGTGCCCACGGTGCCGGCACGCTCGCGGGCATGGTGGCCTCGGGCATGCTGCCGCGCCTGCGCTGGGGCAGCCTGGGGATGACGCTGCTGGCATTCGACGCCACCATCGGCCTGCTCTTCATGCCCATGGGCGTGATCGGCGCCCTTTGGCAAGGGGTTGCGCTCATGCTGGCCATCGGCCTGCTGGGCGGCTTCATGCAGGTGCGCATCTTCACGTGGATCCAGCAGCGGGTGCCGCCGGCACTCATCGGCCGGGCGATGGCGCTGTTCATGTTCATCTTCATGGGGCTGGCGCCGATCTCCGCCGCCGTCACGGGCTGGGTCATGAAGGGCATCACGCTGGCCCAGCTGTTCGCGGCCTGCGGCGGCGCGCTGGTGGCGGTGGCAGCGCTGGCCTTCCTGCTCACGCCGCTGCGGCAGGTGAACGACGCCCCGGGCACCGTGCCGCGCTGAACCGCGGCGTGGCGGCCACCGGCCCGGTGAACGCTTGCCGATGGCCGGTGTAAGGGCTGCGCCGCACCGCCGCGCGAAAGGCACTTCCCGCAGCAGGCCACCGGCTGGCCGGCACCCAGGGGCGGGCGTACACTGAGCCCCTTCCGTGCGGCGCTGGCGCCGCTGCCGCTCTGCCTGCCGTCGCTGCTTCGCCCATGAGCCGTCCTGATCTTTCCCTGCTCCTGCCCCCGGGTTCGGAGAACCCGCCCGCGCCCGTTCCGCCCGAGCGCCGCGCGCCCGCGAGCCGTGCCGAGGGCCCCGTGGCCGCGCTGATCGGTGAATTGCGCGCCTACCAGGCCGAGCTGGAGGTGCAGAACAAGGTGCTGCGCTACAGCCAGGCCGCGGCGGAAAGCGCCTCGGAGCGCTTCGAGACGCTGTTCGCCAGCGTGCCGCTGTCGCTCATGGTGCTCGACGAGCACGACATCGTGGTGCAGGCCAACTCCATGGCGCACCGCTCCTTCCAGCCCACCGAGGCCGACCGCCCCGTCACCTCGCTCATGCCGTTCGTGAGCGCGGCCGACGCCGAACGCGTGCGCGAGGCCTTCGCGCAGGCGCGCGAACTCGGCCACAGCGAGGCGACCGAGGTGGTGTTTCCCGTGGGCTCGGGCGGCACCATCACCGGCGACCTGCACATCGCCCGCATCGAGGCGCCACAGGAAAGCGGCCCGCCGGTGCTGCAATTCCTGTGCGCCGTGATCGACCAGGGACCGCTGCTCACCGAGCGCCAGGCGCTGCAGCAAAGCGCCCAGGCCCTGCAGGAGCGCAATGCCCAGCTGCACGCCAGCGAGCGGCGACTGGAGGCGGTGATCAACTCCGCCCTCGATGCCATCCTGTGCGTGGACCAGAACCAGCGCATCACCGTCTTCAACCCCACGGCCGCCGCGCTGTTCCAGTGCGCCACGGCCGACGCCATGGGCAGCCGGCTCGACCGCTTCCTGCCCGATGCGGCGCAGGCGCTGGCGTTCGCGCAGCTCACCACGCAGGCCGTGCTGGGCGAGATGGTGGCCTGCACCGCCAGCGGCAAGGAGCTGGCGGTGGAGGTGAGCATGTCGTTCGAGCGCCATGCCGAGGGCGAGACCACCACCGTCTTCGCGCGCGACCTCACCGGCCGCAAAAAGGCCGAAGCCCACCGCAGCGAGCTGGAAGCGCAGCTGCGCGAGTCGCACAAGATGCAGGCCGTAGGCACCATGGCCGGTGGCATCGCCCACGACTTCAACAACATCCTGAGCGCCATCCTGGGCAACGTCGAGCTGGCCAAGGCCGACTGCGACGCCGCCTCGCCCGTGCTGGAGAGCCTGCGCGAGATCGACAAGGCCGGCCGCCGCGCGCGCGACCTGGTGCGCCAGATCCTCACCTTCAGCCGCAACGAACCGCCGCAGCGCACCGCCGTGAGCGTGCACGACGCCATGCACGACACCGAGCGGCTGCTGCGCGTGACCCTGCCGCCCGCCATCGAGCTGCGCATGCGCCTGGATGCGGGGCTGCCGCCCGTGCTGGCCGACGCCACCCAGGTCGAGCAGGCGCTGCTCAACCTGTGCACCAACGCCATCCATGCGATCGGCGAGGCGCGCGGCATCGTCAGCATGGAGGCCTCGGCCCTGGAGCCCGACCTGCGGCTGTGCGAGCGCCTGGGCCTGCCCCTGGGCGAGTACGTCGCGCTCACCGTGGTGGACAACGGCCCGGGCATCGACGCGGCCACGCAGCAGCGCATCTTCGAGCCCTTCTTCACCACCAAACCCGTGGGCCAGGGCACCGGCCTGGGCCTGGCCGTGGTGCACGGCGTGATGCGCACGCACGGCGGCGCGGTGGATGTGCACAGCGCTCCGGGCGAAGGCAGCCGCTTCACGCTGTACTTCCCCGTGGCGCCGGATTCGGCACCGAGCGCGCCGCCGCACGCCCCCCAGCCCGCCGCCCCGCCGCCCGTGCAGAGCGCGGACGAGCGCACGCGCCACGTGATGTACGTGGACGACGACGAGGCGCTGGTCTTCCTCGTGCGGCGCCTGCTGCGCCGCCGCGGCTACCAGGTGACCGGGTTCACCGATCCGCACGAAGCCACCGAGGCCCTGCGCGCCGACCCGCGCAACTACGACCTGCTGGTGACCGACTACAACATGCCCGGCTACTGCGGCGTGGACCTGGTGCGCGAGGCCAAGCGCATCCGTCCCGACCTGCCGGTGGCCCTGGCCTCGGGCCACGTCACCGCGGAGATCGAACAATCGGCCCTGGCCGAAGGCGCGAGCGCCCTCATCCACAAGCCCAACGACGTGGAAGAGCTTTGCGCCACCGTGCACCAGCTGGTGCATGGCACGGCCAAGGGCCCCGATGACCCGGCCGATGGCGGACGCCACTGAGGTGGTGCCAGGCGCCGGGAAAGCCGCACCGCCGCCCGATTGCCTGTACGCCGACGACGACCTGCTGGTGCTGGCCAAGCCCTCGGGCCTGCTGTGCGTGCCGGGGCGCGGCCCCGACAAGCAGGACTGCCTGAGCGCCCGTGCGCTGCAGCACTGGCCGGACGCCCTGGTGGTGCACCGGCTGGACCAGGCGACCTCCGGCATCGTGCTCATGGCGCGGCACGCGACGGCCCAGCGCACGCTGGGCGACGCCTTCGCCGCACGGCAGGTGGACAAGCGCTACGAGGCCGTGGTGCAGGGCCCCGCGCCCGCGCCGTCCGCCGCCGATGGGAGCACCGACGGCTGGCAGGCGATCGACCTGCCGATCGCCGCCGACTGGGAGCGCCGCCCGCTGCGCGTGATCGACGCCGCACACGGCAAGCCGAGCCTGACCCACTGGCGCGTGATCGCCCACGACACCGCCGCCCACACCACCCGCGTCGAACTGCAGCCCGTGACCGGCCGCACCCACCAGCTGCGCGTGCACCTGGCGGCCATCGGCCACCCGATCCTGGGCGATGCGCTGTATGCGCCAGGGGCGGTGCAGGCCCGCGCGCCGCGCCTGCTGCTGCATGCGCGCCAGGTGGCGTTCACGCATCCGCGCACCGGGCAGCCCATGGCGTTTTCGTGCCCCACGCCCTTTTAGTGTTTCGGGCCACCAGCACAATCAACACCAGGGCATATTGCTATATTTTTAATAGCATGCTGAGCCGCGGAAACCGGTGCGCCCTCGAAGCCCCCGCCGGCCACGCCCGCAGTCCACGCAGTACCATCGCCGGATGCCAAAACACCTCACGATCTTGACCGGCGCCTCGCGCGGCATGGGCCTGGCGATGGCCCGCCAGCTGCTGCAGCCCGGCCACGCGCTGCTCACCCTGTCACGCAACGCCCATCCCGAGCTCGCCGCCGAAGCCGCACAGGCCGGCGCCACGCTCGAGCAGTGGGAGCAGGACCTGTCCCAGGGCCTGCACGCTGCGGCCCGCCTGCGCATCTGGCTGGCCAACGTGCCGGCCGGCGAGTACGCCAGCGCCACCCTCATCAACAACGCCGGCGTGGTGCCGCGCATCGCACCGCTCTCGGGCAGCGACCCGGCCGACCTGGCGCACGCGCTGCGCGTCGGGCTGGAGGCCCCGATGCAGCTGAGCGGCGCCTTCCTGGGCGCCACCGAGAACTGGCCGGTGCCGCGCAAGGTGCTGAACATCTCCTCGGGCCTGGGGCGCCGCGCGATGGCCTCGCAGGCCGCCTATTGCGCCGCCAAGGCGGGCATGGACCACTTCACCCGCTGCCTGGCGCTGGACGAGGCCGCCAAGCCGAACGGCGCCAAGGTGTGCTCGCTCGCGCCCGGCGTGATCGACACCGACATGCAGGCCCACTTGCGCGATGCGAGCGCCGCCGACTTCCCTGACGTGCAGAACTTCGCCAACCTCAAGGCGGGCGGCCAGCTCACCTCGCCCGCCGATGCGGCGGCGCGCGTGCTGGCCTGGCTGGAGCGTGCCGACTTCGGCGAAACGCCCGTGGCCGACGTGCGCGACGCCTGAGGGCCACCCCCGTGCAAACGCTATGCTTTCAATAGCAATATGCCTTAGATAATATTGCGCTGAAGGCCATTTTTGCCTTGCATCGACTGGCTTGAATTTCCCCCGCAAAAAATGGAGACACGACCGATGATCCGCAGCCTGCTTTCCTTCACCGCGCTCGCCCTGGCGCTGGGCGCCACCGCTCAGGCGCAGACGCCCCCTCCCGCCGCCACCTACCCCACCAAGCCAGTGCGCCTGATCGTGCCCTTCCCGCCCGGCGGCGGCACCGACATCCTCTCGCGCCTGGTGGCCACCAAGCTGACCGAGGTGACCAAGTGGACCGTGGTGCCCGACAACCGCGCGGGCGCCGGCGGCACCATCGGCATCACCGAGGCCGTGAAGGCCGCCCCCACCGGCTACGACCTGGTGATGGGCCAGAAGGACAACCTGGTCGTCGCGCCCTGGCTGTACAAGAACCTGCCCTGGGACCCGACCAAGGACCTGGTCGCCGTGGCCCACGTGGCCTACACGCCGGTGATCATCGCCACCGGCGCCAACTCCCGCTTCAAGACCCTGGCCGACGTGGTGGCCGCCGCCCGCGCCGAACCCGGCAAGATCACCTACGGCTCACCCGGCAACGGCACCACCATCCACCTGGCCGGCGATCTGTTCGAAAAGGCCGCAGGCATCAAGCTGAGCCACATCCCGTACAAGGGCTCCAACCCCGCACTGATGGACGCGCTGGCGGGCAATGTGGACCTGCTGGTGTCCTCGGTGCCCTCGGCGATGGGCCAGATCAAGTCGGGCAAGCTGCGCCCGCTGGCCGTCACCTCGGCCAAGCGCAGCTCGTCGCTGCCCGACGTGCCCACCGTGGCCGAGTCGGGCTACAAGGGCTTCGACGTGAGTTCGTGGTACGGCATCTTCGCGCCGGCCGGCACGCCCGCCAACGTGGTGACCACGGTGAACGCCGAGGTCAACAAGTTGCTGGCCTCGCCGGAGATGCAGGCCGCCATCCAGGCCCAGGGCGCCGAGCCCGAGTCGCTGTCGGCCGCGCAGTTCTCCATGCTGCTCAAGACCGACTACGCGAAGTGGAAGGGCATCGTGGAAGCCTCCGGCGCGAAGATCGAATAGGTGCGGCACGGGCCTTGTGCCCCCTGCTGCCTGCAAGCAACGCGCCCCATGCAAAACGGCTCCCGAGGGAGCCGTTTTGCTTTGAGGGCCGGGTCAACGCCGGCCCCCATGGCATCGACTGGCGATCAGTCGCGCACCACCAGCACGGGCACGTGCACCGCGCCCAGCACGCGCTGCGTCACGCTGCCCAGCACCAGCTTTTCCAGGCCGCGGCGGCCATGCGAGCCCATCACGATCAGGTCGGCCTGGCTGGTCTCCAGCGCACGCAGGATGCCGTCGTGCACCGCATGGCCCTCGCCCACCACCGCCGTCACCGGAACGCCGGCTTCCTGCATGGCCTTCTTGACGCCGTCCAGCGCCACGTTGGCCTCGGCCGTCGCAGCGCTCAGGTACTGCGACTGGCCATAGGCAAAGTCCGCGCCCACACCCGTGAACGGGTACGGGTCCACCACGTACACCGCGGTCACGGCCGCACCGAACGCCTTGGCCAGGCCGGCGGCCTTGGATACGGCGGTCATGGAGGTCGGCGAGCCGTCCACGGGAATCAGGATGTGCTTGAACATGGTTACTTCTCCTTCGGTTGATGGATCAGGCAGGGCCTGGGCCGGGGGGATCGCCTGCGCGATCCGTGCCCGCGTCAGGCCCCAGTGTCGCGGCGACCGGTTGGCCGGCCGTTGATCCGCATCAAGTCATGGCCTTCAGGCCGGCGCGTCCTGGAAGCCTCCGCGCCGGCAGGTCACGACCAGCGTGTCGCGGAACCCACCGTCGGCCAGCGGCTGGATGGGCGTGGTCTCGTGGATCATGCGCGCATCGTCCAGCAGCATCAGCGACCAGGGCTCGCTGAGCGTGAAGCGCTGCCCGCTGGGCCCGGACGCTTCGAATATACGCGTCTCGCCGCCCTTGACCCGCTCACGGCCGACGAGGAAAACCGCCACCAGGTCCACGCCGTCGCGGTGCGCGCCCTCGGGCGTGGGCCGGCCGATGCCGTCGGTGGTGTCGATGCGGAACTGGTGCGCCTCGACGAACCAGCGCTCGGGCTGCGTGGCCAGGGCCTGCTGCGACACGCGGGCCAGCGCGGCGATCAATTGCCGCCACGCCGGGCGCGCCACGGTGGTGTCCAGCATCGGCGCGAACATCCGCTGCATGCCGCCGTGCAGCGCGTTGTATTCCACCGGCTGCCAGTGCGCGCGGTGGGGCACCGCCTGCACGCTGTCGCCATCGGCGACGAAGCTCGCGTGGCGGCGGCGGCGGTACCGCCCGCCGTCCTTCAGGAACTCATCGGGCGGCAGGCCGCTCCAGTCGGCGTGCAGCGCCTGGAGCTCGCCCAGCGGGCAACCGATCCACGCCGCGGTGTCGGCAGGCCGCAGCACGGCATAGCCGGCGCTGCGCAGATGGCTTGCCACTTGGTCCGGTGGCAGGTACGGAGGGGAGAAGGTGATGTGCGCCATAGGCGGCCAAGCTTAACCCGGCCCGCCCCTGGAACCTGGCGCAAAAGTGCCAGCCATCCGCTGGCGGCATCACCACCGTGCAGTAGCATGGCGGGGCCTTCGCCATTCCAGGAATCCGCCATGCCCCATGAACGCCGCCACTACGTCCGTGTGGCTTTCGATGCACCCGCGCTGCTCACCACCGGCCTGGGCACGTTCGACGTGCAGGTGCTGGACCTGTCGCTGCAAGGCGCGCTGCTCGCCCTGGGTGCCGAGCCCGCGGCCGCCCAACTGCCCGCCGGCGCGCCGTGCCAGTTGGTGATCGCCTTGTCGGCCGACAACGACCACATCGCCATGACCGGCGACATCGTGCACATCGAAGGCCCGCATGCCGGCCTGCAGTGCCGCACGATGGACCTGGACAGCGTGACCCACCTGCGCCGCGTGATCGAGCTGCAGCTGGGCGATCCCGCCCTGCTGGAGCGGGACCTGGCGGAGCTCATTGCCGCGCACGCGGCCCAATAGGCGCGGCGCGGCCCATCAGGCGGCGGCAGGGCTGGCCAGCTCGGCCTCCTGCAAGGCCCGCCACATCACCTTGCCGCTGCCGCTCTTGGGCAGCGCGTCCACCAGTTGCACCACGCGGGGCACCTTGTACACGGCCATGTGGTCTCGGCACCAGGCGATGATGTCTTCGCCGGTCACCTGCCCGCGGTGCTCCTGGCGCAGCACCACCACGGCCTTGACCGTTTCGCCTCGGTAGCTGTCGCGCGCGGCGATGATGCAGGCCTCCTGGATCGCCGGGTGGCGGAACATGAGCGCCTCCACCTCGGCCGGCCAGACCTTGAAGCCGCTGGCGTTGATCATCCGCTTGAGCCGGTCGGTCAGGAAGAAATACCCCTCGTCGTCCACCCGCCCCAGATCGCCCGAGCGGAAGAACCGCTTGCCGTCCAGGTCGATGAAGGCCGAGGCCGTGGGCCCGGGCAGCTTCCAGTAGCCGCTGAAAACACCCGGGCCGTGGATCACGATCTCGCCCTGCTCGCCGGCGGGCAGCTCCTGCAGCGTGTCGGGGTCGATGATGCGGGCATCGGTGCTGATGAACGGAATGCCCAGGCACTGCTGCTTGGGGTGGTCCGGGGGGTTGGTGTGCGACGGCGCGGCGGTCTCGGTGAGGCCGTAGCCCTCGGTGTAGCGCAGGCCGTACTGCTCGAACAGCCGCTGCGCCACCGCCTGCGGCATGGCCGCGCCGCCGCCGCCGATGTACACCAGGCTGGACAGGTCGTACTGGCCGAAGTTCGGGCTGCCCATGAGGTCGATCACCATCGTGGGAATGTTGGTCCAGTTGCTCACGCGGTAGCGGGAGATGAGCCGCCCGGCCAGATCCCGGTCCCAGCGCGGCATGAGCACCAGGGTGGCCCCCACGTAGATACAGGAATGCATCACGCTGACCATGCCGGTGATGTGGAACATGGGCACGACGGCCAGCGTCACGCTCTCGGGCGTGGCGGTGCCCCACAGGCTGCTGGCCACGGCGTTGTGCATCAGGCTGCGGTGCGGGTGCATGCAGCCCTTGGGCAGGCCGGTGGTGCCGCTGGTGTAGGGCAGCACGGCCAGGTCTTCGGGCCCGACCGTGAGATCCGGGGCGGGCGCCGTGCAGGCCAGCGCATCCGTCCAGGCATGCACCTGGCCGCCGGCCAGGACCGGCAGCGGGTGGCGGGTGCAGAGCCAGTCGCGCCACGCCGGCGGAATCGCGTCGGCGCCGGCCTCCTCGGGCGAGAACGCATCGGTGAACTGCGCCACCACCAGGTGGGCCAGGCCCGCGCCCGGCGCCAGCGCATCGCTGGCCTGCACCAGCTCGGGGGCCAGGTCGGCCGTGGTGATGGCCACGCGTGCGTCGGGGTCGGTGATGTAGTGGGTGAGTTCCTGCGCCCGGTTCATCGGATTGACCGGCACGACGACCGCGTTGGCCCGCAGGATGGCGAAGTGCGCCAGCACCAGTTGCGGACAGTTCTGCGTGCACAGCAAGACGCGGTCGCCCTGCCGCACGCCCAGGGCATGCAGGTGCGCTGCCATCCGCTCGGCACCGTCGGCGAGCGCGCGGTAGGTCAGCGTGCGCCCGAAGAACACCAGTGCCGGCTTGTCCGGGTAGCGGCGGGCGCTGATCGCCAGGTTGTCCCAGAGGGAAGTGGCGGGCGGCGTGAGCGCGTGCGGCAGGCGGCGGGGCCAGAAGGCGTGGTGGGCAGGCATGGGCGATTCGGTTCCTTTCGCTTGCAGCCTAGTGACCTGCCCCGGGCCCGGCATCGGGGATGCCCCCTACGGCCCGTCGCGTGGGCGACCCGGTCTGCCCATGGCCCGCCGAGGTGCGGCAATGGTGCCAGGACGGAGACTTTTGTAACCGCGTGTCCCGCACCGGCGCTTTGAGCGGGCTTGCGCGGCGACGCGGCCGCGCGCATCAACGACAATGTGCGGCTGGGCCAAGCGCCCTGCCCCGCCGGCACCGCCCGGGCCCGGCAGGCCGCGCGGCACGATTCTTTCGATTTCTGCGGCAGGCCCCCCCACAGGCCCTGCCCCGCAGCTTGCGGGTTTTACGGACAACATGAACATTGTCATTCTCGACGACTACCAGGACGCAGTGCGCAAACTGCATTGCGCCGCACGCCTGGACCCCTACAACGCCAAGGTGTACACCAACACCGTCAAGGGGCTGGGCCAGCTTTCGGTGCGCCTGAAGGACGCGGACATCATCGTGCTGGTGCGCGAACGCACCCACATCTCGCGCCAGCTGGTCGAAAAGCTGCCGCGCCTCAAACTCATCGCGCAGACCGGCAAGATCGGCCCGCACGTGGACGTGGCGGCCTGCACCGAGCGCGGCATCGCGGTGGCCGAAGGCGTGGGATCGCCGGTGGCGCCGGCTGAACTGACCTGGGCGCTCATCATGGCCGCGATGCGCCGCCTGCCCCAGTACATCTCCAACCTCAAGCATGGCGCCTGGCAGCAGTCGGGCCTGCGCGCGGCATCGATGCCGCCCAACTTCGGTGTTGGCACCGTGCTGCGGGGCAAGACGCTGGGCCTGTGGGGCTATGGGCGCATCGGGCAGATCGTCGCCGGCTACGGCCGGGCCTTCGGCATGAATGTGCGGGTGTGGGGCCGCGAGGCCTCGCGCGCCCAGGCCCTGAGCGACGGGCTGCAGGTGGCGACCACGCGCGAGGAGTTCTTCGCCCAGTGCGACGTCATCTCGCTGCACCTGCGCCTGAACGACGAGACACGCGGAATCATCCGGCTGGAAGACCTGTCGTGCATGAAGCCCACCGCGCTGCTGGTGAACACCTCGCGCGCCGAACTGATCGAGGCCGATGCGCTCATCGCCGCCCTGAACCGCGGCCGCCCCGGCATGGCCGCCGTGGACGTGTTCGAGAGCGAGCCCATCCTGCAGGGCCATGCCCTGCTGCGGCTGGAGAACTGCATCTGCACGCCGCACATCGGGTACGTGGAGCAGGACAGCTACGAGCTGTACTTCGGGGCCGCTTTCGACAACGTCGTCAACTACATCCGGGGCACGCCCACCAACATCGTGAACCCGGGCGCGCTGCAGGTCCGGCGCTGAAGCGCCCATCCCCCGGCCACACCGGAATCGAGCGCGGCCCGTTTCAGCCGCACCATGAAAAAAGGCCTCCGAACCGGAGGCCTTTTGCTTGGCGTGGACCACCGGTCTTTCAACCGGCGGTGCCGCTGCGCGCTCAGTTCAGAGGCGTCTTCTTGCCGTCCTTGTACACGTACAGGGTGATGGCGGGGTTCTTCAGTTCGCCATTGGGTTCGAAGGCGATGTTGGCCGTCACGCCCTTGTAGTTGGACTTTTGCAGTTCAGGGATGTAGACCTTCGGATCCCACGAGTTGGCACGCTTCATGGCATCGACCAGCAGCATGGTGGCGTCGTAGGTGTAGGGGCTGTACACCTGGAACTGGTTGGGGTACTTGGCGTCGTACTTGGCGCGCCATGCGGTGCCGCCAGGCATCTTGGCCAGCGAAGCGCCGCCTTCGGCGCAGACCACGTTGTTCAGCGTCTTGGCGCCGGCGGCCAGCTTGGCCACTTCAGCGGTACAGATGCCGTCGCCACCGAAGTACTTCACGTTGCCCATGCCCAGCTGTTCCATCTGGCGCAGCATCGGGCCGGCCTGGGGGTCCATGCCGCCGTAGAACACCGCATCGGGGTTCTTGGACTTGATGGCCGTCAGAATGGCCATGAAGTCGGTGGCCTTGTCGGTCGTGAACTGCTCGTCCACCACCTTCATGCCCTTGGCGGCCGCCGTCTTCTTGAACACGTCGGCAACGCCCTGGCCGTAGGCCGTGCGGTCATCGACGATGGCCACGGTCTTGAGCTTCAGCGTGTCGGCCGCGTAGAACGCCAGGCCAGCGCCCAGGGCGTTGTCGTTGGCGATGATGCGGAACGTCGTCTTGTAGCCTGGCTTGGTCAGGTTGGGGTTGGTGGCGGCGCCGGTGACGTGGGGAATGCCGCAGTCGTTGTACACCTTGGAGGCAGGGATGGTCGTGCCGGAATTCAAATGGCCCACCACGCCAGCAACCTTTGCATCGCACAGCTTCTGTGCGGCGGCGGTGCCTTGCTTCGGATCTGCAGCATCGTCTTCCGCCTGCAGTTCGAACTTGATCTTCTTGCCGCCAATCGTGACGCCTTGGGCATTCAGTTCTTCAACTGCCATGCGGGCGCCGTTTTCGTTGTCCTTGCCGTAGTGGGCTTGTGGGCCGGAAACCGGTCCCACGTGACCGATCTTGACCACCTGCTCTTGTGCAGAGGCCGCGCCGGCAAAAGCCGCGATAGCGGCAACCACGGTCAGTTTCAACTTCAGTTGCATATGAATCTCCATTAAGGGGTGAGCGCTGAGAAATATTGTTGTGTCTCAACGCCGGAAACATATCGCAATTTATGGGCCAGATCACTAGGGAACACGATGACATGCGGCAGAAACCACAGGGGAATACCCTGTCACTGACCCAACGCACCCCCGAAGGAGGTCAAACGGAGGACGCTCCGGGGTGTCCAGCCAGCTCTTCGGCCACGGCTTCGTACACCGCATGGCGCACCACCGACTCCACTTCTTCGCGCAGCCGGGGCACCATGGAGCGGGTCTGCTCCATGACCACGGTGGCGATCGCCTCGCGCAGCCGCTGGTCCAGCACCACGTCGACGCGCTGCATGACACGGTGGATCACCACCTCTTCGATGTCCTTCAGCCCGGCAGCCGGCAGGGCCAAGTCCATGGGCGCGGGGGCCGGCAAAGGCGCGGGGGTGTGGGCCGCCGCCGGGGGAACGGGCGGCGTGGCAGACCGCGCCATGGCCGGCGCCATGACAGGCGACAGGACCGGCCGGGGCGGCAACCCGGCGACCACGGGAGGCTTGACGAACGACGGCGAAACCGCGGGCACTGCAGGGGCCGCCGCACCCGGCACCGCGGGGCTCGGCTGCCCCACGCCGGGTACGCCGTCCGAAAGCTGCACCACATCGGTGAGTGTGGGCACAAATCTGGGGGGCGCCTTGGGTGGTGAAGACATTAAGCGCCTTTCAGCACGAGGTCGTGCCGCACGATCTGGTAGCCGCGCGACGCATAGTGGCGCCACCGGTCGCGCGCACCGCTGCGGTCGGCCTCGTCGTGCGCGCTCACCACCTCCACCAGCTTGCCGAACCGCTCGAAGCCTTGGGGCACCGTACCGCCCAGGTTCAGCAGCACCTCGTGGTGCGGCGCCAGGCGCAGGTCCTGCGCCAGCAGCACGGGCGAGGCCTCGCGCAGGTCGTCACCGTCGCGCTCGTTGCAGTGGGCAACGAAATCCTGCGGAGCCATCGCCCAGAGCGCGCGGTCCAGGCCGTCAAGCGCGGACTCCGGCCCCGTGATGACCAGCCGGGCATCGCTGCGCAGCACCTTGCGCGCGAAGCGGCAGGCATAGGCCAGCTTGTCCGGCGCGTTGAAGTGGAAAGCGATTTCCGTCATGGCCAACCGGTGGGCGCGATCAGCGGGCCGACACGCGCGGCGCGCGCGCGGCCTTGGCCACCGGCTTGCGCGCCGGCGCCTTGGCCCGGGGTTGCGCCGCCGCATCGAGCAGGTATTGCACCAGCAAGCCGACCGGCCGGCCCGTGGCGCCCTTGGCGGCGCCACCCTTCCAGGCCGTGCCGGCAATGTCCAGGTGCGCCCACGGGGTGTCGCCCACGAAACGCTGCAGGAACTTGGCCGCCGTGATGGCGCCGCCAGCCCGCCCGGCCACATTCCCCATGTCGGCGAAGTTGCTTTTGAGCCCCTCGCCATATTCGTCGTCCAGCGGCATGCGCCAGCACGGATCGAGCGCCGCATCGCCAGCCGCCTGCAGGCTTTGCGCGAGCGCGTCGTCGGTGGCGAACAGGCCGCTGCGCAGGCCGCCCAACGCGACCACGCAGGCGCCGGTCAGGGTGGCGATGTCCACCATCGCCGCCGGCTTGAAGCGCGCGGCGTAGGTAATGGCATCGCACAGCACCAGCCGGCCTTCGGCGTCGGTGTTCAGCACTTCGATGGTCTGGCCGCTCATGCTGGTGACCACGTCGCCGGGCTTGACCGCACGGCCATCGGGCATGTTCTCGCACGCGGGAATGAGGCCCACCACGTTGATGGAGGGCTTAAGTTCGGCCAGTGCGCGGAACACGCCCAGCACACTGGCGGCGCCGCCCATGTCGAACTTCATCTCGTCCATCTCGGCCGCGGGTTTGATCGAAATGCCGCCTGTGTCGAAGGTGATGCCCTTGCCGATCAGCACCGTGGGCGCCTGCCCGCGAACGCCGCCGTCATAGCGCAACTCGATGAAGCGCAGCGGCTCTTCCGAGCCGCGCGCCACCGCCAGAAACGCACCCATGCCCAGCTTGGCGGCTTCTGCGGGGCCCATCACCTTGCACTGGACGGAGGGGAACTTGGCCAGTGCCTTCGCGGCGCCCGCCAGCAGCGTGGGCGTGGCATGGTTGGCCGGGCGGTTGGCCCACTCGCGGGCATATTCGATGCCCGACACCAACGCTGCGCCACGCGCGAACTCGGACCTGGCGGCAGCGGCGTCCACCACGCCGAGCACCACGCGCGACAGCACGCGGGGCTCGGTCTTGGATTTGGTGGCGGTATAGATGTAGGTGGCTTCGGCCAGCGCCTGCACGGCGGCGCAGACGGCCCCGCTGACGGGGGGCGCGGCGAAGCACACCGCGGCGCGCTTGACCTGGGGGGATTTGAGCAAAGAGGCCGCAGCCAGGATGGCCTGGCGCGTGGCGCGCGCGGAGCCGTCGCCACCGCCCAGCAGCACCACGCGGCGAGCGGCCACGGCGGGCATCTGGTACAGCTGCAGGCTCTTGCCGGCCTTGGTGTCGAAGTCGCCGTTCTTGAGGGCATGGGCGATCAGGCTGGGCAACGCACCGCCGGCGGGTTTCGCGCCGTCGGCCACCACGATGGCCAGCAGGTCGCATTTCTCGGCGGCGGCGCCGTCAAGGCTCAGGGTCTTCAGATCGAAGTTCATAATCGGTGTTTTCCTTCGAGCCAATGTTATTCGATTCATCCATTCGCAAGGAGCTGGCGCGCAGCTTCGGCGCGACCCTGGTGGTGCTGGTCACCGTGGTCATGACCATGATGCTGATCCGCACGCTCGGCCAGGCCTCGCGCGGCAGCGTCAATCCCTCCGACGTGATGCTCGTCATGGGCTTCACCGTGCTCGGGCAGTTGCCCACCATCCTGAGCCTGAGCCTGTTCGTGGCCGTGGTCGGAACGCTCTCGCGCATGTACCGCGACAGCGAGATGGTGATCTGGTTCGCCAGTGGCCGGGGGCTCATCAACCTGCTCACTCCGCTGCTGCGCTTTGCCTGGCCCGTGATGCTGGTCATCGCGACCCTGGCCCTGGTGATCTGGCCCTGGGCCAACCAGCAGATCCAGGCCCTCAAGGTGCAGTACGAACAGCGCGGGGACGTGGACCGCATCGCGCCCGGTGAATTCCAGGAGTCCGCCAACGGCAGCCGCGTGTTCTTCATCGACCGGGAAAGCCCGGACAACGAACAGGCCAGCAACGTTTTCATCGCCTCGACCGAGCGCGGCCGCGAGACCGTGACATCCGCCCGCAGCGCCCGGCTGGAGACGCGCAACGGCGAGCGCATGGTGCTGCTGAGCGACGGCCAGCGCCTGGAGACGACCGTGGACAAGCCCGGGCTCAAGGTGAGCGAGTTCATCGAGTACGGCACCCGCATCGGATCGGCGCCCCCGGGCGCGCAGGATGAGCAGGCCGTCAAGACCATCTCCACCCCTGCCCTGCTGGCCTCGGCCGAGCCGGCCTTCCGCGCCGAACTGGGCTGGCGTTTCGGCCTGGCGGTGGCCGCCCTCAATTTCGTGGTGATGGGGCTCGCGCTGGCCAGCGTGAACCCCCGCGCCGGTCGCAGCAGCAGCCTGGTGCTGGCGCTGTTCGCCTTCGTCGTCTACTACAACCTCATGACCCTGGGACAAAGCTGGATCAGTTCCGGACGGCTCGGCGTGGTGCCGTTCATGCTGCTGCTGCACGGCGGCACGCTGGCCCTGGGCCTGGCGCTGCTGACGGCACGCCACCATCGCTGGTCGCCCAGCATGCTGTGGCGCCGTGGAGGCCGGGCATGAAGACGATCCGCCGCCTGATCTACCGCGAAGCCCTGTCGGCCGTGGCTTTCGTCACACTGGGCTTTCTCGCGCTGTTCTTCTTCTTCGACATGGTCGATGAACTGCGCTGGGTGGGCCGCACGGGGCCGGACGGCTACCAACTGTCCCATGCCATGCTGTTCGTCGCGCTCAGCATTCCCAGCCACCTTTACGAGCTGCTGCCGATCACGGTGCTGATCGGCACGATCTTCGTGATGGCGCGGCTGGCGCAAAGCTCGGAGTTCACCATCATGCGCACCAGCGGCCTGGGGCCCTGGCGTGCGTTGCGCACACTGCTGGTGCTGGGCCTGGGGTTCGTCATGCTGACCTTCGCCGTCGGCGATTACATCGCACCGATGACCGACCGCGCGGCGCAACTGGTCAAGGCGCGGCACCTGGGGCAACTGACCACCGGCGCGACGGGCGCCTGGCTCAAGGAGCGCCAGGGCACCCATTCGATGGCCGTGAACGTGCGTGCGCTCAGCCCCGATGGCGGCATGCTCAACATCCGCGTATTCGAGTTCGATGCGGACGGCCGGGTGGCCTCCACCCTGCAGGCCGCCAGCGGCACGGTCGGCAACGACCAATGGGAGCTGAAACAGGTCAAGCGCAGCGTGTTCCATCGCAGCGGCGAGGCGGAAGCACGGGTGGAGCGCCTGCAGGAGGCCGAACTGCGCTGGCCCACGCGCATCAGCGCCGACATGGTGTCCGCGGCGCTGCTCAAGCCCGACCGCATGGCGACCATCGACCTGTTCCAGTACATCCGGCATCTGGAGGCCAACGGCCAGTCGGCGCAGCGCTATGAGATCGAGTTCTGGCGCAAGGTGTTCTACCCGCTCAGCTGCCTGGTGATGGTGGTGCTCTCGCTGCCCTTCGCCTACCTGCATTTCCGCTCGGGTGGCATCGCGGGCTATGTGTTCGGCGGGGTGATGGCTGGCATCAGCTTCTTCCTGCTGAACAACGTTTTCGGCTACGCGGGCAACCTGCAGAACTGGTCACCCTGGCTCACTGCGGCGGCGCCGGGGCTGATCTACTCGGTGCTTTCGCTGGCCGCTTTCGGCTGGTTGGTGCTGCGCCGATGAACCAAGGACCACACGCGTTGACTGCTACCCCACCCCGAGGCGTTGTCCTGTTCGCCCATGGTTCGCGCGACCCGCTGTGGCGCGCCCCGATGGAGGCGGTCCAGGTCCACCTGCAGCAGCATCGCCCCGAACTGCGGGTGCGCTGCGCCTATCTCGAATTGACCACGCCCGACCTCGCGCAGGCCGTGCAGTCGCTGGTGGACGAAGGTGCCCGGCAGGTGACGGTGGTGCCGATGTTCCTGGGCACGGGCAAGCACGCCCGCGAGGACCTTCCACTCCTGGTACAGACACTGCGCGCCACGCACCCCGGCGTGCAGTTCGAGGTTCAGGGCGCGATCGGCGAAGATCCGCGCATGACCGCATTGATGGCTGAGATCGCCGGCTCGGCCTGACGTGGGCTTCAGACGGGGGCCTGCAGTGGGCCCTTCGAAAATTGGACAGCCGCTGTTTTTCCTTAGACGACTGCAGCATAATGATCGCCTTCTTTAGCAGCGATACGATATGAATCTGCACCAATTCCGCTTCGTTCAGGAAGCCGCGCGCCGCAACCTCAACCTGACCGAAGCCGCCAAGGCGCTGCACACCTCGCAGCCCGGCGTGTCCAAGGCCATCATCGAGCTGGAAGAGGAATTGGGCGTGGACATCTTCGCGCGCCACGGCAAGCGGCTCAAGCGCATCACCGAGCCAGGCCAGCACGTGCTCAAGAGCATCGAGCTGATCATGCGCGAGGTCGGCAACCTCAAGCGCATCGGCGAACAGTTCAGCGCCCAGGACAGCGGCACCCTCAGCATCGCCACCACCCACACGCAGGCGCGCTATGTGCTGCCCCTCCCCGTGGCCAAGCTGCGCGAGGCGTACCCCAAGGTCAACATCAGCCTGCACCAGGCCACGCCGCACGAGGTGGCGCGCATGGTGATCGACGAGGTGGCCGAGATCGGCATGGCCACGGAGTCGCTGGCCGACTATCCCGATCTGGTCACCCTGCCCTGCTATGAATGGCAGCATGTGCTGGTGATGCCCACCGCCCATCCACTGGCGCAAAAGGAGCGCCTGGGCCTGGACGACATCGCGCACGAGGCTCTCATCACCTACCACCCGTCGTTCACCGGCCGGGGCAAGATCGACCAGGCGTTCGCCGCCCGCAAGCTGCAGCCGCGCATCGTGCTGGAGGCCATCGACTCCGACGTGATCAAGACGTACGTGCGCCTGGGCCTGGGCATCGGCATCGTGGCCGAGATGGCGATGCGCGACGACCCGCTGGGCGACCTGGTGGTGCGGCCCGTGGGCCACCTCTTCGGCCAGAGCGTGGCGCGGGTGGCGTTCAAGCGTGGCGCCTACCTGCGCAACTTCGTCTATAAGTTCGCCGAGCTGCTGAGCGACCGCCTGAACCGCGAACTCATCGCCCGGGCCATGACCGGCCACGTGAACGATTACGAACTCTGACCCCCACCGCTTGCACACCAAGCGGCTTTCGTTCTGCATCGAACCTGCTCTTTTCCCAGACCGTCTTTCCAGCCAGCCCCTCGCGCCATGACTTCCACCGACATCGCACCGCGCACGCCCGCCTTTCCCAGCAAACTGCCTCAGGTGGGCACCACCATCTTCACGGTAATGTCGGCCCTGGCGGCCGAGCATGGCGCCGTGAACCTGGGCCAGGGTTTTCCGGACTTCCACTGCGACCCGGCGCTGATCGATGCCGTGGACCGCGCCATGCGCGCCGGGCACAACCAGTACCCGCCCATGGCAGGCGTGCCTGCGCTGCGTGAAGCCGTGGCTGCCAAGATAGAAGCGCTCCATGCCCGCCGGTATGACGCCAACACGGAAATCACCATCACCGCTGGCGCCACCCAGGCGATCCTGACCGCCATCCTGGCGACGGTGCATGCGGGCGACGAGGTGATCGTGCTCGACCCCTGCTACGACAGCTACGCCCCCAATGTGGAACTGGCAGGCGGCACGGTAGTGCGGGTGCCGCTCACGCCGGGCAGTTTCCGGCCCGATTTCGGCAAGATCGCCGCAGCCATCACGCCGCGCACGCGCGCGCTCATCATCAACAGCCCGCACAACCCCAGCGCCACCATCTGGACGGCCGAGGACATGCGCACCCTGGAAGAACTGCTCGCTCCCACCGATGTGCTGCTCATCAGCGACGAGGTGTACGAGCACATGGTGTTCGACGGTGCGCAGCATGAGAGCGCGGCACGCTTTCCCGGCCTGGCAGCACGCGCGTTCATCGTGTCGAGCTTCGGCAAGACCTTCCACGTCACCGGCTGGAAGGTCGGCACCGTCGCGGCCCCGGCCGCGCTGACGGGGGAGTTTCGCAAGGTGCACCAGTTCAATGTATTCACCGTGAACACGCCGATGCAGCACGGCCTGGCGGCCTACCTGCAGGATGCGGCGCCCTACCTGCAATTGCCTGCTTTCTACCAGGCCAAGCGCGACCTGTTCCGCCAGGGGCTGGAAGGCTCGCGCCTTCGGTTGCTGCCCAGCACGGGAAGCTACTTCCAGTGCGTGGACATCTCGGCCGTGAGCGATCTGAACGAGTCCGACTTTTGCCAGTGGCTCACCCGCGAGGTGGGCGTGGCGGCGATCCCGCTGTCTGCCTTCTATGGCGACAGGTTCGACCAGCGTGTGGTGCGGTTTTGCTTTGCAAAGCAGGACGACACGCTGCGCCAGGCACTGCAGCGGCTGCGCAAGCTCTGATCACAAAGGGTGATCATTCTGGTTGTCCCGCCAACGCGTAGCGCAGCCAGTCAAGAAAATCCGGCCCTGTGCGACAGGGCATCAGCAAAGGCGCCATGGGGCGCGATGGGACGCCGCGCCCAAGTGGGCTGATGGAAACCGTCAGGTGCCCGCTGCAAATTCTGCTGACCTGCAGGCAACCAAAGACGGACGGTTGTGGCACTCACGCTGCGACAACTCTCAAGGCGCCCCGTGCGTCACGCCATGCTCCTCAAGAATGCGCTCGTCTTCGTTCACCTGCTCGCCATGGCCGTTGCCGTTGGAAAGATGCTGGAGTATGACTTCCGGTTTCTTCGCTCCGTCCACCGCCCGATTTCAGCGCAGCAGTGGGAGAACCTGCTCCACACCAAGCGAACGATGACGGTGGCGTTGGGCGTGCTGTGGGTGACCGGGCTGGGCTTTCTCTACGTCGGCCAAGCACAGTACCCCGGGTATCTGGCCAACGAGAAACTCTGGATGAAAGTGCTCACCGTGTGCGTGCTGACGTTGAACGGAATGCTCATGCACCATTTCGCGTTTCCCTACATGCAGCAGGGCAAGGTCTTCCTGCAGTGGTCTCTGGGCCGGGTGCTGCTGCTGACTGGATTTGCCACCGTGTCTTCGATCTCGTGGCTATACGCATCGTTTCTCGGTATCGCACGCTCATGGAACGACACCGTGGCGTTCGGACATGCGCTTGGCGTCTATGTGGCGCTGCTGCTCCTGGCAGCCACTGGCACGGCAGGGCTCATGGCTTTTTTGCACCACCGCCACGCCAGGGGCATTCAGCCGGGTCCACTGCCATGCACCGGCCCCCGTGGCGGCTGCCCGCGTTGAGTGGCATGCGCCGTCCGTGAATGCCCTGCAGCGCGAAAACCAGCGAAGTCAGTCGGCCAACCAGTCCCGCACGCAAAGCGAAAGCTGGAGGCTGGCGCGCATTCGATGGCTTGCCAAAAGCGCTGATGGCCCGCCTGCCCGGTCAGCCCACGCGAACGCCCAGGCCACCAATGAGTGCAGCGGCCTGATCCATCGACAGCATCGCACCCTTGAACGATTGGGCCACGGTGGTCACCGTCAGGCCGCCCAGGTCCACCGAACGCAGGTCCGCGCCATCGAAGCGTGCATTCTTCAGGTTCGCATCCCGCAGGCTGCCACCCTCGAAGACCGCGTCGCGGAAATCACATCCAGCCAGGTCGGCTTCGGACAGATCCAATTGCTCCAGGCTGCGCTTGCGGAACGAAAGCCCGCGCAGGTCCGCGCCCACCAGTCGGCACTGGTGAAATTCCAGCCCCAAGGTGCTCGCCTGACTGAAATGCGCGCCCGTCAGCTTGGCCTCGGTGAACAGCACGCCCGCCAGCTTGGTGCCGGTCCAACGCGTGTTGTTGAAATCGCTGCTGCACAGCCGGGCGCCGGACAGATCGGCCAGGCTGAAATCCGCTTGCCGCGCCTTGCAATCCAGCCAGCGCGAATCCGCCAGCATCGCTTTCTCGAAGCGGGTCTCGGCGAAGGTGCAATCCAGGAACCGGGCACCGCCCAGGTCCAGGCCGGAAAGGTCTTCTCCGTCGAAGCGGCAGTGCTCGAACGCCAGCGGGCCATGCGGGCCTGCAAGGGCCGCCACCAGCGCACCGCGCGAAAAAAACTGATCGCTGAAAAGCGCGGAATCCATGTCGGAACGGGCCATCACGGTTCAATGCCCCGCGCTTTTGGAAAAGAGATTGACCACCAGCACCCCCGCGATGATCAGCCCCAGGCCGACCATCGCCGGCGCGTCGAGCCGCTGCCGAAACACCACCCAGCCCACCACCGAAATCAGCACGATGCCAACGCCCGACCAGATAGCATAGGCGACCCCCACCGGAATCGTCTTCAAGGCCAGCGAGAGTGCGTAGAACGAGGCGGCATACGCCACCCCGGTGATCAGGCTGGGCGCCAGGCGGGTGAAGCCGTCAGACGCCTTGAGCGCGGTGGTGCCCACGACCTCCAAAGCGATGGCCAGTCCCAAGATGAGATAGCTGGGATGCACGGTCATGGCGCGGTTCCTTGGGTGAGTTCGAGCAGAAGGGAAAGAAGGCGATCCTTGCGGTCTGGCGGCGTGCCGTAGACATCCAGCAACTGGTCGAACCAGAAGCCGTCGGCCGCCAAGCGGCACAGGAACAATCGGTCCGTGGCGGCGGGGTCGGCACGGTCTTCGGCCAGCAGGACGCGCATCTTGGCGCTCCAGCGCTCGCGGCAGGCTGGCAACGCCAGGGCCAGCAAGGCAATGGCACGCTGCGTGAGGCGCTCTTCGGCAGTCTGGCCGCCTTGGAAACAGGTCTTCAGATAGGCCCGCGCGTGCCGCCCTGGAGCTTCGGGCTCGGATTCGAGTGCCGCGGCATAGAACACATCGAATGCATCGAACAACTGATCGCACAGCGCATCCAGCAGCGCCTGCTTGGTTCTAAAGTGGTGCTGCAAGCCGCCTTTGGTCACGCCGGCACGGTGCGCGACAGCGTCCAAGGTGACCGCCTCCGGGCCGTCCTGCACCAGCAGATCGGCCGCCACGGCAAGCAGCCGGGTGCGCACCCACTCGGGTTGCTTCAGGCGTTTATGGGCTTCAGACATACATACAAACCATCCGGATGGATTGTTTATTATGGCTTCGGCATCCACCATGGGGCTACCGATTCCTTGTGTTTTCCAGGGCTGATCCAGGCGCCGCTTGACCGCGCCCCGATAAGGATTGCAAGTTGCCTGTTTGGGGCGGCACGCCCGCTTCTCAGAGCAGCACGATGTCGTACTGCTCCTGTCCCACCGCCGTTTCGGCCTGCAACGAGATGGGCTTGCCGATGAAATCCGACAGCCCTGCCAGGTGCTGGCTCTCCTCGTCGAGGAACAGTTCCACCACGCGAGGCGAGGCAACAACGCGAAACTCGCGTGGGTTGAACTGGCGCGCCTCACGCAAGATTTCACGCAGGATGTCGTAGCACACGCTGCGCGCGGTCTTCACGATGCCTTTGCCCTGGCAATGCTCGCAGGGTTCGCACAGCATGTGGGCCAGGGATTCGCGGGTGCGCTTGCGCGTCATCTCGACCAGGCCCAATTGCGAAAAGCCACCAGCCATGGTTTTGACCCGGTCGCGCGCGAGCTGCTTCTTGAATTCCGCGAGCACGGCCTGCTGGTGGTCTTCGCGCGCCATGTCGATGAAGTCCGCAATCACGATGCCGCCCAGATTGCGCAGCCGCAACTGCCTTGCGATGGCCTGCGCCGCCTCCAGGTTGGTCTTGAAAATGGTGTCGTCGAAATTGCGGGCGCCCACATAGCCGCCCGTGTTCACATCGATGGTGGTCAGTGCTTCGGTCTGGTCCACGATCAGGTAGCCGCCCGACTTCAGATCGACGCGCCGGCCCAGGGCCCGGCCGATTTCCTCGTCGATGCCATACAGGTCGAAGATGGGCCGCTCGCCCTTGTACAGCTGGAGCTTGGGCGCCGCAGCCGGCATGAATTCGTGGCCGAAGGCCTGCAGCGCGGAAAACTGTTCGCGCGAGTCGATGCGGATGGTGGCCGTTTCCTCCCCCACCAGATCGCGCAGCACGCGCTGAAGCAGGCTCAGATCCTGGTGCAGCAGCGACATGGGTGGCAGGCGCAGCGAGGCGTCCTTGATGCGCGCCCAGGTCTTGCGCAGGTAGGCGATGTCTTCGGCCAGTTCGGCGTCGGTGGAATCTTCCCCATTGGTTCGCAGGATGAACCCGCCGCCGCCTCCCGACGCCTTGTCGCCCACCAGTGCCTGCAGACGCCCGCGGAGGGCATCGCGCTCGTCGGCAGGAATCTTCTGCGACACGCCCACGTGGTCGTCCTGGGGCAGAAACACCAGCAGCCGTCCCGCGATGCTGATCTGCGTGGACAGGCGCGCGCCCTTGGTGCCGATGGGGTCCTTGATGACCTGCACCATGAGCGACTGGCCTTCGAACACCTGTTTTTCAATGGGCACCGGCGGCTCGCCCTTGCGCGCGAACATGGGTGCCTCGCCGCCTTCCTGGCGGTGCCACACATCCGCCACGTGCAGGAACGCCGCGCGCTCCAGCCCAATGTCGATGAACGCCGACTGCATGCCCGGCAGCACGCGCGAGACCTTGCCCAGATATACGTTGCCCACCAGGCCCCGCTCCAGGGTGCGTTCCACGTGCAATTCCTGCACCGCGCCGTGCTCGACCACCGCCACGCGGGTTTCTTGGGGGGACCAGTTGATCAGGATGTCTTGTTGCATGGGGTCGGAAAAAAGTGGCCGCCCATGATGCCTGAAACCCGCCTGCATGGCGGAGTCACTGGGCCCACATCGCCATTCAGCCGCGCAGCATGCCGGCCGAGCGCAGCAGCTGCGCCGTCTCGAACAAGGGCAATCCCATGATGCCGGTATAACTGCCGGCCAAGTGCGACACGTACTGCGCCGCGGGCCCCTGAATGCCATACGCGCCGGCCTTGCCCATGGGTTCGCCGCTGTCCACATACGCCGCGATCTGGGCGGGCGTGAGTGCGGCAAAGGTTACTTTCGAGACCGACAGCGCGACCGACCGCGTTTCGCCGTGCTGCAGGGCCACCGCCGTGAGCACGCGGTGCGTGCGCCCCGACAACTCGCCCAGCATGCGGCGCGCGTCGGCGGCATCCTCGGGCTTGCCGTAGATCGTGCGACCCCAGGCCACCGTGGTGTCCGAGCAAAGGATGGGCGCATCCGGCAACCCGCGCCGGGCACGGCGGGCGACGGCCGCATCGAGCTTGAGCCCCGTGACGCGCTGCACGTAGCGGGCGGGCGGCTCGCTGGCCAGCGGCACCTCGATGGCTTCTGCGTCTTCGGCCACATCGCCATCGGCATTGGGCAGCAGCAGTTCATGGCGAATCCCCAACTGCTCGAGCAGTTGGCGGCGGCGCGGGCTTTGGGATGCGAGATAGATGAAGGAAGGAATAGAGGACGGCACGGGGCGCGAGGATAGCCGATCGCTCGCGCGTGCCGCTTCGGTTCGCCGGCGCCGGCTTCGGGAACCAGCCGCCCTGCGCTGCCGGCCTTTTCAAGAATGGCGCATGACCTTCTTTCCCACACTGGAGACACCGCGGCTCAGGCTGCGCAAGATGGTGGCGGCCGATGCGCCGGCCATGCTCGCCATGCATGCGCATGCGGAGTCAAGGCAGTGGGCCGGCTACAACGCGATCCAAGACCTGGAGGGTGCTCTGGATTTCGTGAACTGGACCGATCAATTGACGCAGCGGCCCGTCCCGGGGTTCTGCTGGGCCATCGAGCGCAAGGACGCGCCGGGCATGATCGGGCAATGCAACTTCACGCAATGCGACGCCGCCACGCTCAGCGCCGCACTGGGCTATGAACTGGCGGCGCCGTACCAGGGCCAGGGCTTCATGAACGAAGCAATCGGCAGGGTGCTGAACTGGTGCTTCCTCCATCTCCAGCTGATGCGCATCAGCGCCACGGTGCATCCCGACAACCTGCCATCGATCCGCATGCTGCAGCGTTGGATGTTCCAGCGGGAAGGGTTGCTGCGCAGTGCAGGGTTCTGGAGCGGACGGCACCATGATCTGCTGTCCTTCAGCCTGCTGGCCACGGAGTTCGCGCCCGCCTATGCCCTGCAGGCGCCAGCCGCCAACCTCAGCGCAGCGGCTGCGCCGTCCGAAGAACTGGCCGAGGCCTGACACCGCCGGGTCGTCAGCGCTCATTCGCGGTGGTAGGGGTGCCCCGCGTTCACCGACCACGCCCGGTAAAGCTGCTCGATCAGCAGCACCCGCACCATGGCGTGCGGCAAGGTCAGGTCGGACAGCCGTATGCGCTCGTGCGCAGCCTGCCGAAAGGCGGGGTCCAGGCCATCGGGTCCGCCGATGACCAGGGCCACGTCGTCGCCCCCCAATTGCCAGCCTTTGAGACGCTCTGCGAGTGCTTTGGTGGTGAGGGACGTGCCCCGCTCGTCCAGCGCCACCACACGGGTGCCGCGGGGTATGGCGGCCTCGATGCGCTCGCGCTCGGCGGCGTAGAGCGTCTCCAGCGTCTTGGAGCCGCGCGGCTCGGTCTTCACCGCCTTGAGCTCGACCTTCAGTTCCGGAGGAAACCGCTTGGCGTAGTCGTCGTAGGCCGTCTGCGCCCAATCGGGCACCCGCTGGCCCACGGCCACGATCAGCAACTTCATCGATCGCTCAGGCGCTGGCTCAGCCCCTGCGGGTCGGCGAATTCTTGGCGGCGGGGCGCTTGGCCGCCGTCTTCACGGTGGCAGCACGGGGCGCTGCCTTGGGGGCCGCAGCGGCGGTGGAGCGGTCCGGAGCCTTCTTGGCTGCGGGCTTGCCCGCCGTCTTCTTGGCGATGGGCTTGACCACCAGGGTTTTGATGGGCGCCTTGGCCACCGGCTTGGCGGTCGTCTTGGCCGCCGTCTTCGCGGTCGTCTTTGCAGGCGCGGCCTGCTTCAGGGCGCCACGGCCGGCCGGCTTTGCGGTCGCCTTGGCTGCGGTCTTGGCCGGGGCTTTCGCAGCAGGGGCCTTGGCCGCGACCTTGCTCACGCCGGGCTTGCGGGCGGGTTGTTCGGGAGCGGCGGCGGCCTTCTTGGCGGCGGGCTTTTTCTTCGCAGTGCCTGCCGCGCCTTCCACGGCCTTGGGCTTGACAGCGCCGAGCTTCAAGCGCACGGGGGTATCGCCCCAGATCTCTTCCAGGCGGTAGTACTGGCGGATGGCCGGCTGCATGATGTGCGCCACGGCGGCGCCGCAGTCCACGATGATCCACTCGCCGTTGTCCTCACCCTCGATGCGGGGCTTGCCGAAGCCCGCTTCGCGCACCGCATCGCGCACGCTGGCCGCCAGCGCCTTGGTCTGGCGGTTGGAGGTGCCCGACGCCACGATCACGCGCTCGAACAGCGGCGAGAGGTGCTCGGTGTTGAACACCTGGATGTCTTGCGCTTTGACGTCTTCCAGGCCATCGACGATGGCGCGCTGGAGCTTGGTGACGTCTTTTTTGGCAGCGGATTCCGATTTGGAGGAGGTGGTCATCAGGCGTTTGTCTAAAAAGGATGGGGCCAATATAGCGTGCAACCCGGGCATCGGCCAATGCGGCGGGCCCGGGTGGCGATTCGGCCATCCCGCGCACATCAAGGGTGTTTTTGGCCTTCGGCGCTCATGGCATGAGCGCGAGCAGCTATTGAAATTATAGCTTTCGGCCTTTTTGCGAACGCACAGGCTGGGTTCAGAGCCAGTCCCGCCGCACCAGAAAGCGCCGTGTGAGCTCAGCCTCGGGCGAGCCCGGAGCCTCCTGGCGCTGGTACGACCAGCCCGCCATGGGCGGCATCGACAGCAAGATCGATTCGGTGCGCCCGCCCGACTGCAGGCCGAAGTGCGTGCCCCGGTCCCACACCAGGTTGAACTCCACATAGCGACCGCGCCGGTAGCACTGGAACTCGCGCTGCCGATCACCGAACGGGATCGCCTGGCGCCGATGCACGATGGGCAGGTAGGCGCCCAGGAACGCATCCCCCACGGACTGCACCATGCCCAGGCTGCGCTCGAAGCCCAGCTCGGAAAAATCGTCGAAGAAGATGCCTCCCACGCCACGCTGCTCGTTGCGGTGCTTGAGGTAGAAGTACTCGTCGCACCAGCGTTTGAAACGCAGGTACAGGCCCTCGCCGAAGGGGTTGAGCGCATCGCGGCAGGCGCGGTGAAAGTGCACCGCGTCTTCTTCGAAACCATAGTAGGGCGTGAGGTCCATGCCACCGCCGAACCAACACACCGGCGCGCCTTCGGCCGGAGCCGCCACGATCATGCGCACGTTCATGTGCACCGTGGGCACATAGGGGTTGACCGGGTGGAACACCAGCGATACCCCCATGGCCTCGAACGGTGCGCCAGCCAGCTCGGGCCGGTGCTGCGTGGCCGATGGCGGCAGCGTGGCGCCCCGCACGTGCGAGAAGCCGCAGCCCGCGCGCTCGAACACCCGGCCACCCTCCAGAATGCGGGTGATGCCGTCGCCCTGCAGCGGTTCGCCCGGCGCCTTGCGCCACGCATCGTTCAGGAACCGGCCGCCACCGCGCGCTACAGGCCCTTCGATCTCTTCCAGGGCCGAGGTGATGCGTGCCTGCAGCCCTTCCAGGTAGGCCCGCACGCGGGTGGCCGTGTCGGCCGCGTTCAGGGCAGGCGTCGGTGCGGGTGCCGCCATCAGCTCTTCACCGCGCGGTGGCCGATGTCGCGGCGGTACTGCGCGCCATCGAAATGGATGCCACGGGCCACGTCGTACACACGCTGCTGCGCCTGTTTCACACTGTCGGCCAGCACGGTCACGCACAGCACGCGTCCGCCCGTGGTGTGCGGCACGCCGTCCTTCAGCGCCGTGCCGGCATGGAACACCATGGCTTCGTCGGCGTCCGCAGGCAGGCCCGTGATCGCATCGCCCTTGCGCGGATCTTCCGGGTAGCCGTGCGCGGCCATCACCACGCCCAGCGCGGTGCGGCGGTCCCATTGCAATTCGACCTGGTCAAGCTTGCCGTCCACCGCGGCGCCCAGCACATCGACGAAATCGCTCTTGAGGCGCATGAGGATCGGCTGTGTCTCGGGGTCACCCATGCGGCAGTTGAACTCCAGCGTCTTGGGGTGGCCGGTCGAATCGATCATCAGGCCGGCGTACAGGAAGCCCGTGTATGGAATGCCATCCTTTTCCATGCCACGGATGGTGGGCAGGATGATCTCGCGCATGGCGCGGGCGTGCACGTCGGCGGTGACCACGGGCGCGGGCGAATACGCGCCCATGCCACCGGTGTTGGGGCCCTGGTCGCCGTCCTTCAGGCGCTTGTGGTCCTGGCTGGTCGCCAGGGCGGTGACGTTCTTGCCGTCGCACAGCACGATGAAGCTGGCTTCCTCGCCTTGCAGGAACGCTTCGATCACGACGCATGCGCCGCCTTCGTTGTGCGTCACGCCGTACTTGTTGTCCACCAGCATGAAGTCCACCGCGTCATGGGCCTCCTGCAGCGACATGGCCACCACCACGCCCTTGCCGGCCGCCAGGCCGTCGGCCTTGATGACGATCGGCGCTCCCAGCCGCTCCACGAAGGCATGGGCCGCCACCGGATCGGTGAAGGTGTCGTAGTCCGCCGTGGGAATGCCATGGCGGCGCATGAAGGCCTTGGAGAACGCCTTGGAGCTTTCGAGCTGCGCGGCAGCCTTCGTGGGCCCGAAGATGCGCAGTCCGTGCGCGCGGAATTCGTCCACCACGCCGGCGGCCAGAGGCGCCTCGGGGCCGACCACGGTGAGCGCGATCTTCTGCTCGTGCGCCCAGGCCCGCAGTTCGCGCACATCGGTGATGGCCACGTTCTCGAGCTTGGGATTCAGGGCCGTGCCGCCGTTGCCCGGCGCCACAAAGACCTTCGTGACCTTGGGAGACTGCGAAAGCTTCCAGGCCATGGCATGTTCACGGCCGCCGCCGCCAATCACGAGGACTTTCATACCGGACTCCGATGGGCCGCTGGCGGCAGGCAGGTGGGCCCTTCGGCGGGCAGGGGTCGATTGCAGAGGTTCAGGCTCATGTTCATAAGGCAGCGTTGTGATAGACCTCTTGCACGTCGTCCAGGTCTTCCAGCACGTCGAGGAGTTTTTGCATGCGCGCGGCGTCTTCGCCTTCGAGCTCGATGGTGTTTTCGGCGCGCATGGTGACCTCGGCCACCTCGGGCACCAGGCCGGCGGCCTCCAGCGCGTTCTTCACCGCTTCGAAATCGGCGTAGGCGGTGAGCACTTCGATGGCGCCGTCCTCGCCCGTGACCACATCCTCCGCGCCGGCTTCCAGCGCCACTTCCATCACCTGGTCCTCGCTGGTGCCCGGTGCGAAGATCAATTGGCCGCAGTGCTTGAACTGGAAGGCCACGGAGCCTTCGGTGCCCATGTTGCCGCCATGCTTGCTGAAGGCGTGGCGCACTTCGGCCACGGTGCGCACGCGGTTGTCGGTCATGGTGTCCACGATGATGGCCGCGCCGCCGATGCCGTAGCCTTCGTAGCGGATTTCCTCGTAGCTCACGCCTTCGGCATTGCCGGTGGCCTTGTCGATGTTGTACTTGATGCGGTCGGCCGGCATGTTCGCCGCCTTGGCCTTTTCGATGGCCAGACGCAACCGGGGATTGGCGGAGACATCGCCCCCGCCCGCCCGTGCCGCCACCGTGATCTCTCTAATGATCCGGGTCCAGATCTTGCCGCGCTTTTCATCCTGCCGACCTTTGCGGTGCTGGATGTTTGCCCATTTGCTGTGTCCTGCCACAGGAGTCCTTCTGGTATTGATTTAATCTACTGCCCGCGATTTTACTTTTGACGCACCCCACCCCACTCCGCACCCCGACGCCATGGCCGAACCTCTTCTCATTGCCAAGCATGGCACCACCGAATGCCATCTGCTGCCCGGCCTGGCCAACCGCCACGGCCTCATCACCGGTGCCACCGGCACGGGCAAGACGGTCACCCTGCAGACGCTGGCCGAAGGCTTCTCGCGCATCGGTGTGCCGGTGTTCATGGCCGACATCAAGGGTGACCTCACCGGCATCAGCCAACCGGGCAGTATCGGCGACAAGCTGGCGGCCACGCTCAAGGAGCGAGACCTTCCGCTGCCGGAGCCCCTGGCCTGCCCCACCACCCTGTGGGACGTGTTCGGCCAGCAAGGCCACCCGGTGCGCGCCACGGTGTCCGACATGGGCCCGCTGCTGCTGGGCCGCATGCTCAACCTGAACGAAACCCAGCTGGGCGTGCTCAACCTGGTTTTCAAGATCGCCGACGACAACGGCCTGCTGCTGCTCGACCTCAAAGACCTGCGGTCCATGCTCCAGTACGTCGGGGACAACGCCAAGGAATTCACGACAGGGTACGGCAATATCAGCGCCGCCAGCGTAGGCGCGATCCAACGGGGCCTGCTGCAGATCGAGCAGCAGGGTGGCACCCAGTTCTTCGGCGAGCCCATGCTCGACATCAACGACCTCATGCAGACGGTGGACGGGCGAGGTGTCGTGAACATCCTGGCCGCCGACAAGCTCATGAATTCGCCGCGCCTGTATGCCACCTTCTTGCTGTGGATGCTGTCGGAACTGTTCGAGCAGCTGCCCGAGATCGGCGACCCGGAAGTCCCTAAACTCGTCTTCTTCTTCGACGAGGCCCACCTGCTGTTCAACGAAGCGCCCAAGGTGCTCATCGAGCGCATCGAACTGGTGGTGCGGCTGGTGCGGTCCAAGGGCGTGGGCGTGTATTTCGTCACCCAGAACCCGCTCGACATTCCCGATAGCGTGCTGGCCCAGTTGGGCAACCGCGTGCAGCACGCGCTGCGCGCCTTCACGCCGCGCGACCAGAAAGCGGTGAAGGCCACGGCCACCACCATGCGCCAGAAGCCGGGCCTGGACATCGAAACCGCCATCACCGAACTGGCGGTGGGCGAGGCGCTGGTGAGCTTCCTGGACGCCAAGGGCCGGCCCAGCGTGACCGAGCGCGTGTTCGTGCTGCCCCCTGCCAGCCAGTTGGGACCCATCACGCCCGCCCAGCGCCAGGCGTTGCTGGCCGGTTCGCTCGTCGCCGGCGTGTACGAGAAAGCCGTGGACCGTGAATCCGCCTACGAAAAGCTCCAGGGCCGCACCGAAGCCGCCGCCACGGCGCCCGCCGGCTCCAAGGGGGGCACCACCGACGGCGCGGGCGGCGGTGTCATGGGCGGGCTGAACGACGTGCTGTTCGGCTCGACCGGCCCACGCGGCGGCAAGCACGACGGGCTGGTGCAGACCATGGCCAAATCCGCCGTGCGCACCATGGGTACCTCGCTGGGCAAGGAGATCCTGCGCGGCGTGCTGGGCAGCCTGTTCGGCGGCCGCAAGCGCTGATGAATCCGCCCTCGCCAGAAAAACCAAGGAACCCTGCCATGATCGACCTGCACTACTGGACCACGCCCAACGGCCACAAGATCACGATGCTCCTCGAAGAGGCCGCATTGCCTTATCGCGTGCGGCCCGTGAACATCGGCCGGGGCGAGCAGTTCCAGCCCGACTTCCTGCGCATCGCACCCAACAACCGCATTCCCGCCATCGTGGACCATGCGCCCAAGGGGGGCGGCGAGCCCATTTCGGTGTTCGAGTCCGGCGCCATCCTGCTGTACCTGGCCGACAAGACGGGAAAGTTCGTTCCCCAGGACCTGCGCGGCCGCACCGAAGCCCTGCAGTGGCTGTTCTGGCAAATGGGAGGCCTGGGTCCCATGGCGGGGCAGAACCACCACTTCACGCAATATGCGCCGGAGCCCATCGCCTACGCGATCGACCGCTACGTGAAGGAAACCGGGCGCCTGTATGGCGTGCTGGACAAGCACCTGTCCGATGGCCGCGAGTACATCGCCGGCACGTATTCCATCGCCGACATGGCCTGCTACCCCTGGATCGTTCCGCACGAGCGCCAGCGGCAGAACCTCAAGGACTTCCCGCATCTGGCGCAATGGTTCGAACGCATCCGCGAGCGCCCCGCCACCGTCAGGGCGTACGACCTGGTCCAGCGCATCAACACCGCCCCCACCGTGGACGAAGACGCGAAGAAGGTGCTGTTCGGGCAGGACGCCAGCACCGTGCGGCGCTGAAACCGCCAGCGCCTTCCAGCAGCGGCTTCAGACCCGGTCGCTGCGCGCCAGGTGGCTTTCCAGCCTGCGCAGCGCGCCGGTCAGCGCGAGCGTCATGATCCAGTAGGCCAGGGCAATCGCCAGATACGGCTCCCAGTAGCGCGAATAGGCCCCGGCCACGGTGCGCGCGGCATAGGCCATCTCGGCCAGGCCGATGGCGGAGATCAGCGAGGTGTCTTTCAGCAGCGCGATCGCGTTGTTGCCCAGCGGCGGCAGCATGCGGCGAAAGGCCTGCGGCAGCACCACGTAGCGCATTACCTGCCCGGGCGTGAAGCCCAGCGAGCGCCCCGCATCGGACTGCCCGCGCGCGATCGACTGGATGCCCGCGCGGAACACCTCCGAGATGTACGCGGCGGAATTGAGCGTGAGCGCCACGATCCCCGAGATCAGCGCGCCATGCTCCTGCTTGAGCGTGCGCGCGAAGTCGCCCGTCACCAGCAGGCCCGAGGTCGGATGGATGAACAGCGGCAGCACCGCGAAGTGCATCAGCAGGATCTGCACGAACAACGGCGTGCCGCGAAAGAAGCTCACATACACGGTGGATGGCCACCGCAGCAGATAGCGGCACACCCAGCTCAGCGGCGCATGGCGCGCCTGCGCCAGGCGGGCCAGCGCGAGCAACAGCCCCCATGTGCCGCCCAGCAGCACGCACACCACCGTCACGCCGATCGTCATCCACGCGCCCTGGATGAACAGGTCCTTGTATTCCACCAGGATGTCCGGCCGGAACCAGCCAAACCACTCAACAGGCTCCATGGCCTCTTCCTCTCATTGGTCGCGTCGGGCGCATAGGCGCCCGCAAAAACGGCCGCAGCGCGGCCGTGGTGTCATGCCGAAAAGCGGCGTGCCGATCAGCGATCAGCGTGGCTTGTATTCCTTGCCGAACCACTTCTTGTAGATCTCGTTGTAGCTGCCATCGGCCCGCACGGCGGCCAGGCCGGCGTTGAGCTTGTCCTGCAGCGCCTTGTCGCCCTTCTTGACGACGATGCCGAAACCCTCGACGGGGAACGCGGGGTCTTCCACCGTCTTCAGCGCGGCGTTCTGCGCCACGCGGTAGGCGATCACACCGTTGTCGCCGATGGCCGCATCCACGCCGCCGCCCGCCAGTTCGGAAATGATGAGCGGCGTGCTCTCGAAGCGCCGGATGTTCGGGCTGGTCTTGCCAAACTCGCGCGAGGCCACGTCGTCCGCCGTGGAGGCATTCACCACGGCGATCTTCTTGCCTGCCAGGTCCTTCAGCGAAGCCACGGAGCTCGCCTTGGGCACGGCGATCAGCTGCTGGGCGGCGAAGTACGGCTCGGTGAAGTCGTAGCTCTGGCGGCGCTTGTCATTGATGGTCACGCCGGAGATCACTAGATCCACATCGCCGTTGTTCAGCGCCGCGAAAATGCCGCTCCAGGGGGTGTTCACCACCTTGATCTTGAGCGACTGCTTCTTCGCGATGGCGTTGATGATGTCGATGTCGAAACCGACGATCTGCTTGTCCTTGTTCTCGAAGGCGAACGGCGCATAGGTGGCGCTGGAGGCCACGGTCAGCTCGCGGTCCTGCGCGTGGGCAGCCAGCGGAGCGGTCATTGCGGCAGCCAGGCCAAGGCCCAGGGCGAAAAGGCGGCGGGAGATTTGCATGGGGAGATGGGGCGGGAAAGCCCGGAAACAGGACCGGGAAGTATATCGGCCGGCCCCCCGTGCCTTCCTTGCGGTGCCGCCCAACGCCGCCGTCGCACAGGTGACGGCCGCCTTGGCGCCAACCCGCCTAGAGTGCGCCGCATGACCGATACCACCGACCTCCCCGCCCTCACCTGCTTTTCGCTCGCCATCACGGACCAGGTGGCGCATCTGGTGCTGAACCGGCCGGAGGCCCTGAACACCATGCACCCGGCGTTCTGGCGCGAGCTGGACACCGTGCTGGCGCGGCTGCACCGGTCGGGCGAGGCGCGCGCGCTCGTCATCAGCAGCACGGGCAAGCACTTTTCGGCCGGCATGGCGCTGGACACGTTCGGTGGCGCCATCGCCATGGACGACCAGAGCCCCGAAGGCCGCGCCGCCGTCTTCGACCTGCTGACCGACATGCAGGCCACGTTCACGCGTATCGAATCGCTGCGCATTCCCGTGATCGCCGCCATCCACGGCGGCTGCATCGGCGGCGCGGTGGACATGGTGACGGCCGCCTGCATCCGCTACGCCACGCAGGACGCGTTCTTCTGCATCCAGGAGATCAACATCGGCATGGTGGCCGACGTGGGCACGCTGCAGCGCCTGCCCAAGCTGATTCCGCTGGGCATCGTCAAGGAGCTGGCCTATACCGGCCGGCGCCTGCCCGCACCGCGCGCCCTGGCCTGCGGGCTGGTCAACGAACTGTTCGACACGCAGGCGGCGATGCTGGACGCGGCCCTGGCCTGCGCCCGCGAGATCGCCGCCAAGCCGCCGGTCGCCATCTGGGGCACCAAGCAGGCCGTGCACTATGCGCGCGACCACTCGGTGGACGACAGCCTGCGCCAGATGGGCTGGCTGCAGGGCGCGATCTGGAGCAACCGGCATGTGGGCGAGGCCGTGGACGCGATGCGTGGCAGGCGCGAGGGCGCCTTTCCTCCGCTCGCGCCGCTGCAGCGCTTCAGCGATGGAGGGTGAGCGATCGGTCCGCCCGGCCTGCGGGCTGCGACAGGCGGGCCTTTGCTATCAAATTCCATAGCTGCCTGCGCTTGCTGGGCTTGCGCTGCAGCCCATTTCCGCGCTCCGCCGCTCGCTGGCGGGCTATGATGCGTGCTCTTTCCGATCCCGTCTACGCGAGGACGCTGCCATGCCTACGCACATCCCGGCCCTGCCCACCTACACCGACGTCGCCGACGCGGCCCATCGGCTCCAGGGCGTCGCGCACCGCACGCCCGTGGCGCGCTCCAGCACGGCGGACCAGCAGTGCGGCGCCCAGCTCTTTTTCAAGTGCGAGAACCTGCAGCGCATGGGCGCCTTCAAGTTCCGCGGTGCCTACAACACCCTGGCGCAGTTCGACGCCACCCAGCGCGAAGGCGGCGTGCTGGCTTTTTCTTCCGGCAACCATGCGCAGGCCATCGCCCTCTCGGCCCGCCTGCTGGACATGCCCGCCCTGATCGTCATGCCCGAGGATGCGCCCACCGCCAAGATGGCTGCCACGCGCGAGTACGGCGCCCAGGTCGTCACCTACAACCGCTTCACCGAAGACCGCGAAGCCATCAGCCACCGGCTCGCGCAGGAGCGCGGCATGACCCTGGTGCCGCCGTTCGACCATCCGCACGTCATCGCCGGCCAGGGTACCGCCGCCAAGGAGCTGCTCGAAGAAGTGCCCGACCTCGATTACCTGTTCGTTTGCCTGGGCGGCGGCGGATTGCTGTCCGGCAGCCTTCTGGCCGCGAAGGCGCTGGCCCCCGACTGCCAGGTGATCGGCGTGGAGCCGGCCGCCGGCAACGACGCCCAGCAATCGCTGCGCGCCGGCCGCATCGTGCGCATCGACACGCCCCACACCATCGCCGACGGCGCGCAGACCCAGGCGCTGGGCAGCATCACCTTTCCCATCATCCAGCGCGACGTGGCCGACATCGTCACCGCCACCGACGAGCAGCTGGTGCAGGCCCTGCGCTTCTTCGCCGAGCGCATGAAGATCGTCGTGGAGCCCACCGGCGCCCTCGCTTTTGCGGGCGCCCTGCATGGCGGCGTGGACCTGCATGGCAAGCGCGTGGGCATCATCGTGAGCGGCGGCAACGTCGACCTGGCGCGGTACGCACGCTTTCTGGCAGACTGATCCGCGCCCCGCGCCGCCCCTGGGCGGCGACGCACGCACCTTTTCTTTCCCCTGCCCCCTGCAGACCGGTTTTCCAGCTTTTCACTTTCCCAACAAGAGGCCCCAGCCCATGAGCAATGTCCACGTCATCACCCATCCCCTGGTCCAGCACAAGCTGACCCTGATGCGCAAGAAGGACGCCAGCACCAACAGCTTTCGCCGCCTGCTCGGCGAACTCAGCACCCTGATGGCCTACGAGGTCACGCGCGACATGCCGCTGCAGGACGTGCAGATCGAAACCCCGCTGGAAACCATGACGGGCCAGGTGATCGACGGCAAGAAGCAGGTGCTCGTGTCCATCCTGCGCGCCGGCAACGGCTTTCTGGACGGCATGCTCAACGTGATCCCGGGCGCCCGCGTGGGCCACATCGGCCTGTACCGCGACCCGCAGACACTGCAGCCGGTCGAGTACTACTTCAAGATGCCGTCCGAAATGGAAGAGCGCGACATCATCGTCGTGGACCCCATGCTCGCCACCGGCAACTCCGCCGCGGCCGCGGTGGACCGCCTGAAGAAACTCAACCCCCGCTCGATCAAGTTCGTCTGCCTGCTGGCCGCACCGGAAGGCGTGGCCACCTTGCAAAAGGCCCACCCCGACGTGCCGATCTACACCGCCGCGATCGACCGCGAACTGAATGACCACGGCTACATCCTGCCCGGGCTGGGCGATGCCGGGGACCGGATCTTCGGGACGAAATGAATCACGGGGTGAATGACTGGCGCGCATTTTGCATGCGCTGCTGGCTTCCTGCATCGACCTCTTTTCCCCTGCAAAAGGACGCTCCATGACCTCTCGCCGCCTCTTCACCGGCCGCCTGTTCTGCACCTCCCTGGCCATCTCCGCCACCCTGGGCCTGGCGCCCACGCTGGCCTTCGCCCAGGCCAAGCTGAAGGTGGCGGCGATCTACACGGTGCCCTATGAACAGCAATGGGTGAGCCGCATCCACAAGGCGCTCAAGGCGGCGGAAACGCGTGGCGAGATCGAATACAAGAGCAGCGAGAACGTGGCCAATGCCGATTACGAGCGCGTGATGCGCGAGTACGCCACCGGGGGCAACCAGCTGATCTTCGGCGAGGTGTTCGGCGTGGAGGCCGCCGCGCGCAAGGTGGCCAAGGACTTTCCCAAGACAGCCTTCGTGATGGGTTCCTCCGGCAAGCCGCAGGCGCCCAATTTCAGCGTGTTCGACAACTACATCCAGGAGCCGGCCTACCTGTCCGGCATGGTGGCGGGCGGCATGACCCGCACGAACAAGATCGGCATGGTGGGCGGCTTTCCGATTCCAGAGGTCAACCGCCTGATGCACGCCTTCATGGCCGGCGCGAAGGAGGTGAACCCGAAGGCCGAGTTCACCATCACCTTCATCAACAGCTGGTTCGACCCGCCGAAGGCCAAGGAGGCGACCTTCGCCATGATCGACAAGGGCGCCGACGTGCTGTATGCCGAGCGTTTCGGCGTGTCCGACGCCGCCAAGGAAAAGGGCAAGCTGGCCATCGGCAATGTGATCAACACGCAGGCCCAGTACCCGGACACGGTGGTGGCCTCGGCGCTGTGGCACATGGAGCCCAGCGTGGACCGCGCGATCGCGCTGGTCAAGGAAGGCAAGTTCGCCGCCGAGGACTACGGCCCCTATTCGATGATGAAGCACAAGGGCTCCGAACTCGCGCCGCTGGGCACGTTCGAGAAGAAGGTGCCGGCCGAGGTCGTGGCCAAAGTGAAGGCCAGGGAGGCCGACATCCTGGCGGGCAAGTTCACCGTGAAGGTGGACGACAGCCAGCCCAAGTCCACGGCCAAGTGATGCGCGCGCGCTGCGCCGGGCGGAGCACGCCGCGTGGGTGAGCCCGCCGCCTGCCCGCCGTCCGCCGAGGCCGGGCCGCCCGTGCTGCGCCTTCGCGGCATCACCAAGCGGTTCGGCCCGCTGGTCGCCAACGATGGCATCGACCTGACCCTCGCCCGGGGCGAGGTGCTGGCGCTGCTGGGCGAAAACGGCGCGGGCAAGTCCACGCTGATGTCGATCCTCTTCGGCCACTACCGGGCCGACGCCGGGCACATCGAGGTCTTCGGCCAGCCGCTGCCGCCGGGCCAGCCCCGCGCGTCGCTGGCGGCCGGCATCGGCATGGTGCACCAGCACTTCACGCTGGCCGACAACCTGAGCGTGCTCGATAACGTGATGCTGGGCAGCGAGCCGCTGTGGCAGCCGTTCTCGCGCCGGGCCGCGGCCCGCGCGCGGCTGCTGGACGTCTCGGCCCGGTTCGGCCTGCCGGTGGTGCCCGATGCCCGTGTGGGCAGCCTTTCGGTGGGCGAGCGGCAGCGCGTGGAAATCCTGAAAGCGCTGTACCGCGGCGCCCGCATCCTGATCCTGGACGAGCCCACCGCGGTGCTCACGCCGCAGGAGAGCGAGGCGCTGTTTCACACCCTGGCCCAGATGGTGGCGCAGGGCCTGTCGATCGTGTTCATCAGCCACAAGCTGGGCGAGGTGCTGCGCGTGTCGCACCGCATCGCCGTGCTGCGGCAGGGCCGGCTCGTGGCCGAGGCGCCCGCGCGGGGCACCACGCAGGGCCAGCTCGCGCAGTGGATGGTGGGCCATGCGGTGGAGATGGCGGCGCGCAGCCCGGCCCGCGCGGTGGGTGCGCCGGTGTGCACCCTGGACGACGTGCGGACGCAGGCGTCGGCGCGGTCGGCGCACGACGCGCTGCGGGGCGTGAGCCTCACGCTGCATGCGGGCGAGATCGTGGCCATCGCGGGCGTGTCGGGCAATGGCCAGGTGGCGCTGGCCGATGTGCTGTGCGGCGTGCGCGCCCCCACGGGCGGCACCGCCACGCTGCTGGGCGCGCCTTTGACCGCCCGGCCCACCCGGCTGGTGGCGCAAGGCGTGGCCCGCATTCCCGAAGACCGCCATGCCGTGGGCGTGGTGGGCGATCTGCCGGTGTGGGAGAACGCGGTGTCAGAGCGCCTGTCCAGCCGCTGGTTCTCGCGCGGCGCGTTTGCAGGCTTCTGGATACGGCGCGGCGTGGCGCGCCAGCATGCCCGACGCGTGGCCGAGACGTTCGACGTGCGCGGCGGCGGGCTGGACGCGCCGGCGCGGTCGCTGTCGGGCGGCAACATGCAAAAACTCATCCTGGGCCGGGCCCTGCTGCCGCCGGGCGACGGAACGCAGCCGGCCCCCCGCCTGATCGTGGCGCACCAGCCCACCTGGGGCCTGGACATCGGCGCGGTCACGTTCGTGCAGCGGCAACTGGTGGCGGCGCGCGATGCCGGCGCGGCCGTGCTGCTGATCTCCGACGACCTGGACGAGGTGCTGGCGCTGGGCGACCGCGTGGCGGTGATGCACGCCGGGCACCTGAGCGAAGCCCGCCCCGCTGAGGGCTGGACGCGCGAGGCCATCGGCCTGGCCATGGCCGGAGCAGACCCCGGCGGGGCCCGCGGCAGCGCCGACGCCACACCGGCCACCGTGGCGCCCGCGGCTGAAAGCGACACCCCATGAGACTGGAAAAACGCGAGCGCACTTCGGCGCTGGCCTATGTGGCGGCCCCGGTCGGCGCGGTGGCCTTCACCCTGCTGGTGAGCGCCCTGCTGGTGCTGTGGGCCGGCGCCCCCGTGGGGCGCACCTACGCGCTGCTGGCGCAGGGCGCGTTCGGCTCGGTGTTCGCGCTGACCGAGACCTTGACGCGCGCCACGCCGCTCATCCTGACGGGGCTGTCCGCGGCCGTGGCGTTCCGCGCGCGGCTCTTCAACATCGGCGCGGAGGGCCAGCTGTATGCCGGCGCGATCGCGGCGGTGGCGGTGGGCGGCATGCATGGCGGCACCGGCCTGCAATGGCCCGTGCCGGTGCTGTTTCCGCTCATGATGCTGGCCGCCGCGCTGGCCGGGGCCGCCCTGCTGCTGGGGCCGGCGCTGATGAAGGCGCGGCTCGGCGTCGACGAGGTGGTGACCACGCTGCTGCTGAACTTCGTGATGCTGCTGCTGGTGTCCGCTCTGCTCGACGGTCCGATGAAAGACCCCCTCGCCCTCGGCTGGCCGCAAAGCGTGGCGCTGCAAGGCGAGCTGGAACTGTCGCGCCTGGTGCCGCAGACGCGGCTGCACACCGGCCTGCTGTGGGCCGTGGGGCTGGCCGTGCTGCTGTGGGCGCTGCTCACGCGCACGGTGCCGGGTTTCGAGATCCGCGCGGCGGGGGCCAATGCCCGCGCGGCGGCGTTCGCCGGCGTGCCGATCACGCGCACGGTGGTGCTGGTGGCCCTGCTCTCGGGCGGCCTGGCAGGGCTGGCAGGCGCCATCGAGGTGGCGGGCCGCACCAGCTACGTGACGCTGGACATGTCGCCAGGCTATGGCTACAGCGGTATCGTGATCGCCATGCTGGCGGGCCTGCACCCGCTGGGCGTGGTGGCCGCGGGCGTCTTCGTGGCGGGGGTGCTCGTGGGGGCGGACAGCATGAGCCGCGCGGTGGGCGTTCCCACCTACATCGCCGACGTGATCGTGGCGGCCTCACTGATCGCGGTGCTGGTGGCGGGGCTGCTCGCGCAGTACCGGGTGCGCTGGAAGTGATGCGGGAGCATGCCATGACCGATTTCAAGCCGAATCGCCCCCATGCCCTAGTCAAAATTGCCCTCAATGCTATTAAAAAAATAGCAAATACCCAAAAGGCGCCGCCCGCATGACCGAGCTGATGGACATCCTGGCCAACCCGGCGTTCTGGATCGCCACGCTGCGGGTGGCCACGCCGCTCGTCCTGGGCACGCTGGGCGTGCTGCTGTGCGAGCGCGCAGGCGTTTTGAACCTGGGCATCGAGGGGATCATGGTCGCGGGCGCCTTCACGGGCTGGCTAACAGTGTATGCCGGCCATGGCCTGTGGACCGGCGTGCTGGTGGCCGCGCTCACCGGGGCGGCCTTCGGGCTGCTGCACGCCTGGCTGACCGTGGGGCTCGCGCTGTCGCAGCACGTGTCGGGGCTGGGCATCACGCTGTTGGCCACCTCGCTCAGCTACTACGGCTACCGCGTGGGCTTTCCGAAGGTGACCACGCCCCCCACGATCGAGCCGTTCGCGCCTATGGCCTGGCTGGGCATTCCCATCCTGTCGGCCCAGACGCCGCTCACGCTGCTGGCCCTGCTGCTGGTGCCGCTGCTGGCCTGGGTGCTGCTGCGCACCCCGCTCGGGCTGGCCGTGCGCATGGTGGGCGAGAACCCCCAGGCGGCCGAGGGCCAGGGCATTCCGGTGGCGGCCACGCGCACCGCTTCGGTGGTGGCGGGCTCCGCGCTGATGGGGGTGGCGGGGGCGTTTCTCACGTTGTCGGCGTTCAATGCGTTCTTCTTCAACATGGTGAATGGGCGCGGCTGGATCTGCGTGGCGCTGGTGGTGTTCGCCTCGTGGCGGCCCGGCAAGGCGCTGCTGGGCGCGCTGCTGTTCGCCTTTTTCGATGCGCTGCAGTTGCGGCTGCAGCAGGCGGGCGATGCGTGGCTGCCGTATCAGGTGTACCTGATGCTGCCCTACCTGCTGTCGATCCTGGCGCTGGTGCTGGTGGCCCGCAAGGCGGCGTATCCACAGGCGCTGATGAAGCCCTACCGCAAGGGCGAGCGGTAGCGAACCTTGGGCGACCGGACCTTGGCCCCCTCTCCTCTCCCATAACATCGGCGCATGCCGACGCCCCAGCCCCCGGACACCTTCGTCCCCATCGCCCCGGAGTCCCTGGCCACGCCGCGGCTGCGCCTTCGGCCCTGGACCGCCGCCGACCGCGCGCCCTTCGCCGCGATGAATGCCGACCCGGCGGTAATGGCGCACTTTTCCGCGCCGCTGGCCCGCGACGCCAGCGATGCCATGGCCGACCGGATCGAGGCGCTGATCGCGCAGCGCGGCTGGGGTTTCTGGGCCGCGGATTGCCTGCAGGGCGACAGCGGCCCGCGCTTCATGGGCTTTGTGGGCCTGCACACGCCCTCGGCCGAACTGCCCTTCGCGCCGTGCGTGGAGATCGGCTGGCGGCTCGCCCGGCCCTTCTGGGGCCAGGGCCTGGCCAGCGAGGCGGCGCGCCTGGCGCTGCGGGCAGGCTTCGAAGACTTGGGCCTGGCGGAGATCGTGTCATTCACCACCCTGGGCAACCAGCGCTCGCGCGCGGTGATGCAGCGCCTGGGCATGCGCGAAAGCCCCACCGAAGCGTTCGACCACCCGGCCGTGCCGGTGGGCCACCCGGTGCGGCCGCATTGCCTGTACCGGCTCGCCCGCACCAACTGGCACGCCGGCACGCATGGCGGCTGAAAGGCCCCGGCCTCCCATGGAACACCCCCTGCTGCCCGCCTGCCCCACCGCGGTGTGGCTGCCGCCCACGGTGCTGGAACGCTGGCAGCACCAGGGCACCGAAGCCGGCGTGACCTGCGTGCTGCCCGACGGGTGCCGCGACCTCATCGTGCAGATCGACGCCCACGGTGCCGTGCACTGGATGGTGTCGCATTTGCCGCAGCAGGCCTACGGCGTGCCCGCCCGCGCCGGCGAGGACTGGCTGGGCTTTTGGCTGCATCCCGGCGTGGGGGTGGATGCCGACGCGCTGCTGCAGTCGGTGCAGGCCATCGACCTGACCCGCGATCCGGCCGAGACCGCCGCCCGCGTGCACGCGTGCACGCGGCTCTAGCCGACTTCACGCGGTGCGACACGCGCGTGCAGGAGGCACTGGCCGCCCTCGCGCAGTCCCCGACCGTGGGGGCCGCCGCGCGGGCGCTGGGCGTGTCGGAACGCACGCTGGAGCGGCTGATGCGCACCGCGACCGGCGAGCCCCCACGCTACTGGCGCGCCCTCGCGCGGGTGCGCCGAGCGGCCCAGGCCCTGGCGGGCGATGGTGCCCGCCCCTGGCCGCCATCGCGGCGGACCATGGCTACGCCGACCAGGCGCATTTCGGCCGCGAATGCCGGCACTGGCTGGGACAGACGCCCGCCCGGCTGAGGGCATCGAAGGACCTGCTGGCTTCCGTGCAGTCCAGCGGCTACGGCTGAACGCTGCCTTGCCATCGGCCACATCGAACCAGCCGCGTGGAACGGCGCAGCGCCGCCCAAGCGCCGCTCCCCCGTCAGTTGCCCGCGCCCATCGGCGTGCACAGCTCCACCAGAAAGCCGTTGCAGTCGTGCACATAGGCCACCGTCTGGCCCCAGGGCATGGACTCTGGGGCCTGCACCAGGGTGGCGCCAGCCTGGATCGCGCGGTCCACGGCTGCGGCGACATCGGCCGTGGTGAAAGCGATCTCACACTGGGGCGCGCCCGCCACCGCCCGCTGCGGGTTCTTGCCCAGCTGGGCCATCAGCTGGAGCGACGAGAACGCCAGCGCGGTGGCGCCGGTGTCCATCTCGCCGAAGTCCCCCGCCTCGTGCACGAAGCGGCGCGAAAGACCGAACGCGGCCTCGTAGAAAGCGACGGTGCCGGGCACGTCCTCGACGTAAAGAATGGTGTAGCCGAACTGCATGGGGTCTCCTTCAGCAAAAGACAGGGTGGATCGAACGTGCCCGCAGCATAGGCGGCCTTTCCGCGCGGTCTGGAAGAAATCCGACATGGGCCGTTGTCCCGGCCGGCGCACCCGGTCCGGCCATCGGACTGCGCAACGGCACCCCCCGCGGCCTACACTGGCAGGCCCGGTGGCGCCGCGGGCAAGCCTTTTGCATGCCGGCCTGCACCGCTTCCGCCAGCCCCCTCACACCCTTGCCCGGCCCCACACACCATGCTCGACCTGCTCATCCACAACGCCACCCTGCCCGATGGCCGCACGAACGTTTCCGTGGCCGTGCAGGACGGGCGCATTGCCGAAGTGACCGAGGGCCTGCAGGCCCCGGCGCACGAGACCGTCGATGCGGGCGGCCTGCTGCTGAGCCCGCCGTTCGTCGATGCGCACTTCCACATGGACTCGACCTTGAGCTACGGCCAGCCCCGCGTGAACGAGAGCGGCACGCTGCTGGAGGGCATCGCGCTGTGGGGCGAACTGAAGCCCCAGCTGACGCACGAGGCCATCGTGGAGCGGGCGATGCACTACTGCGACTGGGCCGTGGCGCGCGGCCTGCTGGCCATCCGCTCGCACGTGGACACCAGCGACCCGCGGCTGCTGCCCGTGCACGCGCTGCTGGACGTGAAGCGCCGCGTGGCGCCCTACCTCGACCTGCAGCTGGTCGCCTTCCCGCAGGACGGCGTGCTGCGCGCCGCGGGCGGCCTGGACAACCTCCAGCGCGCGCTGGACCTGGGCGTGGACGTGGTGGGCGGCATTCCCCATTTCGAACGCACCATGGCGCAGGGAGCGGAAAGCGTGCGCATCCTGTGCGAGCTGGCCGCCGATCGGGGCAAGCGGGTGGACATGCACTGCGACGAGACCGACGACCCGCTCTCGCGCCACGTCGAAACGCTGGCTTTCGAAACCCAGCGCCTGGGCCTGCACGGCCGGGTGACGGGCTCGCACCTCACCTCCATGCACAGCATGGACAACTACTACGTGAGCAAGCTCATCCCCCTGATGGCCGAGGCGCAGCTGGGGGTGGTGGCCAACCCGCTCATCAACATCACCCTCCAGGGCCGCCACGACACCTACCCCAAGCGCCGCGGCATGACCCGCGTGCCCGAGTTGATGGCCGCGGGCCTGACGGTGGCCTTCGGCCACGATTGCGTGATGGACCCGTGGTACGGGGGCGGCAGCGGCGACATGCTGGAGGCCGCCCACATGGGCCTGCACGTGGGGCAGATGACCGGCCAGCAAGCCATGCGCCAGTGCTTCGAGGCAGTGACCACGAACCCGGCCCTGCTGCTGGGCCTGGAGGGCTATGGCCTGCAGGCCGGCTGCCATGCCGACTTCGTGCTGCTGCATGCGCGCGATCCGGCCGAGGCGATCCGGCTGCGCGCCACGCGCCTGGGGGTGTGGCGGCGAGGCCGGCGGGTGGCGGGCAGCCCGGCGCCCGTGGCGGCGCTGCATCTGCCCGGCCGGCCCGGCCACGCGGACTTCCTGCGCGGCTGACCGGCCCACGGGCTGCGCCGCCGCAGCCCGGTTTCCCGCTGGCCCTGTCGCCTTATTGCCTTATTCAGCGGCGGCGGGCGCCGCAGGCGGTGCGCACGGGGCGTCGGCCGAGACCGGATAGCCCACGATGTCCGTCAGCGCTGGATACCCGCTGATGGCGTGCGACGCCAGCCGGCCGCCCATGGTCGCGCCCTCGGCGCTGCCCACGTTCAGCCCGGTGTAGATCCAGTCGCCCGCCAGCACGAGGTTGCTGAAGCCCGACTCCCACGCCTTGAGCCGCGCGGCGGTGCTGCCCGGCGGGCTGATCACGTAGCGCTCGGACGGGTCGATGTTGGCGCGCCAGAACTGCTGGTCGAAGCGCTGCACGCCCAGCCCGGTGTTGGCCGGGTCGTGGTCCTGCAGCAGGCTGAAATCCATGCCCGTCGGGTCGCCCGGCGGCGAGACCACGTTGGTCGTGGATTTCGGCAGCAGCGGTCCCATGCACACCTGCAGGTACTGGATGCACTGGGCCTTCACCCTGGCGTCGGCCCGTGCGGGGTAGCCGGTGTCGGTCAGGGGCGGCGGCGGCTCGTAGTCGGCCATGGCGCCCGAGAAGTACCACAGCGATTTGGGCATCTGGCTGGCCGGCCACGACTCCCACTGCAGCAGGTGGGTGAAGTCCACCTGCCCATCCAGCGGGTTCATGTAGGTGGCGCCGATCACCGTGTCGGTGGGGTTCTTGAGGGGAATGTCCCAGCCCAGATCGGTGGTGCTGCGGTTCAGCCAGACCTGCATGGTCTGCGTCTGCACGGTGGGCACCTTCTCGACCATCGCGCGCCATTCGGGACGCGCGGCCAGCAGCTCCTTGCACAGGTAGGGCACGGCACCCACCGCGATGGCCAGCACCACCTGATCGAAGTCTTCGCCGGCCTTCAGGGTCTTCTGGCCCACGTTCTTCCAGGGCGTCCAGTACGACTCCAGGTCGATGTCCTGCTCGCGCAGCGCATCGCCTTCCACCAACTGGTCGTAGCAGGGGCCGGACGGCCACGCTGGCAGGCCTTCGATCGGCACGAGCGGTTCGTAGGGCGCATCCGGCTTCACCAGGGTGGCCTGCACGCCCATCTGCACGGCAGCCACCGACTGGCCGTCCGCCGACAGCGCGAGGTTTTCGACCTTGTGGAAGAACTCGAACTGCACGCCGCGCTGGCGCAGCACCAGGTACAGCGGCGCGATCACCGTCTCGCCCGTGCCCGCCGCGAACAGCCAGGCGAATGCACCCATGTACGCATAGCTGCGCAGCGACCAATGCAGGTAGGCGCCTGCCGCCATGCTGGCGGTGCGGGCCGTATCGCCCTGCGGGTACTGGTAGGACAGGTTGACCGTGTTGAGCGCGAGCGGGGACGACACCGTCATCACCGAAGCGCCGTGGCGCGCCAGCCAGTCGCTGAAATTCTCGTTGTCGATCACATCGAAGCCGCGCTCGATGATGCGGTCGGCCAGCACGCCGCGCACGATGGCCATCAGGTATTCGAGCAGGATGTACAGGCGCCGCAGGTCGTCGTTCTCGTCGATCAGACCTTTGAGCCGCGCGTGCAGCCAGTCCCACACCTCGTCAAGCACGGGGTGGCTGGTGCCCAGCTCGGCGTTCTCGTCGAGGATCGCGGTCTGCAGGCGTTCCAGGATGTCCTGGCCGGCGCGCAGCTCCAGCTTGTGGATCTCGCTCAGGCCGGGCGTGGCTTCGGGGTCGATCAGGCCCTGGGTCGTCTCGATCAGCCCGCCGATCCACTGGCGGATGGTCTGCAGGGACGAAGCATCGTCCGGAGTCAGCGAATTGGTCGGCACGGTCATGGGCCAGCGCTTGAAGCCGCCGTTCTCGAATTCCCACATCAGCACGAAGCTCTCGGGAATGAAAGCCTGCTCGAACGTGGCCAGCTTGGCATCCGCCGGGCGGCCCAGGGCCTTGTAGCAGTCGGCCATGATCGGCAGCGCGTTGTAGTAGCTGCCCAGGAACCCGTGGATGCCGTGCTCCTCGATGCGGTTGTTGGGCCCCCGCTTGGTGGCGCACTTGCCGCCGAGCCGCCAGCCCATCTGGTACACCGTGATGGCGTATTTTTCCTGCCAGCCGGGCTGGCTGGTCAGCTCGTAGGCCGCCGTCAGGGCGGCGAGGCCACCCCCCAGGATGGCGATTTTCTGGGGTGCATTCGCTTCAGACATACCGTTTCCCTCTCTCTTTTGGATTGCCGATGGTTGGGTTTCTCATGGACTGCCGGTGGGAGGCGCGCCTCACTCGCTCCAGCCCGCCTGCCGCAGGCAGTCGGTGTAATGGTTCAGGTGCGCTTCGTCCACGAAGGGGTGGCCGGCCTTCAACGCCTGCAGGGAGTACGGGCCGAACTTCTGGGCCTGCCGCAGGGTCTGCTGTCCGTCCTCCGGGCGGCCGGACGCGACCTGGCACGCGGCCAGCAGGTAGTGGTTGAAGAACCAGTCCGGACGCTTGGACAGCGCCTGCAGGGCGAAGCCCAGCGCGGCCTGGTAATCGCCCTCGATGAAGCTCGCCAGCGCCCGTGTGCGGATCCACAGGCTCAGGTGGGGATCGAGCGGGCTGGCCTCGCAGGCCTGCAATGCGTAGCTCGCGGCCTCCTGCGTGCGCCCGCAAAACGCCAGCAGGCGCCCCAGTTCGCCCGCCGCGGCGGCGAACTGCGGATAGATCGACAGGGCATGCTCCTGCTCGGAAATCGCCTGCGGAAAATTGCGCGAGAACGAAAGCACCGTGCCCAGCGTGAAATGGGCGAAGGCGTCGGTGTCGTCGTGGCTCACCGCCTGCAGGGCATGGCGGTTGGCTTCGGCGATGTCCATGCGGGCGGATTCGGACCAGCCGGCCCACACCCGCGACATCAGGATGAATGCCAGCAGGGCCAGGGCCGGGGGATCGTCGGGCTTGGTGTCCAGCGCCTTTTGCGCAAAGTACTCCGCCTTCTCCATGTGGTCGCGCGTGGAGCGCCAGAAATGCCAGCGCGCGCGCATCAGCAGTTCCCAATGCTCGCGGTCGCGGGGCGTGGTCTGGCTGCTGACCCATTCCTCGCGCCGCAGGTACACCGGCTCGATGGCGCTCACGATGGCCGCCGATATCTCGTCCTGCACCTGAAAGAGGTCATCCACCGGCCGGTCGAAGCTCTGCGCCCAGATGGTTTCGTTGCGCGGCCCGTCGATCAGCTCCGCGGTCACGCGCAACCGGTTGCCGTTGAACCGGATCAGGCCTGACACGAGGTAGCGCACCCCCAGCTCCTGGCTGATGGTGCCGTTGGGCGGCAGCGGATGCCGGTAGCTCACCGAGGAGCTGCGGGCGATCACGTACAGCCAGCGCGAGCGGGACAGGCGGTTGATGATGTCCTCGGCCATGCCGTCGGCCAGATAGCCGTCATCGGCGAGGCCGCCCGCCACACCGAACGGCAGCACCGCCACCGAGCGGGAGGCACTGGACACCATGGCGACCGGCAGCGGCTCAGGCACCTGGGTGCCACTGGCCACCGGCGCGACACGCGCGACGAACCGGTAGCCCTGCCCCGGGATGGTCATGATCAGGTCGGAGCCCAGCAGCTTGCGCAGCGAGGACACATGCACCTGCAGGTTGTTTTCCTCCACCACCATGCCCGGCCAGACGAGATTGAACAGCTCCGATTTGGTCACCAGCGCGCCGGCTTTGTGGACCAGGGCGCACAGCACATCGAAAGCGCGGGCTCCCAGCAGGACAGGCTTACCGTGGGCCAGCAACTGGCGCTCGTGGACCCTCAGCGTGAAGTGGGAAAACGTGAATTCAGTGGTCATGGCCCGCAAGTTCTTGTCGCCTCTAACAACCCAGCCTCCCCGGCGGGTCTCTCACTCTACACCAAGATTGTTTCAGAACGCTTCAGGTTTTCCAAGGCCGCGTTAAGGGCAATAAAAGGGGTCGAAGAACAAAATCCGCCCACTCATGAATCGCAACCGAGGGGGATTTTTAAGCGGCGTCAAAAACGCCATTAAAAAAATAATCGAGGGGCGTCATGAGAAAGCAACCGGCCACGCAATCTTGCTGAAGCCGGTATTTTGTTCAGAGAAAACAAACCCTCTAGGAAACATAATGTCCGATTGTAATTGCAACCAAAACAACGCCCAAGACGAATCGACCCACGTGCCGAACTTCACGGCTGTGGGTTTCGCCGAGGGCAGCAGCCACGCACCTGCACTGCGCAGCAACGCTGCCGGCGCTCCCAACCTGGAAGGCGTGGAAGCGCTGAAACTGTCCGTCTGCGTGGGCGCCAGCTACAACCCGACCACCAACCAGATCTGCTTCTCGGTGCCCATCTACGGCAATCTCTGCATTACCTCTCCGATCCACATTCCCGTCGGTGGCCAACTGAAGGCATGCGCGCAGACTTGCGGCTCTTTCATTCCCACGGGCCTGAAAGTCACCATTTACCTCAACGGCAATCCCATTTACAGCGGCACGGTGGTGGGCCGCTGCTGATTTGCCACCAAGGGAGGGGCCGAATCAAAAATCAAATCAATTCGGCCATTTTTCATTACGCAGGAGAAAAACCATGGCTTCATGCAGCCCTTTCAATGTGAACTTCACGGGCAGTGCCCAGGACCTGTTCGTCAAGATCGCCGCCCTCATTCACCAGAATGGCGGCGTCATCTCGGGCGGTCCCGCGGGTGGCAGCTTTTCGGTGGGCACGCCACTGGGCACGGTGGCTGGCACGTTTTCAGTGAACGGCCAGACCTGCACCGTGACGATCACCCAGCGGCCGTTCTTCCTGCCCTGCAGCACCATCCAGTCGTTCGTGCAGTCGCACATTCCGACCGTGGTGCAGTCCAACATCCTGGACTTCTGAAGCGTCTCCTGGCGCATTGAAAAAGCCGCCCCGACCTCACGGCCGGGGCGGCTTTCTTTTGGAAAGGCAGGCGTGCCGGAGGCGCTCAGCCCGCCAGCGCCACGAACACGTTCTGCACGTCGTCGTTGCCGTCGATGGCGGCCAGGAACGATTCGACCTCTTCCAGTTGCTCCGCGCTGAGATTGGCCGGGTTCACCGGGTTCTTGGGCCGGTAGCCCAGCTTGGCCGACAGCACCGTGAACCCCTGCGCCGGCAGCGCGCGGCACACCAGGTCCAGATCAGTGGGATCGGTCCAGAACGTGGTGTTGCCCTCTTCCTCGCCGGGCTCGAAATCCTGGGCGCCCGCCTCGATGGCGGCCATTTCGGGGTCCGCATCGGCAGACGCCGGCTCGGCCTCGATGATGCCCACATGGTGAAAGTCCCAGGCCACGGAGCCGGACGTGCCGAGTTGGCCCTTGCGAAAAAGCACGCGCATTTCCGGCGCCGTGCGGTTCACGTTGTCGGTGAGGCACTCCACCATCACCGCCACCTGGTGCGGGGCGAAGCCTTCATAGATCACGCGCTCGTAATTGACCGCATCGCCGGACAGGCCCGCACCCTTTTTGATGGCGCGCTCGAGGGTGTCCTTGGGCATGGACACCTTGCGAGCCTGCTCCACCACCAGGCGCAGCCGCGCATTGCCCGCCGGATCGGCGCCACCGCGCGCCGCGACCATGATTTCCTTGACCAGCTTGCCGAACAGCTTGCCTTTGGCATCCGCGACCTGTGCCTTGCCCTTTGCTTTCCACTGCGCGCCCATCGTGACGATTCCTTGGTTTGCGGCGCTCCAGGCGTCCCGCGTCGTTGATTGATTGATCGATTGGTTGGATGGGCCGGGCGACGGCATGGAAGGAATGGCCTCCGCGCCCGCAGGCGCTGCACGGGCGCCCGACCCGGAGGGCATCGGTTATACACCCGCGGCCCCGCGCCGCCACGGTTGCCGCCACCCTTGAGGCGAAAAAGAGCCCATGCCGGGGTTTTGATTGCCCTGGTAGCTATCAAATCAATAGCACCGAACGGCGCGGTGGCTCACCGCCCCTTTTTGTCCACCGAACCACCCGGCCTGCGGCTGGCCGCCGGCCCCGGCCGGGAAGCCGACCGCAGGGCGGCCTCCCAGGCCCGGCTGGCCCACTCCACCGCTTCGGCCGGGTCTTCGTACATTTCCGCCGGGGCCTGCCGGTACGACAGCGCCACCGGGCGGCCATGGCGCTCGTAGACGAAAGGCTGCAGGCCACGGGCGTCGAACACCGGCGCGGTGAGCGCGTCGGCCTTGAGGTACAGCGCATCGTTCACCACCAGCGCCAGCATGCGGCCTTCGTGGAAGACGCCCCAGCCGCCGAACATGCGCCGCAACCGGACGGAGCCCCAAGGCGCGAAGACCCCGGGCAGTTCCTGGGCGAAGGCACTCACGGGAGCGGAAGGCGGCTTTTTCATCGGGGTGGCGTGCGGAGTTCGGATGGGGAACCCGTCCATTGTGCGGGTCCGGCGTTGTTCCACATCGACCCGCCAAGTGTTCCGCAACGGAACACCCGTTGCGCCACGGGGCACTCCAGCGCTCGATGCGGCCTTGAAGCGATCAAAGAGAAATCGACCACCACCGCTTGATCTGCTTGGTTTCCCTGCTATTCATTTTGAAGGTTGGCCTGCCCTGACCCAGCTGGCACGTGCATTGCGCCAACACAGAGGCCCGCGCCACCCCGGTGGCGTGGAACACCCCAACCGACCACAGGAGACATGCACCATGAACATGGCAGAAATCGCCAGCCTCGGCATCGCCAACCCTTACAAGAAGCAGTACGGCAACTACATCGGCGGGCAGTGGGTGCCGCCCATCGACGGCCAGTATTTCGAGAACACCTCTCCCATCAACGGCCAGGTGTTCACCTCCATCCCCCGCTCCAACGACAAGGACATCAACGCTGCACTGGATGCCGCCCACAAGGCCAAGGTTGCCTGGGGCAAGACCTCTACCACCGACCGGGCGAACGCCCTGCTGAAGATCGCCGACCGCATGGAAGCCAACCTGCTCACCATCGCGGTGGCCGAGACGCTGGACAACGGCAAGCCGCTGCGCGAGACCATGGCCGCCGACATTCCCCTGGCCATCGACCACTTCCGCTACTTCGCCGGCTGCATCCGCGCGCAGGAAGGCGGCATCAGCGAGATCGACCACGAAACCATGGCCTACCACTTCCACGAGCCGCTGGGCGTGGTGGGGCAGATCATTCCGTGGAACTTCCCGATTCTCATGGCGGTATGGAAGCTCGCACCGGCCCTGGCCGCCGGCAACTGCGTGGTGCTCAAGCCCGCCGAGCAGACGCCCGCCTCCATCCTCGTGCTGCTGGAACTGGTGGGCGACCTGCTGCCGCCCGGCGTGGTCAACGTGGTGAACGGGTTCGGCCTGGAAGCCGGCAAGCCGCTGGCCAGCAGTCCGCGCATCGCAAAAATAGCTTTCACGGGCGAGACCACCACGGGCCGGCTCATCATGCAGTACGCCAGCCAGAACATCATTCCCGTGACGCTGGAGCTGGGCGGCAAGAGCCCCAACGTGTTCTTCGAAGACGTGATGGCGGCCGACGATGGCTTCTTCGACAAGGCGCTGGAAGGCTTTGCGATGTTCGCGCTCAACCAGGGCGAGGTCTGCACCTGCCCCAGCCGCGCGCTGGTGCAGGAATCGATCTACGACCAGTTCATGGAACGCGCCCTGAAGCGCGTGGCGGCCATCAAGCAGGGCCACCCGCTGGACAAGGCCACCATGATCGGCGCGCAGGCCTCGCAGGAGCAGCTCGAAAAGATCCTCTCGTACCTGGACCTGGGCAAGCAGGAGGGCGCGCAGTGCCTGATCGGCGGCGAGCGCAACCACCTGGACGGCGACCTGGCCGGCGGCTACTACGTCAAGCCCACGGTGTTCAAGGGCCACAACAAGATGCGCATCTTCCAGGAGGAGATCTTCGGCCCCGTGCTGTCGGTGACCACCTTCAAGACCGAGGAAGAGGCGCTGGAGATCGCCAACGACACGCTCTACGGCCTGGGCGCCGGCGTGTGGAGCCGCGACGGCGCACGCGCCTTCCGCATGGGCAAGGGCATCCAGGCCGGGCGCGTGTGGACCAACTGCTACCACCAGTACCCCGCGCACGCGGCCTTCGGCGGCTACAAGCAGTCGGGCATCGGCCGCGAGAACCACAAGATGATGCTGGACCACTACCAGCAGACCAAGAACCTGCTGGTGAGCTACTCGCAGGCGCCGCTGGGCTTCTTCTGATCGCTTGATCTGCATCAGCCCAGCCACCGGGTGTCGGGCCTACCGTGAAGGCCCGACACCCCGTTGAACCCGCTGCACATCCGCTGCAGACGAAAGGATTTCCCCACCCATGACCGCCAAGACCATGAAGGCCGCTGTCGTTCGCACATTCGGCCAGCCGCTCACCATCGAGGAAGTGCCCGTGCCCACGCCTTCGGACGACCAGATCCTCGTGAAGATCAAGGCCTCCGGCGTGTGCCACACCGACCTGCACGCCGCCGAAGGCGACTGGCCCGTCAAGCCGAACCCGCCGTTCATCCCGGGCCATGAAGGCGTGGGCTTCGTGGCCGGCGTCGGCAAGAACGTCAAGCACGTGAAGGAAGGCGACCGCGTGGGCGTGCCCTGGCTGCACTCGGCGTGCGGCTACTGCACGCATTGCATGGGCGGCTGGGAGACGCTGTGCGAATCGCAGAGCAACACCGGCTATTCGGTCAACGGGGGCTTTGCCGACTACGCCCTGGCCGACCCGAACTTCGTGGGCCACCTGCCCAAGGACATCGGCTTCGTGGACATCGCGCCGGTGCTGTGCGCCGGCGTCACGGTGTACAAGGGCCTCAAGGTGACCGACACCAAGCCCGGCGACTGGGTCGTCATCTCGGGCATCGGCGGCCTGGGCCACATGGCCGTGCAGTACGCCAAGGCCATGGGCCTGAACGTGGCCGCCGTGGACGTGGAAGACGACAAGCTCGACCTCGCCAGGCAGCTGGGGGCGAGCGTGACGGTGAACGCCAAGACCACCGACCCCGCCGCCTACCTGCAAAAGGAGATCGGCGGCGCCCACGGTGCGCTGGTGACCGCCGTGTCGCCCAAGGCCTTCGAGCAGGCCCTGGGCATGGTGCGGCGCGGCGGCACGGTGGCGCTCAACGGCCTGCCGCCCGGCAACTTCCCCCTGCCGATCTTCGACATGGTGCTGCGCGGCGTGACGGTGCGCGGCTCCATCGTGGGCACGCGGCTCGACCTGCAGGAGTCGCTCGATTTCGCCGCGCGCGGCCAGGTGAAGGCCACCGTGGCCACGGAGAAGCTCGAGAACATCAACGACCTGTTCGACCGCATGCGCCAGGGGCAGATCCAGGGGCGCATCGTGCTGGACATGGCAACGGCCTGATCCCCATGAACACGCCGGCCGCCCCCTCCACACCGGTACCCGCCCCGGAGACCGGGCCCGTGGGCCGCGTCTCGGCCACGCCGGCGGCCGTCGCGCTCATCGAGCGCCTGGTCGCGCAGCACGGCCCGCTCATGTTCCACCAGTCGGGGGGGTGCTGCGACGGCAGCGCGCCGATGTGCTTCGCGCTGGGGGAGTTTCTGCTGGGCGATTCGGACGTGCTGCTGGGCGAGATCGCGGGCACACCCTTCTACATGAGCCGCTCGCAGTTCGCCTACTGGGAGCACACGCACCTCATCATCGATGCGGTGCCCGGCAACGGCGGCATGTTCTCGCTGGAACGGCCCACGGGCCTGCGTTTCCTCACCCGGTCGCGGCTGTACAGCGACGCGGAATGGGTGGCCGTCAGCGCGCTCGGGCCGCCGGCTTGAAAGGCTCGGGCCCACCTGCGGCCTGCGCCGCCTTGAGGTGACGGTACACGGTGTTGCGCGACACGCCCAGCGCACGCGCCGCGGCCGATACATTGCCGCCGTGGGCCGTCAGCGCCTGCGCCAGGGCAGCAGCGGTGGTATCGCCCAGGCGCGGCACGGCAACGGGGCTGTGTGCCAACGCATGCTCGCCCGGCAAGGCCCGGGCCAGGGCCGGGGCAGGCCCTCCTGCATTGCCTGCTGTGCCGCTGGCATGCGCCAGCAGCAGGTCGCAATCCTCCAGGAAGTCCTCGGGCAGATGCGCCCGCTGGATCACCCCGGCGTCGCCCCGTGCCATCAGCGCCGCGGTGCGCAGCACGCTGCTCAACTGGCGCAGGTTGCCCGGCCAGGCATGCGCGGCGAACAGCGCCATGGCCTCGGGCGCGACGCGCGGCACCGCGCTGGCGGGGGCGTCGGCCTGCGCACGCAGGATGCGCTCGACGATCACGGCCAGATCGGTGCGCTCACGCAGCGCGGGCAGCCGCACGACGAGCCCGTTCAGCCGGTAGTAGAGGTCATCGCGGAAGGTGCCCTGCGCCATCATCTCGCGCAGGTTGCGGTGCGTGGCGCAGACCACGGCCACGTCCACCGGCACCTGCCGCACCCCACCCAGCGGCGAAACGCTGCGCTCCTGCAGCACGCGCAGCAGCCGGGCCTGCATCGACAGCGGCATGTCGCCGATCTCGTCGAGGAACAGCGTGCCGCCATGGGCCTGCACGATCTTGCCGGGATGGCCCTTGCGCCGTGCGCCGGTGAAGGCGCCTTCGTCGTAGCCGAACAACTCGGACTCGATCAGCGTCTCGGGAATCGACGCGCAGTTGACCGCCACGAAAGGGCCGCCCTGCCGCGGCCCGTCCTGGTGGATGGCGCGGGCCAGCAGTTCCTTGCCCGTGCCGGTCTCGCCCAGGATCAGCGTGGACACGTCGCTGCCCAGCAGCCGCGTGACCCGGTCGATCACCTGGGCGAGCTGGGCATCGCCCGTGTCCAGGTAGCGCAGGCTGGACAGCCGGGCCGGCTTCGCCGGTCGCGGCCGGGCGGGCGGCGCGCCTGGCGCATCGCCCTCCCCTGGCTGGATCGCCGGTGGCGCCCCGGCCCCGTCGGACCGATCAGACCGATCGGGCCCGTTGCCCGGGTCGACCCAGGGCAGCAGCGTGCCCGAGCGTGGCCGAAACTCCACCATCGCCTGCACCGCCACGCCGCCGGGCAGCTGCAGGCGCAGCGGCTCCGGAACAGCCTGGCGGGCATGCGCGAGCAGCGCCGCCATGGGCATGCCGAACAGCGAAGAGAACGTGTGCGCCTGCAACGCATTGGCCGACATGCCCAGCTGGAACTGCCCGCTGCGGTTGGCGGCGAGGAACCGCCCGTCCGGCGTGAACGCGGCCAACCCCTCCACCAGCGTGCCGAGGAATTCCGTCCGCGCATGGAAGCGCAGCCGAACGGCGTCTTCGAACACCTTGCCGAACAGGTGGTTCTCCACCATCTTGGCCGACATGCGCACCAGCGCCATGGTGTGGGCGCTCTGGCTGCGGTGGTCGCCGCTCACGTCGAGCGCGCCGATCACATGCCCGTGCGGGTCGAGGATGGGCGCGCAGGAACAGGTCAGGAAATGGTTGGCCTGTAGAAAGTGCTCATTGCCGTTGACCTGCAGCGCCTCGCCCAGCGCCAGGGCCGTGCCGATGGCATTCGTGCCCTTGCTGCGCTCGGACCACGCCGCGCCGGGGCGCAGGGCGACTCGGCTCGCCCGGTCCAGGAACTCGTCGTCGCCCAGGGCGTGCAGCACCACGCCCTGCGCATCGGTCAGCAGCACCATGCTCTGGGTGCCGGCGATCTGGGCCGACAGCGTTTCCATCACGGGGCGGGCGTGGGCGAACAGCGCTTCGTTGCGGGCCACCATCCAGGCCAGGGCTTCGGCATCCAGGGGCCGCAGGTCCGCCGACTCGTGCCGCCGCAGGCCGAAGGCGGTGGAGCGCTCGTGCGCCTGCGTGATCCGCTGCGCCGCCGAAGCGGCCACTTCGCCCGGCGTCGGGCCGGGCGCACCGAGGGATGCGTTCGTCTCCATGCTGTCTCCTTGGGGCTCTGTCATCGCCCGGCGCTGCATGGCGCCAGGGTGTTGCTTGGGCGACTGGCACCTTACACCAATGGCACGGCCGGGGTGTATCCAAAGCCCTGGCGGTGTCCTCGGTTCACTTTGGCGCCACATCCCGAGCGCTGCCACCTCGCTCACAGCGGTCCGGCAGCCCCTCCAGCCAGCGCACGGGCCACCGCGCCCAGCGCCGTTCCGACATCCTGCTCGACCTTGAGCGACAGCAGCGGATCGGCCCGCGTGCGGCCCCAGTTGACGGCCGCCACGGGCTTGCCCGCGTCCACCGCCATCTGCACGAAGCGAAAGCCCGAATACACCATGAGCGACGAGCCGGCCACCAGCATGGCATCGGCGCGCAGCAGCGCATCGCGGGCGGCCTGCACGCGATCGCGCGGCACGCTCTCGCCGAAGAACACCACATCGGGCTTGAGCGGGCCGGCGCCGCAGCGCGGGCACGGCGGCACATCGAACGCGCTGAAATCCTGGCCTTCCAGGTCGGCATCGCCATCGGGCGCCGCATGCGCATGCAGCGCAGCCCAATCGGGATTGCGGCGCAGCAACTCGTCTTGCAGCTCGGCGCGTGGCAAACGGGCTTCGCAGGCCATGCAGCGCACGGTGTCGATGCGGCCATGCAGATCGATGGTGCGAAGGCTCCCCGCAGCCGTGTGCAGGCCGTCCACGTTCTGCGTGAGCAGCAGTTCCACCCGGCCGGCCGCTTCCAGCGCGGCGAGCGCATGGTGCGCCGGTGCAGGACGCGCCCGCCCCATCACGCGCCAGCCGATGAAGCTGCGCGCCCAATAGCGGCGGCGCGTGGCGTCGTCGCCCATGAAGGCCTGGAACGTGAGGGGCGGCGGCCGCTTCCAGTCGCCATTGCCGTCGCGGTAATCGGGAATGCCAGCCGCCGTGCTGCAGCCCGCCCCGGTGAGCACGAACACCCGAGGGTGCGTCGCCATGAACTCGGCCAGCGCGTGCACACCGGCCTCGGCCGGGGGTGGCACGGGCATGGTGGTACTTTCCAAAGGGGACGGAGTCATGGACATCGAAGCCTCCCGCTACATCGCGGGCGCGATGCTTTCCGCGTAGTCGTACAGCGCGCCCAGGATTTCCTCGCCCCGCTCGTCCGCCTCGGCGCCCAGCTCGTCCAGCTTGGCGAACAGCTCGTCGAAGGTGAGCGCGCCGCCCGCGCCTTCCATCAGGCAAGCCACGCGGTGGCCCTCCCAGCGCTCCTGGTCGGCCCCGTCCAGCGTGTGCGGGAAATTGCGCGCACGGTAGCGCCACACCAGCTCTTCGAGCCGCTCGTCGTCAAAGCCCGTCTTGGCCAAGGCGAGTTCCTGGGGCGGCAGGGCACGCAGGCGGTTCAGCCGGCGACGGTCCTCGTTGCCGACGAAGCCGCCGTACAGGTCCTGGTCCACGTCCGGTGCGGCTTCCTGCGGCCGCGCGAACACGCTGGCCCAGATGGCGCTCATGTCGGGCAAGGCGCGCGCCACCTCGGCGTGGCCGGCGGCCCGCTCGAGATCGACGGCCCAGCGCTGGGCCATCTGCGGCGTCAGCGTGTTGACGTTGCCCACCACCATCGGCGACTTGTTCAGGTGCACGGTCTTGATGGGCAGGCGCGTCACGCCTTCGGGCAGCGCATCCGCCCGGCTGAACAGCCGCTCGCGGATCGCCTCGGCGCCCAGCAGGGCCAGTTCGGACGGATCGTGGGCCAGGTCCCAGGCGATCAGTTCGTTCTTGTTGGTGGGGTGGCTGGCGAGCGGCCACATCACCGCGACGCAGCCGCGCTCGGCAGGAAACATGCCCGAGATGTGCAAAAAAGGCCGTGCGGTGTCGGCCGTGGCGGGCAGGCGCAATTCAGTGGCCACGCGGTCTTTTTTATGCAGCCCCAGCGCGAACTCGAACAGCTTGGGCTGCCGGTCGCGGATCAGCCGGGCCAGGCCGATGGTGGCGCGCACGTCGGAGAGCGCATCGTGCGCGGCCTCGTGCGCCAGGCCATTAGCCTTGGACAGGTGTTCCAGCTTGAAGCTGGGGGAGCCGTCTTCCTTCTTCGGCCAGACGATGCCATCCGGGCGCAGCGCGTAGGCCATGCGCACCACGTCGAGCAGGTCCCACCGGCCGCACTGGTTCTGCCATTCCCGGGCATAGGGGTCCATCAGGTTGCGCCAGAACATGAACCGCGTGATCTCGTCGTCGAACCGGATGGTGTTGTAGCCGACGCCGATGGTGCCGGGCAGCGCCAGCTCGGCCTCGATGCGCGCGGCGAATGCGTGCTCCGGCAGGCCACGCTCCAATGCGACCTGCGGCGTGATGCCGGTGATCAGGCACGACACCGGGTCGGGCAGGTAATCGGGTGCGGGCTGGCAATAGACCATCAGCGGTTCGCCGATTTCATTCAGGTCCGCATCGGTGCGGATCCCCGCGAACTGCGCGGGGCGGTCACGGCGCGTGTTGGCGCCAAAGGTTTCGTAGTCGTGCCAGAAAAAGGTATGCATGAAATCGTGCAGCCGGTAACACCGAAGCCCGCAAGTATGCCGGGGCGCGGGACAATAAGGCATGCAACGACGCCTTGCCCCCTCCTCGCCCCTCCGTCTCTCCTCCAGAACCCGCGCAGCCCACTGGCTGGTTCCGCTGGCCGCCGCGGCGGCCCTCGCAGGCTGTGCATCGGCGCCGCGCGCCCAGCTTCCGGAAACCGCCCCGGCCCACGCCGCCCCTGCCGTTCCGCCTGCGCAGCCCGCAGTGTCACCACCGGCCGCGATACCTTCCGCCCCTCCCCCGGTCCAGGACGCCGCGGCGCCTGCGGTCAGCCCCGAAGAAGCCGCTGCGGCCGAACAGGCCGGCTTCGCCGCATGGATCACGGCCTTCACCCAGGACGCACTGGCGGCCGGGATCCGGCCCGATACCGCGCAGACGGCCCTGGCCGGCGCGCAGTTGCAACAGCGGGTGATCGAGCTGGACCGCGCGCAGCCCGAGTTCACGCGCACCCCGTGGGCGTACCTGGACAGTGCTGTTTCTGCCCAGCGCATCGCCCAGGGCCAGGCCAAGCGGGCCGAATACGCGGCGCCGCTCGAAACCGCGGCTGCGCGGTACGGCGTGCCGGCCTCGATCGTCACCGCCATCTGGGGCATGGAAAGCAACTACGGCGGCAATTTCGGCACCTTCCGTGCCGTCGATGCGCTGGCCACGCTGGGGTTCGAGGGCCGCCGCGCCCAATGGGCCCGCAACGAACTGCTCGCGGCGCTGCGCATCCTGGACCAGGGCGACATCGCGGCCGACCGCATGATCGGATCGTGGGCGGGCGCCATGGGCCACACGCAGTTCCTGCCGTCCGTGTTCCTCGCCTACGCGGTCGACGCCGACGGCGACGGCCGCCGCGACATCTGGGGCAGCATCCCCGATGTGGCGTCGTCCACCGCCAACTACCTGGCCAGCTCCGGCTGGCGTAGCGGACAGCCCTGGGGTGTCGAGGTGCAGCTGCCGCCGGGTTTCGATCACGCCCGCGCAGAGAACACCGTGCGCCAGTCGTCCGCGCAGTGGACCGCGGAAGGGGTGGTGGCCATCGACCGGCAACCCCTGCCCGGCCTGGGTGCGGCGTATGTCATCGCCCCCGCGGGTGCGCGCGGGCCGGCCTTCCTGGTGGGCGACAACTTCCGCAGCATCCTGCGCTACAACAACTCGGTGAACTACGCCCTGGCGGTGGGCCTGCTGGCGCGGCAGATCGAGGGCGGCACGGGCGTGGTGGCCCCCTGGCCGCGGGATTTGCAACCCCTGTCGCGCAGCCAGGTGAAAGACCTGCAGACAGCACTGAACCAGCGCGGGTTTTCCGCCGGCACGGCGGACGGCGTGATGGGCCCCGCCACGCGCGCCGGCCTGCGCCAGTTCCAGCAGAGCATCGGCGTGGTGGCCGACGGCTATCCCACCTTGGAGTTGCTGCAGCGGCTGATGGCGCCGTGATGCAGATCGGTGCCTGTTTACAGTGCGCAGAACTGCTTTGTCGCCCCAGCCAGACTGACAAGCTCCTCTAAAAGGAAATTAAAGTGGCCGTTCCACCGTTCCAAGATTTCATGCTGCCTTTCTTGCAGCGAATTGCTGATGGGAGCGAGCACCGAATAACCGAACTTTTCGAGTTCCTCGCCCAAAAATTCGCGCTATCTGAGGAGGACTTGAAAGAGGTCTTGCCGAGCGGACGAGAGACACGATTCAAGAACCGCGTCTACTGGACGCGGGTGCACCTTGGCCAAGCTAAGTTGCTCGACTCTACTGGCCGCGGACGCTTTCGCATCACCGAACGCGGCAAAGAGCTTCTACGGGTGAAGCCTGCGCGTATCGATATGCGCACATTGGCTCAGTATCCCGAGTTCCAAGAGTTCCGCAGTCGCACGTCCGCAAGCGAGGAGCAAGTCACGCCTCCGGCTCACGCGCCCACAGAGCCCCTTTCGGCTCAGAGCCCAGAGGAGCAACTGGAAAGTAGCTACCAGATGCTTCGCTCTCAACTCGCTCAATTGCTACTGGCGACTATACGAAAGTCACCACCGGAATTCTTCGAGCACCTAGTCGTTGACCTGCTTGTGGCGATGGGCTACGGCGGCTCGCGAGCAGATGCTGGACATGCAATAGGCCAAAGTGGTGACGGAGGCATCGATGGCATCATCAAAGAGGACCGCCTAGGACTGGACATCGTCTACCTGCAGGCGAAGCGTTGGGTTGACCCGGTCGGAAGTCCGGAAGTTCGCAACTTCACAGGTAGTCTTGAGGGACACGGCGCTCAAAAAGGCGTGCTTATCACTACGTCTAAATTCACTCGTGATGCTATCGAGTTCGCCAAGCGACTTCAGCAGAAAAAGCTTGTACTTATCGACGGGGAGAAGCTTACTGAACTGATGATGGACTTTGGTGTGGGGGTGAGCCACATGGCTACTTACACCGTTCAGAAGATTGACCTGGACTACTTCGGTGAGGAGTGAGGCGTGGCAATTGACGATGGTTTAGCCGCTTGCTATTAACCTTCGTTGAAAAGAAAAAGCCCGCGGCGAACGCGGGCTTTTTCATATCAGGCGGCCACCATGGGCGGCCGGGTAATCCATCGGCCGATCAGTCTGCCGTGGCCTCTTCCGGCTCGGCCGGCTCGGATTTCGCCGAGCGCTCCCGCTTGGGCAGCGGCTGGATGTCCAGCAGCACCTCGGGCGTTTCCACGCCTTTTTCGTCCGTCTTCACCTCGATGTCCACCGTGAGGCGGCCACCTTCGGTCAGGCGGCCGAAGAGCAGTTCGTCGGCCAGGGCACGGCGGATGGTGTCCTGGATCAGGCGCTGCATCGGGCGGGCGCCCATCAGCGGATCGAAGCCCTTCTTGGCCAGGTGCTTGCGCAGCGTGTCGGTGAAGGTCACCTCCACCTTCTTCTCGCTCAACTGGGTTTCGAGTTGCAGCAGGAACTTGTCCACCACGCGCAGGATGATCTGCTCGTCCAGCGCCTTGAAGTTCACGATGGCATCCAGCCGATTGCGGAACTCGGGCGTGAACAGGCGCTTGATGTCGCCCATTTCGTCGCCCGCCTGCCGCGGGTTCGTGAACCCGATGGTGGCCTTGTTCATGGTCTCGGCACCCGCGTTCGTCGTCATGATGATGATGACGTTGCGGAAGTCGGCCTTGCGCCCGTTGTTGTCGGTCAGCGTGCCGTGGTCCATCACCTGCAGCAGCACGTTGAAGATGTCCGGATGCGCCTTTTCGATCTCGTCGAGCAGCAGCACGGAGTGCGGCTTTTTCGTGACTGCCTCGGTCAGCAACCCACCCTGGTCGAACCCGACATAGCCCGGAGGCGCACCGATCAGGCGGCTCACCGCATGGCGCTCCATGTACTCGGACATGTCGAAGCGGATCAGCTCGATGCCCATGATGTAGGCGAGCTGCTTGGCCGCTTCGGTCTTGCCGACGCCAGTGGGGCCGCTGAACAGGAACGAGCCGATCGGCTTGTCGCCCTTGCCCAGGCCCGAACGCGCCATCTTCACGGCGGAAGCGAGCACCTCCAGCGCCTTGTCCTGGCCGAACACCACGCTCTTGAGGTCGCGCTCGATGGTCTGCAGCTTGCTGCGGTCGTCGTTGGACACGTTCGCGGGCGGGATGCGCGCGATCTTCGCCACGATTTCCTCGATCTCGGCCTTGCCGATGGTCTTCTTGCGCTTGCTGGCCACCTGGATGCGTTGAGCCGCGCCGGCTTCGTCGATCACGTCGATCGCCTTGTCGGGCAGGTGACGGTCGTTGATGTACTTGGCCGACAATTCGGCCGCTGCCTGCAGCGCCGCCGCAGCGTACTTCACGCTGTGGTGCTCTTCGAAGCGCGACTTGAGCCCCTTGAGGATGTCCACCGTTTCCTGCACGGTCGGCTCCACCACATCGACCTTCTGGAACCGGCGCGACAGGGCCGCGTCTTTTTCGAAGATGCCGCGGTACTCGGTGAACGTGGTCGCGCCGATGCATTTGAGCTGGCCGCTGGAGAGCGCCGGCTTGAGCAGGTTGGACGCGTCCAGCGTGCCGCCCGAGGCCGCACCGGCGCCGATCAGCGTGTGGATTTCGTCGATGAACAGCACCGCATTGGGCTTGTCCTTGAGCGACTTGAGCACACCCTTCAGGCGCTGCTCGAAATCACCACGGTACTTGGTGCCCGCCAGCAAGGCGCCCATGTCGAGCGAATACACGACCGCCTCGGCCAGGATTTCCGGCACGTCGTTCTGCGTGATGCGCCATGCCAGGCCCTCGGCGATGGCCGTCTTGCCCACGCCGGCTTCGCCCACGAGCAGCGGGTTGTTCTTGCGGCGCCGGCACAGGATCTGGATCGTGCGCTCGACCTCGTAGTGGCGGCCGATCAGCGGGTCGATCTTGCCGTCCTTGGCCGCCTGATTGAGGTTCTGGGTGTACTGCTCGAGCGGCGAGGCTTTCTCGTTGCGCTCGCCACCGCCACCGCCCTCTTCGCCTTCTCCCTGGTTCTCAGGCTTGGCGGGTTCCGGCGGCTCGCCTTTCTTGATGCCGTGGGCAATGAAATTGACCACGTCCAGACGCGTCACGCCCTGCTGGTGCAGGTAGTACACGGCGTGCGAATCCTTCTCGCCAAAGATGGCCACGAGCACGTTGGCGCCCGTGACTTCCTTCTTGCCGTTGCCCGTGGACTGCACGTGCATGATGGCGCGCTGGATCACGCGCTGGAAACCCAGCGTGGGCTGCGTGTCCACCTCGTCGGTGCCGGCGACCTGAGGGGTATTGTCTTTGATGAAATTGGCCAGCGATGAACGCAGATCATCGATGTTGGCCGAACATGCGCGCAGCACCTCGGCTGCGCTGGGGTTATCTAGCAGTGCAAGCAGCAGATGCTCCACGGTAATGAACTCGTGGCGCTGCTGGCGGGCCTCGACAAAGGCCATGTGCAAGCTGACTTCCAGTTCCTGGGCAATCATGTGAACTCCTTTGTGCTTGCGTGGAAGGGATTACTGTAGATCGGGACCAAAGGCCGTTTATTCAACAGGCTCGCTGAGGCATTGCAGCGGATGCCCCGCCTTGTGGGCCGCCTCGCGGACCTGCTCCACTTTGGTGGCGGCGACATCGCGGGAATACACCCCACATACGCCTTTGCCGTCCAAATGGATTTTCAGCATGATCTGCGTGGCGGCTTCCCGGTCTTTGCTGAAGAATTCCTGCAGCACGACGATGACGAATTCCATCGGCGTGAAGTCATCATTGAGCATGACCACCTGAAACATTTGCGGCGGCTGGGTCTTTTGCGTGCGACGTTCGAGCACGACCGAACCGCCATCATCCCGCGCTGGCGTCCTGGTGGGCGGAGCGGGGGTGGGGGAAGGTGGTTTAGTTGCCATGGATTTCATTCTAGCGAGCCACGGCGGTCGACGCAGCCTCTCCCATGTAGTGATCATCCAACGGTGTTTCAAGCCCCATCCTCGCCGGGTCAGCCTGCGTCGTACACCACATTGACCGAACCGGTGCCGGCCTGGGCGCTCCAGGCCGCCAAAGCGGCGTCGGAGGGGAAGAAACGGCTGCCCTCACCCAGTTGCAACTCCGCCACGGCCTGGCCTTGGCCGGCTTTACAGCGGATGCCCATGCGCACCCGAAGGCCGTGCACCAGCACCTCGCCCTGCTCGGTTTCCTGTCGGCGGGGCGGGAATTCGCGCACCAGGCGCTGCACGTCCGGCGCGGTATCGCCGATGGCGACCTGCAGGTAGCGTCCGAACTTGGCCCGAGCCCCCGCCAGGTCCCACACCTGCTGCACCTTCACCCGCAGCCCGCCACTGAAATGGTCGAGCTGCAGACGGCCGCTCATGACCACGAACTCGTCGTCCTTCAGCATGTCCCGGTGGGCGTTGACCACGTTCTCGTCGGCCGAGGCTTCGATGGTGGCCGACTTGTCGTCCAACTTGAACAGGGCCAGCCGGCCCCGCTGCCCGTTGATCACCCGAAAGTCGCTGATGATGCCCGCCAGGATCTGGGGCTCGCGGCTGTCGAGCAGTTCGTCGATCTGCGTGCGTACGAAACGGCGCACCTCACTGGCCACCTCGTCGAACAGGTGGCCCGACAGGTAGAAGCCCACGGCCGTCTTTTCCTGCGTGAGGCGCTCCTTCACACCCCAGGGCACCATCTCGACGAGTTCGGGCTCCTGCGTGCTCGAGCCGTGGGCGTCCTCGCCCATCATGTCGAACAGGCCGCCCTGGTTGGCATTGGCCAGCGTGGCGTTCGCAAAGTCGAACGCCCGGTCGATCGAGGCGACGAGCGAGGCCCGATTCATGTTCATGGTGTCGAACGCACCCGCCTTGATGAGCGCCTCCAGCGTGCGCTTGTTCAAGCGCGTGCGGTCCACGCGGACGCAGAAGTCGAACAGGCTGGTAAAAGGGCCCTTGGTATCGCCGCGCGGTCCCGCGCCGCGCCCATCCCGGGCCGCAATGATGGCTTCGATCGCCTGCTGGCCCGTTCCCTTGATGGCGCCCAGCCCGTAGCGGATGACCTTGTCCGTGACCGGCTCGAACCGGTACATGCCCCGGTTCACGTCCGGCGGCTCGAACGTCAGGCCAAAGTTCTTCATGGCATCTTCGAACAGCACCTTGAGCTTGTCGGTGTCGTCCATTTCCACCGTCATGTTGGCGCAGAAAAATTCGGCCGTGTAGTGCACCTTGAGCCAGCCGGTCTGGTAGGCCAGCAGCGAGTAGGCCGCCGCGTGCGACTTGTTGAAGCCGTACCCGGCGAACTTCTCCATCAGGTCGAAGACTTCGTCGGCCTTTTCCTGGCTGATGTTCTGCTTGGCCGCTCCCGCACGGAAGATCTCGCGGTGCTCGGCCATCTCCTCGGCCTTCTTCTTGCCCATCGCCCGGCGCAGCATGTCGGCGCCGCCGAGCGAGTAGCCGCCCAGCACCTGGGCGGTCTGCATCACCTGCTCCTGGTACACCATGATCCCGTAGGTTTCCGACAGCACCTTCTCGACCAACGGATGGGGGTATTCCACCACCTCCTTGCCATGCTTGCGGTTCACGAAGCTGGGAATCAGATCCATCGGACCCGGCCGGTACAGCGCGTTCAGGGCGATGAGGTCTTCCAGCCGGCTGGGGCGTGCTTCCTTGAGCATGCCCTGCATGCCGCGGCTTTCAAACTGGAATACGGCTTCGGTCTTGCCGTCGGAAAAGAGACGGTAGGTGGGCGCATCGTCCAGCGGAATGCTCTCGAACGTGAAGTTCTCCTGCCCCTTGTGGCGCTTGACGATGAACTCCTTGGCGATCTCCAGGATGGTCAGCGTGGCCAGGCCCAAGAAGTCGAACTTCACCAGGCCGATGGCTTCCACATCGTCCTTGTCGTACTGGCTCACGGCGGAATCGCTGCCCGGCTGCTGGTAGAGGGGGCAAAAATCGGTGAGCTTGCCCGGGGCGATGAGCACGCCCCCGGCGTGCATGCCGATGTTGCGGGTCATGCCCTCGAGCTTTTGCGCCATCTCGATGATGGTCTTGACGTCTTCTTCCTTCTGCACGCGCTCGGCCAGCAACGGCTCCAGTTCGAGTGCGTAATTGTTCTTGTCGCCCTCCTTCTTGGGGTTGGGCGGGTACTGCAGCGTGTACGACATGCCGGGCTTGCCCGGCACGAGTTTGGAAATGCCGTCGCAGAACGTGTAGCTCATGTCCATGACCCGGCCCACGTCGCGGATCGCGGCCTTTGCGGCCATGGTGCCGAACGTGGCGATCTGGCTCACGGCATCCTTGCCGTACTTGTCCTTCACGTAGTCGATCACGCGATCGCGGTTGGACTGGCAGAAATCAATGTCGAAGTCGGGCATCGACACCCGCTCGGGGTTCAGGAACCGCTCGAACAGCAGGTTGTACTGCAGCGGGTCCAAATCGGTGATCTTGAGTGCATAGGCCACCAGCGAGCCAGCACCAGAGCCCCGGCCCGGCCCCACCGGGCAGCCGTTGTTCTTGGCCCACTGGATGAAGTCCCCCACGATCAGGAAGTAGCCCGGGAACCCCATTTTCAGGATGGTGTTGATCTCGAACTCCAGCCGCTCCAGGTAGCGCGGGCGCTCCTTGTCGCGCTCCGCCTCCTTGGGATACAGGTGCGCCAGACGCTCTTCCAGCCCCGCCAGCGAAGCCACCCGGAAGTACTCGTCGATGGGCATGCCGCCCGGGGTGGGAAAGTCCGGCAGCTGCGGCTTGCCCAGCACCAGGGTCAGGTTGCAGCGCTTGGCGATCTCCAGCGTATTGGCGATCGCGGACGGCACGTCGGCAAACAGCGCCTCCATCTGCGCGCTCGATTTGAAGTATTGCTCGCGCGTGAACTTGCGCACCCGCCGCTGGTTGCCCAGGATTTCGCCTTCGGAGATGCACACACGCGCTTCATGGGCCTCGTAATCGTCGGCCGTGGCGAACTGCACGGGGTGGGTCGCGACGACGGGCAGGTTCAGCCGGGCGGCCAGTTGCACGGCAGACACCACATGGGCTTCGTCGTCGGGCCGGCCGGCGCGCTGGATCTCCAGGTAGAAGCGATGGGGGAACAGCCCTGCCAGCCGCAGTGCCAGACGCGCGGCCCCCGCGTCGTCGCCCTTCACGATGGCCTGCCCCACGGGACCGGCCTGAGCGCCCGCCAAAGCGATGAGGCCTTCGCCCAGTTCCTCCAGCCAGGCCCAGGTGCAAAGGGGCTGGTTCTTCACCACGTTGCGCGTCCAGGCGCGCGCGAGCAGTTCCGACAGGTTCAGGTACCCCTGCTTGCCCTGCACCAGCAGGATCATGCGGGAAGGTGGATTGCCCGGCTCCTCGGGTTCGACGAACACTTCGGCGCCCAGCAAGGGCTTGACACCCTTGCCCCGCGCTTCCTTGTAAAACTTGATGGCGCCGAAGAGATTGCCGAGGTCGGTGATCGCCAGGGCGGGCTGGCCGTCCTTGGCAGCCGCCTTGGCCACTTCATCAATGCGGTTGGTGCCGTCGACGACGGAAAATTCGGTGTGCAGGCGCAAATGGACAAACATGGCGGGTATTGTAGGAACGCCCGCCTCCCTGCCCCGCGCCAGAGCCCCGGCGTTTCGTTCAGGCCGCCGGCTGGCACGCCGGTACAATCCGGCTCCTGCCCGATCGCCGCGGCCAGCCCCCTGTGGCCGTCCCGGCCCCTGATCGGAAGCGGGAACCGATGCCCTTCTTTTGCCTGAAAGCTGCCTCCATGCCGCGTTTTCCCCTGCCCCTGTTGTCCGCCCTGCTGGCCGCCGGCCTGATGGCGGGCTGCTCCAGCACCCCCGAAGACAAGACCGCCGGCTGGAGCCCCAATCGCATCTACTCCGAAGCCCGCGACGAACTCAACAGTGGCGGCTACGACAAGGCCGTGCCCCTGCTGGAAAAGCTCGAAGGCCGCGCGGCCGGCACGCCGCTGGCACAGCAGGCCCAGTTGGAAAAGGCCTATGCCCAGTACAAGGCCGGCGAAAAGGCCCAGGCCATCGCCACGCTGGACCGCTTCATGAAGCTGCACCCCGCCAGCCCCGCCTACGACTACGCGCTGTACCTGAAGGGGCTCGTCAACTTCAACGACAACCTGGGGCTGTTCTCCTGGCTGTCACGCCAGGACCTGTCCGAGCGTGACCAGAAGGCCGCCAAGGATTCGTTTGAGTCCTTCCGCGAACTGACCACGCGGTTCCCGGAATCGCGCTATGCCCAGGACTCGCGCCAGCGCATGACCTACATCGTCAATTCCCTGGCGCAGTACGAAGTGCACGTGGCCCGCTACTACTACGAGCGCGGCGCCTATGTGGCGGCCATCAGCCGGGCCCAGATCGCCCTGGCCGACTACAAGGAAGTGCCTGCGCTGGAAGAGGCGCTGTACATCCTGGTGAAGTCCTACGATGCGCTGGGCATGACCCAGTTGCGCGACGATGCGCAGCGCGTCATGGCGAGTTCCTACCCGCAGAGCGAGTTGAACCGCGATGGCCTCAAGGCCAAGTCGGAGCCGTGGTGGAAGGTGTGGTGAGCGCGCGCAGCGCCGCATCGAATTCCTGCGCCGTGTGAAGGCGCCGCATGGGTGGCAAGGCTGACAGCAGGCGCTTGCCGTAGCCCATCTCCACCAGGCGGGTGTCGGCCACCACCAGCACGCCCCGATCGGTTTCGCTGCGAATCAACCGCCCCGCGCCCTGCTTGAGAGCGATCGCGGCCTCCGGCAGCGAAAAGTACCGGAAGGCGCTGCGTTTGGCCTGTTCCAGCCGTTGGGAGCGCGCCTCCACCAGCGGATCGCCCGGTGGCGGGAACGGCAGCTTGTCGATCACCACCAGTTGCAGGGCCTCGCCCGGCACGTCGAACCCTTCCCAGAACGTGGCGGACGCGACCAGCACGCACCCTGCCCGCCCCTCGGACGCGCCTTCGCGGAACCGCTCCATCAAACGCCGCTTGGGCCACTGGCCCTGCACCAGCACCTCGATGCCGGAATCCGCAGCGAACCGGGCCTGAAGCGCATCGCCGATGGTCCGCAGGGCCTTGAGCGTGGTGGTGAGCACCAGGGTTCGCCCTCCGAGCACCATCACCGCGCTGCCCACCCAGGCCGCCAATGCCGCGCTGTGGGAGGGGTCGGAAGGCTTGGGCAATTCCAAAGGCACATGGAAGGCCGCCTGCGATGCATAGTCGAACGGGCTCTCCACCCGCAGGATGCGCGCGTCCTGCAAACCGCAGGGCTCGGTGAACCAGCGCAGGCTCGCATCGTCCCCCAGGGTGGCCGAGGTGAAGATCCATGCACGGGGCTTGCCCTGCGACAGCACCGCGGCCGCATCCGGCTCGTCCCAAGCCGAGGCCTCGGCCTCAGGCTCGGGCTCGCCAGCGGGCAGTTGCCACAGGGACCGCATCGGGCCCGCGATGTCGAGCGGCGCTTCCACGAGCCGCAACGCGCCCGCCACATCCACCCATCGGACCGCGTCCGCGCCACAAGGCTGGGAAAAGCCGTCCATGCGCTCCATGAGCTGCACCGCACGGCCATGCAGGCGCACAAAGTCCGGGGCGATCTCGCTCACGGTGTCCAGGGCCGCCAGGGCTGCGCGGCATGCGCCGACCACCTGCTGCATGGCCGCATGCCATTCGCCGGGGTCCACGCCGTCGGGCACCTCGCTTGTCCAACGCAACCGCGAACCCACCGGGGCACGGCCTGCGGCCAGGCGAAGATCGCGGCCGGCGCGGTCCAGCGCGGCGGCCACCCCCAGCCAATCGGCCAGCCCGCGGGCGAACTGCAGGCCTGCCGCCATCACGTCGCGCGAAAAATCCAGCAACTGCGCGGTGGAGGCTTGTTTGCCCATGAACTGCACGCCGGTTTCGTTCAGCTGGTGCGCCTCGTCGAAGACGACGACGCGCACGGAAGGCAACAGTTCGGCCATGCCGGAATCGCGAACGGCCTGGTCCGCAAAAAAGAGGTGGTGGTTGATCACCACCACATCGGCAGCCAGCGCCTCGCGCCGGGCACGGTGGACATGGCAGTCCCGAAAGCGCGGGCACGGCGAGCCCAGGCAGTTCTCGCGGGTAGAGGTGACCAGCGGAATCACCGGAGAGCGCTCATCCAGCCCCGGCAACTCAGCCAAATCCCCGCTCACCGTCCCTTGCGACCAGGTTTCCACGCGGGCCAGCACCCGCGCCACAGCTGCATCGTGAGCGGCCGCATCCTGGCGTGCCAACTCCATGCGGTGCAGGCATAGGTAGCTGGCCCGGCCCTTGAGCAGCGCGGTGCGCACGGGCAACGCCAGTGCCTGAACGAGGCGGGGCAGGTCGCGCGCGAACAACTGGTCCTGCAGCGCCTTGGTGGCGGTGGACACCAGCACACGCTCGCCACTGAGCAGCGCCGGCACCAGATAGGAGAACGTCTTGCCGACGCCCGTGCCCGCCTCCACCACCAGACCCCCTCCCTGCTCGATGGTCTCGGCCACCGCCAGCGCCATCTCGGTCTGGCCAGCGCGGGGCGAGAAATGCGCCTGGGCCAGCGACAGCACGCCGCCCGCTTCGAACGCGGCCTGCACGCCATGGACGAGCGATTCGATGCGGGGCAATTCCATGCCGGTCATTCCTGGTTGCGCTCACGGGCGACCGCACCGGACCGCATGGTGGAACCGGGAGGAAATGGACAGGGTAAAAGGCGGTGCAAGGAAAGAAGGCAGCAGAGGCGTCGCATGGCAAAACCGCCAAAGGGCGCCCGATAATACGTGCTTCGCCCGGCCCTTCGGCTGGCCCGCGCCTTCCACCATTTCTGCCATGACCAAACCGTTTCGCCTCACTGCGTCAACCGGCATCCACAAAGGCGATCGCGAATACCAGCAGGACCAGGTCGCGTTGATCGCCCACCCCCGCTACAACGGCTGCGTGCTCGGTGTCGTGGCGGACGGCATGGGAGGGCGCAGCGGGGGCCGCAAGGCGTCCGACCAGGTGATGCTCACGGCCCGGCAATGGTTCGAGCGGTACTCGCCGGACACCGACGACACCGCGACGATGCTCAAGCACATGGTGGAAGAGGCGCACATCGTGATCCGCCTCACCGCCATCTCAGCCGAGCAGGAGCCGCACAGCACGGTGGCGGCCTTCATCATCAACCCCCGGGGCGACTGCCACTGGGCGCATGCCGGCGATTCACGCATCTATCACTTCCAGGGCGCGCGGCTGGCCCACCGCACCAGCGACCATTCATATGTGCAGGCCCTGGTCGACCGCGGCGAAATCACCGAGGCCGAGGCCAACACCCATCCGCACTCCAACATCCTGGTGGGCTGCCTGGGCACCGAGAGCGATCCGCCGGTGGCCCAGCACATGATTCCGCAACTGCTGCCGGGCGATGTGCTCCTGGCGTGCAGCGACGGCGTGTGGCACTATTTTTCGCCCGCGGAGCTGGCGTCGGTGGTGGACTCGCTGTCGCCGCGCGAAGCCACGGAATTCCTCATCGAGAAAGCGCGGTCACGGGCCCGTGGCGGCGGGGACAACCTCTCGCTCGCCATCGTGAAGATCGAGGCGCTGGTGGAAGAAAAGAAACCGGCCCGGCTGGTGCGCTGAGGAAGGCGTCAACAGCGCGCCCCTGCCCCGCGCCACAGGATTGGGGTGCCCCATGGCAGTCGCCGCGCCTGGTGGAAGGCGTGCGCGTTGGCGCCGCCTTCAGGGGGCAGCGCTGGCCGGTGGAACCGGCGGTGGCGGTGGCAGCGCCGCTGCCGGCTTGCGGCCCTGGGCTTCGGCATCGGCCCGCGCCTTCTCGTGCTTTTCGCGCCGCTCCTGGGCGGCCTTCTGCTTGGCCTCGTAGCGGGCACGCGCTTCGGAAATCTGGCCGGGTTGCGCCGCTGCGCGCTCGGCCTTGGCGGCTTCGTGCGACTGCTCCCGCGAATGCTGCTGTACGGCGCGCTGCTGCGCGTCGTGCTCGCGCTCCGCACGGCCCTGCGCTTGCGCCTGGGCCCGGGAGGCGGCCTGCATGGGTGCGGGGCGTTCGCCGGCTTCAAGCTTCTCGCGCTGCTCCTGCTGCTTTTGCTCGATCGACTGCACGCGCAAGGCCGCCTTTTCACGGCGCTCGGCGTCGTTCAGGGCCACTTCGCGCTGCCGTAGGGCGCTTTCCTGGTCCCGCACCTGCGCCCGCACGCCGATCAGGCAGTCCTCAACGGAAAAGCGCTGGTAGCAGACGGCCTCTTCCTTGATGCGCCGGGCCTCCAGCGCGCGGCGGTCGCGCTGGATCTGGTCGCGCTCGGTGCGGCGCTCGGCCTGCGCGGCATCGGCGGCGGCGCGCGATGCGGCCAGCGGTGACTGGGCCGCAGCCAGCGTCGAGGTGAGCGCCAGTGCGGTGGCAAGGAAAAGGCGTTGGAAGGATGGCATGGCGAGAAAAGAGGTTACGTCAATCCGGTGTCCACCACGCGCCGCTCCAGATCCAGGAATTCCTTGGACTGCATTTCATTCAGCCGGGAGACGGTGCGCGGAAATTCATGGGCCAGCGGGCCCTCGGTGTACAGCGCTTCGGGGGGCACGGCGGCGGACAGGATGAGCTTGACGCGCCGGTCGTACAGCACGTCCACCAGCCACGTGAAGCGCCGGGCCGGCGACGCCATCGATACGGGCATGTGGGGCACGTCCGACAGCAGCACGGTGTGGAACTGCGTGGCGATTTCCAGGTAGTCGTTCTGCGAGCGGGGTCCGCCGCACAGCACGCTGAAATCGAACCAGACGACGCCGCCGGCCTTGCGGCGCGCACGGATCTCGCGTGCCTCGATGTGCAGCACCGGGTCTTCGTCGCGCACTTCGGCCAGTTGGTCGAACGCCTCGGACATCTCCTCATCGGCCTGGGGTCCCAGCGGCGTGTGGTACAGCCGCACCATCTCCAGCGTGCGGCGGCGGTAGTCGGTGCCGTTGTCCACGTTGACCACCTCCATCCGCTGGTTCAGCAGTTCGATGGCGGGCAGGATGCGGTCGCGGTGCAGCCCACCGGGGTACAACCCGTCGGGCTCGAAATTGGAGGTGGTGACAAAACCCACGCCGTTGTCGAAAAGCGCCGCCAGCAGGCGGTGCAGGATCATCGCGTCGGTAATGTCCGCCACATGGAACTCATCGAAGCAGATGAGCTTGTAGCGCTTGGAAATGCGCTCGCCCAGCACGTCCAGCGGATTGACGGTGCCCTGCAGGCCCGCCAGTTCGCGGTGCACTTCGCGCATGAACTCGTGGAAATGCAGCCGCACCTTGCGGCGGATGGGCACGGCGTTGAAAAAGCAGTCCATGAGAAAGCTCTTGCCCCGCCCCACGCCGCCGTACATGTACACGCCGCGCGGCACCTCGGGCCGGTTGATGAGCTTCTTCAAGGCGTTGGAGCGGCGCTCCTTGTACAGCGCCCAATCGTCGGCACATCGCTGCAACGCCTCGACGGCGCGCAACTGGGCCGGATCGCTCTGGTAGCCCTTGCTGGCAAGTTCCGCCTCATACGCCTGCTTCACATTCACACGCACACTCCAAACGCTATAAAAAAGATAGCTGCCTGCGCTAGTATTTCAAGCGCAGGCAGCCATTTTTACCCAAAGTCCCGGGGTCAGAAGTTCAGCGTGCGCTTGTCCACGGCCAGGGCCGCTTCCTTGGTGGCTTCGCTCAAGCTCGGATGGGCGTGGCAGATGCGCGCGATGTCTTCGGCGCTGGCCTTGAACTCCATGGCGACCACGGCTTCGGCGATCAGTTCGCTGGCCATCGGGCCGACGATGTGCACGCCCAGGATCTCATCCGTGGCCGCGTCCGCCAGGAACTTGACCATACCGGTCGTGTCGCCCAGCGCGCGGGCGCGACCGTTGGCCAGGAACGGGAACGTGCCGGCCTTGTACTTCACGCCGTCCGCCTTGAGCTGCTGCTCGGTGCGGCCCACCCAGGCGATCTCGGGGTTGGTGTAGATCACCCAGGGGATGGTGTTGAAGTTCACATGGCCGTGCTGGCCCGCGATGCGCTCGGCCACGGCCACGCCCTCTTCTTCGGCCTTGTGCGCCAGCATCGGGCCGCGCACCACGTCGCCCACCGCCCACACGCCCGGCAGGTTGGTCTTGCAATCGGCATCGACCACGATCGCGCCGCGCTCGTCCAGCTGCAGGCCCACGGCTTCGCCGTTGAGTCCGATGGTGTTGGGCACGCGGCCGATGGACACGATGAGCTTGTCCACTTCCAGCGTCTGGGCTTCGCCCTTGGCATTGTTGTAGGCCACGCTCACGCCATTGTTGCCGGTCTTGATCTCGCCGATCTTCACGCCCAGCTCGATCTTGAGGTTCTGCTTGTCGAACGCCTTCTTGGCTTCCTTGGCGATCTGCTCGTCCACCGCGCCCAGGAACGTGGGCAGTCCTTCCAGCACCGTCACTTCGGCACCCAGGCGGCGCCAGACCGAGCCCATTTCCAGCCCGATCACGCCGGCGCCGATCAGGCCCAGCTTCTTGGGTGTCTCTCCAATGCGCAGGGCACCGTCGTTGGAGAGGATGTGCTCTTCGTCGAACGGCACGCCAGGCAGCGCGCGGGCGTTGGAGCCCGTGGCCAGGATGATCTGCTTGCCGGTGATGGACTCTTCGGCAGCGCCGGCCACGCGGATTTCATAGCCACCGTCGGCGGCTTTCACGAACGAGCCACGGCCGTGGAAGAACGTGATCTTGTTCTTCTTGAACAGGTACAGGATGCCGTCGTTGTTCTGCTTCACCACGCTGTCCTTGCGGGCGATCATCTTGGCCACGTCCATGCGCACGTCCTTGACCTCGATGCCATGGTCGGCGAAGTGGTGGTTGGCCTGGTCGAAATGCTCGGACGACTGCAGAAGCGCCTTGGAAGGAATGCAGCCCACGTTGGTACAGGTGCCGCCCGGTGCGGGGCCGCCCTTGCCGTTCTTCCACTCGTCGATGCAGGCCACGTTGAAGCCCAGCTGCGCAGCACGGATGGCGGCGATGTAGCCGCCGGGGCCGCCGCCGATCACGATCACGTCGAATTGTTTGCTCATGCTTGATCCTTGTTTCTAGCCTGCTGTTGCAGAGCCTTAACAGAACCTTTCGCAATTTTTATAACTTTCTCTCCTAGTTCTTTACGCCTTTCGGCTGTTCCAGCAGCTTCAAACTGCTTTGCAATGCGAGTAATGCTGTTCAAACGACCCTTAAGAGTTTGCTGCTCAGCAACTTCGGCACTCACATCTCTATAGTCGGCCCCATCCCTAACTATCTCGTTGTAGATATCTGCAGCAGCTTTATCTTGAATGATCAATTCGAGAATTTTGTCTTTGTGTTTCTGAGTTAATGGCATGTCATCGTCTCCAACTTAGATGTCGAACAGCAGGCGCGAAGGATCTTCCAGCGCTTCCTTCATGGCCACCAAGCCCAGCACGGCTTCACGGCCGTCGATGATGCGGTGGTCATACGACATGGCCAGGTAGTTCATCGGGCGGATGACGATCTGGCCGTTTTCCACCACGGCACGGTCCTTGGTGGCGTGCACGCCCAGGATGGCCGACTGCGGCGGGTTGATGATGGGGGTGGACAGCATGGAGCCGAACGTGCCGCCATTGGAGATCGAGAACGTGCCACCGGTCATCTCTTCAATGCCCAGCTTGCCGTCCTTGGCCTTCTGGCCGAACTCGGCGATCTTCTTTTCGATGTCGGCGAACGTCATCTGGTCGGCATTGCGCAGGATGGGCACCACCAGGCCGCGGGGCGAGCCCACGGCGATGCCGATGTCGAAGTAGCCGTGGTAGACGATGTCGTTGCCGTCGACCGAGGCGTTGAGCACCGGGTACTTCTTCAGGGCATGCACGGCCGCCTTCACGAAGAAGCTCATGAAGCCGATCTTCACGCCGTGTTCCTTGGTGAAAGCGTCCTGGAACTTCTTGCGCATGTCCATCACCGGGGCCATGTTCACTTCGTTGAACGTGGTCAGGATGGCGTTGGTCGACTGCGACTGCAGCAGGCGTTCGGCCACGCGGGCGCGCAGGCGGCTCATGGGCACGCGCTGCTCGGGGCGGCCGCTCAGGTCTTCCTTGGCGGTGGGCGCAGCCACCTGCGGCAGCGCCTTGGTGGGCACGCCGGTGGGGATCGCGCTCGGTGCGGCCGCAGCGGCCTTGCCCGTGCCCGATGCCACGGCACCCAGCACGTCGCCCTTGGTCACGCGGCCATCCTTGCCCGTGCCGGCCACGGCCGAAACGGACAGGTTGTTGTCGGCCAGCAGCTTGGCGGCGGCGGGCATGGCCACATCGCCCTTGGAGCCGCCCGCGGCAGCGGGGGCTGCAGCGGCTGGTGCGGGCGCCGCAGCTGCGGGCGCGGCGGCAGGGGCAGCTGCAGCGGCAGGGGCGGCTGCGCCGGCCTTGCCTTCGGTGTCGATCTTGGCGATCAGCTGGTCGGCCACCACGGTGGCGCCGTCGCCTTGCACGATTTCCGCCAGCACGCCGGCCGAGGGAGCAGGCACTTCGAGCACGACCTTGTCGGTCTCGATTTCGATCAGGATTTCATCGACGGCGACAGCCTCGCCGGCCTTCTTCTTCCAAGTGAGCATCGTGGCTTCCGCCACGGATTCGGACAGTTGGGGGACTTTGACTTCAACGATAGCCATGGGAATTCTTTCGGGGTTTGTTTCTGCTTTTTGTGTGTTCGGGTTTCCGGCCTTACTTGGTCAGGACAAACCCCTTGAGCTTGGCGAACGCGCCGTCCACCAGGGCCTTTTGCTGCTCCTGGTGCAGGTGCGAATAGCCCACCGCGGGCGATGCCGAGGCGGCACGGCCGGAGTAACCCAGCTTCTGGCCTTCGAGCATGTTCTCGTGGATGTAGTGCTGCACGAAGAACCAGGCGCCCTGGTTCTGCGGCTCGTCCTGGCACCACACGATGTCGGTGGCGTTCGGGTACTTCTTCAGCTCGGCGGCGAAGGCCTTGTGCGGGAACGGATAGAGCTGTTCCACGCGCAGGATGACGACGTCGTCGGCTTCCTTCTCTTCGCGCTTCTTGACCAGGTCGTAGTAGACCTTGCCCGAGCAGGCGATCACGCGCTTGACCTTCTCGGCCTTCTTCTCGATGGCTTCGTTCTGCTCCGGGATCACCGTCTGGAAGCTGCCCTTGGTGAACTCGGACAGCGGCGAGGTCGCGTCCTTGTTACGCAGCAGCGACTTCGGCGTCATGATGATCAGCGGCTTGCGCAGGTGGCGGACCATCTGGCGGCGCAGCACGTGGAAGATCTGGCTGGCGGTGGTGGGCTGCACCACCTGCATGTTGGCGTCGGCCGACAACTGCATGAAGCGCTCCAGGCGGGCCGAGCTGTGCTCGGGACCCTGGCCTTCGTAGCCGTGCGGCAGCATCAGCGTGATGCCGTTCACGCGGCCCCACTTCACTTCGCCGGAGGCGATGAACTGGTCGATCACGACCTGCGCACCGTTGGCGAAGTCGCCGAATTGCGCTTCCCAGATCACGAGCGTGTTGGGGTCGTTGGAGGCATAGCCGTATTCGAAGCCCAGCACCGCCTCTTCGGACAGGATGGAGTCGATCACGACGAACGGAGCCTGGTTCTCGCTCACGTTCTGCAGCGGCACGTAGGTGCCCGTGTCCCACTTCTCGCGCTTTTGGTCATGGATGACCGAATGGCGGTGGGTGAACGTGCCGCGGCCGCAGTCTTCGCCGGACAGGCGCACGGGGAAGCCGCTGGCCACCAGCGAGGCGAAGGCCATGTGCTCGCCCATGCCCCAGTCCACCGGAATGTCGCCACGGCCCATGGCGGCGCGGTCGTCGTACACCTTCTTGACCAGTTGGTGCGGCGTCACGCCTTCAGGGATGGTGGTGATCTTTTCGGACAGGCGCTTCCACTCGGCCAGCGGGATGGCGGTGTCGCCGGCATCGGTCCACTTCTTGCCCAGGAAGGGGCTCCAGTCCACCGCATACTTGCTCTTGAAGTTGGTCAGTACCGGATCGACCGTGTGCTTGCCCGCATCCATGGCGGCGCGGTAGGCCTTGGACATGTCGTCGCCCAGGGTCTCGCCCAGGCCCTGTGTGGCCAGCTTGTCGGCGTACAGCTTGCGGGTGCCGGGGTGCGCGCCGATCTTCTTGTACATCAGGGGCTGGGTGAGCGCGGGCGTGTCCTGCTCGTTGTGGCCCAGCTTGCGGAAGCAGATGATGTCCACCACCACGTCCTTCTGGAACTCCATGCGGAATTCGAGGGCGAGCTGCGTGGCGAACACGACCGCTTCGGGATCGTCGCCGTTCACGTGCAGCACGGGCGACTCGATCATCTTGACCACGTCCGTGCAATACAGCGTGGAGCGGCTGTCGCGCGGATCGGAGGTGGTGAAGCCGATCTGGTTGTTGATCACGATGTGCACCGTGCCGCCCGTGGAGTAGCCACGGGTCTGGGCCAGCGCCAGCGTTTCCTGGATGACGCCCTGGCCGGCGAAGGCCGCGTCGCCGTGCACCAGCACGGGCAGCACCTGCTTGCCATGCGGGTCGGCGCGGCGGTCCATGCGGGCGCGCACCGAACCTTCCACGACGGGGTTCACGATTTCCAGGTGGGAGGGGTTGAAGGCCAGCGACAGGTGCACCGGGCCGCCAGGGGTGCTGACGTCGGAACTGAAGCCCTGGTGGTACTTCACGTCGCCTGCCGGCAGGTCTTCCGGAGCGGTGTGGTCGAACTCGGCGAACAGGTCCTTGGGCATCTTGCCCAGCGTGTTCACCAAAACGTTCAGGCGGCCGCGGTGGGCCATGCCGATCACGATTTCCTGCACGCCCTTAGTGCCGGCGGCCTGGATGAGTTCATCCATGGCGGCGATGAAGCTTTCGCCGCCTTCGAGCGAGAAGCGCTTTTGGCCGACGTACTTGGTGTGCAGGAAGCGCTCCAGGCCTTCAGCGGCCGTGAGGCGGTCCAGGATGTGCTTTTTCTTGTCGGGACCGAAGCTGGGCTTGCTGCGGATGGTCTCGAGCTTTTCCTGCCACCAGCGCTTCTGGTTCTGGTCGGTGGCATACATGTATTCGACCCCGATCGAGCCGCAGTACGTTTCGCGCAGCGCGTTGATCAGCTCGCGCAGCGGCATGGCTTCCTTGCCGAAGAAGGTGTTGCTCGTGTTGAACACCGTTTCCTGATCGGCGTCGCTGAAGCCGTAGAAGGAGGCTTCGAGTTCAGGAATCTCAGGGCGCTCGGTGCGCTTCAGGGGGTCCAGATCGGCCCAGCGCTGGCCGACATTGCGGTAGGCCGAGATCAGTTGCTGGACAGCGGTGCGCTTGCGGCCCATTTCGGAGTCGGCGCCGGTGGCACCGACGACCTTCGTGCCGCCTTGCTTGGCGCGCTCGGCGAAGGCATTGACCACGGGCAGGTGGGGCACGTCCTTGGCGTTCGAGCCATCGACGGCAGGCACGTGCTGCAGGGCATCGAAGTATTCGCGCCACGTGTCGGGCACGCTGCCGGGGTTGACGAGATAGTTCTCGTACATCTCTTCGACATAGGGCGCATTGCCGCCGAAAAGATAGGTGTTGCCTTGGTAGGCTTGGTATACGGATGTCGTATCGCTCATATTCCGCTGACCTCCGCTTCCCTGAGGGAAGCATTAGCTGGTGGGTGAAACCTTCCGCGACACGGCTGAACCGATTGGCGGATGCGACTGTGGCTGGGGAAGGGCCGGGGGTGCGGGCGCCATTGTGCCACCGAACGCCCAGGAGCGAGCCCTACACGGCGTAAGCGCGTGTTCCTTCGCCGCGTTGTCACGGCGGTCGCTTACATTTCGTCATTATCCGTACCCCGCCTCTATGAATTCACCCACCCTTCAGAGCCGCACGCTGTTGCTTCTTCTCATCGCGGTCACTGTCGCGTTCTTCGCCATCCTGTGGCCGTTCCACGGGGCGGTTTTCTGGGGCGTCATCCTGGCGATCCTGTTCACGCCGCTGCACCGGCGGCTGCTGCGGCGCATGCGGGGGCGGCGCAACCTGGCCGCCCTGTGCACCCTCGGACTGTGCCTGGTGATCGTGATCCTGCCCATGACCTTCATCAGCATTTCGCTGGTCCAGGAGGCAGGGCTCATCTACGAACGCATGAAGTCGGGGCAGCTCAACTTCGGCGCCTACGTGCAGCAGGTGCTGAGCGCCCTGCCCTCCTGGCTGCTCGGCCTGCTGGACCGCTTCAACCTGACCTCGGCCGCCGAGGTGGAGGCCAAGCTTTCGTCCGTGTCGGTGCAGGCCGGCCAGTTCCTGGCCACCAAGGCGCTGGACGTGGGCCAGAACACGCTGCAGTTCATCGTGAGCTTCGGCATCATGCTGTACCTGCTGTTCTTCCTGGTACGTGACGGCAGTTCGCTGGTCAACCGCATCCGACAGGCAGTGCCCCTCGACGAGGAACACAAGCGGCAACTGGCCAGCAAGTTCACCACGGTGATCCGCGCCACCGTCAAGGGCAACATCGTGGTGGCCGCCGTGCAGGGTGCGCTGGGCGGGGTGATCTTCTGGATCCTCGGTATCCAGGGCCCCATCCTCTGGGGCGTGCTGATGGCCTTCCTGTCGCTGCTGCCAGCCATCGGCGCCGGCCTGATCTGGGGCCCGGTGGCCATCTATTTCTTCGCGACCGGCGCCATCTGGCAGGGGTCGGTGCTGGTGGCCTTCTGCGTCTGCGTGATCGGGCTGGTGGACAACGCCCTGCGCCCGGTGCTGGTGGGCAAGGACACGAAGATGCCGGACTACATCGTCCTCATCTCCACCCTGGGCGGCATGGCGCTGTTCGGGCTGACCGGTTTCGTCATCGGCCCGGTGATCGCAGCACTCTTCATCGCCACCTGGGATTTGTTCTCCCAACCCACCGATTCCCCGATAAAGTAATCGCGCAGCATCCGCCGGCCTGCGTGCCGGCCGCCTTGCGCCATGCCCCAGATTTCGCCCCGTCGCATCGTCCTGCTGGCCCTCGTGCTGTCGGCAGGCATTGGTGCGCTCTTCGTGCGGGCGATCCTCACGATCCGCGACGACGCCTGGTCGTACGCGCTGCACACCAACAGCAGCCTGGCACGCACCATCGAGCAGAACATCCAGCGCACCCTGAACGGCTTCGACTACTCGCTGGTCGGGGTAGCCAAGAGCCTGTCGGACCCCGGCCTTCCGAGCCTGACCCCGCAGATGCGCAACACCTTCCTGTTCGACCACTCCTTGCACACGCCCGGCCTGGGCGCGGTCGCGGTGCTGGATGACAAGGGCAACTTGATAACGCGCTCCACCAGCCTGGAGCCCCTGAACCTCAACCTGGCCGACCGCGATTACTTCCAGGTGCACCAGACCAGCCAACGCGAGGGGCTCTACATCGGGCATCCCATCCGCGGCCGGGTCTCGGGCTCGTACAGCCTGCCCATCAGCCGCGCGTATTTCCGCGGCGACGGCAGCTTCGGCGGCGTCGTGGTGGGCACCGTGCGAATCAATTATTTCAAGGAGCTGTTCGCCTCCATCGACGTCGGGCCGATGAGCCGCGTGGAGCTGTGGAGCACCCGCGACGGAACCACCGTCGCGCGATTTCCCTATGCCGAAGGGGATGTCGGCCAGCCGATGGACGACGCCAGCCTGCTGGCCCGGCTGCAAACGGTCGACAGCGGCAGCTACACGGCGCAGGACCCGCAGGACCGCACCGAGCGGCTGCACACCTTCCGCCGCATCGGCAACTACCCGCTGGCGGTGAGCGTCGGGCAGTCGGCGGACACCATCCTGGCCAAGTGGCGCGCCAGCGCCAAGGTGCTGGGCGCGTTCGCGGTGCTGTTGATGGCGGCCTGCCTGGGCCTGTCCGCCCTCTTCGCGCGGGAGTTGCAACGCCGCCAGGCCATCGCGGCCCAGCTCAAGCAGGCCGAGCACGACACGCGCACCATCCTGGACAACCTGCCTTCCATGGTGAGCTACTGGGACAAGGACCAGCACAACCGCTTCGCCAACCAGGCGTACATGGACTGGCTGGGCGTCTCGCGCGAGCGCATGCCCAACGTGAAACTGCTGGACGTGCTCGACCGGGGAACCTACGAACACGCGTTGACGCACATCCGGCAGGCGCTCAAGGGCCACAAGCAGGTCTTCGAGCGGACCATGCCCCTGCCCTCCGGCGAGGTGCGCCACACGCTGGTGTCGTACATCCCGGACAAGGAAGGCGACGAGGTGCAGGGCATCTTCGTGCAGATCGACGACCTGACCGACCGAAAGCGCATGGAAGACCTGCTGTTCGAGGAAAAGGAGCTCATCCGCCTGACGCTGCAGTCCATCGGCGATGCGGTCATCTGCACCGATGCCGAGGGCTGCGTCACCTACATCAACCCGGTGGCCGAAAAGATGACCGGCTGGCAGGCCTTTCATGCCGCGGGATCGGACATCGACGACGTCGTGCCGCTGCACGAGGCCGGCAGCGACAGCGGCTTGAGCCCCACCCGCAAGGCGCTGGCCGAAGGCCGGGCCCAGCCCTCGAAACGCGGCGTGGTGCTCCAGTGCCGCGACGGACGGCGCATCGACATCGAGAAATCGGTCAGCCCCATCACCGACCGGCACGGGCACGTCACCGGTACGGTGATGGTGCTGCGCGACGTGACCGAGGCCATGGAGATGTCGCGCCGCATGGCCCACCTCGCGCAGTACGACGTGCTGACCGACCTGCCCAACCGCGTGCTGCTGCAGGACCGCGCCCAGCAGGCCATCGCGCACGCCCTGCGGGATGACCGAAGCCTGGCGCTGATGTACATCGACCTGGACGGGTTCAAGCAGGTGAACGACACCCTCGGCCACGATGCCGGCGACCTGCTGCTGGTGCAGGTCGCCCGCCGCTTCAAGGGCGCCGTGCGACATTCCGACACGGTGTGCCGCCAGGGGGGCGACGAGTTCGTCGTGCTGCTGCCCAAGCTGGACAACGCCGACCAGGCCTGCCTGGTGTCGCAAAAGATCATGGCCGCGTGCGAACCGCCGTTCGATCTGCAGGGCGAGGTCCGGCAGATCGGCCTGAGCGGCGGCATCGCGCTGTTTCCGCAGCATGGCCGCAATTTCGAGGAGCTGTCGCGCAGCGCCGACATGGCGATGTACGCGGCCAAGCGCGCGGGGCGGGGGCATTTCCGGCTGTATGCCGGGCCCGACCAGGAGCCCACCATCGTGCCGGCGGACAAGAAATGACGGAATAAACGCCGGCAAGGCCTACAGTTCCATCCCCAATCAGCCGATACCTCCTTCATGTCCCTGTCCATCTCCTCCGCCTCCAGCACCTCCTCCACCAGCGTTTCGGGGAGCCGCTCTTCGGGCCAATCGAGCGGTGACATCGCGGCGCTTCAAAAGCAGCTCAAGGACCTCACGGCCGACCTCAAGCAGGCGTCGGCAGAAGCCAGCCAGGCATCCGACCCCAACGACGCCAAAGCCAAGCAGCAGAGGCTGCAGGCACTGCAGAACCAGATCCAGCTCGTGCAGCAGCAGATCGCAGCCATCCAGCAGGCCCAGCAACAGGAGCAGCAGCAAAAGGCCATGGAAAAGGCCATGGAGCAGCAGCAGTCGGCCGACCAGAAGAAGACCCCGCCCGCCGCCTCCACCACGCTGGGCACGCAGGTCGATACCTTCGCCTGATCGCCGCACACGGCGCCCAGACAGACCGCACGAACGCGCGGCGCGCCCCAATGCCTCAAGCCTGCGATTTGCTATTTAATTGATAGCAAACAGGACAATCAATACGCCGGCATGGGGCCGAAAACACCCCAAATCGGCTCAACCCTCCCCATCCAGCCCGGCCGCGGACACCAGCCGCTGGGTGTAGGGGTGCCGGGGCGCATCCAGCACCGCCTGCACCGGGCCCGACTCCAGCACCTCGCCGTCCTTCATCACGATCACGTCGTGCGCCATCGCGCGGATGACGGCCACGTCGTGCGTGATGAGCAGGTAGCTGAGCGAGCGCTCCTTTTGCAGGCGCTGTAGCAGTGCCAGCACCTGCTGCTGGATGGTGACGTCGAGCGCGCTGGTGGGCTCGTCCAGCACCAGCAACCGGGGGCTCAGGATGAGCGCACGGGCAATCGCCAGCCGCTGGCGCTGCCCTCCGGAAAACTCGTGCGGATAGCGCGCCAGCAGGCCCGGGAACTGCGCGTCGGTCAGCCCCACGTCCTCCAGCGCCGACTCCACGCGCGCGCGGCGGTCGGCGGGCGGCAGTCCGGGCTCGTGCACCCGCAGGCCCTCGCCCACGATCTCCTCGACCGTCAGGCGCGGCGACAGCGACGAAAACGGGTCCTGGAACACCACCTGCACCTGCCGGCGCAAGGCCTGATTGGCCGGGGTATTGCGCTGGGCCGGCAGCTGCCAGCCCTGCCCTGCGATCCGCAGGTCGCCCTGGTACGGCAGCAGCCCCAGCAGCGCCTGCGCCAGCGTGGACTTGCCCGAACCCGATTCGCCCACCACGCCGAGCGTGCGGGCTGGCGCGATGGAAAAGTCGGCCCCCTTCACCGCCACGAACTCCCCGCGGCGGAACCAGCCGCGGATGCCGGGCAGCGGCGTGGCATAGGCCACGCGCAGCGCGTGCGCCTGCGCGGCGGGTACCGCCGTGGCCGAGGCCTCCGGCTCCAGCACGTCGCGGCGCGGCACGCTGCCGATGAGCCGCTGCGTGTACGCGTGCTGCGGCGAGCGGAACACGTCCGACACGGCGCCGGACTCCACCAGCACCCCGTGCTCCATGACCGCCACGCGGTCCGCGAACTTGCGCACTAGGTGCAGGTCGTGGGTGATGAGCAGCACGGCCATGCCGGTCTGGCGCTGCAGGTCGGACAGCAGGTCGAGGATCTGGCCGCGCAGCGTCACGTCCAGCGCGGTGGTGGGCTCGTCGGCCAGCAGCAGGCGCGGGCGGCTGGCCAGGGCCATGGCGATCATCGCGCGCTGGCGCTGCCCGCCCGACAGCTGGTGCGGGAACGCGTCCGCACGCCGGGCCGGCTCGGGAATGCCGGTGCTGGCCAGCAGTTCGACGGCCGCCTGGCGGGCCTGGGCGCGCGAGAGCGCCTGCTTGAGCTGCAGCACCTCGGCCACCTGGTCCCCCACCGCCATGAGCGGGTTGAGCGCCGTCATGGGCTCCTGGAACACCATGGCGATGTCGCCGCCGCGCACACCGCGCATCTCGCGCTCGGACAGGGCCAGCAGGTCCTGCCCGTCCATCAGCGCCCGGCCGGTGATGTGCGCATCGCCCGCCAGCCGCAGGATCGACAGCGCGGTGATGGTTTTGCCCGAGCCCGATTCACCCACCAGCGCGAGCTTCTCGCCCGCCGCGATGTCGAAGCCGACCCCGCGCACCACCTCTTTGTCGCCGAAGCGCACGTGCAGGTCCTGCACCTGCAGAAGCGGCGCCGACGAGGCGGCAGGCGAAGTGCCGGCCGAAGACGATGAAGCAGCAGAGTGTGGAATCGGCGCGGTGCCGCGCATGCGTGCGTCGCTCATGAATGGTCTGCCTTGCGGGGGTCGAGCGCATCGCGCAGCGCGTCGCCCATGAAGGTGAGCAGCAGCAGCGTGACCACCAGCGCCGCGAACGTGAACAGCGAAATCCACCAGGCGTCGATGTTGTTCTTGCCCTGGTTGAGCAACTCGCCCAGCGACGGGGTGCCGGGCGGCACGCCCAGGCCCAGGAAGTCGAGCGAGGCGAGCGCCAGGATGGCCGCGCTCATGCGAAACGGCAGAAAGGTCACCACCGGCGTCATGCTGTTGGGCAGGATGTGGCGCCAGATGATCTGCCCGTTGGGCACGCCCAGCGCGCGGGCGGCCTTCACGTAGTCGAGCTGCCGGTTGCGCAGGAACTCCGCGCGCACGTAGTCCGACAGGCCCATCCAGCCGAACAGCGACAGCAGCACCAGCAGCAGCCCGACGCTGGGCGCGAACACGGCGCTGAAGATGATGAGCAGGTACAGCTCGGGCATCGAACCCCAGATCTCGATGAAGCGCTGGAACGCCAGGTCGGTCTTGCCGCCGAAAAACCCCTGGATCGCACCGGTGATGACGCCCAGCAGCACGCCCACCACCGTGAGCGCGATGCCGAACAGCACGCTCACGCGAAAGCCGTAGATCAGCTGCGCGAGCAGGTCGCGGCCCCGGTCGTCCGTGCCCAGCCAGTTCTGCGATGTGGGGCCGGACGGGTTGGGCGACTTCGCGAAATAGTTCAGCGTGTCCGGGCCGTAGGGGTTCAGCGTGTACAGCGCCCAGTTGCTGCCCTGCTGCAGGCGCTCGCGGATGAACGGGTCCAGGTAATCGGTGGGGGTGTCGAAATCGCCGCCGAAGGTCTTTTCGGAATAGTCGTGCAGCATGGGCAGGTAGGTCTGCCCTTCGTAGCGCACGATCAGGGGACGGTCGTTGCTGATCAGCTCGGCCACCAGGCTCAGGGCCACCAGCGCGCTGAACAGGATCAGGCTCCAGTAGCCCAGCCGATTGCGCTTGAAGCGCCTCCACGCACGGCGGCCGGGCGAAAGCGACGGGGCCACGGGCACCGCGCCGCGCGGGGGGCGGCCATCGGCCGGCTCGGGGGGGTTAGTCAAACTTGACACGCGGGTCCACCCATACGTAGCAAAGATCGCTCACCAGCTTGGTCACCAGCCCGATGAGGGTGAAGAGATAGAGCGTTCCCAGCACCACGGGGTAGTCGCGCCGGATCACGCTTTCGTAGCTCAGCAGGCCCAGGCCGTCGAGCGAGAACAGCGTCTCGATCAGCAGCGAGCCGGCGAAGAACGCCCCGATGAACGCTGCAGGAAAGCCCGTGATGATGGGAATGAGGGCATTGCGGAACACGTGCTTCCACAGCACCTGCCGCTCCGACAGCCCCTTGGCGCGGGCCGTGAGCACGTATTGCTTGCGGATCTCTTCGAGAAAGGCGTTCTTGGTCAGCATGGCCGTCACCGCGAAGCTGCCCAGCACCATGGCCGTGACCGGCAGCGTGATGTGCCAAAGGTAGTCCACGATGCGCGCGCCCCAGGTCATCTCGTCCCAGTTCGCCGAGGTGAGCCCCCGCAGCGGAAACCACTGCAGCTGCCCGCCGAAGATCACCAGCAGCGCCACGCCCAGCACGAAGCCCGGGATGGCATAGCCCAGCAGCACGATGAGCGTGGTGACGAAGTCGAAGCGCGAGCCCGCCCGCACCGCCTTGGCCACGCCGAGCGGCACGGCCACGAGGTAGCTGATGAAGAAGGTCCACAAGCCCAGGCTGATCGACACGGGCAGCTTTTCCTTCACGAGTTGCCACACGTCCTTGTTCTGAAAGAAGCTGCGGCCCAGGTCGAACCGCGCGAACTGCCCGAGCATCTGGAAAAAGCGCTCGTGCGCCGGCTTGTCGAAGCCGTAGAGCGCCTTGATCTGCTCCAGCCGCTTCGGGTCCACGCCCTGCGCCCCCCGGTAGGCCAGGCCGCCGCCTTCGGCCCCACCGCCGCCGCGTCCCATCCCGGCCTTGGACTCGGCCAGGTACTGCTCGACGGGGCCGCCCGGTACGAACTGGATCACCACGAAGGTCAGCAGCAGCACGCCCAGCAGGGTGGGCAGCATGAGCAGCACGCGCTTGAGGATGTAGGCGAACATGGCGGCGGTGGGGGGTCGGAAAGTGAGCGGGAGTCTGGACGGTGGGCCGGGGCTGCGGGCGGATCAGCGCCGTGCGGGGTCCGGCGCCGTCTGGGGCGGCATGCGCGCCCACCACGTGTCGATGGCCCAGGCCTCGCCCGTGGAATACGGCGGCAGCGTGGCCGGCCGCTCCAGGCGCCAGGCGTTGTAGACCATGCGGTGCGAAGGCGCGGTGTACTGGGGAATCAGGTAGTGCCCGTGCGCGATGACGCGCTCCAGGGCATGGCAGGCGGGCAGCAGTTCGTCCAGCGTCTTGGCCGACACGATGCTGCGGATCATCGCGTCCACGGCCTTGCTCTTCACGCCGGGGAAGTTGCCCGAGTCTTCCGTGTCCGCCGCCTGCGAGCCGAACATGTCGGCCAGTTCCTGCCCCGGATTGTTGGTGCCCTGGTACGCGATGGTGGTGATGTCGAAGTCGAACTTGCTCAGGCGCTGCTGGTACAGAGCGAAGTCCACCGCCCGGAAGTTCAGCGTGATGCCGAGCTTTTGCAGGTTGCGGATCCACGACGACAGCGACCGCACACCGCCTTCGCTGCTGTCCAGGTACTCCAGCACCATGGCCTGGCCCTGCGCGTTGCGCAGCGCGCCGTCCCGGACCTCCCAGCCCGCCTCTTTCAAAAGGGCCTGGGCACGGCGCAGGTTGTCGCGCAGCGTGGTGACGCCCTCGGTGCGCGGCGGCGTGGTCATGGGGCCGAAGGCGCTGGCGGGAAGGCTCTGGCGCCAGGGCTCCATCAGCGCCAGCTCCTCGGGCGTGGGTGTGCCGCGGGTCTCGCACAGGGTGTTGCCGAACAGGCCGTTGATGCGCTGGTAGGCGCCGTAGAACAGCTGGCGGCTCATCCACTCGAAGTCGTAGGCCAGTCCCAGCGCTTCGCGCACGCGGGCATCCTGCAGCAGCGGCCGGCGCGTGTTGAGCACGTAGCTCTGGAAGCCCGAAGGCAGCTTGTGCTCGAAGTTGCCCTTGACCAGCTCGCCGGTATCGAACTTGCGCCCCGTGACGCGGCGCGCCCAGTCGCCCGCGCTGAAAAAGCGCATGAGGTCGAACTCGCCCGCCTTGAGCGCCTCCAGTCGCGCGGTGTTGTCGCGGTAGATCTTGACCAGGATGCGGTCGAAATTGGCGGTGCCCTTGCGCACGTTGAGATCGCGCGCCCAGTAGCCGGGATCACGCACGTAGGTGATGTCCTTGCCGAAGCGCACCGGCCCGATCTTGTAGGGGCCGCTGCCGATCGGGATGTCCATCACCACCTGATCGAAGCGCTTGGCCTTGCCGTTCTCCACGCCCCAGTCGCGGCTGAAGACGGGCAGCCCGCCCACCGTGAGCGGCAGCTCGCGGTTGGGGTGCTTGAAGCGGTAGCGCACCGTGCGGTCGTCGATCACGTCGATGCCCGCCACGTCGAACAGCGCCGTCTTGTAGGCCGGCGAGGTGTAGGGGCCCATCAGCGTGTCGTAGCTGAACTTCACGTCCTGCGCCAGCACCGGTTTCCCGTTGTGAAAGCGCGCTTCGGGCCGCAGGCGGAACACCACCGAGAGGCCATCGGCGGCCACCTCCACGTCCTGCGCCAGCAGGCCGTAGCCGGTGGCAGTCTCGTCGAGCGAGCCGGTGAGCAACGTATCGAACATCAGGTCCGACAGGTAGGCCGGCGAATTGCCCTTGATGGTGAACGGGTTGTATTTGTCGAAGGTGGAGACGCGCAGGTTGCTCACCAGCCGCAGCTCGCCGCCCTTGGGCGCGTCGGGGTTGACGTACCCGAAGTGGTCGAAGCCCGCAGGCATCCGGGGCTCGCCCCACAGCGCATAGGCGTGTCCCGCCCACACGGGCATCGCACTCCCCCACAGCAACAAGATCGGCCAAAGACGCATGCGACAATTCTGCACTACGCTGGCGGCGCCCCGACGGGTCGCATGTCACATGCCCCGGTGGGCCATCAGCGGCGCACGCGCCGCCGCCACGCCCCCAATCCCCCGCATTCCACAGGAGAAGAAACATGGGTTTTCTGACCGGCAAGAAGCTGCTTATCACCGGCGTGTTGTCCAACCGCTCGATCGCCTACGGCATCGCCCGCGCCTGCCACGCGCAAGGCGCAGAACTTGCCTTCAGTTACGTCGGCGAGCGCTTCAAGGACCGCATCACCGACTTCGCCGCCGAGTTCGACTCCAAGCTCATCTTCGATTGCGATGTGGGCAGCGACGAGCAGATCGACCGCATGTTCGCCGACCTGTCGCAGGCCTGGCCGAAGTTTGACGGCTTCGTACACAGCATCGGCTTCGCGCCGCGCGAGGCGATCGCCGGCGACTTTCTCGAAGGGCTGTCGCGCGAATCGTTCCGCATCGCGCACGACATCAGCGCCTACAGCTTTCCCGCCATGGCCAAGGCCGCCCTGCCCTACCTCAACGAAAAATCGTCCGTGGTCACCCTGAGCTACCTGGGCGCGTTGCGCACGGTGCCCAACTACAACACCATGGGCCTGGCCAAGGCCAGCCTGGAGGCCAGCGTGCGCTACCTGGCCGAATCGCTGGGCCCGCGCGGCATGCGCGCCAACGGCATCAGCGCCGGTCCCATCAAGACCCTGGCGGCCAGCGGCATCAAGGACTTCGGCAAGCTGCTGGGCGTGGTCGCCGGCGCCTCGCCCCTGCGCCGCAACGTGACGATCGAAGACGTGGGCAATGCCGCCGCCTTCCTGCTGTCGGACCTGGCCAGCGGCGTGACGGCCGAGATCATGTACGTGGACGGCGGCTTCAGCCAGACGGGTGGCATCAGCCGGGAAAGCGCCGAGCTGTCCTGAGATTCAAGCCGAATCGGCCGCCAGCGCATATTCCTCTAGGGCATTCCGCTATTAAATCAATAGCAAAATAATCCCATGCTTCGCCGCATCGCCATCACCGTCCTGCTGGTCTGCGGCGCGCTGCCGGCCTGGGCGCAACCCCCAGCAACGGTATCGACCGCCTCGCCGCCGCCCCTGCTGCTGGCCAACGTCTACCGCACCGGACTGCCGCTGGCGGACTACTGGGTGAGCGAAAAGTACGACGGGGTGCGCGGCTACTGGGACGGCCACCAGTTGCGCACGCGCGGTGGCGAGCGGGTGAATGCGCCCGCCTGGTTCACCCAGGGCTGGCCCGCGATGCCGATGGATGGCGAGCTGTGGGCCGGCCGGGGCCGCTTCGCCCAGGCACAGTCCACCGTGCGGCAGCAGCGGCCTGACGATGCGGCCTGGCGCCACCTGCAGTTCATGGTGTTCGACCTGCCCGCGCAGGGCGGCCCGTTCGACGAGCGCCTGCCGGCATTGCAGGCCGCCGTGGCCGGCATCGGCCAGCCCTGGGTGCAGGCCGTGCCCCAGCAGCGCATCGCCACCGATGCCCGGTTGCAGGCCCTGCTGCACCGCACGGTGCGCGACGGGGGAGAAGGGCTGATGCTGCACCGTGGGGCGTCGCTCTACAAGGCCGGCCGCAGCGACGATCTCATCAAACTCAAGACCCATGAAGACACCGAGGCGCGGGTCGTGGGCTATGTGCCCGGCAAAGGCCGGCACCGGGGTCGCATGGGCGCCTTGCTGGTGGAGATGCCCGGCGGCCAGCGCTTTCGGCTCGGCGCCGGCTTCAACGATGCGGACCGAGCGCATCCACCGCCCCTGGGCAGTTGGGTGACCTACCGCTTTCGCGGCACGCACGAGGGCGGCCTGCCGCGCTTCGCCAGCTTCCTGCGCGTGCGCGAGGACATGCACGCCGCCGCACCCTAGCAGGCCTGGGGCCGGGCTCCCACGGAAAAAGCCGCAAGGCCCCTCCGGGGTGCCCTTGCGGCTTTCCTGGATGCCTTGGGGTAAGGCCCGCATCGGCTGGCGCCATCGGGTGCCAGCGATGCGGACCGCCCGGCGCGGCTTACTTGGGCAGCAGCACCTTGTCCACGACGTGGATCACGCCGTTGGACTGGTACACATCGGCGATGGTCACGTTGGACATGCCGCCTTTTTCATCCGTCAGCGCAATCGAGGAGCCGCTGGCCTTGGCCGTCAGCGTGCCACCGGCGACGGTCTTCAGGCTGGCCGAGCCCTTGCCGTCGGCAATCATCTTGGACAGCGCGGCCGCATCGACCTTGCCCGCCACCACGTGGTAAGTCAGCACTTTGGTCAGCGTGGCCTTGTTCTCGGGTTTCAACAGCGTGTCCACCGTGCCGGCAGGCAGCGCGGCGAAGGCGGCGTTGGTGGGCGCGAACACCGTGAACGGACCGGGGCCCTTCAGCGTGTCCACCAGGCCGGCGGCCTTCACGGCGGCGACCAGCGTGGTGTGGTCCTTGGAGTTCACCGCGTTGTCGATGATGTCCTTGGTCGGATACATCGGCGCGCCACCGACGGTCACCTGCGCGAAAGCGGGCATCGCAGCGGCAGACAGGGCGAGCGTGAGGCTGGCGGCGGCCAGGCGGGCATTCATGCGAAAGGTCATGGAAATCTCCGTTGTGTCAGTGGGTGGATGCCGCCCGAAAATTCGCGCGGCTGAACACTGATACGGTGCAGGAAGCCGCCTGGATTCAATCCCGTGACATTCCCATACAAAAAGCCCGGAGGCGCTGTCGCGCAGCCGGGCTTTCGGAGCCAAGGCCCACGGCCTTGCGCGGCGATCAGACCTTGCGGCCGAACGGTCCGTCGCTGCCCACCTGCACGATGTCCTCGGCGGCAGGCGCGTTCTTGCGGCTCTTGCGAGCGGACGGCGGCTGCGGTGCGGCGGCTACGCAGTCGGCGTAGTAGCGCACGTTGCCGTTGTCGTCCTCGATCTCCACCAGGCCGTGGATGTCGGTCTCGAAGCCCGGGCACAGCTTGGAGAATTCGCGCGAGAACTTGAGGTAGTCCACGATCTTCTTGTTGAAGACCTCGCCCGGAATGAGCAGCGGAATGCCGGGTGGGTACGGCGTGATCAGGCTGGTCGTGATGCGGCCTTCCAGCGCATCGATCTCCACGCGCTCGGTCTTGCGGTGCGCGATGTGCGCATAGGCGTCGCTGGGCTTCATCGACGGCGTCAGGTCCGACAGGTACATCTCGGTGGTCAGGCGCGCGATGTCGTACTTGGCATAGAGCTGGTGCACGTGCTGGCACAGATCGCGCAGGCCCATGCGCTCGTAGCGCTTGTGCTGCTGGCAGAACTCCGGAAGGATGCGCCACATCGGCTGGTTCTTCTCGTAGTCGTCCTTGAACTGCTGCAGCGCCGTGAGCAGCGTGTTCCAGCGGCCCTTGGTGATGCCGATGGTGAACATGATGAAGAAGCTGTAGAGCCCCGTCTTCTCCACCACCACGCCGTGCTCGGCCAGGTACTTGGTCACGATGGAGGCGGGAATGCCGTTCTCGTCGAACTTGCCGTCCAGATTCAGGCCGGGCGTGACGATGGTGGACTTGATCGGGTCCAGCATGTTGAAGCCGTCGGCCAGCTGGCCGAAGCCGTGCCACTTGCTGGCGTGGTTCTTCTTGCCCTTGCCGTCGCTGCGGATGACCCAGTCCTCGGCTCGGCCCAGGCCCTCGTCCACTAGCTTGTCCGGGCCCCACACCTTGAACCACCAGTCGTCCTTGCCGAACTCCTCTTCCACCTTGCGCATCGCGCGGCGGAAGTCCAGGGCTTCAAGCAGGCTTTCCTCCACCAGCGCCGTGCCGCCGGGCGGCTCCATCATCGCGGCGGCCACGTCGCAGCTGGCGATGATGCTGTACTGCGGCGAGGTCGAGGTGTGCATCAGGTACGCCTCGTTGAACAGCGGCCGGTCGAGCTTGACCGTCTGCGAGTCCTGCACCAGCACATGGCTGGCCTGGCTGATGCCGGCCAGCAGCTTGTGGATGGACTGCGTGGCATACACCACCGAGTGCTTGGGCCGCGCGCGCTTCTTGCCCATCGCGTGGTAGCTGCCGTAGAACGGATGGAACGCCGCGTGCGGCAACCAGGCCTCGTCGAAATGCAGGTTGTCCACGTAGCCGTCGAGCATGCCCTTGATGGTTTCGGTGTTGTAGAGCACGCCGTCGTAGGTGGATTGCGTGAGCGTGAGAACGCGTGGCTTGACGGCCTTGGCATCCACACCCTTGAGCAGCGGATTGGCGCGGATCTTGGCCTGGATCGCCTCGGGCTCGAACTCCGACTGGGGGATCGGGCCGATGATGCCGAAGTGGTTGCGCGTGGGCTTCATGAACACCGGAATGGCGCCCGTCATGATGATGCTGTGCAGGATGGACTTGTGGCAGTTGCGGTCCACCACCACCACATCGCCGGGCGCCACCGTGTGGTGCCACACCATCTTGTTGGACGTGCTGGTGCCATTGGTCACGAAGAAGCAGTGGTCCGCATTGAAGATGCGCGCGGCATTGCGCTCGCTCTCGCCGATGGCGCCGTTGTGGTCCAGCAGCTGGCCCAGTTCCTCGACCGCATTGCACACGTCGGCGCGCAGCATGTTCTCGCCGAAGAACTGGTGGAACATCTGTCCCACGGGGCTCTTGAGGAACGCCACGCCGCCGGAGTGGCCGGGGCAGTGCCAGCTGTACGAGCCGTCTTCGGCATAGTCCAGCAGCGCCTTGAAGAACGGCGGCTGCACGCTCTCCAGGTAGCTCTTGGCTTCGCGGATGATGTGGCGGGCCACGAACTCCGGCGTGTCCTCGAACATGTGGATGAAGCCGTGCAGTTCCCGCAGGATGTCGTTGGGCAGGTGGCGGCTGGTCTTGGTCTCGCCGTGCACGTAGATCGGCACGTCGGAGTTCTTGCGGCGCACCTCGGCGATGAAGGTGCGCAGGCTCAGCACGATGGGGTCCAGGCCCGAGCCGAGGGTGAACTCCTCGTCGTCGATCGACAGGATGAACGCGCTCGCGCGGCTTTGCTGCTGCGCGAACTGCGACAGGTCGCCGTAGCTCGTGACACCCAGCACCTCGAAGCCCTCCGACTCGATGGCCTGCGCCAGCGCGCGGATGCCCAGGCCCGACGTGTTCTCGGAACGATAGTCCTCGTCGATGATGACGATGGGAAAGCGGAATTTCATGCGCAGCCTCCGAGCGAGCGGGCCCAAAAAACGAAACAGGCGCGAAGTGTAAGGAATAACGTTGTCACGCCTTTGACGGTCCGCTCTTTTGACCCAGAATGTGGTGCACTAAACACAACGAGGAGCGCGCAGTGATAGAGCAATCCACCCTCTGGTGGCTGATGGCGGGAGGGGCCGTCGCCGTGGAGCTGTTCACGGGCACGTTCTACCTGCTCATGCTGGCCATCGGCCTGGCCGCCGGCGCCCTTGCGGCCCATGCGGGCGGCTCGGTCGCGGCGCAGCTGCTGGCCGCGGCCGCGGTCGGGTCCGCGGGCGTGGTGGGCTGCTATGTGTTCCGTAAAAAGAACCCGGGCGCCCAGCCCGCATCGAGCAACCGCGACGTGAACATGGATGTGGGCGAGTCCGTGAACGTGGAGATCTGGAACGCCGACGGCACCGCGCAGGTGCGCTACCGAGGCGCCCAATGGACGGTGGTCCTGCGCCCCGGCAATGCCCCCTCCTCCGGCATGCACCGCGTGGCGGAAGTCATCGGCAACCGGCTGCTGGTCGACAAGCTCTGAGGCCGGACCCCTCACGCACCGCCACAACGCAACGCCAAGCACCCACCCCAATCTTCACCATCGCAAAGGACCCCATGGAAATCATTGCCCTCGTCATCGTCGTCATCGCCGGCATCTTCATCGCTCGCTCGGTGAAGGTGGTTCCCCAACAGAACGCCTGGGTCAAGGAGCGGCTGGGCAAATATGCCGGCACCCTCACGCCGGGGCTTAACTTCCTCGTGCCATTCGTCGACCGCGTGGCCTACAAGCACAGCCTCAAGGAAATTCCGCTCGACGTGCCCAGCCAGGTCTGCATCACGCGCGACAACACCCAGCTGCAGGTGGACGGCATCCTCTACTTCCAGGTGACCGACCCCATGCGCGCCAGCTACGGCTCCAGCAACTACATCATGGCCGTCACCCAACTGGCCCAAACGTCGCTGCGCAGCGTGATCGGCAAGCTCGAACTCGACAAGACCTTCGAAGAGCGCGACATCATCAACGCCCAGGTGGTCCAGGCGATCGACGAGGCCGCGTTGAACTGGGGCGTGAAGGTGCTGCGCTACGAAATCAAGGATCTCACGCCGCCGGCCGAAATCCTGCGCTCCATGCAGGCGCAGATCACGGCCGAGCGCGAAAAGCGCGCCCTGATCGCCGCTTCGGAAGGCCGCCGCCAGGAGCAGATCAACATCGCCACCGGCGAGCGCGAAGCGTTCATCGCACGGTCGGAGGGCGAAAAGCAGGCGCAGATCAACAACGCCCAGGGCGAGGCCGCCTCCATCACAGCCGTGGCCGAAGCCACCGCCCAGGCCATCGAACGAGTCGCCGCGGCCATCCGCCAGCCGGGCGGCGAACAGGCCGTGCAGCTGAAGGTGGCCGAGCGCGCCGTGGACGCGTACGGCAAGGTGGCCGCCGATGCGACCACCACGCTGATCGTGCCCAGCAACATGAGCGAAGTGTCCGCCCTGATCGGCTCCGCCATGAAGATGGTTCAAACGACCCAACGCGCGCCTTGAACGGCGCTTCAACGGTTTTTCCAAAAACGAGCCAAAACCACTGCTACAATCGCGGGCTTCGGAGAGGTGGATGAGCGGTTTAAGTCGCACGCCTGGAAAGCGTGTGTGGGCTAATCCCCACCGCGGGTTCGAATCCCGCCCTCTCCGCCAAAGACAGTCCTGATTCCCAGTCGGGAACAAAAAAGCCACCCTCGGGTGGCTTTTTTATTGCATGCGGCACCGCAATGCTGACACCCCGTTGGCCCCTACATGACCAAGGTGGCGAGATTCGCAGCCGCGACGCCAAGCACCTCCACCGCACGGCGATTGGCCGCCTCCAGCGAGGCGCGGGCCCCATTCCCCGAAAACCAGTGAAAGGCGAACGCCGACGCATAGGCGTCCCCTGCACCCAGTGTGGACACGACGGTGGTGGGCTCTGCAGGGCGGTGGTGGCCGTGCTGCCCATCGAAGAACGCCGCACCGCCAGCGCCGAGGGTGACCAGCACCCCCTGTCCCTGTGGGCGTGCCAGGGCCGTGGCAAGCGCCACGGCCTCGTGGGCATCCATCTCCGGGGTGCAGGTCACACCTCTGTGGGCGGCCAGCCACTGCGCTTCGATCGCGTTCAGGCAGACCAGGTCAGCCGCTTGCAGCAACCGTTCCAAGGAATCGGGCGATTGGCGCAGTGAACGTGCGCCCGGATTGACCACCAGTTGGAAAGGCCGGGACGGCAGGCCCGCCAACGCGTGGCTCAACTCGTCGGTGGCGGCATCGGCCAACGCGGACACATAGACAAGCTCGGCTTGCATGAGCATTGCAGAGGCATCCGCCAACGACAGCCGGGTACTGGCACCGCGCTGCGCGAACACGGTGGCATCACCCTGCGGGTCCAGGTGGATCACGGCCTTTCCCGTGGGGCATCCGGGGATGGCCTGCACACGTTCCACCGCGATGCCTTGCCGGTCCAACGTGTCGCGCAGCCATCGCCCTTCCACATCCGCGCCGATAGCGCAGCAGGCCGTGACCTGTGCGTGAAAGGCTGCGAATCCGAGCGCCGCGTTCACCGCGCCGCCCCCGCTGGACCATCGCACGCTGGCCACATCGTGTTTGGCTCCGGGGCCTCGCACCGCGTCCACGCCTGCAACCACGATGTCGAGCGTGGCACCGCCAATCGTCAGGACACGCATGTCAGACCCCGACCATGGCAGCGCCGATCACACCCGCCGAATTGCCCAGCCTGTTGCGCAGCACGGGGGTGTGGAACTCATCGTTGAAGACCATGCGCTGCAGCCGAAGAGCGCCCTCCTCATACAGTTCATCCATGCTGGCAAGCCCTCCGCCGATGACGATCACATCCGGGTCCAGCACGGCGACCACGTTGGCGACCGCGCCGGCAAATTGGCTGAGAAATCGATCCAGCAATTCGACGGCCGCGCCATCGCCATGGCGCGCCATTTCAACGATGCGGGCCGCATCGGCAGACTTCCCGGTGGACTGCTGGTAGCGGGCCTCCAGCGCGGTTCCGCTCAGGTAGCGTTCGACACATCCCTGGCGGCCGCAGTAGCAGGCAGGCCCGTCCGGATCAATGGACATATGGCCCCATTCACCGGCAATGCCATGTCGCCCGCTCCACAAACGACCATTCACCACGATGCCTGCACCCACCCCCGTGCCGAGCACCAGCCCGAGCACGCAGCCGTGCCCGCTGCCTGCGCCTTGGAGGGCTTCGGCCATCGCGAAGCAGTTGGCATCGTTTTCCATGTTGAAGGGGCGGCCCAGCCGCTGGCGCAGATCCGCCTGCAGAGGATGGCCGTTCAGCTCGGTTGCATTGCAATTTTTCAGCAAACCGGTGGTTTTCGAAATGGACCCCGGGGTGCAGATTCCCAATGTCGTTTCTGCCCCCAAAACCACAGTGGCCAATTGGCAGTGCATTTCAATAATGCGCTGCAGCACCTGAAGATAGCCATCGCTGGCCCGGGTCTCCATTCGGATTCGCCGACATTCTCGATATTGATGGTCGAGTACGATGCCTTCGATTTTCGTCCCGCCCAGATCGATCCCGATATGGAATCTTTCCTTCGAATTTTCCTTATCCGCGTCCATGCGAAAGATACCCCCCATCCATTTGATTCTTGCGTTCGACGCTGTGGCACGCATGCGCAGCTTCAACAAAGCGGCAGACGAGCTGAATATTTCCCACAGTTCCGTCAGCCATCGGATTCGTGAACTGGAGCGATTGCTGGGCAATAGCCTGTTCACACGAACGACCCGCTCGGTCGCAATGACCCCTGAAGGCGAGTATTTGCACCAGCAGATGAAAGACGCATTGGAGACGCTGGAGGAGGCCTTCTCCGGCTTCACACAGGAGCGCAGCGTGATCCGGATCAGCGTGTTGCCTTCTTTTGCTCGCTTTCGGCTGGTTCCAGCCCTCACCGAATTCCAGCGCCTGCACCCGGCCGTCTCCATCGAGGTGTCGCCAACGACATGCAAGGTGGACGTCGATCAGGGAGAGGCAGACATTGCCATCCGGTTCGCCAAAGCCCGCCCCCAGGCCCACCATTGCGAACCGCTGCTGGAGGACGAGTGGTTTCCAGTGGCAGCTCCCGCCTATCTGAAACGGTGCGATGCACCCGGCATCGAGGCTCTGTTCAAACGCGCGGTGTTCCTGTCCCATAGCAGGCAGCCCTGGGAACCCTGGCTGAAGAAGGCCGGCATACAGATTTCGCCGGCGCAGCGCACGCTGACCTATTCCGACACGGGCTTCATGCTGGATGCAGCCCTCAATCTGCAAGGGATCGCACTGGGTCGGCGTTCTCTGGTGAAAGGCCTTCTGCAAAACGGCAGTTTGGTGCGGGTTTCCGACATCGCCATTCCGTCGGAGCAAGCTTATTTCCTGCTCGCATCGGAGCGGGCCCTGATCTCTCGCCACGGCAGCACGGTGATCCATTGGATCCGTGCTCTGGTGCAAGACGGCTAATGAACGATGGTGAGCACGATGCCGATCAACACACCTGAAATCGCCAGCATTTTTTGGCGGATGAATCGCTCTGCAAAGAACAGCGCGCTCAAGGCGAACACCATGATGAGATTGGTGCGCCGAAGCACCGATATCACCGAGATCAGCGCACCCTCGGCCTGCACGGCCGTGAGATAAATGAACTCGGCCAATACGTATGCGGCGGCAATCGCAGGGACCGCCCAATTTCGGGACAGCAGGCTTCGGCATTCCATGGCCCCGAAAACCCAAGGCAATAAAAGCAGCGCCATGCCGCCCCGCTGAATGGCCGAGTACGCCTGGACGGCGGCCAGATCCAAATGCAGGGTTGCCAGAATGTGCTTGTCGTAAAGGGCGTTGGCCGAAGACAGCAACGTGGCCGCGAGCATGCAAAACACCCACCCGTTGCGCTGAAACCGGATGCCCTCTTTTTGCCCGATCAGGGAGAACAGATAGTAGGAACCCATGGAGACAGCGAGCCCCATCCATTGCCACCAGTTGAGTTGCTCGGACAGGAAAACGATGGCGCCTACCGCCGTCCAAAGCGGCCCGGAAGCGCGCACCCCCGCGGAGATCGATAACGGCAAGGATTTGACCGAGTAATACGAAAGAATCCACGTGACCACCATCATTGCCGATTTGGGCAGCAACGCCAGCTGCTCGGCCCGGGTCAACGCTGCAGGGTGCAAGCCCAGGGGCTGCAGTGTGTCGGCCCAGGCAGCCGGAAGGAAAAAGAAAGGGGCCCAGATCAGCGCCCCGAGAACGGACGACCACAGCACCACCTCCAGGACCGTTTTTTCCCTGAGGGCGAGTTTGGTCAAAAAGTCGTAGGTTCCCAGCACCAACCCGGCCAGCAGGCCCAAGGCAATCCATGTCATGTTCGGGCATCAAAGTGCGAGAAAGCCGCCGTCCACGGGAACCACTGCGCCCGTCAAAAATGATGCCTGGGGACTGCTGAGCCAAAGCACGGCTTGTGCGACCTCATGCGACTCGCCGACGCGCTTCATGGGCAGGCGCTCGGCCCATCCCTCCAGCCCGCCGGAGACAGCACTGGAGCGGGCCAGCATCTCCGTGGAGATCGGCCCGGGGGACACGGCATTCACGCGCACGCCATAAGGCGCCGCCTCGACTGCGGCCGCCTTCGTCAGCGCAAGCGCTGCATGTTTGGAAGCGGTGTACGCGCCCGTGCCTTCCAGAATCGTGCGATGGGCATGCACGGAAAGGTTGTTGACGATGCAGCCCGAGCGCCGCTCGTACATCGGTCTGAGCAAATGCTTCATGCACAGCATGAGCCCGGTGCAATTGGTGCGCATCACTGCTTCAAACGCATCGATGTCTTGGTCCACGATGGCCGATGCCGTTCCAACGCCCGCATTGAGGAAGGCGATATCCACCACGCCAAGACGGCGCTCGACTTCGTCCATCAGGTTCATCACGTCGTTCTCGCTGCCGACATCGCAGGCCACCGCGAAGCCGATGCCGCCGGCGTCCAGAATCATCTTGGCGGTCTCAGCGCAAGAAGACACCGTGCGGCCCGCGATGGCCACCTGGGCGCCCTGCTTGGCGAAAGCAAGCGCCGTCGCCCTCCCGATGCCCGTGCCTCCGCCTGTCACCAGCACCACCCTGTCCTTGAAAGCGTTCATGGGGTCCAACCTGACAACGAGTTCAGCAACGATGCGATGGCCCGGGCCAGCACGCCATCCTGGGCAGACGCGGCACCGCTGATTCCGAGTCCGCCCACCAAGGTTCCTCCCACCAGCAGCGGAACACCGCCTTCCAGGGGCAGGACGTCGGCCAGGGCGAGATAGGCCGTCTTGCCCTGTTCCAGCGCCTGCTGCATCGCGGCGGTGTCCCTGCGGAAATAAACCGCTGTCCGCGCCTTCGCAATCGACGCGTCGATCGATCCCAGAAAGGCATCGTCCGCACGGGCAAACGCCAGAAGGTGTCCCGAGCTGTCCACTGCCGCCGCCGAAACGGCCAGGCCTTCGTCCAGGCCTGTGATCAGCGCGCTCTGCACCAATTGCTGCGCCTGACTGGCGCTCAGCCGCGAAAGACCGGTTTCAGGCATCTGCATGCGCCATCTCCTCGGCAGCAATGCGGATGGCATCGGCGTCCACATCATTTACAAAGCGGCATGCGCCGATCCCGTCGGGCAGTGGCAGTCGCTGCCGGCCATCGCGATGACGCATCGTGTCGGCCAGCGCCTCCTGCAGCAGGCCGGGCTGCTCGAAAAAGCGATGCCGCAAAGGCAATTGCATGGACTTCATGACACGCACGACCCGACGTACATCCTGGTCTGCAAGGAGCCCTCTCGCCCGTGCCAGGCGGCAAGAAAACAGCACATCCAAAGCGACCGCCTCGCCATGCAGCAATTCTGGCAGCGCTTTCATCTCGATCAGCGGAGCAAACGAGTGTCCGAAATCGACGCATCGGTCCAGCGTGAGCTCCCACAGGTTGGGAGCCAACTCTTCCAGCATGCCCTCCACCGCCAGACCGATGACCTCTGGAGCGACGATCGCATCCTGAAAGCGGGTCAGCAGCAGCATCTCGGAGTGCCGCTCCAGCAGGTCGAACAACCGAGGGCTCTTGATCACCGCGAGCTTGAGCAACTCTCCCATCCCATTGGAGAGCTCGCGGGACTCCACCGTCGACAAAAAGCTGCGATCCAGCAAGGCAACGGTAGGCGCATGGTATGAACCCAGGCGGTTGCGACGATCCATTGCATTCACGGCGGTCTTGATACCGACCGCGGCATCCCACAGCGCCATCGCGTTGGTAGGAACCTTGACGTAGGGAATTCCTCGCCGATACAGCCCCGCCGCAAAACCGACGAGGTCCAGCAACACACCACCGCCAATGGCAACCACGGGCTCAGAACGGCGCAGCACCCCTGCCGATTCGAGGTGGCGAGCGATTGTCATGGCCGTCTCCAAGTCTTTCGTTTCTTCCGAAACGGAAAGGCTCAGGATGGAAACGTCTACTCCATGGTGAGCATAGTAGGCGCGCATCTCTTCGCCATAAAGTTGGTCCACGTGCGCATCGATCACGAGGGCTTGGCGCAAACCAGGCTGTGCCCTGCCGCAGGTGATCAATTCGAGGGCATCGAGCCTGAAGATGCCATCGATCTGTCGCACTTCGTATGAAACCTCCTGTGTCGCGTGCACCCTCCAGCCATGCGCCTCGAAACGGTTCAGCGCGCCCATGCTCGCCGGCCATATCACCCGATCGTTCATCCATGCCCTCCCTTTTTTGTAGGGGGCCAAGCGTATTGCGAAGCGACGCCGGCATTGCTGAACGTTTCGCGAGCTTTCTACGGCTTGGTTGATGAATCCTTCGCAAAGGTATGGGAGCGGCTCAAAGCCCAGGCAGGCTTCCTGGCGTGCCCTTTGCCCGCATGAGGCCATAGAGCGCTCCAGCGGCTACTGAATCAGAAACGGTGAACGCAGGTGCAAAGGAAAAATGGAGAGGTGGGCTTTGGGGCTGTGAGATCCCGCAAAGCCCATGCAGCCAGTGCATGCTGCAAGACAAAGAAAAAACGGGCTACCGCTTTTGGCGATAGCCCGTTGATTTTTTTATAAATGGTCGGCGTGGCGGGATTCGAACTCGCGACCCCTTGCACCCCATGCAAGTGCGCTACCAGGCTGCGCTACACGCCGACAAGACTTAGATTATATGCACAAAAAACTCAGTTCAAGGAAAGCAGCGCACGAATTTCAAATAATTCCCGCCGCAGGATCTGTGTATCCAAAAGCGCAATCGAGGACAAAGTCGCCGATGGGCTCGACAAGTCGGCCCCATGTGACGCTTGCAGAGCAAAAGAGGAGCTGCCATCCAACTCCGGCGACAACGAATCGCCCTCTTGCAGGCGATTGCGCGCTCCGCTGATCGTGAAGCCTTGCTCGTACAGAAGGTCCCGGATACGACGGATCATGAGCACCTCGTGGTGCTGGTAGTAGCGGCGATTTCCCCTGCGCTTCATGGGCCGAAGCTGCGTGAACTCCTGCTCCCAATAGCGCAGTACGTGCGGTTTGACGCCACAGAGCGCGGCCACCTCTCCAATGGTGAAATACCGTTTGGCCGGGATGGGAGGAAGCGGTGTGCCCATGGGACGCGGTTTCTAGCGAATAAACAAGCAGCGTACTGCAGCCGGAACAAAGGCGCCAGCCACTTCCGTTCAGTGGCAGGCGGGAAAGAGACAGCGCTTCAGCCAGCAGCGCCCGCGTTCTGGATCTGCTCCTTGAGCTTGCTGCTGGCATGGAAAGTCACGACACGGCGGGCCTGAATCGGAATCGCCTCGCCCGTGCGGGGATTTCGCCCCGGCCTCGGGGCTTTGGTACGGATCTGAAAGTTACCGAAGCCCGACAGCTTCACGTCTTGACCGTCCACCAGGCGCTGCGCAATCAGATCGAAAAAAGCATCGATCATGTCTTTCGATTCGCGTTTATTCAGACCAATGTGATCGAACAGAAGGTCCGCCAGCTGCGCCTTCGTCAACGCAGGGGTTTCCAGGCTTTCTACCGCAAATTCCATCACGTCAGCGCTCCCGTTCAGCATCGTCATCACCGCAACCTCGCACCGGCACGGCTCGACAGTTGTTCGACCACCGACTGAATCGTCGCTTCGATTTCAGCATCCGTCAGCGTGGCGCCATCAGCCCCCAGCGTCAGGCGCACGGCCAAGCTCTTTTCACCGCTGGCGAGACCACCAACGGAGGCTTCGCCATCACGCAAAGGCTTGGGCCGGAACACATCAAACAGCACCGCCGCGCGAAGCCGTGTGGGAGGCACGGCAGCCTGAATGGCTGCCATCACATCGGCGTGCGTGATCCGCTCGGCAACCACTACGGCCAGATCCCGCTCAACCGCTTGATGCTTGGCCACTGCATGAAAATGAGGGACCTGCCGCTGCATGACCGCATCGAGTTCCAGCTCAAACATGACTGGGGCCTGGGGAAGCTCCCAGGACTGGCGCCACCGAGGATGCAGCTCTCCAATGAACCCAATGGCTTGGCCATTCAGCAGCACGCGGGCACAACGGCCAGGGTGCATGGCAGGGTGCGTTGCAGGCTCAAAAACGGGCTTCAGGGGAGCAAGCAGCGCCTCGACATCGCCTTTGGCATCGAAGAAATCCACCCCTTGCTCTTTGCGTCCCCATTGGAGGACGTCGGATGCGCCGTATGCAAGACCAGCCACGCGCATGGGCTGATGAAAACCTTCTACCGTGGTATCAGACTCCGCAACGGACGCATCGCGCAGAAAGACCCGGCCCAACTCGAAAACCCGCACGCGCGACGCCTTGCGATCCAGGTTGAACTTCAAGACCTGCAGCAAGGAGCCCAACAGCGAAGAGCGCATCACGCTCATCTGGCTGGCAATGGGATTCAACAACCGGATGGGCTGTGGATTGCCCGCCAGTTCGTGCTCCCAATGCTCTTCCACAAAGCTGAAATTGATGGTTTCCTGGTATCCAAGTCCCGCCAATGCACGACGCACGGCAAAAGGCCCCCGACGTTCTTCGGCACGCAGCTTGGGCGTGATGGGCGCCAGCGGCGGCGTGGTAGGCAATTGCTGGTAGCCCACCATGCGAGCCACTTCCTCGATGAGATCTTCCTCGATCGCGAGATCGAATCGATAGGGCGGCGGCAGCACCGTCAATGTGCCCTCGCCGGAAGTCACCGGCAGGCCCAGGCGCTTCAGCGCATCGGCACACTGCTCTTGCGTCAATGGCATGCCGATCACCTTGACGGCTCTGGCAACGCGGAGCGTGACGGGTTTGGCTTCAGGCACGTTCGGACACTGGTCGTCCATCGGCCCGCAAACGGTCTCAGGCGTGCCGCAGATGTCAATCACCAACTGGGTGATGCGCTCAATGTGTTCCACGGTCTGGCTCGGATCCACGCCACGTTCGAAACGATGTCCGGCATCGGTCGAGAAGTTATAGCGGCGCGAGCGGCCAGCCACGGCCTTGGGCCACCAGAAAGCCGCTTCGATGTAGATATGGCGGGTGTCGTTCGACACGGCCGTGGCATCGCCCCCCATGATGCCCGCCAACGATTCGACCTGGCTTGCATCCGCAATGACGCCCACCTTTTCATCGAGGGCGACGGTGTTGCCATTCAGCAATTTGAGTTCTTCGCCCGCACGCGCCCAACGCACATCCAGGGGGCCGTGAATTTTGTCCAGATCGAAAATGTGAGAGGGGCGGCCCAGCTCGAACATCACATAGTTGGAAATATCGACCAACGGGGAGACGCTTCGCTGCCCGCAACGTGCAAGCCGGTCCAGCATCCACTGCGGAGTCGCAGCCTGCGTGTTGATGTTGCGAACGATACGTCCCGAGAATCGCCCACACAGATCCGAGGCGCTGATCTTGACTGGCAAAACGTCGCCATGACCCACCGGTACCGCCGGAAACTGCAGCGGCTTCAGCGGCGCTCCAGTCAGGGCAGAGACTTCACGCGCGATGCCGTAAACGCTCAAGGCATGTGCCAGATTGGGCGTGAGCTTGAGGGTGAACAGGGTGTCGTCCAGGTTCAGATGAGTCCGAATGTCCTGCCCGAGCGGAGCATCGGCCGCCAGTTCCAAAAGGCCTCCATGGTCTTCCGAGAGCTTCAACTCCCTGGCGGAGCACAGCATGCCCTGGCTTTCCACACCGCGAAGCTTGCCCACCTTGATCAAGAACGGTTTGCCATCCTCCCCGGGAGGCAACTCCGCACCGACAAGCGCGCAAGGCACTTTGATACCGACGCGTGCATTGGGCGCACCACACACGATGTTGAGCAAAGCACCCTGCCCCGTATCGACCTGGCAAACGCGCAGGCGATCAGCATTTGGGTGCTGCACCGCCTCCTTGATTTCTCCCACCACGATCTTCGTGAAAGGAGGCGCCACAGGCTGCAGCTCTTCCACTTCGAGCCCTGCCATGGTCAGTGTCTCGGCCAATTCTTTGGTCGAAAGTGGAGGATTGCAGAACTCGCGCAGCCAGGATTCTGGAAATTGCATATTCAGTCTTCGGTGATTCTTGAGCGCAGCAGCCCTCATTAGGTGGGCCGCCTGTGTGGAACGCGGCGTGCGGTTTACTGGAACTGCGAAAGAAAACGAATGTCGCCATCAAAGAAGAGGCGCAAATCATTGACCCCATAGCGCAGCATCGTCAGCCGGTCAGGCCCCATGCCGAACGCAAAGCCGATGTATTTTTCTGGATCGAGGCCCATGTTCCGGACCACGTTCGGATGCACCTGTCCGGAGCCCGCCACTTCAAGCCAACGCCCGGCCAAAGGGCCCGTCTGGAACTGGATGTCTATTTCGGCACTGGGCTCGGTGAAAGGGAAAAAGCTGGGCCGAAAGCGCAAGACCAAATCATCGCTTTCAAAGAAAGTACGGCAGAAGTCGGTGAAGACGACCTTCAGATCCTTGAAGCTCACGTTCTCGCCGATCCACAGGCCTTCGCATTGGTGGAACATGGGTGAGTGCGTGGCATCGCTGTCCACCCGGTATGTACGGCCCGGAGCAATGACGCGGATCTCCGGCATGGCCTGGCCCGAGTCGATCAAGGCGCGGTGTTTTTTGACATGCTGAACGGCATGGCGGATCTGCATGGGGCTGGTATGGGTGCGCAACAGGTTCGGAGCGGTGGCTGTGCCGCCCTCGACATAGAACGTGTCGTGCATGGAGCGCGCCGGATGGTCTTCAGGCGTATTCAACGCCGTGAAATTGAACCAGTCGGACTCAATCTCGGGCCCCTCGGCCACGTCAAAACCCATCGAGCCGAAAATGCCCTCGATGCGCTCCAGGGTCAAGGACACGGGATGCAACCCACCTTGCCCCCGTTGACGACCGGGCAAGGTGACATCCAACGATTCCGCCTGCAATTGTGCTTCCAGCTCGGCATCTGCCAACGCTTTTCGGCTTGCGTTCAGGGACGCTTCAATGGCCTGCTTGGCAACATTGATGGCGGCACCGCGAGATTTCTTTTCCTCAACAGACAGCTGGGCCATGCCTTTCATGAGCTCGGTCACTCGCCCCGACTTGCCCAGAAACTGCGCCTTGGCATTTTCCAGATCGGCAGGGGTGACGGCTTGCGCGAACAGGTTCCGCGCGCTTTCGACCAGGGAGTCCAACTCGTTCATACCAGCTCTCATCGTCTCTTGGAAATGAACAAGGGCTAGTGCCTTTTCAAGCCCTAGCCCTTGCGTTTATTGCGCAAGCAGCTATCAATAAGATAGCTACCAGTCGTGAACTCAAGCAGCAGCCAGCTTGGCCTTGACTTGCTCCACGATGCTGCCGAAGGCAGCCTTGTCGTGCACCGCGAGGTCGGCCAGCATCTTGCGGTCGATCTCAATGGCAGCCTTCTTCAGGCCGTTCGTGAATTGGCTGTAGGTCAGACCCAATTCGCGCGAAGCGGCGTTGATACGGGCGATCCACAGTTGGCGGAACACGCGCTTCTTGGTGCGGCGGTCACGGTAGGCATACTGCCCAGCCTTCATTACCGCCTGTTTGGCGATACGGAAAACATTACCGCGGCGACCACGGAAACCCTTTGCAAGGGCCAGAACTTTCTTGTGACGGGCACGGGCCGTTACACCACGTTTGACGCGAGGCATGTGAGTACTCCTTGTTCGTCGTTGTTAAAGGCCAGCACCAGGCAGCATTTGTGCAATGGAGCCCATATTGGTCTCATGCACAGAAACTGCACCACGCAGATGGCGCTTATTCTTGGTGGTCTTCTTCGTCAAGATGTGACGCTTGAAGGCTTGACCGCGCTTGACGGTGCCACCGGGACGAACGCGGAAACGCTTTTTCGCGCTGCTCTTGGTCTTCATTTTGGGCATGTGAATGCTCCTTTTGTTTGTGCTCGCGAGGCGTTTGCGAACCGATCCGCAACCTTGTTGGCCCCGAGTCACTTTTTGACGGCAAGCCTTGGCCTGCCGTTCGGTGCCGCTTACGCGGCCCCTATGCCCGAGCCAGCCTTGAGGCTGGCCCGGTCAATTCACTTAACCACTTGGCCCACCAGCCACCTCAAGCAGTGGTGGTAGCGCCTTCCGCTGCAGGTTTGCCAGCGGGCTTTTTCTTGCCCGGCGCGATCATCATGATCATTTGCCGGCCTTCGAGCTTGGGAAACTGCTCGATCAGGATGGTGTCACCCAAATCATCGCGAATGCGATTGAGCAAGGCCAAGCCCAATTCCTGATGGGTGATCTCCCGGCCGCGAAAGCGCAAGGTGATCTTGCATTTGTCACCCTCCGCCAGGAAGCGGCGAATGTTGCGCATTTTGATGTTGTAGTCACCATCATCCGTACCGGGACGGAATTTGATTTCCTTGATCTCGATGACCGTCTGCTTGGCCTTGGCCTCTGCCGCGCGTTTTTGCTCCTGATACTTGAACTTGCCATAGTCCATCAGGCGACACACGGGAGGGTTGGCCGTGGCGGCAATCTCCACCAAGTCCACATCCAGCTCGCCCGCCATGCGGAGGGCTTCCATGAGGCTCACGACCCCGAGCGGCTCGTTCTCAGGACCGGAGAGGCGAACCTCAGGGGCCATGATTTCACGGTTCAGGCGGTGCTTGCGCTCTTCGCGCTGGCGACGATCACGAAATTCAGTAGCGATGGCTATTTTCCTTCAATCAAAATGCTACGGATAACGTAGCGAGTACCGCACAGCTCACGCGGGCTAAAGCCAAGTTTGACACCAAATCAAGCTTTAGAAGCGATGTCCTGGGCGATGAGCGCTACGAACGCTTCGAGGGACATCACACCGAGGTCTCGATTGCCCCGGGCGCGCACTGCGACAGCTCCTGCTGCCTTTTCTTTCTCACCGGCGACGATGATGTAAGGCAGCTTTTGCAACGAATGCTCTCGTATTTTATACGTAATCTTTTCGTTACGCAGGTCAAGCGCCACCCTAAGGTCTTGATTCGGCAGTGCTTTTTGAAGCTTTGCGGCGATTTCACGACAGTAATCGTCCTGTGCACCCGTGATGTTCAGCACGGCCACCTGCACTGGAGCCAACCAGACTGGCAATGCGCCTGCGTGCTGTTCGATCAGAATTCCGATGAAGCGTTCCAGGCTGCCAACGATGGCACGGTGCAAAACGATGGGGCGATGCCGGGCACCATCTTCTCCCACGTATTCGGCACCCAGCCGCTCAGGCATGGAAGGATCGACCTGAATGGTGCCGCATTGCCAGTGACGGCCAATGGCATCGCGCAAGGTGTACTCCAGCTTGGGGCCGTAGAAAGCGCCGTCACCAACGGCGATTTGATAGTCGCAACCAGAGGCTTTCAGGCTTTCAATCAGTGCACTCTCTGCCTTGTCCCAGCTTTCTTCGGAGCCGATGCGCTTTTCGGGACGCGTGGCGACTTTGTAGATGATGTCGGTGAAGCCGAAGTCTTTATAGACCTTTTGCAGCAGCGTCGTGAAGTTGATGCACTCCTGCTGGATCTGTTCTTCGGTGCAGAAAATGTGTCCATCATCCTGGGTGAACGCACGCACCCGCATGATTCCATGCAGGCCGCCCGTCGGCTCATTGCGATGGCACTGACCGAACTCGCCGAAGCGCAAAGGCAGATCGCGATAGCTCTTCACGCCTTGGTTGAAGATCAGGATGTGCCCAGGGCAGTTCATCGGTTTGAGCGCGTAGTCGTGCTTTTCGCTCTCCGTCGTGAACATGTTCTCGCGGTACTTGTCCCAGTGCCCCGTTTTTTCCCACAGGTGCTTGTCCAGGATTTGCGGGCCTTTCACCTCCTGATAGCCGTTGTCGCGATACACCTGACGCATGTACTGTTCGACGCCCTGCCAGATCGTCCAACCTTTGGGGTGCCAGAAAACGGTACCGGGCGAGTGCTCGTCGATGTGGAACAGGTCCAGTTCTCTGCCGAGGCGACGGTGATCGCGCTTCTCGGCCTCCTCGATGCGTTTGACGTACGCATCCAAGTCTTTCTTGTCGGCCCACGCAGTACCGTAGACGCGCTGCAATTGCTCGTTCTTGGCATCGCCACGCCAGTACGCACCGGACACCCGGGTCAGCTTGAAGACTTTCAGGAATCGCGTGTTGGGCACGTGGGGGCCACGGCACATGTCCACGTACTCCTGGTGGTAGTACAGACCCATGGCCTTCTCTTCGGGCATGTCCTCCACAAGGCGCAGCTTGTAGTCTTCCCCACGCGCCTTGAACACCTCGATCACCTCGTCCCGCGGGGTCATCTTCTTGATCACGTCGTAGTCCTGCGCAATCAGTTCCTTCATGCGCTGCTCGATGGCAGCGATGTCGTCGGGCGTGAAGGGGCGCTCATAGGCGATGTCGTAGTAAAAGCCTTCGTCGATGACGGGGCCAATGACCATCCGGGCCGTCGGATAGAGTTGCTTCACGGCGTGGCCAACCAAGTGAGCGCAGGAGTGGCGGATGATCTCCAAGCCTTCCTCATCGCGCGGCGTGATGATTTGCAGGCGGGCATCGTGATCGATCACATCGCTGGCATCCACCAGGCGCCCATCCACTTTGCCTGCCACCGTCATCTTGGCCAGTCCTGGACCGATGGACTGGGCCACCTCTGCCACCGTCACCGGGCCAGGATATTCGCGTTGGGAATTGTCGGGAAGCGTGATCTGAATCATTGAAGAATCCTTGTCGAGGGGGGTGGCGCGCGGTGCCACAAAGCAAAAAGCGCGGAACGAAGTCCGCGCTTTTGGAAGAAGAGTGCAAATCTGTGCAGGCGCGAACAGGCAGCCTTAAAGGCCGGTCAACATCTCCGTTGTAGTTCGCGGTGTCATAACCAGATGTGCCTTTCTCGCTCTTGTGCTGATGGGTGGTCGCGGGATTCTAACCTGCCCCCAATGGAAAAAGCCTGGGGCCTTGATGCCCCAGGCCCATCGACAGCGCCAGGTCAGTGGAACTGCTCTTCTTCGGTCGAACCCGTGAGTGCCGTCACGCTGGATTTGCCACCCTGGATCACCGTGGTCACGTCGTCGAAATAACCGGTGCCCACTTCTTGCTGGTGCGACACGAAGGTGTAGCCACGCTCGCGTGCTGCGAATTCAGGCTCCTGCACCTTCTCGACATAGGCCGACATGCCGCGATTTACATAATCCTGCGCCAGATCGAACATGTTGAACCACATGCTGTGGATGCCGGCCAGCGTGATGAACTGGTACTTGTAGCCCATGGCGCCCAGCTCGCGCTGGAACTTGGCGATGGTGGCATCGTCGAGGTTCTTCTTCCAGTTGAATGATGGCGAGCAGTTGTACGCCAGCAGCTTGCCGGGGTGCTTGGCATGCACGGCATCCGCAAACTTCTTCGCGAACTCCAGGTCCGGCGTGCCCGTCTCGCACCACACCAGATCCGCGTAATCCGCATATGCAACGGCGCGGCTGATGGCCTGATCCAAGCCCTTCTTGGTCTTGTAGAAACCTTCGGCCGTGCGCTCACCTGTCAGAAACGGCTTGTCATTGGCGTCGTAATCGCTGGTGATCAGATCGGCGGCCTCCGCATCGGTCCGCGCGATCACCAGGGTCGGCACGCCGTAGACATCTGCAGCCATGCGTGCAGCAATCAACTTCTGCACTGCCTCCTGGGTGGGAACCAGCACCTTGCCGCCCATGTGGCCACACTTCTTCACAGACGCCAACTGATCTTCGAAATGCACACCGCCGGCCCCCGCGCGGATCATGGCCTTCATCAACTCGTAAGCGTTCAACACGCCACCGAAGCCTGCCTCCGCGTCGGCCACGATGGGCGCGTAGTAGTCGACAAAGCCTGCGTCGCCAGGATTGGCCCCTTTGGACCACTGAATTTCATCGGCGCGGGTGAAAGCGTTGTTGATGCGCTCCACCACCTTCGGCACCGAATCGACGGGATACAGCGACTGGTCGGGGTACATCGCCGCGTATTCATTGTTGTCTGCCGCGACCTGCCAGCCCGACAGGTAGATCGCCTTGATGCCGGCCTTGACTTGCTGCATGGCCTGGCCTCCCGTGAGCGCGCCCAGGCAGTTCACATAAGGTTCGTTGTTGACCAAACCCCACAGTTTTTCAGCGCCACGCCGTGCCAGCGTGTATTCCACCTGGAAGGAGCCCCGAAGACGAACAACATCCGCAGCGCTGTAGCCGCGCTTGATGCCCTTCCAACGCGGGTTCTGTGCCCAGTCTTTTTCAAGGGCGGCAATTTGCTGTTCGCGGCTGAGCTGTTCATTGAAGGATTGCGGCATAAGTCACTCCGTGGGTTGGTTGATGAGCCGGGCTGCAAGAGGCCGCCCTTGGAGATCACTTTAAGTCTTGTACAAGACTTGATCAAGCTCTTATATCTTATATAAGAGATAAAATTTATTGTTTTAAATCAACAACTTATTCACGCCCTCTCTTATTGCGAAATTTAATTTCTCATATCAAGAAATTTTTCTGCAGCGCAGCATCATGTATTTTTGCAATGTGAAAATCAAATTTTGCGATACAAAAAATCAGGTTCGGCGATCGGTCATCCAGTCGCCATGCACGATCCGGGTGGCGTTCTGCAAGTATTCGGAATTGATTTCATACACCAGGCATTCCAGCTCCTGCCCTCCGACGGAGACCGAGATCTCCCGTTTTTCGTACTCGCCATTGGGTTCGGGCAGCAGCCCCTCGATTTCGTCCAACTGGATCTCCAGTTCGGGCGAAATCGCATAGACCTCCCCGTGCACCGAAAAATCGCCCGGCTCCCGCACGTCCGCCAAATGCAGCGCAATGCCGGGATAGGCACCGAGGTCGTACAGCGTTCCGCAGACGGTGGCCTCCCCCAGGAAGGTCGCGCGGGGCGTCAAACGGGTGATGTCATTGCTGCCGCCACGGCGCAAAGTGCCATAGACAAAAACGTAGCGTGAAAAAGGATGAAGGGTTTCGTCGGGCATGATGGCGCGCTCCAGGGTACTACCCGCAAAGTCTAGCCAACACGCGAACATGCCAAGCCGCCCCATCGCCTATCTCTGCCTTGCATTGAGCATGTCGCTCGTGGGCAGCTATGTCGCCTTGTCCAAGCCACTGGCGGCCGCGCTGCCGGTCTTCCTACTGGCCTGGATGCGATTCGGCATTGGGGGATTGGGAATGCTCCACTGGCTCAAGAAACCGGCGGATGAGGGCCCGATGACACCGCAGGTGCGGCGCCTGCTGTTTCTCGAGTCTTTTCTGGGTAACTTCCTCTTCACCCTTTGCATGATCTCGGGTGTGAGTCTCACCAGCGCCGTGTCGGCAGGGGTGACGATGGCCGGAATACCTGCCGCAGTGGCAGTCATGAGCTGGTTCTTCCTGAAGGAAAAGGTCTCTACGAGGACCTGGATCGCGGTCGGGTGCGCCGTCGTCGGCATCGCGCTCTTTTCGCTATCAAATTCAGAGCATCACACCCAATCAAATTCCCGGCATGAGGGCGAAAACGCTCCCAACCTGGTTTGGCTTGGGCAATTGCTCTTGCTGGGCGCCGTTCTGTGCGAGGCGGCCTATTCGGTCATCGGCAAGAAACTGACGGGCACGCTGGGGCCGCGCCGAATCACTTCGTTGATCAACCTGTGGGGATTCGCACTGGCCACCCCCATGGGACTGTACGCAGCATGGCATTTTGACTTTGCCAGCCTCACACCCGGTCTTTGGACGTTGCTCGTCTTCTACGCACTGGCCGCGAGCATGTGGACCGTGTGGCTGTGGATGACGGGGCTCAAGGCGGTGCCTGCCGCACAAGGCGGCGTCTTTACGGTGATGCTTCCCATCAGCGCGGCGTTGGTGGGGGTGCTGGTGCTCGGAGAGCGTCTTGCACCAGTTCAACTGATCGCTTTCGGTATTGCGATCGCCAGCGTCGTCCTGGCCACGCTTCCTGAAAAATCTTCAGTGCGCCAGCGTTCATCCGAAGCCAATGCCAAAGCGATGGACTCGCAATCACCTCGGCATTGATTCCGCCTTCTGCTCCAGGGGCTAATGCCCTGTCACTTTGCGGATGGGGGGCTTGATGCTGTCGCGCCGCGCCGGCAACACCTGCGCGTGCTCGCGAGGGGCGTTGAGCACGATGCACGTGGAGGTTTCCGCCAGCAGGCAGAACCCCGTGACCACGGCATCCAGGTGGCTGACATCGATCACTGCGATTTCCAGGACCCAGCTGTCTTCCCCCGTGACGTTGTAGGCATTCAAGACCTCGGGCGTCTCTTCGATCAGTCGAACCACCCGGGCATATTCCGCCCGGCCCACGCGGATGATGGCCCGAATGCCATAGCCCAAACGGGCGTAATCCAGACGAACACCGTAGCCCCGGATCACCCCCGAAGCTTCCAGTTTGCGAACCCTCTCGGTCACTGCAGGCTGACTGAGGTGCACCCGGCGGCCCAGTTCGGCCATCGAAATGCGGGCATCCTGCTGCAATTCAGCGAGGATTCTGCCGTCGTGAGCATCCAATTGAGAAAATTCGGTCATGGCGTTATTTAACCATTGAAACAAAGGCAATCTATATTTCCAGCCTTTCAAATGCCATGGAAAATCACACTCAGCCTGCATAGCATTTGCGGCATGACTTCACTTTCTACATCCCCCGCCAGCCCCGCTGCACGCAGCCTGCCCACGGTGCTGCTCCTGGCCCTTTTGGCCTGCTACCTCATCTGGGGCTCGACCTATCTGGCCATCCAGGTGGCCCTCAAAAGCTTTCCACCGTTTTTCCAGATGGGAACCCGCTTTCTCGCTGCAGGCACACTGCTGATGGCATGGGTGGCGTGGCGCAAGCCCCAAAGCGGCAGCGCACCGAAGCTGCCGACGAAGCGGCAATGGATGCATGCCCTCATCGTCGGCGCTCTGATGCTGGGCGGCGGGATGGGGCTAACGGCCACCGCCAGCGTGCACGTCGGCTCCGGCCTCATCGCGGCCTGCGTGGCCGTGGTGCCAATGATGATCGCCGCATGGGGACTCTTGTGGGGAAGGCGTCCGACCCGTGGCGAGACGGTGGGCATGCTGCTGGGGGCCCTGGGTGTGTTGGTACTGGTGCAAGGTGCCAGCTTTTCCGCGTCCCCTCTCAGCATGGTCTGCATCCTCGCGGCGACCTTGTGCTGGTCTTTGGGGTCTGTGCTGTCCACCACGCGCTTTCCGCTGGCCGACGGGGCCAGTGGTTTCGCCAGCGAAATGCTGTGCGGAGGCGCTGTGCTGATGGCCGTCTCCCTGGCGCTGGGCGAGAAGCCCGCGTGGCCGCCGCGACCCGAAGCCTTGCTGGCATGGCTCTACCTGGTGACGCTGGGCTCGCTGGTGGGATTCAGCGCCTACCTTTATCTGCTGCGCCATGCGACGCCGGCACTGGCATCGAGTTATGCCTTCGTCAACCCGCTCATCGCCTTGCTGCTCGGCAGCGCCATCGCTGGCGAGCATCTGACCGCCGGCGAATGGGGCGCCTGCGCGTTGATCCTGTCCGCGGTCGCAGCCATTTTTGTCTCGCGGCGATCGCGCTGAGATCGCAGCCGATGCGCCACCGAAGATCGTGCGCATCCCATTGCAATGGCGGTGACGGGCGCCAGCACCGTGGCGCTTGCGCGGTACCCAAGCAACAAATGGAGGCAAAAAAAGCCCTGCCTCGCTTGGAAACGCGTTTTTTTCCCAGTAGCATCTGCGGGCCAGTGGAGAAGCAGGTTTTCGCTGGTGACGATATTTCACTTCCAACAAGGAAAACCCAACATGGCAACTGCAAAGAAAGCGCCGGCCTCCGAAGCCAAGGCCGCAGCTCCCGCGAAGAAGCGCACCCCGAACGCCGCTTTCATGAAAGCCCTTACGCCCAGCCCTGCCCTGGCTGCCGTCGTGGGCTCCACGCCCTTGCCCCGTACCGAGATCATCAGCAAGCTGTGGGTCTACATCAAGGCCAACGACCTGCAAGACGCCAGCAACAAGCGCATGATCAATGCCGACGCCAAGCTCAAGGAAGTGTTCGGCAAGCCCCAGGTTTCCATGTTCGAAATGGCTGGCCTGATCGGCAAACACGTGAAGTAAGCATTCCATCGTCTGCACGTTCAGCAGGCGGCGAATGAAAAACGAAGCCGGCACCACTGCCGGCTTTTTTTCGCCTGGGCCACCGGGAACCCAAGTGCTGCCGGTGTGTCAATCCACTGCTTTTCAACAAGCAAGAAACCAAAGGATTGCAAATGCGATGAATTCGCATTTATAATACCCCATTGTCAACAGCCAGCCAACACTGCCTGCACCATGATCGTTTGTGTCTGCCGCCGGGTTTCTGACCGCGAAATTGCACGCCATGCACATGCTGGCATGAGTTTCGACGAGATCCAGTTTGAGCTGGGCGTGGCCACCCAATGCGGCCGTTGCGAAAGCTGCGCACGGGATGTCGTGGCCCAATGCAGCGTTTCGCATCCGGTCGCCGCGCTGCACAAAGAGATCGCTTCGCAGACGATCCAGCTTGCCAACTCCATCCTGGAAAGCAAAGCATGGAACTGCTCTCAACCCTCGCAGGCAGCCTGATTCTCGTCATCGGCTCCGTGTGGTGGATCTTCCGTAAGTAACTTGGCCTTCTAGGCCTCTGGCGCTTGTCCTGTGGGCGTTGGCAGCTATCATTTTTATGTCCCAATTTGATCGATATGGCTCCTCACGGGGTGTGAGCCGCAACGCCGTGATCGCAGGCTCCGTCGTGCTGCTGCATGTGGCCGGATTGTGGGCACTGCAGTCGGGCCTGCTGCGCAAGGCCGCAGAGGTCATCGTGCCTGCCGAGGTACTGAGCGAATTCATCACGCCGCCAGCGCCCCCTGCTCCACCCGTTCCACCGCCACCCAAGCCGGCGCCGCCGCCTCCGCCAAAACCAGCCCCAAAAGCGCCTGCCCCGCGTCCGGCGCCCATGCCGGTGGCCATTCCCGACCCCACGCCTGCGCCCAATGCGCCCACCGGGATTACCGAACCCCAGCCGCCTGCGCCCCCCATCGCGGCACCCATGGCGCCCCCTGCACCGCCGCCCGCTCCTCCCGCGCCGCCGGCCCCTCCCAAGATCGAGTTGCCTTCCAGCGATGCGGCCTACCTGAACAATCCCAGACCGACCTACCCCGCCATCAGCAAGCGGCTGGGTGAACAAGGCAAGGTCGTGTTGCGTGTGCTCATCGGCACGGACGGGCTTCCGCAGAAGGTGGAAATCAACAAGTCCAGCGGCTTCGACCGGCTGGACCGCCAAGCACAGGAAGCCGTGATGCGCTGGCGCTTCGTGCCGGGCAAACGCAACGGCGAGCCCGAGACCATGTGGAACCTGGTCCCCGTCAATTTTGTTCTCGAATAATTTTCAGGAGTTTTCATGGAATCGCATTTCGGCATTGCCAACGTTTGGATCCAGGGTGACTTTGTCACCCGCGCTGTTGCCGTGCTGTTGCTCGGCATGTCTCTGGCCTCCTGGATCGTCATCCTGATCAAGGCGATGGACATCTTCCGCTTCAAGAAACATGCGCGTGGTGCACGCGATTTCTGGCATAGCGAAGACTTCGCCGCCGGCCTGAGCAAGCTCGGCGACGACCCTGCCAACCCCTTCCGCCATCTGGCCCTGGAAGGGCGCGAAGCCACGGCGCACCACCGCAATACCAAGGCGCATCTGCATGACAGCCTGGATGTGAGCGACTGGGTCACGCGCAGCCTGCGCAACTGCATCGACGAGTTCACGGCCCGCGTGCAATCGCGCCTGGCGGTGCTGGCCTCGGTCGGCTCGACCGCTCCGTTCATCGGCCTGTTCGGCACCGTCTGGGGCATCTACCACGCGCTGGTGGCGATCGGCACTTCGGGCCAATCGACCATCGACAAGGTGGCCGGCCCGATCGGCGAGGCACTGATCATGACGGCCCTCGGCTTGGCCGTGGCGATTCCTGCCGTGCTGGGCTACAACGCGCTGGTGCGGGGAAACAAGTCCATCCTGAACAACCTGAACAGCTTCGCGCATGACCTGCACGCCTACTTCGTGACAGGCGCACGCGTCAGCGCCCCTGGCGAACAAGCCAAGGTGCTGCCGATCAAGAAGGGCTGAAACATGTCTTTCGGAACCCAGGACGACTCCGACGAGGTGATGAACGAAATCAACATGACGCCGCTGGTGGACGTCATGCTGGTGCTGCTCATCATCTTCATCATCACGGTGCCAGTGATGAAGCACGCCGTGCCGGTGGACTTGCCACGTGCCTCCAATCAGCGCGAAGACGTCAAGCCCGAGACCATCCGCCTGAGTGTCACCGCCGATGGCAAATACCACTGGAACGAACTGACGATCAGCGACGACGAGCTCGAACCCCGCCTCAAGGCCGAAGCGGTCAAGGATCCGCAACCCGATCTGCACATCCGTGGCGACAAGGAGGTCCGCTATGAGCGCGTGGCACAGGCCATGTCTGCCGCCCAGCGGGCCGGCGTGCGCAAGATCGGGTTCGTGACCGAGCCCCAGTGATAAATATTTACAAGATAGGCAAGCGCGTCACTTGACGAACAATTGAGAATGGTTATCATTAACCCAATCGCAAAGCACAGAGGATTTCTCATGCACGCCAGTCTCAACGCCCTGCCTTCTTCGTCTTTTTTTGGCTCCGCCGTCTTTCAGGAGCGCGAGCCGTCCGGCGCCGCGCATCTGGCAAGCTCCGCACCGGCCGTCGATAGCCGGGAGCTGCTCAAAGGCCAGAAGACCGTGGCCATCTGCCACAACGGTTCGGTCTACCGCCTGCAGGCCACCAAACTGGGCAAACTGATTCTGACCAAATAGGTTTCATCGTGGGGCGACTCCAGGGCACCTCAGTGCCTGAAGGGTCGTATTTGCCAGCCAACGGGTTGCCCGCGTAGCCAGGCTTTTTTTCTCACCACCCCAAAAACAAAACCGGCCCTACAGGCCGGTTTTTTTATATGCCATGCGGATCCGGTGTCTGCCGCGCGTCATGTCCACTACGGCATTGGCTGGGCATCCCGACCACCGCCGATTCAAAGGCCCAATGCGGCGATGCCTGCCTTGGCGATTTGCGCATCTTCCGTTGATTTCACGCCACTCACCCCCACTGCGCCCAGGCACTGGCCGTCCTTCATGATGGGCACGCCGCCTTCCAGCAGGCCGTCGATGAATGGAGCACTCAGAAACGCGGTACGGCCACCGTTGACGATGTCTTCGTAGACCTTGCTTTCACGGCGTCCCAGCGCGGCCGTGCGGGCCTTCCCGGGAGCGATGTGGGACGACACCGGAGCGGCCCCATCCAGGCGCTGAAGGGACAGCAGATGCCCACCATCGTCCACGATGGCAATCGTGACCGCCCATTGGTTCTTGAGGGCTTCGGCCTCGGCCGCCGCAGCGATCTTCTTGACATCGGCGGCTTCGAGTTCGGGTTTGTTTTTCATGGCGGTAGCAGTCCAGTCCAGTTCAAATCAGGGAAGGCAGGGCCGATGGCCCAACGAAGTCCACGAGCATACCGGCTCCCCATGGCGGCGCTCTGCGGGCCCAAGGCAAAAGACTGCATCCTTAAAGTACGGGATCGAGAGAGGGTATTTGAAAGCGCCGAGATCGGCACCACCTAGAATTTGTACGTCTGCGCTGTGCAGGCCTCAAAGGAGAGATAGAAGATGAACGACCAAGTCACCACCCTGGGCTCAGCGGGATATGGGGTCTCGCAGGAGCAGCGGCAGAAAGTGCTGCGCAATACCTATTGGCTGCTTGCGCTGAGCATGCTGCCGACGGTGCTGGGCGCGTGGGTCGGCGTCGCAACCGGCATCACCCAGTCGCTGCGTGGCGGCGTCGGGCTGATCGTGTTCCTGGGTGGCGCTTTCGCCTTCATGTATGCGATCGAGAAGACCAAGCACTCTGCTGCGGGCGTTCCCGTGCTGCTGGCCTTCACGTTCTTCATGGGGCTGATGCTGTCTCGCCTGATCGGCATGGTGCTGGGCTTCAAGAACGGTACCGATCTGATCATGACCGCCTTTGCCGGCACGGCAGGCGTGTTCTTCGTGATGGCCACCCTGGCCAGCGTGATCAAGCGCGATCTGTCAGGCATGGGCAAATGGCTGTTCGTGGGTGCGATGGTGCTCATGGTCGGCGCCATCATCAACGTGTTCGTCGGCTCTTCGGCCGGAATGATGGCAATCTCGGTCGCCGCCATCGGCATCTTCAGCGCCTACATGCTGTATGACCTCAAGCAGATCCTGGACGGTGGCGAGACCAACTACATCAGTGCCACGCTGGCCCTGTACCTGGACATCTTCAACGTGTTCCAAAGCCTGCTGGCCCTGCTGGGCATCGCGGGTGGCGAGCGCGATTGATGCGCTGCTCTGATTGAACGTTGACGTAAAAAAGGCCTCGCAAGAGGCCTTTTTTCATGGTGCGGGGGGTGTTGCATCAATGCGTTCGGGAATATTCCACGGAAAAGCAGGGCCTCGCCCTCAATCCTCCAGGCGCCGTGCCGATAATCAAACCACATGGCTCATTTTCCAGCCCCCCTCCTCCGTCCGCGCTACGCCGCAGCATCCCTGGCATTGGTGCTTTTGTCCGGCTGCGAGATTCCGGGCCTGGGACCCGATCCCCGAGTGGTTCAGAAGGAGGCCGAAGCCAAGGCGATCGGCGGCGCCTGCCGGCATGCGCTGCGCGGCCTGGAGGATTGCTTCACGCTGAACCCCAAGGCCGCCAAGGCCTCGGTCTTTGCCGGCTGGAAAGACATGGATCAGTACATGCGTGACAACAAGCTCGAGGGCTCGCCCTCGGTGCTGGGCAAGCTGGAGGCCAAGCCCGATCGCGCCAGCCGCGGCGGTGAAGCCGGGGAGTCTGGCGAGTCCGGCGTCGCCTCCCGCAACCGCAGCTGACCGCCACACTGGTCAGCCCGCATCGACGGCACCGTCAGGCGCGCTCGAACACCGCCATGCTCTCCACGTGTGCCGTGTGGGGAAACATGTTGACCACGCCCGCGGCCACGCACCGATAGCCCGCCTGGTGCACCAGCAACCCCGCATCGCGTGCCAGCGTGGCCGGATTGCAGCTCACGTACACGATGCGCTGGGGTGGAACCCATCCTTCTGCCCCTGCCGGCAGCGCAGGCGCCTCTTCGGCACCCAGGCGTGCTTGGTGGATGTCCGCCAGGGCTTTGGCGAGGGCGAAGGCCCCTTCGCGGGGTGGGTCGACCAGCCACTTGTCCGCCACGCCATCGGCCACCAACATCTCCGGGGTCATTTCGAACAGATTCCTAGCGACGAAGTCCGTCGGGGCCAGGGGCTGTCCTTCGGCGGCCTGGGCCTGGTTGTAACGGTAGTTCTCGCGCGAACGGGCCACGAGGGCCTCGCTGCCTTCGATGCCCAGCACTTCGCGCGCCTGGGTGGCGATGGGCAGCGTGAAGTTGCCCAAGCCGCAGAACCAGTCGATCACCCGCTCCTCCTTGCGCGCGTCCAGCAGGCGCAAGGCACGCGCCACCAGGACGCGGTTGATGTGCGGGTTCACCTGGGTGAAATCCGTGGGCTTGAACGGCATGGTGATGCCGAAGTCAGGCAGTGCATAGGACAGCTGCTCGCCCTCGGCATCCAGCAGCTTCACGGTATCGGGCCCCTTGGGCTGCAGCCACCACTGCACGCCCTGCTCGGCCGCAAAGGCACGCAGCTTGACCAGGTCGTCCTCGCTCAGGGGTTCCAGGTGCCGCAGGACGAGGGCGGTGACTTGGTCGCCGCAGGCCAGCTCGATCTGGGGGCAGGTGTCGCGGGCCTCCATGGAGGCAATCAGGGCGCGCAACGGCACCAGCATGGCGCTCACATGGGGCGGCAGCACGGGGCAGACCTCCATGTCGGCGACGTAGCGGCTCTTGCGCTCGTGGAAGCCGACGAGCACCTGGCCTTTCTTGATCACGTAACGGACCGAGAGGCGCGCACGGTAGCGGTATCCCCAGGCCGGGCCTTCGATGGGCCGCATGATGGTCTCGGCCTTGACCTTGCCCAGGTGCCAGAGGTTGTCCTCCAGCACCCGCTGCTTCACGGCCACCTGGGCGGCCACGTGCAGGTGCTGCATCTTGCAGCCGCCGCAGGCCCCGGCATGCAGGCCGAAATGCGGGCAGCCCGGGCGCACGCGTTGCGACGATTCGCGGTGGATTGCCGTGAGGCTGGCCTGCTCCCAGTTATTCTTCTTGCGGTGGGTATTGGCCGTGACGAGTTCCAGGGGCAAGGCGCCGTCGATGAAGACGACCTTGCCGTCGGGCTTGCGGGCCACGCCCTGGGCGTCCATGTCCATGGACGTGACTTCCAGCCAGCCTTGCGGCCATTCGTTCGTGGGGATCGGTGTTTCTGTGGGGTCGCTCATCCCCCGATTGTCTCAGGCCGGCCGCCCTTCCCGGCGCGAGGCGTCAGCTGCGGTCGGCACGCGCGCGGCGCGGCGTGGCGGGCAGCGCTTGCACCGAAGCGCCGCCCATGGATGCAGACACGGGAAGCCGGTTGATCTCCAATTCGCAGCCGTAGTTGTCGAGCGTGAACACCAGCGTGCCGCCGGGAACCACGCGGGGAAGCGTTTCGTGCACCTGGCGGGCCAGGTCCACCGGAGGCCGTTGCGAGCGGTAAATCACCTGCTGGTCGGCGCCATAGACGAGGTAGCAGGCGGCAGACGCGCCCTGGGAGAAAAAGCCGGCCAGGAGCGCGGCGGCGGCATAGCGGATGACTGGCATGGGTGGATCCCTTCCTCGGTGCGTTATCGCAGATGAATGGCGCAGATTATTGCGGACTTCATGCCATGGCGGATCAGCGATGGGAGTCCTGGTGCGACAGACGGCGCCCCGTTCAGCCCAGATTCAGGTGGGTGGAGTGCTTGACCTCCTCCATGACGGCGTAGGTTCGCGTCTCGCGCACGCCGGGCAGTTGCCAGAGCACATGGCCGGCAAATTCGCGGTAGGCCGTCATGTCGGCCGAGCGGGTTTTGAGCAGGTAGTCGAACCCACCCGCCACCATGTGGCACTCCAGGATCTCGGGGTGCACCTGCACCGCCGCCTTGAACTGGTCGAACACATTGGGGGTCGTGCGATCCAGCAACACCTCCACGAACACCAGCAGCCCCGCCCCGAGCTTGAGCGGATTGAGCCGCGCCTCGTAACCCAAGATGTATCCGTCGCGGGTGAGACGCTGCACGCGGGACAGCACGGCCGTGGGCGACAGGGCCACGCGCTCGGCCAGTTTGAGGTTCGCGATGCGTCCGTCTTCCTGCAGCGTTTTGAGGATGCGGCGATCGATGCGATCCAGGGAAGGTTCGGAGTCTTGCATCTTTGGATTTTTATTCTGTTCTATCGGGTTTTTTTGGAAAGTAATTCAAATTAATCGCTTGCATGATGCACAGACCTCCAGCTCACTGGTTCTCCTACGCCGCCATGTCCCTCTCCGCCGACTCTGCCGCACCCGAAACCAACGATTTCGCCTTTGCGCCCCGCCCACCGGACAGCCATCCGTTGCGCCACGCCATCACCGCCGCATACCGGCGGCCCGAGCCGCAGGCACTGGCTCCCTTGCTGGATCTGGCGCGCCTGCCGGGCAGCGTGTCCGGAGACATCCAGGCGCTGGCCCTGCGCCTGGCCGACACGTTGCGCCATCGCAAGAGCGCTGGCGGACGGGCGGGCATCGTGCAGGGCTTGCTGCAGGAGTTCGCCCTGTCTTCACAAGAAGGGGTTGCACTCATGTGCCTGGCCGAGGCCCTGCTGCGCATTCCCGACAGTGCAACGCGCGACGCGTTGATCCGCGACAAGATCCGCTCGGGCGACTGGGAGCCCCACCTGGGCAAGAGCCCCTCGCTGTTCGTGAACGCCGCCACCTGGGGGCTGCTGCTCACCGGCAAGCTGGTGGCCACGCACAGCGAGCGCGGCCTGACCTCCGCACTGCGGCGCCTGACCGCCAAGGGCGGCGAGCCCCTCATCCGCAAGGGCGTGGACATGGCGATGCGCATGATGGGCGAGCAGTTCGTCACGGGCGAAACGATCGAACAGGCGCTGTCCAATGCCCGCGCGATGGAGGCACAGGGCTTTCGCTACTCCTACGACATGCTGGGCGAGGCCGCGCTGACCGCCGACGATGCGGCGCGCTACCTGCGTTCCTACGTGGAGGCGATCCATGCCATCGGCAAGGCATCCGCCGGCCGCGGGGTTTACGAGGGTCCCGGCATCTCGATCAAGCTGTCGGCGCTGCATCCGCGATACAGCCGGGCGCAATATGCCCGCGTGATGGACGAGCTGTACCCCAAGGTACTGCAACTGGTCGAGCTGGCCCGCCAGTACGACATCGGACTGAACATCGACGCCGAAGAGGCCGACCGGCTGGAGCTGTCGCTCGACCTGCTGGAGCGGCTGTGCCGCGCCCCGTCGCTGGCGGGCTGGAACGGCATCGGCTTCGTCATCCAGGCCTACCAGAAGCGCTGTCCGCACGTGATCGACTGGGTGATCGACCTGGCCCGCAACACCGGGCACCGCCTGATGATCCGCCTGGTCAAGGGCGCCTACTGGGACAGCGAGATCAAACGCGCTCAGCTGGACGGCCTGTCCGACTACCCGGTGTACACCCGCAAGGCCCACACCGACGTCTCCTACATCGCCTGCGCACGCAAACTGCTCGCCGCCACCGACATGGTGTACCCCCAGTTCGCCACGCACAACGCGCAGACGCTGGCCACCATTTACCAGCTCGCGGGCCCCAGCTACCAGCCTGGACAGTACGAGTTCCAGTGCCTGCACGGCATGGGCGAGCCGCTGTACGAGCAGGTGGTGGGCGCACCATCGGACGGCAAGCTGGGCCGCCCCTGCCGCATCTACGCGCCGGTGGGCACACACGAAACCTTGCTCGCCTACCTCGTGCGCCGATTGCTGGAAAACGGTGCCAACACCTCGTTCGTGAACCGCGTGGCCGACACCACGCTGGCGCTGGAATCGCTCGTGAGCGACCCCGTCGCCACGGTGGATGCCGCCGCGGCGGCGGAAGGCACCACCGCCCTGCCCCATCCCCGCATTCCGCTGCCCAAGGACCTGTACGGAGCCCGCCGCGCCAATTCGGCGGGGGTGGACCTGTCCAACGAATCCGTGCTGGCCCGGCTGTCGAATGCGCTGGCCGCTGAAAGGCAGCAGTTCTGGCAGGCCGAGCCCCTCATCGACGGGCCGGTGGCCGATGCAGGCACGACGCTGGCGGTGCGCAACCCTGCAGACCCCACCGATGTCGTGGGCCACGTGCAGGAGGCGACCGAGGCCGATGTGGACTGCGCGCTGCAGGCTGCCTGCGATGCCGGCCTCGCCTGGGCCGCCATGGCGCCCGGCGCACGGGCCGCTGCGCTGCGGCGCACCGCCGGACTGCTGGAGGCGGGCCTGCCCCAGCTGATGAGCCTGCTGATGCGCGAGGCCGGCAAGACCTGCGCCAACGCGGTGGCCGAAGTGCGCGAGGCGGTGGACTTCCTGCGCTACTACGCCGTGCAGACCGAGGGCCATTTCGACAACGAAACCCACCGCCCGCTCGGCCCCGTGGTCTGCATCAGCCCATGGAATTTTCCGCTCGCCATCTTCATGGGACAGGTGGCCGCCGCCCTGGCCGCCGGCAACACCGTGCTGGCCAAACCGGCGGAGCAAACCCCGCTGATCGCAGCCGAAGCCGTGCGCCTGCTGCATGAAGCGGGCGTGCCGCAAGGTGCGGTGCAACTGCTGCCAGGGCGTGGCGAGACGGTGGGCGCCCGGCTGGTGGGCGATGCCCGTGTGATGGGCGTGATGTTCACCGGTTCCACCGAAGTCGCGCGCATCCTGCAGCGCAGCGTGGCCGGACGGCTCGACGCGCACGGCCGCCCGATTCCGCTGATTGCCGAAACCGGCGGGCAGAACGCGATGATCGTGGACTCCTCCGCGCTGGTGGAGCAGGTGGTGGGCGACGTGGTGGCCTCGGCCTTTGACAGCGCCGGCCAGCGCTGCTCCGCCCTGCGCGTGCTGTGCGTGCAGACCGATGCAGCCGACCGCGTGATCACCATGCTCAAGGGCGCCATGGCCGAATTGACCGTGGGCGATCCCGGCCTGCTGGCGGTGGACGTGGGCCCGGTGATCGACGAAGAGGCCCGCGCCGTCATCGAGCAGCATGTGGCCACGCTGCGCGCCCAGGGGCGCGCCGTATTCCGCCCAACGGTGGATGCCGAAGTGCTGGCGCGCGGCACCTTCGTCGTCCCGACGCTGATCGAGCTGTCCAGCATCGGCGAGCTCAAGCGCGAAGTGTTCGGCCCTGTGCTGCACGTGGTGCGCTACGCCAGCGATGGGCTGGACACCCTGCTCGACCAGATCAACGCGACGGGCTACGGCCTCACACAGGGGCTGCACACGCGCATCGACGAGACGGTGGAGCGCGTGGTGCGCCGCGCGCACGCGGGCAATGTCTATGTGAACCGCAACATGGTGGGCGCCGTCGTGGGCGTACAGCCTTTCGGTGGCGAGGGGCTGTCGGGCACGGGTCCCAAGGCCGGCGGGCCGCTGTACCTGCTGCGCCTGCTGTCCCAACACCCGGCCGACGCCGCGCGTACCGCCATCGGCAGCACGGCCGCCGCCCCACCGGACGCCGCTGCGCGCGCCGTGCTGCAGGCACCGCTGCAGGCGCTGGCCGACTGGGCACCGGGCGCAGGCCATGCCACGCTGGCAGCGGCCTGCAAGGCCTTGGCCGATGCCGCGGTGGCCGGCCTGGCTTGCACCCTGCCGGGCCCCACGGGCGAGCGCAACCAATACACGCTGGCGCCGCGTGCCCGCACGCTCTGCCTGGCCGACAACGACAGCGATCAGTTGACCCAGCTGGCGGCGGTGTTGGCGGTCGGGGGCAGCGCGGTGTGGCCGGCGGCCGAAGCCAGCGCCCTGCATGCCCGGCTGCCCGCCAGCGTGCAAACACGCGTGGCCTTGGTGAACGACTGGCGCAGTCCCGGCGTGGCGCTGGACGCCGTGCTGCACCAGGGGAGCGCCGAAGCACTGGCGGCACTGTGCCAGCAGATGGCGCAGCGGCCGGGCCCCATCGTGGGCATTACCACGCTGGCAGGGGGGACCACGGTGGTGCCGCTGGAGCGGCTGGTGATTGAACGCGCCCTGAGCGTGAACACCGCAGCGGCGGGCGGCAATGCCAGCCTGATGACCATGGCCTGACGCGCGGCAAAGGGGCCCCTGGTCAAAATGGCCTCCAGAGCATGATTGACTAGGGCATATTGCTATAAATTTAATAGCGATCGATCATCAGCTGCTAATGGCCACGCGCGGTCGAAGCCCGCGGTGCACGGGCTGCTGGCCTACCGCTGCGGCACAGGCTCATCCTGCGGATGCGCCAGCCCTCGCATGATCTGAACGACCTGTGGCTGGTCCACCAGCACGCACGGTTTGCCCGTGCGCTTGCAGTGGTCCTGCACCCGCCAATAGTCGTCATGGCCGACGCAGCCGGTCTGGCAGATGACGAAGTCGGCGGCGATCAGGCTGGCTTCCAGCGCCGCATTTCCGCCGGACAATGCGGCGGCGCTTTCTTCCACCGCCGCTTCCGGCTTGCGGCCCACCGGCTGCGCGATCAGGCTGCCCGCGGCATCCGGCGCAATGCAGACCACGGACCGCATGGCCCCTGGCTGGGCCGATAGCGTTTCACTCGCTACCGCCCGCAACGCCATGGCGGGCACAGGCATGGTGTGATGGGAGCGTGCGGCCCGCCACTGCCAGTGCAGCACCTCGTGCATCAGCTCATGAATGCGCTGCCCCAGGGCTTCGATCTGCCGGCCCATGGCGCGCCGCCGAGCCGGGCCCTGGAGCGCAGCGGCGTTCCCTTCGGCGGCTTCCTCGCGGGCGAATGCCAGCGCCGTCTCGGCCACGATGGCCCGTGCCCGCAGGCGGATGGCCTGGGCCTGCAGACGCTCGATCTCGGTGGCTTGCATGGTCAGCAGGCGGCTGCAGCGAATCTGCGCCCGCCCATACCCGTCCAGAAGGACCCGGTGTTCCTCGATGAGATCTTCCAACGGCGTGGCGGTCATCTGCGCTCCCTTTTTCAAACCGATGCGGGACGAGCCCGATGTCCAGCGCGGCGCATCGGGCTGCGCCCCTGCTCGACCCGCAGTGAACTGCTGAGGTGCCGCTGCGATCGCGGCATATTTGATTGATAACCATTCTCATTTAATGATACACTGGCGTCAATCGTTGACCAGGGCCTTCGGTGGCTTCTTCTCAGAATCCACCGCTAAGCCCGGTCAGCCCCCAACCGGTTTCATCGTGGGGCGACTCCCGGACTCTCCGTCCGACGGGTCGTTTTTTGCCAGCCAACGGGCGTGCTCGCGTAGCCAGGCTTTTTTTGCGATGAATGCATCCGTTCGAACGAATGAACGGCGTCCTTTGCAGACTGCAAATGCCGCGCGGCCTTCACCGGCGTGCGAGCGCCTGCCGCCAGCACCATTCCCTCGCCCTTGCCGGCAGCCCTGGGGCCGGCGCCAGCCTCCATGGCCCCTGCGCCAGGGGCCATGGATCGTCCGCATCAACCGAACACGATCTCGAAATCGCTGTCCGATGCGCTGAGCTGGATCTGGCGGATCACGTGCGCGTCCACGGACGATTGCAGGAACTGCATGGCCAAGCGCGGCAGCAGGTTCTGCGTGATGATGCCGTCCACCATGCGCGCGCCGGATTCGACCTCGCTGCAGCGCTGGCGGATCAGCTGCACCGCGGCCTCGTCGAACGTGAACTGCGCGTTGTGCCGCTCCAGGATGCGCGTCTGAATGCGCTGCAGCTGCAGGCGGATGATCTGGTCCAACATCGCGTCGGAGATGGGGAAGTACGGCACCACCACCAGCCGGCCCAGTAGCGCGGCCGGAAAATTTTCGAGCAGCGGCTGGCGCACGGCCTTGGCAAGCGCCTCGGGCGGCGGCACCAGATCGGGGTCGCGGCACATGCCGGCGATCAACTCCGAACCCACGTTGGAGGTCAGGATGATCACCGTGTTCTTGAAATCGATGTAACGTCCTTCCCCGTCTTCCATCCAACCCTTGTCGAACACCTGGAAGAACAGTTCATGCACGTCGGGGTGGGCCTTCTCGATCTCATCGAGCAGCACCACGCTGTAGGGGCGGCGGCGCACGGCCTCGGTCAGCACGCCGCCTTCGCCATAGCCCACGTATCCGGGCGGCGCGCCCTTCAGGGTCGAGACCGTGTGCGCTTCCTGGAACTCGCTCATGTTGATGGTGATGAGGTTCTGCTCGCCACCGTACAGCGCCTCGGCGAGCGAAAGCGCGGTCTCGGTCTTGCCAACGCCCGACGGACCCGCCAGCAGAAACACGCCGATGGGCTTGCCCGGATTGTCCAGTTGCGCGCGGGCGGTCTGGATGCGCCGCGTGATGGCCTCCAGGCCGTGCCGCTGGCCGATCACCCGCTTTTCCAGCGTGTCCGCGAGCGTGAGCACCGATTTGACCTCGTCGCGCACCATGCGGCCCACCGGAATGCCGGTCCATTCCGCCACCACGGCGGCCACCACGCTGGCATCGACCACGGGCTGCAGCAGCGGGTCCTCGCCCTGCATGCGCAGCAGTTCACCGCGCAGGCCGCTCAACTGGTGGACAGCCGCGGGGTCCGCACCATCGCCCTGCGCTGGCGCTGGCTCCGAAGCGGCCGGGCTCTGCGCATCGGCGGGTGCCACGGTGCCGCCCTGCGCCGCAGCTTGGGCCGCGGCCTCCTTGGCCACGCGGCGGGACAGCACGGCTGCCTCCGCGTCCACGATCTGCTGCACCATGGCCTTTTCGCTTTCGAAGCGGGCCTTGAGCACCTCATGCTCCGCCTCCAGCCGCGCCAGCGACGCATTGATTTCGTCGAAGCGTTCGGTCTCGCCCACGCCCAGGTCCAGTTCGCGCTGCACGATGTCCTTTTCGACCGCCAGCGACTCCAGTTGCCGGATCACGGCCTCCAGGCGCGCCGGGGTGGCATGCAGGCCCATCGCCACGCGCGAGCAGGCGGTGTCCAGCAGGCTCACCGCCTTGTCCGGCAGTTGCCGCGAGGGGATGTAGCGGTGCGACAGGCTGACGGCGGCAGCCACCGCGTCGTCGCCGATGCGCACGCGGTGGTGGCCTTCCAGCTTGGCGGCCACGCCACGCAGCATGAGCACGGCCTTGGCTTCGTCCGGCTCGTGGATCTGCACGAGCTGGAAGCGCCGGGTGAGCGCCGGGTCTTTCTCGATGTACTTTTTGTACTCGGCCCAGGTGGTGGCGCCGATGGTGCGCAGCACGCCGCGCGCGAGCGCCGGCTTGAGCAGGTTGGCCGCATCGCCTGTGCCGGCCTGACCGCCCGCGCCGATCAGCGTATGGACCTCGTCGATGAAGAGCACGATGGGCGCCGTGCTGGCCTGCACCTCGTCCAGCAGGGCCCGCAGTCGGTTCTCGAACTCGCCCTTCATGCTGGCGCCGGCCTGCAGCAGGCCGATGTCCACGACGCGCAGCTGCACGTCCTTGAGTGGCGGCGGCACGTCGCCCGCCGCGATGCGCAGCGCCAGGCCTTCGACCACGGCCGTCTTGCCCACGCCGGCCTCACCGACGAGGATCGGGTTGTTCTGGCGGCGGCGCATCAGGATGTCGACCATCTGGCGGACTTCTTCGTCGCGCCCGGTGACGGGGTCCAGCTCTTGCTGGCGCGCGCGCTCGGTCAGATCGACCGTGTATTTCTGCAACGCCTCGCCACGCCCCGTGCCGGCCGGGCCTGTGGCACCACTGGCCTCGCCGGGCACGCCCGAGAGGCCGGAACCGTCTGCCGCGCCCAGGCGCGATTCCGGCGAATCGGGCAGCAGCCGCGCGAACGCGTCGCTCAAGGCCGGCTCCGTCAAGCGGCCCAGTTCGCTGGAGATGGCCCGCAATTCATTGGCCAGCGCACGCGTGCGCACCATGCCGGAGAGCCAGTAGGCACTGCGGATCTGGGACTCGCCGAACATCAGCGTGGCATAGACCCAGCCGCGCTCGATGGCGGTCTCGATCTGGGCCGAGAAATCGCTGATCGAGGTGGCCCCGCGAGGAAGACGGTCCAGGCTCTGCAGCACGTCGGCCGCGAGCTTTTCGGCATCGATCTCGAAGTGCCGGAACACGCGCACCAGATCGGAATCGGTTTCCTGCAGCAGTTGGTGCAGCCAGTGCACCAGCTCCACATACGGGTTGCCGCGCAGTTTGCAGAACACCGTAGCGCTTTCCAGCGACTTGAACAGCAGGGGATTCAATTTTCCGAAAAGGGCTTGCCGGCTAATTTCAGACATGGGACCTCGGTGAGTCAGTTTTTAAAAAGGGAACGCATCAGGTGTGCGCGGATGTGGGCGGCGAGGTGGCGCGGCGCGCAGCGCCCTTGCGCAGGGTCAGCCAGTGCTCGGGGTCCAGGCGGAAGTCGTCCGGATCGCGGGTGGCGGGCGCCGACAGGGACCAGGTCGTCCACCCCAGCCGCGTGGCGCCGCCGAGCTGGCAGGGGGGCACGTCTTCGCGGCGCAGCACCAGTTCGAAGTCCCACGCGAACTCGATGCCCAGGTAGTTGCGCACCCAGTCCACCAGCGCCTGGAAGTCTTCGCCTGAAGGCAGGAAGCGTTCGTACTGCGCCAGCGTGAGCGGCCCGATCCGCAACCGGAATTTGCTCTGTGCATCGGGCACCCGGCTTCCGACCACGGTGTCCACGCCCAACTGAGAATTGCAGGCATTGCGCGACAGCCGCGTCTGCTGGCGGGGTTCGAGTTCCAGGTAGTGCAGCGCGTATTCGATCAACTCCACCGGCACGCCGAAATACAGGCGAATGGCCGCCGTCAGGCCTTCCGGGTTGCGCGTCCAGCGGGTGAGGTGGCCCGCCATGTACTGCTTGGCGTGGTCCGGCACCGCGTCGCGGGACCGTTGCGTGGGCTCGCCCAGCCCCACCAGGCTGCGCACGTGCCGGCCGAAGGAGTCGTCGCCCGCGCGGTCCAGCGAGGTGGTCGGCTGCGGGTCCGACCAGGCCCGAAAGAACAGCAGCAAGAGCCGGTGGTGGAAGATGTCCGAGAAGCGCGCCAGCGTCGGGTCGTCGTACTGCCTCAGGCGCTCGCGCACGTACTCCGTGAGGTGTGTGGGCATCGGCCCGTTGGGCCCGTAGAGCCCGAAATTCCACACCATCAGCCGCTCTGGCTGGCCCGCCACAGAGGGCAGGACCTCCGCGAGGGTCGCCGGGGCAAAGGCCAGCGACGGGTCCTGGCCCAGGCGAAGGGACTCGCCCTGGGGCCGCAGGGCCCGGCCGAACCGGGGAAACTCAGGCTGGCGGGCCTGCAGCAGCCGCAACGTGAAGAACAGATCGAATTCGTGCGGGTTGTCTTTCAGCTTCTGCCAAAAGAGCGCCACCCCGGCATCACTCGGTGGCCGTGCAATCCGCGCCTGCCGGGCGTCGCCCGCGTCGAGCGTGGGCAAACGGCTCATGTGCAGGGCCTTTGGCCGGGCCGCACCCGCCATTGCGCGATGCGGCCGCGCTGGCGCGAATCGAGGGCCAGTTCGGTGTAGCTGTTCACCCCCACGTGCCGCGCGAAGAAGCGCTCCAGCACGGCCATCAGCGGCCAGGGGCTGACACCGGCCAGCGAGCTTTCGTCCACGCCGACCGAGACCCCCACGCCACGGCCATAGACCAGTTGCCCATGCTGCGGCAGGCGGCGGGTGATGGCGGAAATGCCCACGCCCTTGATGCTGGAGACTTGGCCGGACAGGTCCTTGTCGCCCAGGTCGAGGTACAGTCGCAGCAGATCGCGCAGCGTGGCCGCGCCCTCTTCGTCCGACAGGTCGGTCATCGCCAGGTAGTTCAGGGACAGGTGCGAGATGAGGCGCCAGGTGATCTCGTTCTCGGCCACGCTGGATGTGGGCCGCGTGGGGCCCGCGACAGTGCGAACGCGGTCCACCGGCACGGATTCCACCGTGGTGAAATCGCCCTCGCTGCTGCGCCCGCCCATCAGCAGCGGCAGGTCGCGGTTGGTGCACAGGGTGCGCACGCTCAGCTGCTTGAGATCGTCCGAAAACGGGGCTTCCCGCTGATCCACGAGGGAGATGAACACCTCGCTGCCCAGGTACTGCGTGCGGGGGCCGAAGCGCGCCGCATGCTCCGAAAACAGGCGAGGCTCCCTGCGCGCAGCAAAGTAGGCCTGGTCGCTGGACCGGATGCCATGGATGGAAGAAAACAGCGGCACGAACTCGCGGTCGTTGAGCTGACCCTCGCGGTGGCCGGTCACGCCCAGAACGCTGTAGACCTCGAAATCCCGAGGGCGGGTGCGGTCGGGCACCACGTGGTATTCGTTGACGTTCGGCGCCACATGGATGCGGTCGGCCGGGCGTTCGAACAGGTTGATCGCGGGCACGCAGTGCAGCAGGAACTTGTGCCGATCCACCTGGGCTTCCAGCGCAGGCTGGGCACGGCGCAGCAGCAAGGTGATCGCAACAGCCTTGGTCTCGGCCTTGGCCAGTGCGGTTTGCAGCCCGCGAATCGAGAAGAACCGGAACCGCGCCGGGAACGCGAAATACTCATGGAGCAGCCGGTGCCCCTGGAAGCTGCGGTGCGAGTACGGCAGCAGGGCCTGCGACTGCTCGTAGCCTTCTGCCTGCAGGGCGTCGGCCGGCAGGTGGGCCCAGACCCGCGAGGGGTCCTGCGCATCGTGCACCACGATGCCGATCAGCGACTCGTGGATCAGCTCCTGCAGATGCGATGCCACCGCATCGCCTGCCGAGATGTGCACCTCCAGCCGGTCCAGGCGCAGGTCGCAAAACCGCAGCGCTCCACGGGTGGACAAGTCGATGCGCAGGTGTGCCGCTGGCTCTTCGGGCAGGCGCAGCCGCGACAGCGGCAGATCCAGCGGCGGGCCGCCGAGACGGGCCTGGGTGAGATCGATTGGCCACAAAGTAAGCTCGTGCCCGGTGCGGAAGTCGCATGGCGTCTGCTCCTCAGCCGTCTTGCGCGCCCTCAGCACGCTGCCCACCGGCAGCGTGTAGCCATCGGCCAGGCTCCCTTCGCTCGCGCTGGGGTCCATCTGCACCACCACCATCGACGGCGTGGGGGCCAGATAGTGCGGGCAAACCATTTCCAGAATGCGCTGGGAGAGCCGGGGAAACTCCGCATCCATCTTCATCTGGATGCGGGCGGTCAGGAAGCTGAACCCCTCCAGCAGGCGCTCCACATAAGGGTCGGCCACCTCCAGTTCGCGCAGCGACAGGCGCCCCGCCACCTTGGGAAAGGCGGCCGCGAATTCGGCACCCAGTTCCCGCAGATAGCTGAGTTCCCGGTTGTAGTACTCGACCAGGCGAGGATTCATCGGGACATGCCCTCCGGCACATGGAGGACCGGTCGGATGGCGCAAATATGCATGGCCTGGATCACTTCACCGTAAATCAGAGACGACCACCTGCCCGGTTTCCAGGTCCAGGCTGGTCTTGAGCAGCAATTCCATCGGATAAGGCGCGGACCAGAACTGGCAGCGGATTTCGAACTGCAGCGTGTTGTGGTGGCTGAACAGCTTGCTGGAGGGGGCCAGGGCCACCGTCAGCGTGTCGCGAAGGATGCGGGGCTCGTGGGCCAGGATGGACTTGCGGATGGCTTTCTCGATGTCCTTCCAGTCCAGCTCGGACAGCAACTGGCCTGCCAGTGGCGTCATGCCGAAGTTGATCACCGACCGTTCTGCCTCGGGAAGGCCTTCGAAGTCGATGTGCGAGGTCGCATCCGAAGCGTTGAGCAACCAGTTCAGATCCCGCAACAGGGCCTGGCGCAGGCGGGCCTCGGTGACATAGACGGCATCGGCACGCTCGGTGCGCTTGCTGGGCTCGTGGTCCGTCAGGCGGTCCAGCAGGGCCGGCTGCAGGCGGTCCTTTCCGTTGCCGAAGTTGTCATTGGGGCGCGTGGTCGCCATGGATCGGGTCAGCCCTGGGTCGATTCGGCCGTGAACTTGATGCGGCGCACGTCCAGCAGCGCATGGTCTGCCTGCTCGGAAATCCACACGCGCTGGCCGAGGCCAGCCACCTGCTCCTGCCCCAGATCGCTCCACTCGGTGGTGCGGGACAAGCGTACGCCATCGGACGCCACGCTTTCCGAGCCCGGGTACCGGGTGGGAATGAAGCCGAGCATCTGCCCGCCGTTGACCAGCGTCACCTCGCAGGCTGACCAGACCAGATCGCGCAAGTCCTGCGGTTTTTCGAAGTTGATCTGCTGTATCGCAGTGAAAGGAACCCAGTAGTACCCGCCGTTGGCATACAACTCGCAGACCGGGCCCAGCCGCGCATCGGAATCCGCCAGCCACTCGAAGGGGGTTCCGTCCAGTTCACCCGGCGAAGCAGGCGCCTCGTCGAAGGCACTGCTGCGCAATTCGGCGGCCTTTTCGGCCTGCCCGTCCGCCGCGCACTGGAGCGCCTCGACCATCCAGCCCAGCCAGGCCGGTGGGTCCCCCAGAATCTGCGGCGTGCGCCGGCCGGCGAACACGTCCCGCCGAGCCACTTCGCAAAGAATCACCTCGCGATAGGCCTTGGCCATCGGCGCCGTCTTGCTGTCCAGTTGCGCGCAGATCTGCAACTGGTCGAGCGCCTTCTGCCACTCGCCGAACAGCACCAGCATCTGGAAGTAGTAAACGCGCAGAGACGCATCCGCCGGATCCTTGCGAATCGCCTCCTTCAAAGAACTTAGCTGCGTATCCAACGGAAGCTTGGAATCAAAGATCATGGGATGGGTGGGACCTTGAACGAAAGGGGGCATGAAGACAGCGCCGCCGATGCACCCTCCCTGCAGGATGCCAGCGCAAGACCAAGCAGATGCCATGACAGGCACCCCTTGGTTTGCGCCCTTCGAAAGTCAGCGCTGCGATGGTTCGACAGGCAAGGGAGTCATGCCCCCGACGCCCGCCCTCTACAGCGCTGGATCAGTTGCCGGCTTGCTTGACCGACGGCAGCTTGGAAACCAGGCGCAGCGAAACGGTCAGGCCTTCGAGCTGATAGTGCGGGCGCAGGAAGAACTTGGAGGTGTAGTACCCCGGGTTGCCCTCAACCTCTTCCACTTGCACTTCGGCAGCCGCCAGCGGCTTGCGGGCCTTGGTTTCCTGCGAAGAATTGGCGGGATCGCCATCGACGTAATTCATGATCCAGTCGTTCAGCCACAGCTCCATGTCGGAACGCTCCTTGAACGAGCCGATCTTGTCGCGCACGATGCACTTGAGGTAGTGCGCAAAGCGGCAGCAGGCGAACATGTAAGGCAGGCGCGCGGACAGATTGGCATTGGCCGTGGCATCGGCGTCGTAGTACTCGGCCGGCTTGTTCAGCGACTGCGCACCGATGAATGCGGCCACATCGGAGTTCTTGCGGTGCACCAGGGGCATGAAGCCGTTCTTGGCGAGTTCTGCTTCGCGGCGGTCGCTGATGGCGATTTCGGTCGGGCACTTCATGTCCACGCCACCATCGTCCGTCGGGAAGGTGTGGGCAGGCAGGTTGTCCACCGCGCCGCCGGACTCGACTCCGCGGATGGATGTGCACCAGCCGTAGTACTTGAACGAGCGGTTGATGTTCACGGCCATCGCATAGGCCGAGTTGGCCCAGCAATACTTGCTGTGATCGCCGCTGGCGGTTTCCTCTTCGAAATCGAATTCGTCCACCGGGTTGGTCTTGGCACCGTAGGGAAGGCGCGCCAGGAACCGCGGCATGGCCAGGCCGATGTATTTCGAATCATCGGACTCGCGCAGGCTGCGCCAGGCGGCGTACTCGGTGTTGGTGAAGATCTTCGTCAGATCGCGGGGATTGGCCAGTTCCTGCCAGGACTCCATCTGCATCATGGCGGGCGAGGCGCCGGAAATGAAGGGGCAATGCGCCGCGGCAGACACCTTGGCCAGTTCGCCCAGCAATTCCACATCGGTCGGGCTGTGGTCGAAGTGGTAGTCGCCCACCAGGCAGCCGAAGGGCTCGCCACCGAACTGACCGTATTCCTCTTCGTACACCTTCTTGAAGATGGGGCTCTGGTCCCAGCCCACCCCCTTGTAGCGCCGCATGTTGCGATGCAGTTCCTTCTTGGAGATGTTCATCACGCGGATCTTGAGCATCTCGTCCACTTCGGTGTTGTGGACCAGATGGTGCAGACCGCGCCATGCGCCTTCCAGTTGCTGGAATTCGCTGTGGTGAATGATCTGGTTCACCTGTTCGGACAGCTTGCGGTCGATTTCCGCAATGATCGCCTGCACCGTTTGATAGGCGTCATCCGACAGCGTGGCGGAGGCCGCCAGGGCCTGCTGGGCCAAGGTCTGTACCGCGGCTTCGACGGCCTCGCGTGCCTGATCGGTCTTGGGCTTGAATTCTTTTTGCAGCAACGACGCGAATTCGTTGCCTTCGAGTGTCTGGGCGGCTGGTGCCGCTTCCATTTGGCGTGCGTTCATGGTCGGGTCACTCCTCGCTTATTTCACGTCCGTCGATGGTTCAGCGCTGTCGGCCGGCTTGGGCATGGCAGCGAGCGATTTGAGCAATGCCGGATCCTTCAAGACCTTGCTGATCAATTCTTCGGCCCCTTGCTTGCCGTCCATGTACGAAAGCAGGTTGTGCAACTGAGTGCGAGCCTCCAGCATGGAGTTGAGTGCACCGACCTTGCGGGCGATGGCCGCGGGCGAAAAATCCTCCATGCTGTCGAACGTGAGCTCGATGTGCAGGCGGCCATCGCCAGTCAGGGTGTTGGGCACGTTGAAAGAGACGCGGGGCTTAATGGACTTCATCCGCGCATCGAAATTATCGATGTCGATTTCCAGGAATTTGCGGTCGGCAATCTCCGGCAAAGCTTCGACAGGCTTGCCGGACAAGTCGGCCATCACGCCCATCACAAACGGGATCTGCACTTTCTTTTCAGAGCCGTAGATTTCCACGTCGTATTCGATCTGGACCCGGGGCGCGCGATTGCGAGCGATGAATTTCTGACCACTCTTGCCCGTTTTGCTCAGTGTCATGATGTAACTTCTCTTTTCCTAGGATTTATAAAACGTGAGCGTAGGGTCTTGTGAAGGCATCGCAATTACAACGACTTCGCAACAACACCAACTTACAAATTCATAACAAAATGGAACGCCCATTTCTTTGGGCACGCCGCATCACCGTTCTTGGTCGGCTGGATCACCACTCCGCTACTGGAACATACCGCAGAGATGGTGCGCAGATTCAGGCTCAAACCCATGAATGGAACTTTGGACAGGCTGCAGTATCCGCACGACGCACCGTCCCGCAAGTATCTCCAGCCCTTCGCGCTTAGATGCTACAAAACGTTTACAGAGGGCTCTTCACGCCAGTGATATTTTCCACTTGGGCCACGCTGTCTGGAGACAGTTCACGAAGAATGTCAAGAAAGTCCAGGCCCATCAGTCGCACGGCCCTTCGGATCAGCAAGGGAGCAGGATTGGTGGGCTCCGTGCGTTCCAGAAATTCAGCAATCTCCATCAGGCGCGACACGGCATCGGACCGCGTGCGCAGCGCAAATCCCTGGTTGGATGCAGTAGCCAGAGGAGTTTCAACAGGTACGCCCCCCGCCTCTTCCACCGCTTCCGACACCGGCGCGGCAGCATCGGCATCCTTGGGAATCAGATCGCGAAGCACGCTGAACACGCCGCGAATCTGCTCCAGATCAGGTCGTTGATCCGCGTCGAGCCGATCATGGAAGATGGCTTGCATCGAATCGAAAGCCTCGCTGGCCACAACCCATGCGCGAAGCGTTTCGTTGCCCTGCCGCCACGCATCGAACACGGCACCACGCAACTGATCCAGCGACATCTTGATGGTGCCGTCGGCTGCCGTGCCGCGTGCCAGTGCTTCCGCGTCCCGGACATTGATCGCACCCGCAGCAGACCGCAAGAAATCTTGTTGGCGAATATCTCGCAGTTGTCCGGTCACGTCGTTCAGCGAAGCCACCGCATTCATCCGCATGAAGTGATCGCCGTCTTCCGGCAGCGGATGGAGGTGATCCCAATGCTGGCTGAACATGGCCGACATCAACTGCACGCCCTGGGACATGCCGCGCACGCCCTGTGTGTTGGTCAAGGCATGGGACAGCTTCGCCACCACCCGGATGTCTTTGGTGCGGGACAGAAGCGCAGTGGAGCGTTTCTCCACTTCACGCCAGTCCGGCGGTTCCGCCGGGATCACGGTCTCGCCAAATTGCTGCTCCGGCTTGCCGTTCGCGGCGTTTTCCAAGGCGAGAAACTCGGCGTCGTACGTCAGATCCTCACCGCACGGTGGGGCATCGCTGGTGGGCGCCAGCAGGGCGTCAAGATCAATCATTCAAATACCTGTCTGTTCGCATCGAAGAGGCTCGCTCGGGCTCAACAAAAGAAGAACGAAGGGCACCGACACGGCTAGGAAGCCTTTTTGAAAAGCCGAGAGAACAGATGGCCATCAAAGGCGCCGCCGTGCTCCACCATTTCGTGCCCCCCAGCCGCATCGGACCACCAGACGCTGCGCGCCTGTTGCGATCGCAGGATATCGCGCCCGGCGCTCCAGGGCCGGCCATTGACTGTGCTGCCACTGGACGATGGACTCAGCCCCAGGTCCGCCAGGATGCCCGCCATCGAAGGTGCAGCCGCTGGTGCCGACTGGTCTGCGTGAAACGGCCATGGCAATACGGAAAGCCTTGCATCCAACTCTTCCGCAGGCAGGGCCAGCCTGCGGGCCTCGATGATGGCGTCCCGCGTGCCGAAGAAGAACCGTTCCAGCGTCGGGTCGGATACCAAAGCGCTGGTCCGATCGGTGGCGATGGCCACTGCCGTGATGGGATAGCACCGCCCGATGCGGTCCGCACTGGGGGCCAGCACGCCGCACACTGGCGAAGTTTTCCCGCCCAGGCTGGCAATGAAGAACCACAGTGGCGACTGAATAAAGCCAGGCTCCCATTGCCCGGGTCCCTGCGCACGCAGTTGGTCCAGCCCACGGCTCACCCAAGCGTCCCATTCGTCACCGATGGCGCGGGGCATCCTGCGTCCCACGAAATCGCCCTGCCCCGGCAGCTTTCCAAACCAGGAGATGCGGGACTGCACTTGTGGCGATGCTTGACTCACAGGTTGCCAGGACACTCGAACTCCTCCATGGCTTTAAGACGGAAAGGATTCAACACACTGCCTGTGGTGATTTCGAATCGCAGGCGCCGTCCGTCGATGTTGAAAGCGGCAATGAAGCGCTCGGGTGCGTTGCCGGGAAGAATCTGCGCCCGGTCGAAGAACCGGTGCAATGCCCAGGGCCCCTCGGTGACCAAGCCAGTGTTTTCAGCCCCCGATCCGGTCAATTGCAACCGGACCTGCCCCGTGCCACGAGCTCCCGGCCAGTTCACCGACTTCGGAATCTGAGGTCCATGCTGGTAGCGCAGGACTTCGCCATCAACATCCAGCACCATTTGCGTGATGGCAGCATCCATCTCCAAGGGCTTGATGTCCAGCCGGATCGACGGCGCCTTGCCCCCGGCCCGGAAATAGACATCCCGAATGACGGAGGCACGCTGGAACGAAGCCAGCGCAGCAGAGCCGCCCACGGGCGAACCGTCCACACCCTGCTTGAAGCTCCAGGGATTGGTGGAGATATCGACCATTGGCTGCAGCGTAGTCCGGAAAAATTCATCCATGGTGCCGCCCACGGAGAACAGGCGGGCGAAGTCATCCGTCGTCACATCGCGGCCAGCGCTGCGCGTGAAGGGATAGCGACCCAGGATCGCGCGCCGGCAAAAGGCGCCGATCGTGGCGTTGAGATTTCCGCCCACAGCGGCCCGCACGTCGCGCCCCACGAAAGCCGAAGTGGCTCCCGCCAGATCTTCGTACATGACGTTCAGGGGCGGCGGCACGCGCTTGGCTTCCGTGCGCACCCGCTCCAGCGTGGCGGACAGCGAAGGCGGCACCGTTCCACCGGCACTGACCTGCTGCCGTGCCGATGCGATCACTGCGGCCGCCTCGTTCAGCACCTGCAGGCTGGCGGTCATGGGAGAAGGGCCCGAACCGTTCGAGGTGGCCAGCCGCCGATATTCGCGGAAGCGGAAATCGACCAGATCCGCCTCCAGCGTACCGCTGGAGGTGAGCCCCCCCACATTCACCTGCTTGCCCGTCAGGCGGCTCAACTGCTCCTGCTCTTCCTTGATGCGGTTGATTTTCTCTCCCAGCCAACTGCTGGTTCCTCCCCCTGCAGACGGACGCTGGCCAAGGGTGGTTTCCTTAGCGACGGCGCGAATGAACTGCTCCAGGCTGGAATTGGCGGCAGAGTACAGGCGAGCCTGCTCTCCCGCCTGATCGAGGGAGGCGATGCGCACCGGTCGCACATCGGCCAGGAAGTCCTCCCATAGCTTGGCGTACTCCATCAGGTAAAGCCGCTTGACCTCGAGCGCCAGCTGGCCGGTCAGCACTTCGTTGGCCGTGCTGCGCCGCCCATCGGCCTTGCCCAGCACCCAGCTCTCCTCCTGGGACAACAAGGCCGTGACCTTGGGCAGTTCCTGCGCGAACGCCCCGTAGTACCCGTCATAGGTGAACAGGCCGGAAATACCCTGGGTCAGCGGACGGCCACTGCGGCGGGAGAATACCTGCGGCGCCTCGGGCCCGCTGGCGCGAACCACCGTGAATTCAGGCGGCAAGGAATTGCCCGTCAGCAGCAGTTGCTTGAGCCGGCTGTAGGCCCGTTGGGCTGGTGACATCTGGGCCAGCCGCTGGCGCACTTCGGCCACCAGTTGCTGATCCATCGGCACCGGTGCCACCAGCGCGCGGTCCTGCATCAGATTGTCGAGGTGGTGGGCCAACTGGTTGACCACGCCAGATTGCACCAAGCCAGGCGGAAGAGACGTTTCCCAATCGTTGACCATCCATGCGCGGATGGCCTTGGGATTGAAGCGCTCGGGCTCGTACAGCATCAGGTAGACCTTCAACGCTTCGAAGCTCGCCTCCGGGTTGCTGGTGGACGTCTGCTGCAGTGACCGGCGCAAATGCCGGGACAGGCGCGGAAGCCAGGCATCTTCGAGCAGGCGCATGTAGGTGGCGTCCGCAGCCGTCTGGACCTTGGGCACCTGCAGCAGGCCCTGGCGCCAGCTCAACGGGGCAGAGTCGCCATCGTAGCGCTGGCTCACGGCCAGGGTCTCCGCATTGTTCAACAGCGGCAGCAAGCTCACCATGTCTTCCGGGTCGGCGTCGCGGGCGTCGTTGACCGCCTGCTTGAGTGCCGGAACCCGGTCTTTCACTTCTCCGATGTAGGCGACGTTGTTGTCGTGGCTGACGGTCCATGCGACGGTCACGCCGACCAGGGCCAGAACCAGGGCAATCAGCCCTCCGGCCTGGGCAAGGCGCAACTGACGTTCTTTCTTGGCATTGCGGCCGGTCAAGCCCGCTTCATTGAACATCACGCCTTTGAGCAGCGTTTCAATGAAATAGCTTTTCCCGCTCTTGGCTCCCACCGAAGCCCCTGCGGGCGAGGGAACCGCGAACCGGCGCGAGAGTGCTGAAAGCACCCGGTCGAACGGCATGCCCTCTTGCGTTCCGCTGGTGAAATACACGCCGCGGAAAAGCGGCTTTTCCTTGAAACGGGACGATGCGAAGATGGTGGAAAGCGTTTCCTGCAACACATCGCGCAAACCGACGAATTGCTGAGGAAGGCCGTAGATCAGCCCCCGTCGCGACAAGTCAGGCTCGGAAAGCAGGCGCTGCGGCAAGAGGCGGTTGATCTGCCCCGCCAGTTCGTCGAACTCAGCACGGAAGCGGGCTGCCGGTTCCTCTTGCACGCCCCCTTCGTTGTACGGGCTGGTGAAGCCCCAGACCTGGGCCCGCTCCTCGCGGTTCATGTTGCCGAAGAACTCGTTGAACCCCGCCAGCAAGTCGGTCTTGGTGACCAGCACATACACGGGGAACTTGATGGCGAGCTCTTCGCACAGCTCGCCCAGGCGCATACCAATCAGCCGCGCAAGGCGTTCACGCTCCGCGTCGGTGCTGCTCAGCAACTCCTGAACACTCAACGTGACCAGCACGCCATTGACAGGCTGCCGCCCCCGGAATCGGCGCAGCAAAGACAAGAATCCGCCCCAGGCGGCCTTGTCTTGCGTCTCATCGCTTTCCTGGGTCGTGTAACGTCCTGCGGTGTCCAGAAGCACCGCCTGATCGGTGAACCACCAGTCGCAATTGCGCGTGCCACCCACGCCCCGAATCGAAGCCTTTCCAAACTGCGCCTCCAGCGGAAAATCCAGACCGGAATTGACCAGCGCCGTGGTCTTGCCGGAACCGGGCGAGCCGATGATCAGATACCAGGGCAACTGGTAGATGTAGCGGCGATTCAGCCGTCCGAACCAGCCTTGTTCCGTTTGTCCAAAGCGCGTCTTGCTCAAAACGCTGATCGCCTCCTTGAAGCGGGTTTCGAGTTCTGCGACTTCTTCTTCCCCTGGACCGGCTTTTTCAGCCGGCCGGTCACCCGTGCCGAACCGGGCCAGTTGGGACAGCAGGCGAGCGTTCATCTGCTTCGCACGCCACCACTGGACCAAAAGCTTCAAGAACCAGAACGCGAAGATCGCAAAGATCAACCAGCCACGGACCTGAGGGCTTTCCAGGGGTTGGTATGGCTTGATGTAAATGAGCGGTCCGATGAACCAGATGACCAAGCTCAAGAGCACCAGCCCCAGCAGGACCAGCGTGAACCGGTTGAACAGGAAATCGAATATCTTGCGGAACATGCTTATTTTTGATTGGTGGCGCCGCCCTGGGGATTTGCACCCGGGGTGAGTTGCAGCTCGCTGTCACGGGTCTGCGGGGCAACATGCAAAACGATCTCCACGCGGCGGTTGAGCGCCCTGCCTTCCGGCGTGGTGTTCGGCGCTACCGGATCGCTTTCTGCACGGCCTTCGGCATGCAACCTGCGCCCATCGGAGACGCTCTTCGTCAGCATCGTGGTGACAGCCTGCGCACGTTCCTGGGACAAATGCCAGTTGGAAGGAAACCGGGCGGTGCGGATGGGAGAGTTGTCGGTGTAGCCATTGACCACCACCTTCCCGGACACCTCGTTCAACGCAGCCGCAATGCGCTCGATCACGCCGACGTACCGAGGCTTGACCACCGTGGCCCCGGCATCGAACAACCCATCGCCGCGCAGGATGATGATGCTTCGATCCGCCAGGTCGTTCACCTCCACCAGACCCTCTCGAATTTCGGGCTCCAGGAACTGGCGCAACCTGGGCTTGGGCGCGGCGGCGATGACGGCAGGGGCCTGCGGAAGCCGGATACCGTTGATTGATGCGAACAGATCGTCGGACCGCGATGCGAGGCGGTAGTTGAACCAGAGGAAGATCAAAAACGCGATCAGCAAGGCCAGTGCGGCCGCCACCCAAAAGGGAATCAAGGTCCACGGCGGCACCGCCGCGCGCTGAACGCCACGCCAATGCAGCGACAAGGCACCGCTGCGGTCCCCCCTCGCCCCTTCGATGACTTGAAGCAGACGGGCCTTGAGGCTCTCCAACTGGCTCTTGCCGTTTTCGACGACGTGGTACCGGCCTTCGAAACCCAGCATCAGGCAGAAATACATCAACTCGATGAGGTCGATGTGCTGATTGGGCGTCTGCACCAGCTTGGAGAGCAACTGGAAAAACTTCTCACCGCCCCAGGTTTCGTTGTGCAACGCAACCAGCAGGCTGTACTTGGGCCAGACACCCGAGCCACCCCAAGGGGTCTGCGCCGCCGCTTCGTCAATCGCCGTGCAGATGCAGTACCGGGCACCGATGATGGTCTCCATCGGCACGCCGGTGTTGCCGGCCCGGCTTTCGAACTGCCGGATGTTTTCCAGCAGAAACTGCTGAAATCCACCAGGGTCGCCATTGGTGGCCATGGCCCGGATCTGAGGGATCAGATTCAGCAGCGTGTTGGAGGCAGCCACGAGGGGGTTACCCCCGCTGACGACATCCGGAAGCGCTGTTTCGCGCACCGCGCCGCCAGGGGTGTGAGGTGCCGTGGTCCCGGCCCGTGGCGCAGCGGCTCCAGTGCCCGTATCGAAGGCAAATACATTGCCAGAGGTTTGAATGGACATATCGGTTCTTAACGGCGAATGGCCCACATCTCAAGCTGCAGTTCAGGAAACTCGCCGGAGACGTGCAAGGCCAGGCCGCCGGAGTTTTGAAGTTGGCGCCACAGGTCGTGCGCTGTATCCAACTCGAAATACGAGTAGCCGGCGTGGTAAGGAATTTCGCGGGGAGCGACCGGCAGGGACCGCAGAGTGACGCCAGGCAAATGCAGATTGACCAAGTCCCGAATGCGCTCCACCGGGCCCAGTTTGATCTGGGTCGGAAAGTGCGCCCGCAGAAACTCCACCGTCGCCTGCGAATGGACCGCCAGCACGAAGTCGCAACTGGTCAGGAGTTCGGTGCTCGGGATCAGTGCGACATGCACGCCATACTGGCGTTCCTGCAGTTCGATCTGGATGGCGTTTTGTTCCAGCACTGAAGACAAGCCACGCCGCAGCTCCAGCATCAATGGCAGGAAAGAGCTTCGCAAATCGTCATGGTCATAGGCAGGCATGGGCGCAGGACGCCTCTGGTCGCGCGTGAAGGTGGCCAGTTCGCCCGCCATTTTGAGCAGGTCATCGAACAGCCGCTCAGGATGGATGGCGCGGATCCGAACCCAGTGCTCCACCGCCGGCTCCCAGCGGTTCAGGAACTGGAGCATCAGGAAGTCGCCGACCTCCCCCACGCCGCCGCGCCCCGGCTGGGTCAAGCGCTCCTCCAACGCAGCGCCACGCTGGCGCAGCAGGCCAAACAGCTCACGGCAGAACACCGCAAGGTTGGACATATCGGCATTGGTGACGACCGTGGGTATGAAGGTGGGATCCAACAGCAGCGAGCCATCTGCGCGGCGCTCCACCACCTGCACCAATGGCAGACTGACCCAGCCATCGGCAATGTCGTGCGATGCACGCAGCGCGAGCTTGATCTGCCCGACCTGCACCTCGGCAGCCTGCGCTCCAACGTCGTTGGAATCCGCCACTTCGATCACTTCTGCAGCGTAGCGCACGAGTGCGCTCGGCTCGGATCCCAGAGACACTTCAGCAGCCATGCGCCTGCGCATCGGCAAAGCCAGATGAATGACCGTGTCTTTGACGTCTTTGCCGATGCTCAACGCAGGCGGGGGCTCGTCGTGGTGGGGAAAGCTGAAAGGCGTACCGTCCGGCAACACCCCTTCGGCAGAGATCAAGCCGATCTTGCCCAACGCGAGAAGCTCCGTGTCCAGGACGAGGCTCGAAAACCCCCAGAAGAAGAACTGCGTGGGCAGCGTACGTGCCTGCACCAGAAAATCGGTGAATCGATCTTGCTGCTGAAAATGCTGAGGGCGCAAGAACATGCCCTCCGCCCATACGACCTTGCGCTGCCAGACCATGATAGTTACTGCGTTTTTTCTTGGATTTGAACTTTGACGGCATCCTGGGAGACGGTGACCAGATAGCGCACGGGCTTCAGGCGTTCAGTCTCACCCAGACCCCACCAGCGCCGGCGCATCTCCACCGAATTGGGTGCCGGCGCAGTGGCGCGCCAAGTGCTTTTCTCCAGGTCACGATAGCCCGCGAAGAATGCAAAGGCACGGACCTCGGCACTTCCTTTTCGCTCAAAGACGCGCCGCTCCCCTGGGACCACCAGAAACTCTTCACGGCGCACGAAGTCGCTTGCCAACTGCGCTTCGTCTTTTTCTTGAAGGTCCAGAAAACTGGCTTTGTCGAACGCAGCGGTGGCACGCAATTCGTACATTCGAAGCAAGATGGGCTTGGGAGCGCCATGCACATCGGGATTGAGCTTGGCGTCGGCAACCACTTCGAACACGGCTGAAGGAACGGCCGTAGGGGCTTCCTGAGGACGGTTCATCGAACTGATGACTCCGCACCCAGCGAGACCCAATACGCCAACACCCACGGCCCCTCCGAGCAAAGCACGGCGCAATCCATAAACCCGATCAAGCATCGTCGATTCCTTTGTTGGTAGAACTGGTTTCACAGCCCGTCTTCACTGGGTGACACCCAAATGGCGAATGCGCTGAAGTTGTCCTGGTGCGGCTTCCCCTGCGCGCGCAGCGTGGTCTCCATGTGCTCCAGCCAATCTTCCGGGTTCTGGCTGAGCCGCAGTGCCTCTTCCATATCGTCTTCATGAATGCCTTCCCAAAGTCCATCCGAACACAGCAGGAAGGCATCTCCCGCCACCAGATCGACGGCTTTGGAAAGCACGGTAGGAGGAATCTGCGATTCGGCCCCGACAGCGCCCGCAAGAACGCTTCGATTGGGAAGGTCCCGGGGGTCCTCGTTGCGATAGACCCCCGCATGCAGCAGTTGTTGCACTACGCTGTGGTCTTCCGTCATGCGATGCACTCGCTGGTCCCTGAACCAATACAGCCGTGAATCGCCCCAATGCGCCCAGAGCGCCCGACCCTTGGCCAAGTCCAGGCACAGCAGGACCACCGTGGCACTCATGTGCCTGCGGGAAACCGACACCGGTTGCTCCACCGCGACCGTATGCTCGGCCAGCGAAATCAACGAGGCCAGGCCTGCGGGGGCGAACAGCGGGTTGTGGCGAAACCCATCAAGGACCGCGTTGACCGTCAGCCGCGCAGCCAATCCGCCGTGACCGTGGCCACCAGCCCCATCAGCCAATGCGCAACAAAACCCGCGGCCTCCTACATCCACCATTCCCAGGAAATCGTCGTTGGTCGCGCGCGAGCCCCTGTCCGAGAGCGACGCTGCGGTGAGACGGAACCGGTACTGATCGCCAACAACATGTGCAATCACAACTTGGCCTTTGCAGCGGCTTCCGCGTTCTCATAGGCTTCCAGAAAGGCCTGGCCAGAGAAGGCAGTGAGATCGTCCTCCGCGTCCCGACGGATGGCATCGAAGTTTTTCTTGTACTCGTCCCACAAAGCCGCCTTGCGGCCGATGGAGGAAACCTTTCCAAGCATCCCGCCAATGGAAGCGGCCTGCTTTTCCAGCTCGACCGGATCAAAGCGGGCCAGCGCCTCGGCATAGGCCGCCCGAATACCGGCCATCAATGCCAACTGGTGCACACAAAGATCCTGGTAGGCGTCCTTCATGGCCGGAACTGGCTGCATGAACCCCGGAAAATTCTGTCCGATCATCTGCATGATGACGCCATCCGGCGTGGGCAAAAACTTCAAGGGGTTGTTGGCACCGGAGGCGATCACCGTGACGCCCGCGCGGAACTCCCGCTTGATCTCGGAGCGGGCTGCCAGCAAGTCAATGGTTCCCTGCACTGCGACACGGAACGCCTCGCCAAAAGATCGCATGAATTCCGGCGTGAGCGTGGGTTCCAGCTTTTTGGGCAGCACCCCGGCGCCGTCCAGAAAAGCGGTGACCAACGCGCTCAACTCCGCGGGAGGCATGGCCGCCAGGCCTGGCAAGGTAGCCGGTGCAGGAAAGTCGGAAGAAGGCGAAGGCGAAGGCGAAGGCGAGAGTGCAGGTGCAGGTGCAGGTGCAGGTGCAGGTGCAGGTGCAGGTGCAGGTGCAGGCAAATTGGACGGTGGAAGCGGCTCCAAAGGTGCCGCAAAGGACATGATTTCGCCCCGGTGTTGCACTGTCCGATCCTCCAGGAACGCCGGCGGGACTGCACTTTTTTCCAGGACCGGAGACACCGGCTCAATGGGAGGCAGCCAATCGGAATCCGCTGCAGGCAATCCGCTTCCGAAACTGTCCAGGTTCAGCCCCTCCACCTTGCGAAGGCCTGGCAAAGGCGCTATCACAGGCTCGTTCGGTAACGGTATCGCCAGATCGGGGGGCACGACCTTGGCCTTCGTGGAAGACACCGCCGCATCGACGCTGATGGCCTCGATGCCCAGCGCCCCCACAGGGAGACGCTCGTCCGTACCGCTTCCAGCAGCCGTACTCTTCGGCATGCTGAAAGCCTGCGATAGATCGCATCCAGGCACTGCAAGTGAAGTGTCTTGAAGGGCTGGCGATTCGCGGTCCTGCTGAAACAAACGCAACGGGTCCAACTCGTTGCGGGGATCCAGCGCCTTGGGCAGGCCTGCATGGGCAGGATTGTCCATCTGATGCTCGAAGCGTCCGGAAACCGGCAACGCTTTCAGCAACTCGTCATGACGAAGATTGGCGACGTCCGTCAGACTCTTCGTCTGCAAGCCACCGGCCCAGGGGTCGCCCTTTTGCGCCTGCTTCTTCGGGTCCTGTGCAAACAGATCGAAATCGTCCGGGATGACCAGTGCCCGATGCGCAGCTGCCGGCGCGTTCCGAGGCATTGGGGTATCGTCCCATCCGGAAGGCAGCGGCGCAGTGGCAACACCTGCAGTTGGAGATAGGTCTGCCGGCAGCACAGGCACTTGCAAACGGGTGTCCCGGGACGAATCGGAGACCAGAGGCTCGGCCGGCACACCAGGAGGCACCCCGGCAGCGGCCACCTCTTCGTGAGGCATCGCCATGAACGCAGGCACGGTCGGCGGTTCCGCGTCGGAGGATGCCTCGATGGGGTCTGAAACCAGGCCCAGGATGGCAAAAGGATTGGTGTCGCCCGCATCAGCCGGGACTTGCAACTCCTCCAGGAGGTCGCTTGCCGGCGTTTGCGGAGCGGCAGCGGGTGCGGCCTCCAGAGGTGCGACCGGCGCAACATCTGCTTTAACGGCAGGTGCCACTGGAGCAGGCAAGGCCTGCCCCGGCAGCAACGCGTACAAGCGATAAGGGCCGATGACCACTTCATCGCCGATCGCCAGCGGCACCTCTTCACCAGAGCGTACCTCCTGTCCGGCTACGGTGATGGAGCGGCGTTCGCAAAGGTTGGCGATAAAAGCCGCCTCGGACTCCATGCGGACCATCGCATGCACGCGGGCCACACTGGCATCGGAGTCGGGCAGCACCAACTTGTTCTGCCCTCCGCGACCGATGGTGCCTCCGGCAACGCCGAAAACTGCAGACCAAGTCCGATCTACTGCAAGATCGGCCTGTTGAGCGACTCTGAGTTCGACTTTATCCATGGACGGTGCCTGACTGATCCGCTTTGCTTAAGGGGCTTTTCGATTGCTGCGCTGCTTTGCACGGGCTGCCGCAGCGCGCGCCGCATTGAACTCCCGGCCCCAAACGGGGTGCCCCTTTTCCGCCTCGGTCAGCTGAAAGGTGGGATCCTGTTCGAGCGCCAGATCGAAATGCTGGCGACATTGCCTGAGCCGGCCCATCGCACAGTGGCTGAAGGCGATGAACTTGAGCACTTTTACCTGAGAGGCCAGCGGAAGTTCAGCAGCGCCGATCAGAGGGGTCAACGCAGCAATCGCATCGTCGTAACGACCATCTGCATACACATCCAAGGCACGCGCCAGCGCTTGCTCCTTGGCAGCCACAGGATCCTGCTTGGCAGGTTCAGGCACGGCCGGCTGCTGACTTGCGGCATCCGCTCCCGGCGTTGCCGTGGCCTGAGGGGGCGTCTGGCAGGCAGTCAGCAACAGGCCGAGCATGCACTGGCCAACGATTAAAGGAAATCTGTATTTCATGCTACCTCGCATCAAAATCATGTTCGATGGTGAACGTCTCACCATCAATGACAGTGATCACTTTCTTAACGGTTTCAAAGCCTGGATTAGACAACTCCAGCGAATGGGAGCCAGCCGGCAACTTCAACTGCGTCAATGGAGGACTCACCCCCATCGCCTTGCCATCGACTTGCACGTGCCCCCAGGGCGACAGCCGAATGCGGACATTGAATGCAGCGTCTTTCTCTGCAGTCTTGAACAGCGCGCTGACCGGCACGGAATTCGATGTCTGAGCGGCAGTCATCCGGGATGCGGGAACCGCAGCTGCAGTGACCGCCTCCGCGGCACGGGCAGTACCCGGGGTTGTCGCAGGGTCTACAGAGGCATCCAGCACCGGTTTACCGCAGCGGGTGGCCCATCGTGCCTGCGAACGGAAATAAGCGCTGCGCCAGGGCGTGTTGTTGAGTTCATAACCATCGATCTTGAACGAGGGGCGTACAGCGAACGCCGCGTCGAATTCCGATTCGCAGCGCTTTCCCTCTCCGTTCGTGCAATAGATGAATGCCAAATACTTATGCGCTGATGCGCGCTCCTGTCCATCCGGCAGGCCGGCGAACAAGGCCGATTGAAACGCGCGCTCGGCGGTCTGAAAATCTTTGGCGTCAAACAACGCAATGCCTTGACCCAGATATTGCCGGCCGGTGTTGACCGGGGCCGTCTCAGACCTGCCGGGTGCGGGTTTTTCGTCGCAATCTGCAGCGGCGTGAAGCAACGGCGCGTGACTCAGCGCCACCAGACAAGCAACGCGTCCAAGCGCAATGAATGGCCTGAAATGCATCATTCGAACTTGTGCGTTAAAACGACCGACTCGCCCTTTTTCACCAACACCATCTGTGTCACGGTGGGCGCAACCGGGTTGGAGATATCGATTCGGTGAAGCCCCTCGGACAAGGTCAACTGGGTCAATGGCGGAGTCGTTCCTGCCGGCACCCTGTCGACCGATACGTTCCCCCATGGCATGACGCGCAAAATAATCTTGCCTTTGTTTTCGGCATCTGCCGTGCGGGTTACCTGCGCAGGTACACGCACGGCCTCCTCAGACGTGGGCAGAGCACTCGGCGCTGCAGGAACCGAAGCCGCCGGCGTCGGCACGGATGCGGGAGGCAGCTTCGCGGGTGCAACATCCGCCACCACCGTGGGTGCCGATGCCGCCATCACAGGAGCCGAAGCCGGGGCCTGCTGCGTTACGGGAACCGAGGCCGGCGCCATGGCCGACGTCAGCGCAGCAATTCGTTCTTCGGCTTCAACACGGTGCACACCATTGGGGAAAAGACTCAAATAAGTCCGCAATGAATCGGGCGTATTGATGCGGGCCGCCAGCATCCATTGGTCCGATTCCTGGGCATCCTGGGCCACGGCGGCTGTCTTCGCAGCGTCATCACCACTGGTGATCCACCATGCGCCACCTGCCGCAACAACCAATGCAGCGAAGCCCAATGCAGGGATCAGCCACATGGGGCGCTTGGTTGGCGGGGCATGTGCGGCACCTTGTTGGTTGGCCGCAGGTTTGGTTTTCCGGGACTGCGCTTTCGCAGATGACTCTGCAGAGGGCGATGGCGGCGCATGCACCGGCGCACTGGCAGCCTTGGAGGGCCGAACGTCAGTGGATGGGCGTTGCTGGTGTGCGGTGTCCAAGCCAGACACAACGGGGGCATAAGCCTCGCTGGGCACGGCGCCATGCCGCGCATCGGGGTGAGGAGCGATTGGCGCAACGGCCTCTGCAGGAAGCTGCGGTGCAGTAAATGCCGCTGGAGCCGCAACCGCCGATGGGACGTGGACGGGCGCATCCACTGAAGGATCACTTTCTTCGGCCACACTGAGACCCATCAAACCGGAACTGGGCCATGACAAGGTGACAGTCTTCAAACCCAGGAGGTGCCGCAGATCGCCGATGGATTGCGGGCGGTCCTGGGGTTTGATCGCCAAAGCGTGGTGCACGCCACTGAGGAATCTGGCACTGAAACCTGGACAGTTTTCAGGCACGAGGGTGGACACCGGATCGTTGATCATCCGAGCCACCGACGTCGCAGGCGGACGACCGGTGATCGAGAGATAAAGCAACGCGCCCAACTGGTAGATATCCGTCCAGGCGCCTTGGGGCATGGCGCCGTCATCGACGTACTGTTCGATGGGTGCAAAGCCCGGCTTCAAGACCATGGTCAGGGCCTGGGTCATGTCCCCGATGATTCGCCGCGCTGCGCCGAAATCCAGCAGCACCGGCATGCCGGAAGATTGCAGGAAGATGTTGTCCGGCGCGATGTCCCGGTGGTAGCAGTCCGCAGCGTGCAACATCTCCAGCACATCGAGGATGGGGGCGATGATGGTCGACAGCCATTGTTCGTCCATGGCCTTCGGCTGCTGGTTCAAAAACGTCCGGAAAGTCTGGCCTTCGTAATACTGCATGACCATGTAAGCAGTACCGTTCGCCTCAAAGAAGCGATAGACATGCACCAGCGCAGGATGCGAGAACTTCGCCAACAGCCGCGCTTCGTTGATGAAACTGCGCAAACCTGCGTCGAAAGCGCCACGGTGCTGGGAGCGGACGTGGATCTGATTGGACTCCTTTCGGCCCGCCAACGTCGATGGCATGTACTCCTTGATCGCCACGATGCGATCAAGACTCAAGTCTCTGGCCCGGTAGACGATGCCAAAGCCGCCCTCTCCAATGACATCGCTCAGTCGGTATTCACCAACCTGGACACCGGGAGCCAGGCAGTTCGCCGAACCACTTATTTCCTTGTGCATGTTTTCACGCTTTTGCGCATCTATGTCGTGGAAGTTGAAGAACGAATCAAGTCAACTCTGAGTGCCCTGCGCACCGAGCCCCAAGGCAGAGATGAAAAGCAGGAGCACTTGCCGCCAAACAGGCCAAGTGGGATTGTGGACGGGGTTCCTGCATGCACGACCCGGACCGAGCCCTGGCGTGCTGCCGCAGCATCATAGAACAGCGATAGGCCCGGGACGCTGTAGACCCCTCAGATCGCAGCATCCGAAACAAGACCCTTTGCCATCACGCCCTTTTTTGGAAGTGGCGAGTCTACCTTCACATGCGAGCAACCCGTTACCTATGGAAGCCAATTCAAACCGCAAAACAAATTGTTTCCTCTGTTTCTTTGGGGCGCCAATTAGTCCGAACTTGTATCACCGAAATGACACGCGGCACTCTTATGATCGCCGGCAGATAAACAGATCACGGATCGGCATCGCAAAAGCGGTCCAGAGGGAGATCGCCGCACAGGCATTTATTTTTCCTCTTGCTGCCTTTCTACACAGTGACTGTTTCTTCAGGTCAGCGCGTCCCATCTGTTCACGGGCCCGCAGACTTTTCATTGACTTTGCGTACCAAACATCGCAACTACAGGAGAAGCAATAATGTCAGTCGATATGTTCATGAAGGTCGAAGGCGCCAGCGGTGAGTCGCAAGACTCCAACCACAAGGGCTGGACTGACATCAACTCGTTCACCTGGGGTGCCACCCAGCCGAACTCCATGGCCAGCGGCGGTGGTGCCGGCGCCGGCAAGGTCACCTTCCATGACCTGAACATCGTGGCCGCCATCGACAAGTGCTATCCGGCCGTGCTCAAGCACTGCTCCACCGGCAAGCACTTGGGCCAAGTGGAAATCTCTCTTTGCAAGGCCGGCGGCACGCAAATCGAATTCGGCAAGATCACCCTGACCGACGTGATGGTGACCAGCGTGACCGTCAGCGGCACCGACGGCAGCGACTCTGTCCTGGTGAACTATGCCTTCCAGGCAGCCAAGGTCAAGACCCAGTACTGGGAACAAACCAACCAAGGCGGCAAGGGTGCGGAAAGCCAAATGGGCTTCAACATCAAGGAAAACAAGGAAGCCTAATACGCTTCTTGGCCAACAAAAAAAGCCACATTCGTGTGGCTTTTTTTATGGCTTAATTTTTTCTTCGACGATCCATTATTTGGAGTCGGACCCACCTTGTCGCGGGCTATATCCATCCGCGGCCGACCGGTATAAATTGCTCCCTGAATAAAAGTCAAAGCCGCAAATCGGAACCAAACGCCAGCGGTTCAGATGCCCCCGGCAATGGGACATCCGCTCCATCTGCCATCGAGGAGACGCCAGTTCATTCCCACTCAATCGTCGCGGGCGGCTTGCTGGAGACGTCGTAGGTCACTCGATTGATCCCGCGCACCTCATTGATGATCCGTCCGGACACTTTCTTGAGCAACGCGTAAGGCAGCTCTGCCCAATCCGCGGTCATGAAGTCACTGGTTTGCACGGCGCGCAGGGCTACCACGTAGTCGTAAGTGCGCCCATCCCCCATGACACCCACGCTTTTCACGGGCAGGAACACGGTGAAGGCCTGGCTCGTCAACTCGTACCAGCTCTTGCCAGTGCCTGGATCAATGAAGTTGCGCAGTTCCTGAATGAAGATGTCGTCGGCGCGCCGCAGCAAATCGGCGTATTCCTTTTTCACTTCGCCGAGAATGCGCACGCCCAGGCCCGGCCCGGGGAATGGATGGCGGTACACCATTTCGGGCGGCAGCCCGAGGGCGACGCCCAGTTCGCGCACCTCATCCTTGAATAGATCGCGCAGCGGCTCCAGCAGCTTCAAGCCGAGCTGCTCAGGCAAACCGCCGACGTTGTGGTGGCTCTTGATGGTGACGGCCTTCTTGCTCTTGGCGCCGCCCGACTCGATCACATCGGGATAGATGGTGCCTTGCGCGAGGAAGGTGGCACCCTTGTGCCCCTTGTCTCCCGCCTTCAGTTTGGCGGCCTCTTGCTTGAACACCGTCACGAACTCGCCGCCGATGATCTTGCGCTTGGCTTCCGGGTCGTTCACGCCTGCCAGCTTGCCCAGGAACAGATCGCTCGCATCGACACGAATGACATTCGCATGCAGCTTGCCCTGGAACATCTCCATGACCAAGTCGCCTTCGTTCAAACGCAGCAGGCCGTGGTCCACGAAAACGCAGGTCAGCTGATCGCCGATGGCGCGGTGAATCAGCGCCGCCGCCACCGAGGAGTCGACCCCGCCGGACAGCCCCAGGATGACTTCTTCGTCGCCCACCTGGTCGCGGATTTTCTGGACCGCTTCGGAGATGTAGTCCCCCATGATCCAGTCGGGACGCACGCCGCAGATACCGAGCACAAACCGCTCCAGCAGCGCCTTCCCCTGCACGGTATGCGTGACTTCCGGGTGAAACTGCACCGCATAAAACTTGCGCTCTTCATCCGCCATCCCGGCGATGGGGCAGCTCTCGGTGCTGGCCATGAGCTTGAAGCCCGGGGGCAGTTCCGTGACCTTGTCGCCATGGCTCATCCACACATTGAGCATGCCGTGGCCTTCTTCCGTGGTGAAGTCGGCAATGTCGCGCAGCAGCTCCGTGTGGCCCCGTGCACGCACCGCCGCGAAACCGAACTCGCGCTTGTGCCCGCCCTCGACCTTGCCGCCCAGTTGGTGGGCCATGGCCTGCATGCCGTAGCAGATGCCCAGGACGGGAACACCCAGTTCGAAAACGGCTTGCGGGGCCTTGTCGGTGGTGTCCTCGTACACGCTGGCATGGCTGCCGGAGAGGATCACCCCTTTGAGCGAACCGTCCTTGGCATATTCGCGGATCCATTCATCCGTGACATCGCAGGGGTGTACTTCGCTGAGCACATGCGCCTCGCGCACACGGCGCGCGATGAGTTGGGTGACCTGGGAGCCAAAATCGAGGATGAGGATTTTCTGGTGTTGCATGGCAGGCGACGGGGGGAGGAAAAAACAAAGGCCCGAACACCGCAAGAAGGGTTCGGGCCTGTGGTGGCGACAAGATCAGTCGGCGCGGTAGTTGGGCGCTTCCTTCGTGATCTGCACATCGTGGACATGGCTTTCGCGAATGCCTGCGGTGGTGATCTCGACGAACTCGGCCTTGTTGTTCATTTCTTCGATCGTGGCGCAACCGCAGTAACCCATGGCGGCGCGCACACCGCCCGCCATCTGGAACACGATGGAGACCATCGACCCCTTGTAGGGCACACGGCCTTCGATGCCTTCCGGCACCAGTTTGTCCGCATTGGGGTTGCCTGTGCTGGACTCCTGGAAGTAACGGTCCGCACTGCCCTGCTGCATGGCGCCGATGCTGCCCATCCCGCGGTAGCTTTTATAACTGCGGCCCTGGAACAGGATGACCTCGCCCGGCGCTTCTTCGGTGCCGGCGAACATGCCGCCCATCATCACGGCGCTGGCGCCGGCCGCCAACGCCTTGGCGATATCGCCGGAGTAACGGATGCCGCCATCGGCGATGAGAGGAACGCCCGTGCCCCGGAGCGCCGTGGCCACGTTGTCGATGGCCATGATCTGCGGCACGCCCACACCCGCCACGATGCGGGTCGTACAGATGGAGCCCGGGCCGATACCGACCTTGACACCATCGGCGCCGGCTTCCACCAATGCCAGCGCAGCAGCGCCCGTGGCAATGTTGCCGCCGATCACGTCGATCTGCGGGTAGTTCTGCTTGACCCAGCGCACCCGGTCGATCACGCCCTTGCTGTGGCCGTGGGCCGTGTCCACCACGATGGCATCGACTCCGGCCTTCACCAGCGCTTCCACGCGCTCTTCCGTGCCCTCGCCCACGCCGACAGCCGCGCCGACGCGCAGGCGGCCAGCGGCATCCCGGGCGGCATTGGGAAAGCTGGTTTGCTTGGTGATGTCCTTGACGGTGATCAGGCCCTTGAGCTCGAACGCGTCATTGACCACCAGCAGCCGCTCGAGCTTGTGCTTATTGAGCAAGGCCTTGGCCGCGGCGGGAGAAGTGCCTTCCTTCTCGTTGACCGTGATGAGCTTGTCGCGCGGCGTCATGATTTCATGCACCTTGACGTCGTAGCGCGTTTCAAAGCGCAGGTCGCGCCCCGTCACGATGCCGACGACCTTGCCACCGTCGCACACCGGAAAACCCGAGATGCCCAGTTGCTCCGACAGTTGCGACACCTGCAGCACGGTGTGCTCGGGCGTGATGACGACGGGATCGCGAACGACACCGGACTCGTACCGCTTGACCTTGGCCACGTGGGCGGCCTGCTCCTGCGGCGTGAGGTTTTTGTGCACGATCCCCATCCCGCCCTCTTGCGCGATGGCAATGGCCAGGCGCGCTTCGGTGACCGTGTCCATGGCGGCGGACACCAGCGGCAGGTTCAGGGAAATATTGCGGGAGAGTCGCGTCGCGAGGGACGTGTCCTTGGGGAGGACCTGGGAGTACGCTGGCACCAGCAACACATCGTCGAAGGTGAGCGCTTTTCCAAGAAGGCGCATGAGAAAGCTCCAAAAAAAGGATTGTACCTGCGGGCCGTGCATGCGCTCGCGTTGTGGCTTGGCAACCATGGCGCCAAGGGACTTCGGCCGCTAAACTTGCATCGCATGAAAACTCCCCAGCTTCTTTTGGCCGCCCTCGCCTGCACGTGGGCCATGGGCGCTGCGGCGCAATGGCAGTGGATCGACAAGGACGGCCGCAAGGTCTTCAGCGACCGGCCGCCGCCAACGGAGATTCCGCAGAAGAGCATTCTCAAGCAGCCCGGCGGCAATGCGATCTCGGCCCGCCCGGTTGCCGTGCCGCCTGCGGCGGATGGGGCGTCTGCCGCCATGGCGGCAGCCAGTGCGCCACGCCCCAGCGGGAAAGACAAGGAACTGGAAGAGCGCAAGGCCCAGGCCGACGCGGCAGAGGCCGCCAAGAAGAGGGCCGACGAGGAGCGCCAGGCCAAGCTGCGGGCCGAAAACTGCGAGCGGGCACGGCAATCCAAGGCAGCGATGACATCCGGCCAGTTGTTCAGCCAGACCAATGCACAGGGAGAGCGCGTGTTCATGGACGAATCCGCCAAGGCCGCGGAGGCCCGCCGCGCCGACAGTGTGATCGCGTCCGAGTGCGCGCCGCGCTGAGCCGGGCATAACCCGGCACGGTCACTGGATGACCACCCGCAAGGGCATCTCAAATACCCCCGTACCCGCCAGCCCTCAATAGCCGGCCTTCGCACCCGGCCGGCGCTGCGCGAACAGGCCGGTGGACCGGGCCCCCTGGCGGGCGAAACGCTCGCGCCGCGCCACCTTGGGGTCCACCACCAAAGGCCGGTACAGCTCCACCCGGTCCCCGTCCTGCAAAACCTGATCGGGCGCCGCCGCCCTGCCCCATACGCCGCAGGCGCTGTCGCCCGCAGCCAACTCGCAGGCCTTCAATGCATCGGCCAGGGTGGCCCCCCTGGGCAACGGCAAGACCCGTTCCACGGTCGATCGGGGTGCCGAGGAGTGCACCACCGTCACCGTCATCCACTCCACCGCCGCCCCAGCAGCGGATGTGTCCGGCCTGTCAGCCATACACCTGCTCGGCGCGCTGGATGAACGCATCCACCATCGTGCCGGCAATGCGATCGAAAACCGGCCCGACCAAGGCCGCCAGCGCCACGCTGTCGAAACCGTAGTTCAGCGTCAGCTCGACCTTGCAGGCGCGCTGCGAGCCGTCTCCCACGGGATGGAAAACCCAGTCGCCGTCCAGTTGCGAAAATGGCCCCTTGACCAGGCGCATCTGAACGCGGCGCCCGGCCTCCTGCGTGTTGCGCGTGACGAATGTCTTGCGCAGCCCGCCCAGCGCGATGCCGACCTCGGCCGTCATGCCTTGCGCGTCCTGGTCCAGCACGGCCGCATGGTCGCACCAGGGCAGAAACTCCGGGTACTTGGCCACATCGGTGACGAGGGCGAACATTTCCTCGGGGCTGTACCAGATCAGGACGGACTTGTTGACGTTTTTCATGGATGAAGCAAGGCGCCCAGGGCAAAGGGCCGGATGCCCTACGGAGGGCCTGGAGCGCGTGGGCCTAAAATCTTGGAAGCGAGACGACAACGATTGTAGGGAGGGCTTTCATCTCCCGGTTTGCGCCGCACCTATAACCCATGGCCAAAAAACCCGAAACACAGTCCCGCATCGCCGACAACAAAAAGGCAGCCTACAACTACTTCTTCGAGGAACGCTACGAAGCCGGCATGGTGCTGCATGGCTGGGAGGTCAAGGCACTGCGCGAAGGCAAGGTGCAACTGACCGACGGCTACGTCGTGATCCGCGAAGGCGAGTTGTTCCTGATCGGCTGCCAGATCAACGCCCTCAAGACCGCCTCGACCCACGTCAGCCCCGAGGCGGCGCGCACCAAGAAACTGCTGCTGCACCGGCAGGAGATCGATCGCCTGATCAACAAGGTCGAGCAAAAGGGGTACACGCTGGTGCCGCTCAACCTGCACTGGAAGGATGGCCTGGTGAAGTGCGATTTCGCGCTGGCCAAGGGCAAGGCGGAGCACGACAAGCGCGACACCATCAAGGACCGCGAAGGCAAGCGCGAGGTCGAGCGCGCGATGAAAAGCCGCCACCGGTAATTTTTTCGGCGGCGCAGGGAATAAAAGCGCATCCTTCGGTGTTCATCCAGGTGCAGGGCCGCATTTCGCGTCGCCCGCACCCGATCGACTGGAGACACCCATGATCCGCATCGCTTCCTCCGTGGCCACCGCCGCCTTTGCACTGGCGCTGGCCGGCTGCTCTTCCATGATGACGGCGCCGGCTGGCGTCCAGGCCAAGGACGGCGCACTGACCGGCCCCAACGGCATGACCCTCTACACCTTCGACCGCGATGCGACGGGCAGCGGCAAATCGGTCTGCAACGGCCCCTGCGCCACCAACTGGCCGCCGCTGATGGCCGGCAATGCCACCCCGACCGGCGACTACAGCGTGGTGCGCCGCGACGACGGCAGCAGCCAGCTGGCCTACAAGGGCAAGCCGCTGTACTACTGGGCCAAGGACGCCAAGCCAGGCGATCGCACCGGCGACGGCGTCAACCAGGTCTGGCACACCGCCAAACCCTGATCCGGGACCGGCCCAGCGCCCGCCCCCATGGACCGGATCGTCGAGCACCTGCCCAGCCTGCGCCGCTATGCGCGGGCCCTGACCGGCAATGCCTGGGCCGCGGACGATCTGGTGCAGGACACCCTGGAGCGCGCGTGCCGCAAGTGGCTGCTCTGGCGGTCGGGCAGCGATCTGCGGGCGTGGCTCTTCACCCTGATGCACCACCTGTACCTGAACCAGCAGCGCTCGGCTTCGGCCCTGCCGCTGCTGGACATCGAGGCCGTGCAGGACAGCCTGCAGGCCCCGGCGCCCGCATCGGACGACGCCATCGACCTCGATCGCTGCCTGCAGCGCCTGCCCTCCGACCAGCGCGCGGTGCTGCTGCTGGTCACGCTCGAAGACATGGACTACGCGCAGACGGCCCGCGTGCTGCAGATCCCCGTCGGCACGGTGATGTCGCGCCTGTCTCGCGCGCGGGCACGGCTGCGCGAACTGATGCACGCGCCCGCCGCAGCGCGCCCGGCGCCCGGTGACGCCCCGCCCGCGCTGCGCCGCATGAAGTGAGGACCCCATGGCCTCCCACGACGCCCCCCCCATTTCCGAGGACGCATTGCACGCCCTGACCGACGGGCGGCTTTCGGCCGCGCAGGCCGAGGCCCTGCGCGCCCGCCTCGCCCGCGATGCCGAGACCCAGGCCACCGCAGCGGCCTGGCAGGCCCAGCGCGCGCAATTGCAGGCCCTGCACGCCGCCTGGGATGCGGCCCCGGTGCCGGACAGCCTGCGCCGCGCGGCCGGCCGCCTGGAGGCCGTGCGCGAGCGCGAGGCCCGCTGGTGGCGCCTGGGCGGCATGGCCGCCTCGCTGCTCCTCGCCTTCGGCCTGGGCTGGACCGTGCATGGGCAATGGCCCACCGACCACCGCGGCCAGGCCGCCGGCCGCGTGGCCGATGCCGCACCCGCCGTCGCCCGCCGATTCGCGCAACAGGCCGCCGTGGCGCACGCGGTGTACCAGCCGGAGCAGCGGCACCCCGTGGAGGTGGCCGCCGCACAGCAGGAGCATCTGGTGCAGTGGCTGTCCAAGCGGCTCGGGCGGCCGCTCAGGATTCCCGTGCTGGCGGCCCAGGGGTACGAGCTGGTGGGCGGGCGGCTGCTGCCGGGAGACACGGGCGCACGGGCCCAGTTCATGTACCAGAACGCCGCCGGAGAGCGCGTCACCCTGTACCTCGGCGCCTTGGCGGCGGGCCAGCCCGGCGCCGCCGACACGGCTTTCCGCTTCGATGCGGACGGCCCGGTGCCCTGCTTTTACTGGACGGATGGCGGCTTCGGCTATGCGCTCAGCGGCGCCCTGCCGCGCGCCGCCCTGCTGGGGCTGGCGACGGCGGTGCATCCGCAGTTGTGATGGCCGCGCTCAGCGCAGCGCGGCCAGCGGGTGGGCATGGGCTGGCCACGGGCTCTCGAAGAACGGCGCCACCATCTCCGGCGTCACGTCCTCGATGCGCGCTGGACTCCAGCGTGGGGTGTGGTCCTTGTCCACCGCCAGGGCCCGGATGCCTTCGACCGTTTCGCTCTGGCCGGGGCGCAGGAAAAAGCAGTGGCGCACCATGTCGCGCTCCATGCGCAGATCGGCGGCAAGGTCCATGCGGCGGGCGCGGCGGATCTGCTCCAGCACCACGTGCAGCATGAGCGGCGAGCGCTTGCGCAAGGTGGCTGCCGTGGTGCGGGCCCAGTCGGTGCCGGCGGCCTCCAGGGCCGCCATGATGGCCTGGACTGTGTCCAACGCGAAATATCGATCGATTTCGGCCGATGCCCTAGTACTCATTGCCTCTTGTGCTACAAATTTAGCAGCAATCGATGCCTGCACTGCCGCTGCGTCGGCGAAGGACTCCGTGCCCAGCGCATCCCAGACCGCCGCCTGCCGATCGGACGGCAGGCATCCGTCGGCCAGGCCCAGCGCCACCGCATCGCCCGCGCCGATGGTGTCCCCCGTCAGGCCCAGCCATTCGCCGGCGTGTCCCGGGCAACGCGACAGGAAGTAGCCGCCCCCCACGTCCGGAAACAGGCCGATGGCCGTCTCGGGCATGGCCATCTTCGTGCGCTCGGTCACGATGCGCAGGCTGGCCCCCTGGCTGATGCCCATGCCGCCGCCCATCACGATGCCGTCCATGAACGCGATGTAGGGCTTGCCGTAGTGGTGGATCAGGTGGTTGAGCGCGTATTCCTCGGTGAAGAAATCCTCCAGCCTCGGATCGCCCTGGCTGCCCGCCTGGTGCAGAAAGCGGATGTCGCCGCCCGCACAGAAGGCGCCGAACGGGCCTTCCTTGTTGCTACCGCGAATGGCCACCGCCAGGATGCGCTCGTCGTCCTGCCAGGCCAGCAGGGTCTCCATGAGCGCGCGCACCATGCCCAGCGACAGCGCATTCAGTGCCCGGGGGCGGTTGAGGGTGATGAACCCCACCTGCCCGCGCACCTGGGCCAACACCTCTGCGGCCGCTGCCGTCGTCGTCTCCGTCATCGTTGTTCCTTTTTTCAATCGGTTCACGGTCTGAAAGGCCCGCTCGCACGCTGGCGGCCGGCCCGGGCGGAATCTTAGGGCCTGTGGCCCGCAGCGAATGTCAGGCGGTGGACAGGTGCCGGCACCTCGCACGCAACAAAGCACGCAGCGACGCACGGGAGCGCGTTTAAGGCCCGGCTAAGCCAGCCGCCCGGCGCGCGCGGCACACTGGCCATCCCCCCACAACGATCGCGCCCTCGATGCCCCATCCCCCGCTTGCCAAGACGTCCGCCTGGTCGCTGATCCGCCCCTACTGGTTCTCGCAGGAGCGCTGGCCCGCGCGGGGCCTGCTGGCATTGATCGTGGCGATGAACCTGGGCATCGTGTACATCAACGTGCGCATCAACGCCTGGAGCGCGGACTTCTTCAACGCCCTGGAGGCGCGGGACACTGCCCGTTTCGGCCCCCTGCTGCTGCTGTTCACCGGGCTGGCGCTGGCCTACATCGTCCTGGCCGTGTATGCGCTGTACTTCAAGCAGATGCTGGGCTTTCGCTGGCGCCGGTGGCTCACGACCGACTACCTGCAGCGGTGGCTGCACGGCAACGCGTTCTACCGCATCGAACGCGACCGGCTGGCCGACAACCCGGACCAGCGCATCGCCGATGACCTGAGCAGCCTGGCGACCACCACCCTCGCGCTGACGCTGGACCTGCTGTCCACGGTAGTCACCCTCGGTTCATTCGTTGTCATCCTCTGGTCGGTGGGCGGGCCGCTGCTGGTGCATGTGGCGGGCTACAGCGCCACCATTCCGGGCTACATGGTCTGGGCCGCTGCGGCCTATGCCCTGGTGGGCTCGGTCGCCATGCAGGCCTTCGGCCACCGCCTCGTGGCCGTGAACTACCGCCAGCAGCAGGTGGAGGCGCACTTCCGCTTCGGCCTGGTGCGGGTGCGCGAAAACGCGGAACCCATTGCGCTGTACGACGGCGCACGGGCCGAAGCCGCCCAGTCCGCCACCCTGTTCGGCCGCATCCAGGACAACTGGCGGATGGTGATGCGCTACACCAAGCGCCTCACGCTGGTGAACTCGCTGTACGCGCAGGTGGCCGTGGTACTGCCGCTCGCGCTGGCGGCGCCGCGGTACTTCGCGGGCGCCTACAGCTTCGGGGTGCTGATGCAGATCAGCCGGGCCTTCGACACGGTGAGCGGAGCGATGTCCTGGTTCATCAACAGCTACGGCACGCTGGCGGAATGGCGCGCCACGGTGAACCGGCTGGCCGAGCTGCGCGACGTGCTCGCCACCGTGCCTGCCACGCCGTCCGAAGGAATCCAGTGGCGAGCCGGGGACGGCTCCGTGCTGGCGACGCACGGCCTGCAACTGGCCCTGCCCGGCGGCGCCACGCTGCTTCGCGTGCCCGACCTGCGCATCGCACCCGGCGAGCGCTGGCTGCTGCGGGGCCCCTCCGGAACGGGCAAGAGCACCCTGCTGCGCGCGCTGGCAGGCCTGTGGGACTTCGGCAGCGGCACCATCGAGCGGCCGCGCGCGCGGATGCTCTTCGTGCCGCAGCGCAGCTACTTGCCGATGGGAAGCCTGGCCGATGCGCTCGCCTACCCGGACACGGCCGGCGAACACCCCGAAGCGCAGGTGCGCGAGGCACTGCAGGCGGTGGGGCTCGCACCGTTCAGCGGCCTGCTCGGCGAGGTGGCGCCCTGGGCCCAGCGCCTGTCGCCCGGCGAGCAGCAGCGCCTGGCCTTCGCGCGCGTGCTGCTGCAGCAACCCGAATGGGTGCTGCTGGACGAGGCCACCAGCGCGCTGGACCCGGCGGCCGAGCGCATGCTCTACACGCTGCTGGCCGAGCGCCTGCCTGCCTCCACGGTCATCAGCGTGGGCCACCGGGACGCGCTGGCCGACTTCCATGCGCGCGAATGCGTGCTGGCGCCGAGCCACGCACCGCAGGCGATCGCCACCTCCACCCTGCCCGGGCACGGCGCCCCAGCCGGGGAGACCGCCCTGCCTGCCTGAGCCCTGGGGCACCGCAGGAAGGGCAACGAGAAAAAGAAAAAGGCACCTTGCGGTGCCTTTCTCGAAGCCAGCGAAGGGGATCGAATCCCCCTCACACTCATCGGTCAGCGGCCGGCGCGCTTGCGCTCGTTTTCCGTCAGGAAGCGCTTGCGCAGGCGCACGCTCTTGGGCGTGATCTCGACCAGTTCGTCGTCCTCGATGAACTCCACGCCGTATTCCAGCGTGAGGTCGATCGGGGGCGTGATCTTGATCGCGTCTTCCTTGCCGGAGACGCGGAAGTTGGTCAGCTGCTTGGTGCGCGTGGCGTTCACGATCAGGTCGTTGTCGCGGCTGTGGATGCCGACGATCATGCCTTCGTACACCGGGTCGTTCGCCTTCACGAACATGCGGCCGCGGTCGTCCAGCTTGCCCAGGGCGTAGGTGAAGATTTCACCGTCGTCCATGGAGATCAGCACGCCGTTCTTGCGGCCGCCGATGGCGCCCTTGTGCGGTTCGTAGCTGTCGAAGATGTTGGAGATCAGGCCCGAGCCGCGCGTCAGGTTCAGGAATTCGTTGGTGAAACCGATCAGGCCACGGGCCGGAATGCGGTACTCCAGGCGCACGCGGCCACGGCCGTCCGACTCCATGTTCACCAGTTCGCCCTTGCGCTCGCCCAGGGCCTGCATCACGCCGCCCTGGTGGGTTTCTTCGATGTCGGCCGTCACCAGCTCGATCGGCTCGTGCTTTTCGCCGTTGATGTCGCGGAACACCACGCGCGGCTTGGACACGGCCAGCTCATAGCCTTCGCGGCGCATGTTTTCCAGCAGGATGGTCAAGTGCAGTTCGCCACGGCCCATCACCTCGAAGATGCCTTCTTCGTCGGTTTCCTTCACGCGCAGGGCCACGTTGTGCTGCAGTTCCTTTTGCAGGCGGTCCCAGATCTGGCGGCTGGTCACGAACTTGCCTTCGCGGCCGGCCAGGGGCGAGGTGTTCACGCAGAAGTTCATGGTCAGCGTGGGTTCGTCCACCTTGAGCATGGGCAGCGGTGCGGGATTGGAGGGGTCGGTCACGGTCACGCCGATGCCGATGTCCTCGATGCCGTTGATCAGCACGATGTCGCCCGGGCCGGCCAGGGGCGTCTGCATGCGGTCCAGGCCCTGGAAGGTCAGCACCTGGTTGATGCGGCCCTTGACGCTCTTGCCCTCGGGGCCTTCCATCACCAGCACGTCCTGGCCGGGCTTCACGGTGCCCTGGCTGATGCGGCCCACGCCGATGCGGCCCACGAAGGTGGAGAAATCGAGCGCCGAGATCTGCAGCTGCAGCGGAGCGGTCGGGTCACCCGAGTTCGGCGGCACGTGCTTGAGGATGGTGTTGAACAGGGCCGACATGTCGGGGCCCCACTGCTCACCGGGAGCGCCTTCTTCCAGCGAAGACCAGCCATTGATGCCCGAGGCATACACCACGGGGAAGTCGAGTTGCTCGTCGGTCGCGCCCAGCTTGTCGAACAGGTCGAACGCGGCGTTCACCACCTTGTCGGGGTTGGCACCGGGCTTGTCCACCTTGTTCACGACCAGGATCGGGCGCAGGCCCAGGGCCAGGGCCTTCTTGGTCACGAAACGCGTCTGGGGCATGGGCCCTTCTTGCGCGTCGATCAGCAGCACCACGCTGTCCACCATGGACAGGGCACGTTCCACTTCGCCGCCGAAGTCCGCGTGGCCCGGGGTGTCGACGATGTTGATGTGCGTGCCTTCCCAGCTCACGGCGCAGTTCTTGGCCAGGATGGTGATGCCCCGCTCTTTTTCGATGGCGTTGTTGTCCATCACGGTATCGACGACCTTTTCGTGGTCGGCGAAGGTGCCGGACTGGCGCAGCAGCTGGTCGACCATGGTGGTTTTGCCGTGGTCAACGTGCGCGATGATGGCGATATTGCGGATTTGTTTGCTCATAGTGCTTCCAATATGCCGCGCTCTACCTGCGGCGTGCTTTCTAGAATCTGTTGAATTTCCAAGGGGCTCAGGAGCCGGTCGGGCACCAGTTCACCCGCTGTGGTGTGGCCCACGCCCAGCAGGGCATGGGGATCGTCTCCGAAGACCGCGACCGCGGGCGCATCAGGCCAGGGGCCGCGGCGGCGCACGCCGGACAGGAACCGCCCGGCATTCTCGCTGTCCAGCGTGACACGCACATGCTGTGCCAGCAGGATCTCGGCGGGGTGCACGCAGGCCATGCGCTCACCCTCGTCCATCGCCTCCAGCGCGGCCAGCGTGACGCAGCGCTCCACGCCCAGCCCGCCGGTGTCGATGCGCCGCAGGAACGTGAGGTGCGCGCCGCAACCGAGCGCGGCACCGATGTCCTCGCCCAGCGTGCGGATGTAGGTGCCCTTGCTGCAGGTCACTATTATTTTGATAGCATAACGCCCTAGTGTTTCTTGCACTGGAGCCAGTTTCAATGCATGGATGACCACGGCGCGCGCCTCGCGCTCCACGGCAATGCCGGCGCGTGCGTACTCGTACAGCGCCTTGCCGTCTTTCTTGAGCGCGCTGTGCATGGGCGGCACCTGGCGGATCGGTCCCGTGAACTGGCGTTGCACCTCGGCCAGGCGCTCGGGCGTGAGCTTCGCCGGATCAACCTCGCGCTGCGCCAGCACCTCGCCCTCGGCGTCGCCGGTGGTGGTGGTCGTCCCCAGCAGGGCGATGGCCTCGTAGGTCTTGGGAGCGTCCAGCTGCAGCTGGCTGAACTTGGTCGCCGCGCCGAAGCACAGCGGCAGCACGCCCGTCGCGAGGGGATCGAGCGTACCGGTGTGGCCCGCCTTCTCGGCCCGCAGCAGCCACTTGGCCTTCTGCAGGGCATCGTTGCTCGACAGGCCCAGCGGTTTGTCGAGCAGCAGCACGCCATGCACCGGACGCCGCTGGATGCGGGTGCGAGGCGCGCGCACCGCACCGCCACGCGGCCCGTTCGCTGCGTGCAAATCGCTGCCCCCCAAGGGGGCACTCGCTCCCTGGGGCGGCCCGTCGGTATGCATGCTCAGTCTTCTTGGGCGCGCGAAGAAACCGCCTTGGCGATCAAGGCGTTCATGTCGGCCGCACGCTCGGTGGTGCGGTCGAACACGAAGTGCAGCGTGGGCACGGTGTGGATGTGCAGGCGCTTGAACAGGCCGTTGCGCAGGAAGCCCGCGGCCTGGTTCAGCGCCACCTGCGTGGCTTCGGGGTCACCGATCAGCACGCTGAAGAAGACCTTGGCATGCGCGTAGTCGGGAGTCACCTCCACGGCCTGCAGCGTCACCATGCCCACGCGCGGATCTTTCAATTCGCGCGCGATCAGCTCCGTCAGATCGCGCTGGATCTGATCGGCGACCTTGAAGCCGCGGTTGGGGGTGGAGGATTTCTTCGCAGCCATGTCGAGCCTCGGGCCTTACAGCGTCCGCGCGATTTCCTTGATGTCGAAGAACTCCAGCTGATCACCTTCCTTGATGTCGTTGTAGTTCTTGAGCTTGATACCGCACTCGAAGCCTTCCTTGACTTCCTTGACATCGTCCTTGAGGCGCTTAACCGAGTCGACTTCGCCCGTGTAGACCACCACGTTGTCGCGCAGCAGGCGGAAGCGTGCGTTGCGATGGACCATGCCCGAGGTGATATACGAACCGGCAATCGTGCCGATCTTCGTGGCCACGAACACCGTGCGGATCTCGGCCGTGCCGATGACTTCCTCGCGCTGCTCGGGGGCCAGCATGCCGGACATGGCGACCTTCAACTCGTCCACGGCGTCATAGATGATGCTGTAGTAGTGCAGGTCGACGCCGTTGCTCTCGGCCGTCTTGCGCGCGCCGGCATCGGCACGCACGTTGAAGCCGATCACGATGGCCTTGGAGGCGATCGCCAGATTGATGTCGGACTCGCTGATACCGCCCACGCCCGCATACACGAGCTGGACCTTGATCTCGTCCGTGGACAGCTTGAGCAGCGACTGCGACAGCGCTTCCTGAGAACCCTGCACGTCGGCCTTGACGATGATGGGCAGGTACTTGACCTCGCCCGCCGTCATGTCGGCGAACATGTTCTCCAGCTTGGCCGCTTGCTGCTTGGCCAGCTTGGTGTTGCGGAACTTGCCGGCGCGGTAGGTGGCGATTTCGCGGGCCCGGCGTTCGTCGCCCAGCACCATGAATTCGTCGCCGGCCTGCGGCACTTCCGTCAGGCCCTGGATTTCCACCGGGATCGACGGACCGGCCGATTTGGCGACCTTGCCGTTTTCGTCCAGCATGGCGCGCACGCGGCCATAGGTCTGGCCTGCCAGCACCACGTCGCCGACCTTCAGCGTACCGGACTGCACCAGCACCGTGGCCACGGGGCCGCGGCCCTTGTCCAGCTCGGCTTCGATCACGAGGCCCTTGGCCATCGCATCGACCGGGGCGCGCAGTTCCAGCACTTCGGCCTGCAGCAGCACCTGCTCCAGCAGGTCGTCGATGCCCATGCCGGTCTTGGAGGACACGGGCACGAAAGGCGAATCGCCGCCGTACTCTTCGGGCACGACCTGCTCGGCCACCAGTTCCTGCTTGACGCGGTCGGGGTTGGCATCGGGCTTGTCGGACTTGGTGATCGCGACCACCATGGGCACACCGGCCGCCTTCGCGTGCTTGATGGCTTCCTTGGTCTGCGGCATGACGCCGTCGTCGGCCGCCACCACCAGGATGACGATGTCGGTGGCCTGCGCACCGCGGGCCCGCATGGCGGTGAATGCCTCGTGGCCCGGGGTGTCCAGGAACGAGATCATGCCGCGCGGCGTTTCCACGTGGTAGGCGCCGATGTGCTGCGTGATGCCGCCGGCTTCGCCCGCGGCCACCTTGGCACGGCGGATGTAGTCCAGCAGCGAGGTCTTGCCGTGGTCCACGTGGCCCATGACGGTGACCACCGGAGCGCGCCAGACCGATTCGGCCTGGGCACCCGCCACGTCGTCGTTGGTGAAGGCTTCCGGATCGTCCAGCGCCGCCACCACGGCCTTGTGGCCCATTTCTTCCACCACGATCATGGCGGTGTCCTGGTCCAGCGGCTGGTTGATGGTGACCATCTGGCCCATCTTCATCAGCGCCTTGATGACTTCGGACGCCTTGATCGACATCTTGTGCGCGAGCTCGGACACCGTGATGGTTTCGGGCACGTGCACTTCGATGATGCGGGCTTCCACCGGAGCGGATTGCTGGTGATGGTGGTCGTCGCGCTCGTTGCGGCGGCCACGGGGCCCCCCGCGCCAGTTGTTGCGACCCACGCCGCCACTGCTGTCGCCGCGCGTCTTGATTTCCTTCTTCTTGGCAGGATCGCCGGCCCAGCTGGACGACAGCTTGGCGGACTTGACCTCCTTGTTGCCGCCGGCGGGCGCGGCCGGTGCACGGGCACCCGGCGCAGCGGCCGGCTTGTGCAGCGTGCCCTTCTTGGCATCGGCACCGGCGGGCTTGGCGGCCGCGGGAGCCGGCTTGGGCTCCTCGGGCTTCTTGGCCACGAGCACCTTCTTGGGTGCGGCCATCATGGCGCGGATCGCCTCGGCTTCGGCCAGGGCCTTGCGGCGGCGTTCGTCCAGATCGACGGCGCGCGCGGTTTCCTCGGCCGCACGGGCCTTGGATTCCTCTTCGGCCTTGGCGCGGGCTTCTGCCTGGGCGGCCTGGCGTGCACTGGCTTCCGCCGCCTGCTCGCGTGAGGCCTCCTGCTTTTCCGCCTGCATCTGGGCCTTGCGGCTTTGCTCCTGCGCGGCGTAGGCAGCAGCACGCTCTTCGGCTTCGCGCTCGCGCTGTTCGCGGGCTTCCCGCTCGCGGCGCTTTTCGTTCAGCTCGGCTTCCTGGTGGCCGATCAGCTCGGCCTGGCGGCGCGCCTCCTCTTCGCGGCGCACGAGGTCCTGCGATTCCGGAGACATCACGGTTTCCGCGGCTTCGGCAGCCTCGTCGGAGCCGGCGTCGGAGGCGCCCTCGCCCCCTTCGTCGCGCTTGATGAAAGTGCGCTTCTTGCGCACTTCCACCTGGATCGTGCGCGCCTTGCCGGTGGCATCGGCCTGCTTGATCTCGCTGGTGGATTTTTTCGTCAAGGTGATCTTCTTGCGATCGGCCGAGGCGGTGCCGTGGCTGGCCTGCAGGAAGGCCAGCAGCTTTTGCTTGTCCGTTTCGGTCAAGGCATCGGTCGGGGCGGCCTTGGCCACCCCGGCAGACTTGAGCTGGTCGAGCAGGGTTTCTGGCGATTTCTTGAGTTCAGTGGCGAACTCGGCGACTGTGTTACTGGACATATTTGGTTCGTACCTCCCCTGACCTACTCTTGCCCCGCGAACCAATGTTCGCGCGCCTTCATGATCAAGGCTTTGGCATCTTCTTCAGACTGGCCGGTCAGGGCGGTCAGTTCGTCAAGGCCTAAGTCGGCCAGATCATCCCGGGTGTTCACGCCGCCTTCGGCGAGCTTGCCGATCAACTCGGGCGTGAGGCCCTCGAGATCGCGCAGGTTCTGCGAAACGCCGTCCACGCTTTCCTCTCGGGCAATTTCCATGGTGAGCAGCGCATCCTTGGCGCGGGCACGCAGCTCGTTCACGGTTTCTTCGTCGAAGCTTTCGATCTCCAGCATTTCCTGCAGCGGCACGTAGGCCACCTCTTCGAGGCTGGCGAAGCCTTCCTCGATCAGGATGTTGGCGATTTCCTCGTCCACATCGAGCTTTTCCATGAACAGCTTGCGGGCCGTGTCGGTCTCGTTGGCCTGCTTTTGCGCACTTTCAGCCGCGTCCATGATGTTGATCTTCCAGCCCGTCAGGTCGGAAGCAAGGCGCACATTCTGGCCACCGCGGCCGATGGCGATGGCGAGGTTTTCCTCGTCCACCACCACGTCCATGGCGTGTTTCTCTTCATCCACCACGATGGACGACACGTTGGCCGGCGCCAGCGCGCCGATCACGAACTGGGCGGGGTCTTCCGACCACAGCACGATGTCCACCCGCTCGCCGGCCAGTTCGTTGGTGACCGCGTTGACACGCGTGCCACGCACGCCCACGCAGGTGCCGATGGGATCGACGCGCTTGTCGTGCGACAGCACCGCGATCTTGGCGCGGCTGCCGGCATCGCGCGCGCAGCTCTTGATCTCCAGCAGGCCCTGCTCGATCTCGGGCACTTCGTTGCGAAACAGCTCGATCATGAACTCGGGCGCCGAGCGCGAGAGGATGATGGGCGCGCCGCGCAGCGTCAGGTCCACTTCCATGATCATGGCGCGCACGCGGTCGCCATTGCGAAGGTTTTCCTTGGGGATCATCTCGGAGCGGCGCAGGCGGCCTTCCACCCGGCCCGACTCGACGATGATGTCGCCCTTGTCCATGCGCTTGACGGTGCCGGTGAAGATCTTTTCGCCGCGCGACATGAAGTCGTTGAGCAGCATCTCGCGCTCGGCGTCGCGGATCTTCTGCAGGATGACCTGCTTGGCAGCCATGGCGCCGATGCGGCCGATCGGCACGGAATCGACGCCTTCTTCGATGAATTCACCCACTTCGATGTCGGCGATGCGCTCGCGGGCATCCATCAGCAGCTCTTCGGCTTCGGGGTTCTGCAGACCAGCGTCGTCGGGCACGACGAGCCAGCGACGGAAAGTCTCGTAGTTGCCGCTGTCACGGTCGATGGCGACACGGATGTCCACTTCGCCTTGGTACAGCTTCTTCGTGGCCTGGGCAAGGGCCAATTCGACGGCGCCAAAGACCACATCGCGTTCCACGTTCTTCTCACGCGAAATGGCTTCGACCAACATCAACAGTTCGCGATTCATGCGACGACTCTCCTATTTTTCAATCTCTTGAAGGCCGCCGCGCCGCGCGCGCCAACCTTTGTATTCGTTCGGTGTGTCAGGCCTGGACCGGCCCGTCTTTGGATCCCCGCCCCTTGAAATCGACGATGGACGCCAGGCGCGCATCGCGCAGTTCGTCCAGCGTGAAACCCAGCGCTTGCAGCGGCGCCGGTACCCGTTTCTTGCTGACCCGCTGGCCAGGCTTCACGGGCGGCTCCTCGCTCCAGACGACCTGCCATCCACCGGCTTCGGTACGCTCCAGCGTGCCGCGGAATTTCTTGCGGTTGGCATTGACCTGACCGCCGCCAGCCTCGCCGATGGGCGCCTTGAGCGTGAGGTCCACCATGTGCCCGGTGAAACGGATGAAATCCTGCTCGTGACGCAGAGGGCGATCGATGCCGGGCGAGGAAATCTCCAGCCGCTTGTACTCGACGCCATCCACTTCCAGCGCGAACTGCAGTTGCCGCGTGACCTTTTCGCAGTCTTCCACGGTGACGAACTGCTCGGGCAGCACGGGCTCGCCCTCCACGGGCGCCTGCCAGGGCAAATCGATGGTGATGCGCAGCAGGCCGCCGGCGGAGCGCTCGATCTCCACCAGGTCATAGCCCAGCCCGGTCACGGTTTGTTCAACGATCTGCTGCAATGCCACGTGTTGTTCTGTTCAGTATCCAGAAGTACAAAAAACCCGATAACCACCTAGGACCTTCCAGGGCAGCTTCGAGCTCCAAAAGCGAACGGCCAAAAAAAACGGGCGGTAGGTACCCGCCCGTTTGGTCGTGAAGATGCAATTGTAGCCTGTCGCGCGCCGCTTTGCAAAGGCGGCGGCATGCAATTTGCATTGGCGCCACAGGCGTACTGGCCGCCCCTGCGGCCAGCGAGCGAAAAACCCGGCGGTTCTCCGCTATCCATGGGCTGCGCGCACCCGTTCGATCAGCGCCTGGGCCTGCGGATCCCGCCCTGCCGGAGGCTGGGATGCCAGGCTGTCGAGCAACCGCGAAAGCACCCCGGACTGGGGCAGCAGCGGACCGAGAAAGCGCGCGCCGGCCGGATCGGCGATGAGCAGGGTCGGAAAGGTTTCCACGTCCAGATCGCCGGCCAGGTCTTCCTCGTCTTCGATGTCCACCCACACGAAGCGGGCCTGCGGATGGGCTTGCGCCACGGTGTCGAACACCGCCCGGTATTCGCGGCACGCACCGCACCAGCCGGCACACAGGCAGACGACCCACCAGCCGGCGGTCGCGCTGGAAAGGGAGATGTCGGGAGAGGCGGCCGGTGCGTGCATGGAAGAAAGGGTGGAGCTCAGGGATGGCGCCCCTCACGGGCGCGGTAGATGTCCATCGTACCCACACTGGCCGCCCGGTTGCCCCAGGCGTTGCGAACATAGGTCGATACCGCCGCCACGTCGTCGTCACCCAGCACGTGACGGAATGGCGGCATGCCGTAGGGACGCGGGTTGCCGGCCGTGGTGGGCGGGTAACCGCCCAGGAGCACCATGCGCACCAGATTGGTCGGATTTTCCATGGTCGCGGCGCGGTTTCCTGCCAGTGCGGGAAACGCCCCAGGCCGGCCCTCGCCGCGCTCTCCGTGGCATTGCGCGCATTGTTGCGAATACACGGCAGCGCCCCGCTCCATGGCCGAAGCGGACGGGGGTACCACCGCCGGCGCCGGGCGTTCGTGTGCGGGCAGCGCGCGCAGGTAGACCGCCATGGCGCCCAGGTCGGCGTCGTTCAGGTATTGGGTGCTGCGGAACACCACCTCGGCCATGGGCCCGGTGACCGACCCGCGCGGCGCCACGCCGGTGCGCAACAGCGCCACCACGTCTTCCTGCGGCCAGCCGGCCACACCCGCCTCGGCGGCGGCGTTGAGGGCTGGGGCATACCAGTTCTGTACCGGGATGAGCCCGCCGCGGAACGCCTGCGACTCGCTCGTCGCGCCGAAGGCGTTGCGCGGGCTGTGGCAGGCCGCGCAATGGCCCAGGCCCTGCACGAGGTAGGCCCCACGGTTCCATTCGACCGACTGCTGCGGATCGGGCGCCAGCGTGCCGGGCCGGAAGAACAGTGCGCGCCAGCCGGCCAGCGCGGCTTGCGTGCTGAACGGGAACGCCAGCGCATGCGGCGTGTTGGTGCGCTGCACGGCCGGCAGGCTGCGCAGGTAGGCGTAGATCGCGTCGGAATCCTCGCGCGTGACGTGGGTGTAGTTGGGGTAGGGAAACGCGGGGTACAGCAGCCGGCCGTCCCGAGACCGGCCGTGGTGCATCGCGCGCCAGAACTCCGCCGCTGTCCAGCGCCCCAGGCCGGTTTCGGCGTCGGGCGTGAGGTTGCTGGCGAACACCACGCCGAACGGCGTCTCCACGCCCCGACCTCCGGCGAACGGCGCCCCGCCCTGCGCGGTGTGGCACGACATGCAATTGCCCGCACGCGCCAGGTATTCGCCGCGCTGCACGGCCTGCGGCGCGGGCTGGGCCAGGGGCACGTCCTGCGGCGGCAAGGGCGCTTCGCCGCGCAGGTTCAGGTACACCACCACGGCGCACGCCAAGGCGCCCAGCAGCACCAGGCCGGCCAGCCCTTTCAGCGCGCGCTTCATCGCAAGCCCCCCGATGCGCCCGTGCCGGCAGCGGCCACGCCGCCGCAGGGCATCGGCAGCCGGCCGGGCAAGGCAGCGGCAGGCCGAGCGTCGGCGGGCACGGCCTGCGCGGACAGCCAGGCGGTGACCGCACTCACGTCTTCGGGTGCAAGCTGGCGGGCCACATGGGCCATGCAATCGGGCGCCTGGGCACGCCGCTGGCCGGTCTGCCAGGCGCCAATCTGGCTGTTGAGGTAATCGCGCGGCAATCCGAGCAGGCCGGGAATGGCCGGGGCCACGCCGGTCATGGCAGCCCCATGGCACTGCACGCAGGCCGGAATGCCCAGCGCCGCATCCCCCTGGCGCACCAGCGTGCGCCCGCGTTCCAGGGCCGCAGGCGTGGCCGGGGTCGGGGGCGGCGGCGTGTAGGGCAGGTCCAGCGCGGCGAAATGCGCGGCGATCTCGCGCAGGTAGTCGTCAGTCATGTGCTCCAGCAGGTAGGCCATTTGCGGATAGCTGCGGCGGCCGTCCCGAAAATTGAGCAGCTGGTGGTAGAGGTAGCCCGCCGGCTTGCCGGCGATGCGCGGAAAGTAGCCCTCCTGGGTGGCGCGCCCTTCCCAGCCGTGGCAGGCGGTGCAGGCCAGCACGCGGTCGCCCAGGGCAGGAGCGGCCGGCCCGTCGGCAGGGGCCGCCGCGGCGGCCGGCCCCGCCGCCGTCAGCAGCGCCAGCAGCGACACGAGGGCCGGCAAGGCCAGGCGCCCGGCCCGGCGTGCGGTTTCATTCATGGGGATCCGATCGGACGTGGAAATGCGGCAGGTCTGCCATGGTGCGACTCTACGCACCTCGGGCAAAACAGTACAGATTCAGTTTGCCGCTAAAAATACGGATCAGTTGCATGCCGTCCACGCCGCCACGGTCCATCCACCACCCCTCCCCGGTCCGCTCCCGTCCATGAAACGCTACGAACGCCACGCCGACGCCCTCGCCCAGTTGATCCACAGCGGCGCCCTGCGCGCGGGCGATCGCATGCCCTCGGTGCGGGAAACCAGCCGGGCCCGGGGCATCAGCCCATCGACCGTGTTCGCGGCCTACGACCTGCTGGAAGCGCAGGGCCTGGTGCATGCGCGGCCGCGCTCGGGCTACTACGTGAGCCACCGGCAGCCGTCCGCCACGGACCGCGTCCCGGCCGAGCCCCAGCCTTCGGCGCCGCACGACGGCTCGCGCGGCGTGGAGATCAGCGACTTGGTGTTCGACGTGCTGGGATCGGCGCGCGACCCGCACCTGGTGCCGCTCGGGTCGGCGTTTCCGGGCCCTGAACTCTTTCCGCTGGCGCGGCTGGCGCGCTGCCTGTCCAGCGGCATGCGCCGGCTGGACCCGGCCGCCATCGTGCAGCACCTGGCGCCAGGCGACGAGCGGCTGCGCCAGCAGATCGCGCTGCGCTACGGCCTGCACGGCATGGCGGTGGATGCGGCCGAGATCGTGACCACCAACGGCGCGATGGAGGCGCTCAACCTGTGCCTGGAGGCCATCACGCAGCCGGGCGACATCGTGGTGCTGGAGTCGCCCACCTTCTACGCGGCGCTGCAGGCGCTGGAGCGGCTGCGGCTGCGCGCGGTGGAGATCACCACCCACCCGCGCGAAGGCATCGACCTGGGCGCCCTGGAACGCGCGCTGCGCGCGCACCCCGTCAAGGCCTGCTGGCTGATGCCCACATTCCAGAACCCGCTGGGCAGCACCCTGCCCGAGGAGCGCAAGGAGGCGCTGGTGGCGCTGCTGGCCCGCCACGGCGTGCCGCTGATCGAGGACGACGTGTATGGCGAACTGCACTTCGCCCCGCGCCGCCCACCGCCGGCCAAGGCCTTCGACACCGGGGGCCAGGTGCTGCACTGCAGCTCGTTCAGCAAATGTTTGGCGCCCGGCTACCGCGTGGGCTGGGTGGCCGCGGGCCGCTTTGCCGGCGCGGTGCAGCGGTTGAAGCTGATGACCACGCTTTCGACCGCCACGCCGTCGCAGCAGGCGCTGTCGGAATACCTGGACCAGGGCGGCTACGACCGGCACCTGCGCCAGTTGCGTGGCACGCTGGCGCGCCAGCAGGCGCGCGCACGGGCGCTGATCGCCGAGCACTTTCCGCCCGGCACGCGCGTGTCGCGGCCGGACGGCGGGTATTTCCTGTGGGTGGAGCTGCCCCAGTCCGTGGATGCCCTGGCCCTGCACCGCGCGGCGCTGGGCCAGGGCATCAGCCTGGCGCCGGGGCACCTCTTTTCCACCGACCGGCGCTTCTCGCACTGCGTGCGCATCAACTGCGGCCACCCGGCCGCGGCGCGCTTCGACGAGGCCCTGCGCACCGTGGGGGCGCTGGCCGGCGCGCTGTGCCGGAGCGGGCCCACCGGCGCCGCCACCGATTGCTATTAAATCAATAGCAACAGAGACAATGACGACTAGGGCATCGGCACTTTTTCTTTCAAACCGCCGCCCCGCCATCCTTCCGCGTCAGGGAAGCACGGAAGACGCCCTGGCCTTGGCCATCAGCGCATCTGCATCGCGCCGCAGCAGCAGGCGCCCCGCCACCAGTGCATCGGCCGCCTGGGTGACCGCGGCCACGTAGCCGGCCTGCGTGCCGTACAGCTCTTCCAACGACGGCCGCGCATCGCCCGCCGCCAGCCGCGCGGCGCGCGTCTTGTGGAAGGGAATGAAGCTGCCGGTGAGGTTGGACAGATCGGTGATGCCCGGCGTGGCCACGTAGTTGAACTCGATGCTCGTGCCCAGCGGGGCGCGCGCTTCCACGCTCTGGATGCCGGCGCGGGCCAGGCCGGTGGACGGGTCCACCTGCGGCACCAGGATGGCGTAGTCGCGGCCCACGGCGCGCGGCGGCTGCAGCGTGGCGATGCCGGACTCGTCCTGCGGCACGTACTGCGGCCCGAAGTCCAGCAGTGAGAAGCCGTTGTAGCGCGCCAGGTAGTCGAACGCCGGGATGGCGGTCGGCGTGCCGCCCACGCTCCAGGTCAATCCCCGCATGGCCGGATACACGAGCTTCGCGGGCGGCACCAGCGTGCCGTCGGCCACCTTGGGCACCTGGCTGGCTGGCGGCTCGGTGCCGCGCACCACCCAGTCTTCCAGCGCGATGAACAGCGCGCGGAAGGTGTCGGTGAAGTGCACCACCGTGCCGGCCGGATAGACATTGCGCGTGGGCGCGTAGCTGATGCTTTCGGTGCCGCCCGTGCCGCCGTGCTGCGTGCTGGCGTAGTAGTAGATGCGCGCATTGGCGGGCTGGGCGAGGTCGCGCAGGCCGTTGGCATCCGTCAGCACCGGTGAGCCCTGCAGCTGCCAGAACTCGGTGCCCGACAGGCCCAGGAAGAACTTCGGGCAGGTGTCGGTGGCCGCGCAGCGCTTCATCACGCCGCCTTGCCGGCCGCTCACCTCGTCGCTGTAGTCCTTGTCCAGCCCGCGCGGCGCCGTCTGGCCGAAGGCCGTGTGGTCGGTGCGCAGCCCACCGCCGCCGCCCGGCACGGCGAAGCGCGTGTTGATGTGGGTCTGGCGCGCGGCCACGTGGGCGAACATGCCGTCGAACACCTTGCCGCCGCGCAGCGACTGGTTGAAGCCCAGGTGCAGGAAGGTCTTCATCGCATTGCCCGACTGCGAGGTGCCCTGCCCCAGCGTGGACTGGATGCGGCCGGCGACCGGGTTGGCCCGGCCATCGGCATCGGCCGCCGCGCTGCGGAAAAAGCTCACCGTGTCGCGCAGCGCCGCCAGGCCCACGCCCATGACCTTGGGGTCTTTCGCCACATAGACCAGCTCGTACAGGTACTGCGGATCGAAGCCGCCCTGCAGGCACACGCTGGCCGGGTTGGGCGTGCCCGGGAACGGGTTGGCGGCCGCATCGCAGGTGGCGAACTTCCACTGGCCCGAGGGCACGGGCTCGCGCGCATCGGTCTCGTTGCGTCGGCGGGTGAGCGAATAGCCGGGTTGGGTGTTGTCCAGGCTGGCGGGCTCGTACGGGATCATGGTGCCGTTGAACACGCCGCCCGGCAGCGCCATGGCAGCCACGGCGGCCGTGGGCACGAGTTCGGTGCGGTACGGGCCGGTGATGGTGCTGCCGTCCTGGTTCCGGGCCACGGGCACCGTCACGGTCAGGCGAGCGGGCGTGCTCTTGGGCACATCGCCCTGCCAGGCCGAATACAGCATCACGTAGCCCCGCTCGAAGTACACCGCATCGCCCGGCGTCGCGGCCGGGTTGGGCTGCGTGAGGATGTTGCCGCGGTTGGGCGCGTCGTAGCGCAGCACGCCGCTGGCGCGGGCCATGTCCTTGGGCTTGAGCATCACGAAGTCGGCGCTGTACTCCACCATGCCGCGCGCATTGACGGGGGCCAGTTGCAGGTCCTGGATCACCGCATTGCGCGGGTCGGCGGGATCGACCTCGCCGCGCAGGGTGCCGGTCAGTTTCTCGTAGGCGCCCACGCTGCCGTAGGTGCCCGCGACGTCCTCGGTGGCCGTGATGGACAGGCGCATCTGCGGGGCGGTGGCCGCGGGAGGGGAATCGCTGCCGCCGCAGGCGGCCAGCAGCGCCGCAGCCAGCACGGGCGCCATGGCGCGCAGCCGGGGGCGACCCAGCGGGTAAATCGCGAAGGACGGGAATGTCATGGTTTTGTCTCCGGAAGGTTCTTGGGTGTTGTCGTCGGTACAGGGCAAGGCTGCGCCCTCCCCGCCGTGCGCTGCGGCGGGGACGTGCGCGCCTTCAGGGCGCGGCCCGATGGGCCGTGAGGGGGCGAGAACCTATTCGGGCTGGATGCCCGCGGCCTTGATGACCTGGCCCCATTTCTGGGTTTCGGCGGCCTGGAACTTCGCGAGTTCGTCGGAGGTGGTGGTCCAGGCCTCGGAGCCCGCCATGTCGTAGAACGACTGGGCCGCCGCGCTCTTGGTGGCCTGCCCAAGCAGTTCGTTGAGCCGCGCCACCACCGGGGCCGGCGTGCCCGCAGGCACGTAGGCGGCGAACCAGTAGCCCATGTCGTAGCCCTTCACGCCGGCCTCTTCGATGGTGGGCACGTCGGGCAGTTGCGCACCGCGCTTTTTCGTCGAATAGCCCAGCGCGCGCAGCTTGCCGGCCTTGATCTGCGGCACGCCCGTCGAGGTGTCGGTGATCATCAGATCGATCTGCCCGCCCAGCAGGTCGGTGATGGCCAGGGGGTTGCTCTTGTAGGGCACGTGCAGGATGTCCACGCCGGCCAGTTGCTTGAGCATCTCCCCCGCGACGCGGCTGGACGAACTGCCGCTGCCAAAGCTGAGCTTGCCCGGGCTCTTCTTGGCCGCCGCGATCAGCTCGCCTACGTTCCTGTAGGGCGCCGCGGCGTTCACCACCAGCACCTGGCCGCCCTTGCCCAGGCCGGTGACCGGCACGAAATCCTTCACCGGGTCATAGGACAGCTTTTTGTACAGGTGCTCGTTGGCGGCGTGCGTGGTGTTGGTGGTGATGAGCACCGTGTAGCCGTCCGGCGCGGCCTTGGCCACGGCCTGCGCGGCGATCATGCCGCTGGCGCCGGCCTTGTTGTCCACCACCACCGCCTGCCTGGTGTCGGTGGTGACGGACTGGCCGAGGGCGCGCGCGAGCTGGTCGGTGGCGCTGCCCGCCGCGAACGGCACGACGAAGGTGATGGGCTTGGACGGATAGGCCGGGGCCTGGGCAGCGGCCGGCCCGGCCACCGCCAGGCCCAGAACCGCCGCCACGGTGGCGGCGAGCGCATGGCGGCGCGAGGCATGCCGGTGCGGTTCGGGGCGAGGCTGGGGGTGGAAAAAGGGGTTCATGTCGTCTCCTGTGTGGTTATGGAAAAAGCGATGCAGGACCGCGGGCCTGGCGCATGGCCGGGTGCGGCATTCGAAAGGCGTTACCCGGGCGGTCCCGCCAGGTGCGCGGCCAGCGCGGCAGGCACCTCGACGGGCAGGTCGAGCAGCAGGAACGACAGCGCCTTGCCGTGGCTGTCGAGGTTGAGCGCATCGTTCACGCCGCCGTCCAGCACGTCGTCGATGACGAAGTTCATGGCATGCAGGTTCGGCAGCAGGTAGCGCGCGACGCGGCTGGGCCGGCGCAGCGCGAACTGGCGCGCCACGGCGGCCTCGGTGACCTGCGCGGTCAGCACCTCCCACAGCGCGGGATGCCAGGCGATCACGCTGATGTTGGAGCGGTTGCCTTTGTCGCCCGTGCGGCTGTGCGCCAGGCGGTACAGGGGCACGGTCAAGGGCGCGGCGGTGGCGGAGGCCGAAGCGGACGATGGCGCGGCAGCCGATGCGGGGATCGAAGGGGCGGCGGTGGTCATGGGCGTGTTCCTCAAAGGCTTGGCGTCAATCCAGCATCACGTGGCCCACGGCCACGGACTCGCGCGGCACCAGGCACGAAACCGTGCCCAGGCGCGGCCGCATCGCGGTGCGCACGCCGCCGCCGCCCGCCGGGCCGCAGCAGTACAGGGCCGTCACCTCGCGCACCAGGCGCTGGGCGCTGGCGTGCTCCCGGTGCTGCAGCGCCACGCGCAGGCGCACATCGCGGGCATCGCCGGCCGCAGCCGCGTCCCGCCAGTGCCCGGCGTCGTCGCCGAACACGCTGGTCACCCCGATCAGGTCGATGCGCAGCGGCGCGACGCCGGCCAGGCGCTCGCGCAGAACCTCGCCCGCCAGCCGCGCGCGTGCTTCGGCACGGGCCCCGGCATAGGAAATCTCGCCCTCGGCGAACCAGCCGGATTCGAAGCACACATTCACCTTGAGCGACGGTGGCCGCACATGGCCGCTCACCCCTTCCAGCCGCACACGGTCGGTGCCGGCCGGCAGCACGCGCGCGGTGGTGATGTCGGCCACCACATCGGGCGTGAGGTAGGCGGCCGGGTCGTGCAGCTCGTACAACAGCTGCTCCTTCACCGTGCGCTCGTCGATGCGCCCGCCTGTGCCCGCGGGCTTGGCGATGGTGCAGTGGCCATCGGCGTCGATCTCGGCGATGGGGTAGCCCAGTTGCGCCATGCCCGGCACGTCCTTGTAGCCCGGGTCGGCGAAATACCCGCCGGTGACCTGCGAGCCGCATTCCAGCAGATGCCCGGCCATGGTGGCGCGCGCCAGCCGGTCCCAGTCGTCCGGGGCCCAGCCGAAATGCGCGAGGGCCGGCCCCACCACCAGCGAGGGGTCCGCCACGCGGCCGCACACCACGATGTCGGCGCCAGCGCGCAGCGCATCAGCGATCGGCTGCGCGCCGATGTACGCATTGGCGCTCACGATGGGGTCGGTGGGCAGGGCTGCGCCCAGCGCCTGGGCCAGCACGGCACGGTGCCCGTCCCCGCTCAGGTCGTCGCCCTGCACCACGGCGATGCGGGGGCGGCGCGCGCCCAGCGCTTGGGCCAATTGCTGGATGCGGTGCGCGGCACCCAGCGGATTGGCCGCGCCGAAATTGCTCACGATGCGAATGCCGTGCTGCAGGCACTGCGCCAGCACGGGGCGCAGCAGGTCGTCGAGCAGCGGCTCGTAGCCGGCGTCCGGATCGGCACGGCGCGCCAACTGGGCCAGGGCCAGGGTGCGCTCGGCCAGGGTTTCGAAAATCAGTACCGCGGGCTGGCCGCTGTCGATGAGGGCCTGCACCACGGGTGCGGCGGCATCGGTGCGGTCGCCCGAGAAGCCGGCGGCGCAGCCGACCAGCAGGTTTTTTGGGGGGGGCATGGTTGTCTCCTGCCGGCCAATGTAGGCGCCGCGCGTTATTCTGTGAAATAGATAATCAGGATCAATTCATCCAAATCTTCAATGAATATCTCCACACGGCAGATCGATGCCTTTCTCGCCCTGGCCGGCCAGCGCAGCTTCACGCGGGCGGCCGCGCACTGCCACCTGTCGCAGCCCGCCTTCAGCGCGCTCATCCGCACGCTGGAAGATGCGATGGGACTGAAGCTGTTCGACCGCAGCACGCGCCACGTGGCCCTGACGGCGGAAGGAGAGGATTTTCTGGAATCCGCGCGCCGCATCCGGGCCGAGGTCGACAACGCCTTCGCCGCGGTGCACGACACCGCCACACTGCGCCGGGGGCGCGTGGCGATCGCCCTGCTGCCCTCGCTCGCGGCGGGCTGGCTGCCCGGTGTGCTGGCAGCGTATCGCGCAGCCCATCCCGGCATCGAACTGGACATCGCCGATGTGCTGTCGGAACCCTGCATCGAGCGGGTGGCCACGGGCAAGGCCGATTTCGCGTTGGCGGCCATCCGGGCAGATACGCCGGAATTGCAGGCCGAGCCGTTCAGCAGCGACGGCTTTCACCTGGTGTGCCGCGCCGACCATCCACTCGCGCGCCGCCGACGCAGCGGCGGCAAGGTCGTTGCGGTGCAACCCGCCGACCTGGCGGCGTTCCCTTTCGTGCATCTGGCCCGAACCAGCAGCGTGCGCCAGTACCTGGAGGCAGCGCTGCACCCGCAGGCGATGAACACGCTCATGGAAGTGGAACAGCTCGCCACCGTGATGGGCATGGTGCGCGCGGGCCTGGGCATCAGCGTGGTGCCCACGCTCACGCTTTTCCACTTCGACCAACCCGGGCTGGTGACACGGCCACTGGCATTGCCGGGGCTGACCCGCCAGATCTACCTGGTGCGGCGCCGGGACCGCAGCCTGTCGGTCGCGGCCCAGGCGATGTATTCCCTGGTCATGGAGCACCGGCCTTGAGCGCCATCAGGCGCTTCTTTTTTTCATAGCAAATTAAGCCGTGGATAAAGCGGTACAAGCGGATTGGACTCAAGACCTGGACCCGGCCGTGGCCGCGCCGTACCGGCTCAGTGGTGAGGCGGCGGCTCCTGCACGGGTGGCCCATCGCCTCCCGGCGGGTCTTCGACGGGCGGTGCAGGCGTCCAGGCGGGCTGGGGCGGCGTATCCAGCGGAGGCTGCGGGGTGGTCGGGGTCGGAATGGGGATGGAGGACGCGTGCATCGATGGCCTTTCAAGGGACAGTGAAAACGTGGGGATCGGCGGTGCCGCTGCAGCGGGCGAAACAGGCGCCTGGCAGCATGAAGCCAGCCCTACTCCGTCTTCTTTCGGTCATCGAGCTCGCCGATCAGCGCCGCACCCTGGCGTGAGGACAACCGGGGTTCCTTGTGCGCATCGCCCCCGTAGTCCAGGCCCAGGCCGCGTGCCGAGCCGGAGGCATCGACGGCGGCGATCGGGCCTGTGGGATGCTCATGCACCGCGTCTTCCGGCGCGCGGTTGGCGTACGTGGATTCGTCACCACTGGCTCCGAAGCGCCGGGGGCCTTCGCCATCGCCGCGGTTCTCGCCGTCCACTTCGCCACGGCCGCGCGCGTCGTCGCGCATTCCATAGAGGTTGAAATGGCCCTGATCGCGCTGGCGATCCTGCTCGGGCGTCAATTTGTCATGTGCCATTTTTTTCGCTCCTGAAAAGGAAGCTGCCAGCCTATGCCGCGCATGGCCAGGCAGGTGTAGGACCAGCGCTTCCAACGGCCGGGCACTAAAAATCGGGTGAAAGTTGCTCCAAAATACTGTAAATTCATACAGCATCAACCCAAGGAGCACGCCATGGAAACGGAAGAACTCACCTACACGGTCACCCTGCGCGACTATCCGGAAAACCTGCCCGAACGCGAGCGCACCAACGCCGAACGCCGCTATGCCAAAGCGATGGAAAAGGCCTTCGGCTCCGCCGCCCAGGTCGCCGCGGCACTGGACACGCTGCGCAGCCTGGAAGAGTCGCCGCCCGAAGTGGTGCCTCCTGCCGATCTCGCCTTGCTGCGGCAATGGGGCAAGGCCAGTACCGCGGCGCGCCAGGCCGCGTTCCAGGGCTTGGGCGAGGCAGAGAGCGCGTACTTCGACGTCCATCTGGCGGGATGAACTGGCGTTGTTGCCCGTCCTTTCCCCAGCCATTCCCACACCCATGGGCTTCGACCAAATCGCCATCGCTTTGCTGGGCGCCGCCGCGGCGTGGCTCTCTCAATCGCGCCACGAGGAACGCCGGCGCTGGGCCTGCATCTTCGGACTGCTGGGACAGCCCTTCTGGTTCTATGCCAGCTGGACGGCGGGCCAATGGGGCATCTTCGCCGTCAGCGTCCTCTACATGGGGGCGTGGCTTCGCGGCCTGTGGATCCACTGGCTGACCGCCCGCGAGGCGCCGCAGGGCATCGGTACCATTCAACTGACCCCGCAACGCAGGCCTTGACCGCCGCCCACGGCCATCGCGGTCGATGGTGGTGTCCTGCCGCAATCGTCCTACGCGAAACCAGCGAGTGACAGACCTAGCATGGCGCTCCCATTCCATCAGGAGCCACCCATGTCGGACGACGCCACGAAAACTGCGGAAGACCGCAAACTCATCAGCCTGGCCGAGGACTACGAGGTGCGCGACTGGGCCCGGTCTCTGAATTGCACGGAGGACGAGTTGCGCAGCGCGGTGAAAGCCGTGGGCAATTCTGCGCAGGCGGTGCGCTCTTATCTGGCGAATCGGTAGGTGCTCGCCATGTGGGAAGAACCAGTTGGAAAATTGGCAGATCTTCGGCAAGTGTGCATGCCGGACTCACGTGACAACGTGCTGGGCGCGGATCCAGCGCAATTGCCGCAGCAGGCACATCAAGCGCACGAGGCCCGTGTGCAAATGAGCCATTCGGAGGCGCCTTCGCGCCAGCTTTCCTGAGGGCCCAGCAAGAGTTGATCAGCGCTTGGCAAGGCCTCTGCCCTTGCACTGCGATGCCCGCATTATCGAGCTGAGCCGTCCATTTTGCACAATCCACCACTTTCCATGCAGTGGGACAACAGATTGGTCAACAGCGCCTAATATTGACCTGTCGACACTCCCTGTCGACACCTCCCTTTCTTGCTCTTGAGCAAGTTTCAGCCCGCCTTGTGCGGGCTGCCTTTTTTTGTGCAGCCGCTTTCAGTCGCCTTGGCGATCTGATGCGTGAGGAATGCATTCAAAGGTGAAAGGAAAGCACTGGATGCAATCGTCCACACTCAGACAGCGGATGGCCAGCCCCGGTGTATATCTGTCTATTAGGTGTCGTCAGTGCGCTGTTTCGCTTCGACCATGAACGCCCCCCAATCGTCGTAACAGAACTTGGTGTCGCAGTGCATGCGAGATGACGATCTGCTGGGAGTGGTTCAACCTGACGAATGGGCACTTCCAACTTTCAGTCGCCAATCAATAAGTTGAATACACCCACCATCCATAGGTGCTGTAACCCATCGCCCCGCCTGAACCTGGGCTGGATCTTGCAACTTCCCCGTCTAGATGGACCAGGCCCAATCTATAGTCTGCTGGATTTGTGGACCAGGGAGTGCACTTCTTTATCAATGCCGGTGTTGTGGCTGGAGCAGCGCATGACGGATCCGCCGAAATCGCATTATTCAGGGAATGCAGCGCAGCCTGAGCTTGCGCGTATGAGACGGAAAGGGAGAACCATCTCCATCCCGTCCAGGGCTGGTTGGTGGAAAACGCTGACCCTGGCTCGGTTGTCGAGTACGTGGTTCCAGGGTTGAACGACGTGCCGATGATCGGGCTCTCCGTTGCTTCATCCCTTGCGATGCTCTGAATAGGAGCCGGCGGCTCGCCACCGGAGGGGAAATCGAAGGCCCACACACCAAACCAGATATACCTCGATTGACTGCCGGTTTTCTCTTCAAGCGTAAACGACGGCCCGACATGCGCTCTTGCCTTGCCCGCGGTGTGAGCAGTCGGCACTTGGAGCATCAGAGAGAAATTAAATTTGCTGGTTGGCCCTCGCCCGAAAGGCCGATGGTCGACGTCCTGGGAAAACGCATAGTCAAGATTGCCACCCATGATGTTCCGATGGTGGCCGACCGGCGTTCCATCTGCATTGAACACCGGCACACCATTTTCGGTTCTCTGGTTCCAAGGAAGATTGTAGGCATTCAGCATTGCGCCATAGCGTGGCGAAACCACCCCACCATCGAGCACGTCGTGCGCTGACACAGCTGTTCCGCCATAACTCGCCCCGGGCTTACTACGCTGGTAGTTTTCCAGCGGGCTCGGTACCGCAAGACCCGTAAAGTCACCAAGATTCCAGCCGCTAAATGCGACGCCATCCTGATTGAATGCTGGATTCATTGCCGCAGTTGCATTGTCTACCGACCAAATTGGTCGGTTGTATAGGTCGGGGCTAAATACCGTTAAATCGAACTTGACGTTGCCGGCAATCCCTCCCACTGGGGGAGACATGACGTAGAAATAATCAGTCCCAGCCATGGCGACGCCGGCTGCCAAGCCAAAGACAGTTGTGATGAGAGATTTATTGATCGATTTCATTGATTTCCTCCTATTCCTGCCCGATGGCCAGCCCAAACACTGCGGAGGCCCGGAGTAACGAACCTTAGAATCGAAGGCTTACTTGTAGCTTGCTTCTACAAGAAAAATCAGGTTGTAGCGAACCCAAATATTTTGGTCGGGTCGACGCAAAATTTTGACCGCCATTGTTTTTGGGGACCGGTCGTTGGCGGCATAGCCAGCGAAAAATCAGACTTTGGAGGCATGATGCCTCGGAGGGTAAAGTCCCAGGTGAAATGAAAAGCGACGCTAATGGTCGCGTTTCCTCTTTTGAAGCTCTCGCATGATCTGCTTCCCATACGGCGTATCAGTTGAAGGTTCGTAAAGTCCGCTTTCACAGGAAAAACGGACATGAAGAGGAGCAAATTCACCGACGAACCTAACGCAGGGAGGTCAAGCTGAACAGGGTGTGGCGTGACGACCACCTCCATATGCATCCTCTCTGTGAATGGTTCGTTGGAAGACAAACCTCAACGCCCCAGCGCCTACCAACTTCGTCTGTATGAAATAGAAGTCACATGTGGCAAGAATGCGCTACGCAGCAAGCACTCGCATCTCTTGATGGCAGAGGGTTCTGCAGAAAATCTGCCAGAGACGGACAAGAAAAAAGCACTTACCGCGTAATCGCCGTAAGTGCTTGATTCAATTCATATCTTTGGTGGGACGTGCGGGGGTCGAACCCACGACAAACGGATTAAAAGTCCGCTGCTCTACCAACTGAGCTAACGTCCCAACCTTTGCCACATCGGCATGGAACCCAATGCAGCAAAGCCTCGAATTATAGCGTCTTTTCCAGGCGGATCTACCGCTTTGGCACGGTTGCCAGCATGTCCAAGACCCATCCGGCAGCGCATTGGCCAAACGTGGCGGTCACCGCCACCACCGAACCATAGCCATGGCAATTGAGCGAACCGTCGCCATCGCCGGCGATATCGCAGGATGCATGGGGACGTGCCACCGCTTCCCGGCTGAACACGCACTGGACACCGATGCGGCGCCCCTCTTTCGCAGCACCATAGTGTTTGCGCAACCGGTAACGCATCTGGGCGAGCAGCGGATCGTGCGTGGTGTTCGACAGATCGTCGATGTCCACCTTGTGCGCCAGCCGTTTGCCGCCTGCAGCACCCACCGCCACGAGCCGATGCTTACCGCGAATCGCCCAGTCAGCGATCAGCGCCTTGGTCTTGACCTGGTCGCAGGCATCCACGACCGCATCGACCCCGTGCGGCAACAAGGCCGGCCAGTTGCCGGCATCCGCAAACTCCTCGATGCAAGTCACCTCGCACTCAGGATTGATCTGTCCAATGCGGTCTCGCATGGCTTCGACCTTGGCTTGGCCCACCGTGCTGGACAGGGCATGGATTTGGCGGTTGATATTGGACTCGGCCACCTGATCCAGGTCGATCAATGTGAGGTGCCCGACACCGCTGCGCGCCAGCGCTTCCGCAGTCCAGGAGCCCACGCCGCCAATGCCCACCACGGCCACATGCGCGTTGCGAATGCGCGCGGCGCCGTCCACGCCATACAGACGCTCCAGGCCGCTGAAGCGGCGCTGGAGATCGGCGGTGCCGGCATCCTGCATCGCGTTGACGTGCGAATGGATTTCTGCCGAAGGCTCTACCGCGCCGCTCACTTCAGGCGCGACAAGCGTTCTTTGGCCGCTCCAGCCGCTTCCGACTGGGGGTAGACGCGGATCAGGTCTTCCAGCGTCTTGCGAGCGGCGCGCGTGTCCTTCAACTCGATCTGGCAGTTGGCGATCGACAACGCAGCCTCCGGGGCACGCGCATGGTCAGGCGCAGCAGCCAGCAAGGCCTTGAAGTTGTTGATGGCTTCTTTGTAATCGCGCGTAGCGTATTGGGCATTGCCCAGCCAGAACCTGGCGGAAGGCGCATAGCCGCTGCGCGGGTACTGCTTCAGGAAATTTCCGAATGCGCTCACGGCATCCGGAAACTTGCCAGTACGAAAGACCGCCAGTGCCGCATCGAAATCCCGCTTTTCGGCGGGGTCGGCCTGGAACTCCTGACCATCCACCGTGACCTTGGCAGGTTCGAACTGGCGCAGCCGTTCGTCAACGCCTTGGGCGATGTCTTTCTGGCGGCGCTGCAGCTCGGAGACATCCCGAAGCAACTGCTCGTTCTGCCCACGCAGATTGGCCTGCTCAGCCCTCAGGGTTTCGATCTGCGTCTGCAGATCGAGCAGGCTTCGGCGCATCTGGGAAGTCTCGTCGCCTGAGCGACGAAGATCGTCACCCGCACGCTGATTGGCCTGCTGCAGCGTGTCTACACGCTGACGCAATTCCAGAATGGCGCGGCGTGCTTCTTCATCCTCGAACAGCGCGGCATGGCTTGTCGGAGCGAAAGCCGCCGACAGGGCCAAGGCCAGCAGGGCAAGTGCCTTGCGGGGAACCACCATCTGCGCGCTCATCAACGGTAAGACAGCTCAACGCGGCGATTCTGGGCGTACACGTCTTCCGTGCTGCCCTGTGCCGCAGGCTTTTCCTTGCCGAAGCTCACGGCTTCCATTTGCGCTTCCGACACACCGAGCAAGGCAAGCGAGCGGCGCACCGCTTCAGCGCGCTTCTGACCCAGGGCCAGGTTGTATTCACGGCCGCCACGCTCGTCGGTGTGGCCTTCGATCATGACCTTGCGGTTCTGGCCTGCCTTGATGAAACGGGCGTGCTGCTCGATCAGCGACTGGAACTCCGGCTTGACCGCGTAGCTGTCGTAGTCGAAGTACACGATGCGGCTCACGCCGACCGGGCCGGCGCCATCGCGCGCCGACTGGCTCAGGTCCACGGGAGCGACGCCGCTTTGTGAAGCGCCGTTGGGGTTGGCGCCACCATTGCCTGGCATCGTCGAAGTAGCGCCCTTGTCTTCCACAGGCACGTCTTCCAGCTTTACGCCGGAGCTGCAGCCAGCCACGATGGCTGCAGCGATGAAGATGGCGGAAATGCGTTTGAAGGGAAAGCGGTTCATTGAAATACTCCTCAAGTCCAAATGATCAAAAATCGAAAGATGGGCGGTCACTGTTTTTGGAACGGGCCCCAGTCGGGCTCGCGGATATCACCGCCCTGCCCGGCCAAGCGCGCCTTTATCTTGCCGTCCAGCGTGGTCGTCATGAGCGCTTCCCGGCCTTGTTGCTGCGTCGCGTAGACGATCAGGCGGCTGTTGGGCGCAAAGCTGGGGTTTTCATCTGCAGTCGTGTCGGTCACGGCCGTGGCCGTACCGGTCGCCAGATCCATGACGTGGAGCTTGAACGCACCGCCAATGCGCGAAACGTAAGCCAGCCACTTGCCGTCGGGGCTGATGCTGGGGGAAATATTGTAGGAACCAGTGAACGTCACACGCTCGGCATTGCCGCCCGAGGTGCCGACCTTGTAGATCTGCGGTGCGCCGCCCCGATCGCTCACGAAGTAGATGCTACGGCCATCGCTCGAGAACATGGGTTCGGTATCGATGCCGGTGCTCTGCATGAGACGGCGAGGCTCGCCGCCATTGGCATCGATGGTGTAGAGCTGCGAGCCACCGTCGCGGCTCAGAGTCACGGCGAGCGTGCGGCCGTCGGGAGACCATGCAGGCGCGCTATTGGAGCCCCTGAAGTTGGCGATCAGGCGGCGCCGGCCCGAGGCCACATCGTGCACATACACAACCGGCTTGCGCGACTCGAAAGACACATAGGCCAATTGCCCACCGCTGGGAGACCAGGCCGGCGAAATGATGGGCTCCGGGCTGGACAACGCCGATTGCGCGTTCTCTCCATCGGCATCGGCCACCCAGAGGCTGTAGCGCGGACCGGACTTGGTGACATAAGCAATGCGGGTCGAGAACACCCCGCGCTGGCCCGTGAGCTTTTCGTAGATGAAATCAGCGATGCGGTGGGCCACCAGACGCAGGTCTCCCTGCGTGACCACAAAGCTCTGGCCACCGAGGTCCTGGCCACGCACCACGTCCCACAAGCGAAAGCGGATGTCGAAGCGACCATCGGGCAAGCGCGCGATGCTGCCGGTCGTGAGCGATTCCGCGCCCTTTTGCTTCCAAAGGGCGACGTCGGGGCGCGACGTTTCGTCGAGCGCCGGCCCGGAAGAATCGACCGCCCGGAACTGGCCACTGCGCTCCAGGTCGGCCTGGATGATGGCCGAGATCTTTTGCGGGGACTGCGCCTCACCACGGAACGGCGAGATCGCAAAGGGAAGCTGGGTCAAACCCACGCCGGTGATTTCGACCCTGAACTGGGCCAGTGCAGGCAGTGCGGAGGAAGAAACCAGCGCGGTGATAGCGTGCCGGCGAGAAAGGTGCGGCAGAGCCGCAGCAAGAATGGAGGATGGATTTCGGTCAATAGTCATTGGCAGCCATCGGATACCGAGCAAATGCCGGTGGACAGACCGTGGATGTTACACACTGGGGGGATACCCCTGTGACAAACTGTGCAAGGTTTGGATGCGGTCCTACGTAGAATCCGCGCCTCATGCACGCCCCAGACCCCCGCCCCCTTCCGGCTTCCGAGCAAACCGCCCGCCTCACCCTGGCCACCAGGCTCCGGCGGCTTTCCGTTTACTTCGGCAACCAGCGCTCCGCATGGACACTCGCCGTGCTGGCCACGCTGGTCGGAGCGGTCACTGAGCCCCTCATTCCCGCGCTGCTCAAGCCCCTGCTAGACCAGGGATTCACCGAAGGCTCCTTGAAACTCTGGATGGTTCCGCTGGCCATCATGGGTGTGTTTCTGGTACGGGGATTGGCGCAGTTCGCGGGGCAATACGCTCTCGCCCGCATTGCCAACGAAGGCATGATGAAGCTGCGCGAGGCGCTCTTCGACCGCCTGCTCGCAGCCGAAATGGCCCTGTTCACGCGGCAGTCGGCCAGCACCCTGTCCAACACCGTGGTGTACGAAGTGCAGACCGGCGCCACGCTGCTCGTGCAGGCGCTCATGGGGCTGTCTCGCGACGGATTCACCCTGATCGCCCTGCTGGGATACCTGCTCTACCTCAATTGGCAGCTCACGCTCATCGTCGCCATCGTGGTGCCGGGCGTGGCCTGGATCATGAAGACGCTGTCCCGGCGGCTCTACCGCATCACCAAAAGCAGCCAGGAAGCGACCGACCAGTTGGCCTACGTGGTGGAAGAAAACGTGCTGGCACATCGCATGGTTCGGCTGCACGGTGCGCAACCCAGCCAGTCGCGGCGCTTCGGTGTTCTGAGCCAGAGCCTGCGCCGGCTGGCCATCAAGGCCACCATCGCTTCGGCAGCGATGACCCCGCTCACTCAATTGCTCGCCGCTGCAGCCCTGTCGGGCGTGATTTGCGTGGCGCTCTGGCAGAGCCATGCCAGCGGCGACCGTGATGTGACTGTGGGTGGCTTTGCGGCATTCATCACCGCCATGCTCATGCTCATCGCACCGATCCGCCGCCTGGCGGACGTGGCCAATCCCGTGACCCGGGGGGTCGCGGCCCTCGAACGCGGATTGGCCCTGCTGGGAGACACCCGGGCAGAGGACGGAGGCGACCACGCGCCCGAGCGCACCTCGGGAGCCATTACCCTGGAAGACGTCACCGTGGCGTTCGGCGAAGAGCAGGCCATGGCCCTGGACCACGTGAACCTGACCGTGCACCCTGGAGAAACCGTGGCGCTCGTAGGCCCGTCCGGCGCCGGGAAAACCACTTTGGTAAACCTGTTGCCCCGCTTCATCGCGCCGAGCGCCGGCCAGGTCCTCCTGGATGGCCAGCCTGTGTCGCGCTGGAACCTGCAAGCCCTGCGGTCGCAATTTGCCATGGTCAGCCAGGACGTGGTGATGTTCAACGACACGGTGGCAGCCAACGTGGCGTTGGGCGGCGAAATCGATGAGCAGCGCGTTCAGGACTGTCTGGCCGCCGCGAATCTGGCCGAGCATGTGGCGGCGCTGCCTTCAGGCATGCACACCGTGGTGGGCCACAACGCGACGCAGCTGTCGGGCGGGCAGCGCCAGCGCCTGGCCATTGCCCGAGCGCTTTACAAGGATGCGCCGATCCTCATCCTGGACGAAGCCACATCGGCACTGGATACCGAATCAGAGCGTCTGGTACAAGACGCGCTGCAGCGCCTCATGCAGGGGCGCACCACGCTCGTGATCGCGCACCGCCTGTCCACCATCGAGCATGCCGACCGGGTGGTGGTGATGGAGCGTGGACGCATCGCCGAACAGGGCACGCACGCCGACTTGATCGCCCAAGGCGGTCTGTACGCCCGGCTCCAGGCCCGCCCTGCGGGGCACTGAACCTCCGCTGCGCTCAGGTCCGACCGAGGGCGAAACGCTTCGCCGCCTTACCACTGTCCGCGGCGAGGTTGCCGCCGGCGCACGGCCTCAGCCACGAGTTCCTCCATGTCCTTGCGGTCGGCACGCCGCGCGAAGTCAGCGGCACCCAGACCGATCTGATTGCGCAACGTGGGGTCCGCTCCTTCGTCCAGCAGCAGCTTGGCCACGTCGGCCGTGCCGTAGCTCACCGCCATCATCAAGGGCGTGGTGCCGTTGGGCGAGGCGGCGTCGATGTAGGCGTGATTTTCCAGTAGCAGCGTGGTGATGGCCGCCTGCTGCGGCGTGGTGCCGGAAGCTGCATAGTGCAGAGGCGTCCACCCCGTCTTGTTGACATCGGCATCCTTGGCAATGAGCGCGCGCGCCGCCTCGACATTGCCCTTGATCGCGGCCAACATCAGCGGGCTTTCATCCTTGACGTTCCGCTCCTCCACCTTGATACCCTTGGCCGCCATCAGCGCCGCAAAGGCGCGCATGGAACCTTCTTTCAAGGCAAGCGTGAGCGCGACCTCACCCTTCGGATTGCGCGTATTCGGATCGAATCCCCGGCGTACCAGCGAGTTGATGCCGGAGTCGTCGTCGCGCAATACGGCGGTAAAGAAATCCTCATACGCACCGGCGTGGGCACATGCGCCGCACAGCGCCGCGGCGGCCAAAGCAAAGGAAGCAAGCACTCGGCGACGGACCATCATGATGGGGTGGCTCCAGAAAAGAACAGTGTGTCGAAATTGCGGCTCGTGGCCAGCGCCACCTCCTGCACGGGCATCCCTTTGACCTCAGCCAGTTGTTGCGCCACGAAAGGGACATACGATGGGTTGTTGGTCTTGCCACGGTAGGGCACCGGCGCAAGGTAGGGGCTGTCGGTTTCGATGAGCATCCGATCCAGCGGCACGAAAGCCGCCACATCCCGCAAATGCTGGGCGCTCTTGAACGTCACAATGCCGGAAAACGAAATGTAGTAGCCCAGATCGAGGGCCGCGCGAGCCACCTCTGCGGTCTCGGTGAAACAGTGGAATACCCCGCCAGCCAGGTTTCCAATCCCGTTCTCGCCCTCTTCGCGCAGGATCGCCAGGGTGTCGTCCGACGCGCTTCTCGTATGGATGACCAAGGGCTTGCCGCACGTGCGGGCAGCACGGATGTGCGTGCGGAAACGATCACGCTGCCATTCCAGATCAGCGATGCTACGCCCTCCTTTCCGATCTTCCATGCCGTAGTAGTCGAGACCGGTCTCGCCGATGGCTATCACCCTCGGCAAGGCAGCACGATCGAGCAGGTCCTGCTCGGATGGTTCGGCAATGCCTTCGTTGTCGGGATGAACGCCCACGCTGCTCCAGAAGTTGTCGTAGGCCATGGCCAGCCCGTGCACATCGGAGAACTCTTCCAGGGTAGTGCAGATGCAGAGCGCACGATCCACGCTGGCATCGGACATGGCCTGGCGAATGGCTGGCAGTTGGGAGACCAAATCAGGAAAGGTGAGATGGCAGTGGGAATCTGTGAACATGCGCAATCCAAACAAAAATGCCGACCGGCAGTCGGTCGGCATGGCAAAGGCGCGGGGCGCTCAGAGGGTCTGGGTCGGCCGGTCCGACCCCAGACTGGTTCCAAGCAACTCTTCGATCTTGAGCTTGAGAATGCGGGATTTCTCATCCCTCGGAAACTGAATGCCGACACCCTGTGTCCGATTCCCGGCCGCCCGCGCGGGGGTCACCCAGGCCACTCGCCCCGCTACGGGATACCGCTGCGTGTCTTCCGGCAACGTCAGCAGCACGTAGACATCATCGCCCAGCTTGTATTCGCGCTGCGTCGGCACAAAGATGCCGCCTTCGGCAAACAAGGGGATATAGGCCGCATACAGAGCCGCCTTCTCCTTGATGGCCAGCTGCATGACGCTGGGACGGGGCGCGGTAGAGGGGCTGCTCATGGTCTTGGGGCGTCTTCTTCAATGGCGCGAGTGTAGGGTGTTTCGCGCCTGCGCAACAAGCGCTTCCAGCATGAGCCCCGCATTGAAGGGGTGATCGGCGGTACGTGCCTCTTTTGCCAAAGCCTTCGCCCAGCGGCTCAACGGCCCGATGCCCGGCGGCGTCGGCAGGTCCTCCACTGCAAAGTAGCGTGGCGCCGCGCCGACCCGGCACGCCATCAGGTCATGGCAAATTTTTTGCAACGCGTCCACCGCCTGGGCAGGAGAGGCATCGGCCAACGCCGTGACATCGCCCCGGGCGACCGCCTTGGGCAGCTGCGACCACGATTGCGGGCTGCGTCCGGCGCGGGCCAGGCTCAGTGCGTCGTCGGGACGACCGCCGCATGCACGCAGAAATGCGCTGGCAGCATCGGATTCCAGACCTTGCTGAACCAGCCAATTCACCATGTCGGACTCAGACGGCCATTGCATCGTGTGCCCCAGGCAGCGGCTTCGGATAGTGGGCAGCAACTGGTGCGCGGCCTCGGTGGCCAGGACAAATCGCACGTCGCCTGCCGGCTCTTCCAGCGTCTTGAGCAACGCATTGGCCGTGACGTTGTTCATCTGCTCGGCCGGGTACACGAGCACAGCCTTACCACGCCCGCGGGCGGATGTGCGCTGCGCGAACTGCACGGCGTCCCGCATGGCATCCACGCGGATCTCGCGGCTGGCCTTGCGCTTCTTGTCGTCGATCTCAGACTGCGCCTTCTCTGGCAATGGCCAGCCGCGCTCCATCATCTGCGTCTCGGGCATGAGTACACAAAGATCCGCATGCGTTCTGACCTCGACCGCATGGCAACTGCCGCAGTGACCACATGCGCCATCATTTGTGGGCGTATCGCACAACCAGGCTCGTACCAACTCCATCGCCAACGCATACTGGCCCAGCCCGGACGGGCCACTCAGCAGCCACGCATGACCCCGCTGTGCCAGCAGCGTCTGGCGTTGTGCGGCAATCCACGGGGCGATCAATCGAGGATGGCTCATGGTGCACCCGCGCCGACGTCTGAAGTGCCCGACTGCAGCCAGCCTCGCTGGACCAGCGCGCCTGCCAATTGCGACCACACCGCTTCCCGGGGCTGTCCTGCGTCCAGGCGCACGAAGCGCTGCGGCGCAGCAGAGGCGCGATCGGCATAACCCTGCCGCACCCGGCCAAAAAACTCGGCAGGCTGCGATTCGAAGCGATCAGGAGCACGTGCATCGGCCAGGCGTGCTGCGGCTGTCTCCGGAGGGAGATCGAACCAGATCGTCAGATCAGGATCACGCATTTTTTCAGGCTCCAGTGCGTTACCTGATTGGGTGATGCGCTCCAAAATAGATAGCACCTTCGCGTCGAAGCCGCGTCCTCCTCCCTGATACGCGAAAGTGGCATCCGTGAAGCGGTCGCACAGCACCACCTCGCCCCTTGCCAACGCAGGCTCGATCACGCAGCGCAGGTGGTCGCGGCGCCCCGCGAACACCAGCAGCGACTCCGTGAGAGCGTCCATGGCGTCATTCAGCAAAAGCGCGCGAATCTTTTCCGCCAACGGCGTGCCGCCGGGTTCCCGGGTGACCGTGACGGTCTGGCCGTGACGCCGAAAGGCAGCCGCCAAGGCATCGATGTGCGATGACTTGCCCGCACCGTCGATGCCTTCGAATGTGATGAACCGTCCCGCTGGCTCCATGGTGGACTTTCTGCCGGGTTGGGGCGTGGTCAAGGCTGCCCCCGCTGGTAGCGGTTGACGGCCCGGTTGTGCTCATCGAGGGTCGGGCTGAACTGGCTGGTCCCGTCGCCTCGGGCAACGAAATACAAGGCGTTGGTCTTCTCCGGCTGGACTGCAGCGATGAGCGAGGCCTTGCCCGGCATGGCGATGGGCGTCGGGGGAAGGCCGGGACGGGTGTAGGTGTTCCAGGGCGTGTCCGCAAGCAGGTCACGTCGGCGCAGGTTGCCGTCGAATTTTTCACCCAGACCGTAAATCACGGTGGGATCGGTTTGAAGCAGCATGCCCGCCTTCAATCGGTTGCTGAAGACGCCCGCGATCTGTGCGCGGTCGGAAGAACGGCCCGTTTCCTTTTCCACAATGCTCGCCAGGGTGAGGGCTTCGTCGGCGCTTCGCAAAGGCGTGTCCGCCGCACGTTGCGCCCAAGCCGCCTCCAGCCGCCGGTCCATGGCATGCATCGCCCGGCGAAGCACGGACAAATCGCTGCTGCCTTTGGCATAGGTGTAGGTATCGGGGAAAAAGCGGCCCTCCGCCGGCACGCCGGGACGCTCGAGGCGCGCCATGATGGCGTCGTCAGCGAGGCCTTTGGTATCGGGCTTTAGCTGCTCTTCGCGCGCCAGCGCCTGGCGGACCTGCCGAAAGGTCCATCCCTCTACCAAGGTGACGGCGCGCAGAGCCTCTTCCCCACGCACGAGTTTTTGCAGCAGCTCGCGTGGGGTGGTGCCTGGCGGAATTTCGTAGTTCCCGGCTTTGATCAGGCGATCCTGACCGGACAAGCGAAACCAGGCGTAGAGCAGACGTGGATCGGAGTCGACACCGGCGGCGACCACATCACGCGCTACACCGCGGGGCGTAGTGCCTGGCTCGATCGCCAACTCCAGCGGCTGCGCGGAGGACACGCCGCTGCGAACGGGCATGGGCTGGTGCAACCACCACACCGCTGCCGCAGTGGCGGAGCACACAATGACTAGCAACAACGCGAAAAAACGACGCACAACCTTGGCAGCCTGTAGGGAAGTAACCGGGCATCATAATTCAGCCATGACTTATCCCTTGAACGGCATAGCCCCCCTTTCCCACCTCGGCGTGATTCGCGTGGAAGGGGAAGATGCAGCGAAATTCCTGCATGGCCAGCTCACCCAGGATTTCGCGCTGCTGGGTATGGAGGAGGCCCGATTGGCCGCATTCCTTTCCGCCAAGGGACGGGTGCAGGCCAGCTTCATCGGCTTCAAGCGCAGCGCCACGGAAGTGCTGTTGATCTGCAGTGGCGACCTGCTCGCTCCTACGCTCAAACGGCTGTCCATGTTCGTGCTGCGTGCCAAGGCACGGTTGAGCGATGCCACGGCAGATTTCGCCCTGTATGGCTTGGCAGGGAATGCGGTGACCGCTCTGGCAGCGGGTGAGCCACCCTCACCGTGGTCCAAAGCCAAGCGGGACGTTGCCACCGTGGTGCATCTGTATCCGGCAGTGGGTCAGCCGCGCGCACTATGGGTGGCACCGACCACCGCCCCTGCGCCGGTCGGGAATTTGCTCGCACCCGGCATGTGGGAGTGGGGCGAAGTTCAGAGCGGAGTCGCGACTCTGACAGCCCCCCTGGTGGATGTGTTCGTGCCCCAGATGTTGAACTACGAATCCGTTGGGGGAGTGAATTTCAAGAAGGGCTGCTATCCCGGCCAGGAGATCGTGGCTCGCAGTCAATTCCGCGGCACGTTGAAACGACGCACCTATCTCGCCCATGCAGCCCGTCCGATCATGGTGGGATCGGAGGTGTTCGCCGCCAGCGATGCAGAACAACCCTGCGGTTTGGTCGTGCAAACAGCGGAGTCTCCCACGGGGGGCATGGACGCCCTGGTGTCGCTGCAAATCGCCTCCACGGGCGAATCGCTTCGCGCAGGCGGCGCAGAGGGCGTGCCCCTTGCGTTAGGCACGCTACCTTATGCTTTGCTGGAAGACATCTGAATCGAACTGAAGGCCTGAATGAAGGTTCGTGCAGGCCCTTGGATTGAATTCGCTCTCTCGGTGAGCAGAATCATTTTTTCGTAGCACCTGCCACTTGCGGCTCATCCAGTTTACGGGCCCCAGAAGCAAAATCGGAGAGCGCAACCATGGCTTCGTCACGGGTGGCCCAGTGGTCTTCGGGTAGAGGCAGGTTATGGCCGTCTACCTGGATCTGTGCGAAGTAATAGCGTCCTGCCTTGCTCAGACACAACTCGGCTGTGTAAGTAGCCCCGTCGGCCACTCCAAAAACTGTCTCTTGCGCGTGTTTCTCATGCATCTCGAGCCCTTTCAGAACTTTTTCCATTCTGAGCAGGTAGCCTCACAGTTTTTGTAGGCGGCTTGGCCTTGTGCAAGTCACGCCACGAACAATTCATGGGCAATCTGAAATCGGCAAACACCACGCGCACAAAAAGAAGCGCTGCAACCTTTCGATTGCAGCGCTTTGGTGATTTTGGGGTGGCTGATGGGGCTCGAACCCACGACAACAGGAATCACAATCCTGGACTCTACCAACTGAGCTACAGCCACCGCAGACTCAAATTATACCCACAAATCAATCGACCTCTGAGAAAAAGCCATCAATTTTCCAGAACAGGCGCAACCGCTGGGCGAGGTACCTTGAACTGCACCTTGAAGCGGTCTTTCAGCAATTCGTAATATGCCAACGCTTCTGCGGAACCTGCAGCCTGCGCATACTGCTGATGTTGTTGGCGGTTTGCCGCCTCATCAGGGGCAGGACGGGGCACCAAGCGGTTGACCTTCACCACAGCGTAGCCCTGGGCGCCCAGGCTCACGCCAGTCCATGAAGGCAAAGCATCCACATTGGACTGCAGCGCGGCATCGATCACAGGCCGAGGCAGATTCTGCGGCTGATCCCGAGAAACGGTGAGTGCAGGCGCGAGGCCTGTGGCCGATGCAGGTGCAGCCTTCCAGGCCGCAAGCTTGGCTTCACCTTCCTTGCGAGCCATTTCCGCGGACTTCTCAGCCACATACAAATCCTTCACGCGGGCACGAACATCTTGCAGCGGCAATGCACGCGCAGGCGTATACGACGTGATTCGCCCGGCCACCAGGGCGCTGGGCCCGGTTTCGATGGCTTCGGTGTTCCGCTTGTGCTCCAGCGAATCCGGGGAGAACAGAGCCTCCAGGAAGCGCTGATTGGCCAAAGGCCCCTGCGCCCCCGCAGCAGGCGTGCGCATCACGCCATTGGCGGTCTGCACCTTGAGCTTGAGCTTCTCTGCGACGGATTGCAGACCGTCTGCCTGTTCGTACACCCCGTTGGTGAACGCTTCGGCCACTTCCGCAAACTTGCGTTGGGCCTGCTGCTGCTTCAGCTCTGTCTCCAGCGTGGGGCGCAATTGCTCGAAGCTGGGTTGCTTGGGCGCCTTGATGTCGGTCAACAAAATGATGTGATAGCCGAAGTCGGACTCCACCACGTTGCTGATCTCGCCCTTCTTCATGGAGAAGGCGGCATCCTCGAACGGTTTGACCATCGCACCGCGGGCGAAGAAATCCAGATCTCCGCCAGAGGCTGCGGAGCCAGTATCCTGCGAGTATTTCTTGGCCAATTCGGCGAACGTGCCAGGGGCCTTGCGAACCTGCTCCAGCAGTTCGGTCGCACGTGCCTTGGCTTTTTCACGATCAGAAGCAGGGGCGTCCTTGCTCGCATTGATCAGGATGTGGCTGGCGCGGCGCTCTTCCTTGCCAGCCAAGCGTTCCAGATTTTGCTTGTAGTAGGTGCGCAGGTCTTCTTCGTTCACGACGATGCTGGACTGCACTGCATTCGTGTCCAGCACCACATATTCGATGTTGGCCTGCTCGGACTGCTGGAACGACGCTGCATGCGACGTGTAATAAGCCTCCAGGTCGGCATCCGAAGGCGTGACCTTGGTGGCGAAGTCGGCGGCATTGAAGCGCGCGATCTGGATTTCGCGCCGCTGATACAACGCGTCCAGCGCCAGTTGAGATTGTGCGTTGCTGCTGAAGGCCGAACCCAGCACACCCGACATCACCTGATTCACGGAAATGTCGCGGCGCACATTGGCTTCAAAACCTTCCGGCGTCAGTCCCTGGGCTCCTACGATGGCGCGATAGGCCTCCGCATCCAGCGTGCCATCCGGGCGCCTGAGATTCGCGATGGCAGGAATGCCCTGCAAAGTGCGGGCCAGCTGCGCGTCGCTGGCGATGAGGTGCATCTTCTGCGCGGCGGTCTGCAAAACACGATCACGCACCATCCGCTCCAAGGTCGCATAGCGCGCCTGAGGCGTGTCGAGCAGCTTGGCATCCACCGTGGGAGATTGCGCGCGAATGCGGTCCGTTTCAGCGCGATGGGCGTTGTCCCATTCGTCCTGCGTGATGTCGTGGCCATCGACGCGTGCGACCACTGGACTCTTGCTGGAGAAGTAGCTGCGGTCGATGCCGACAAGGACAAAAGACGGAATGATCAGCAAGAACAGCAAGAACATCACGATCTTGGAGTGCTTGCGGATGGATTCGAACATGTGCGATCTTTCAGTGGCGACAAAAGAAAAGGCGAACTCGCGTTCGCCTTTTTGTTCAGTGGTGGGTGCTGACGGGGTCGAACCGCCGACCTACGCCTTGTAAGGGCGCCGCTCTACCAACTGAGCTAAGCACCCCACCTAAACATAAACCATCAGTTCAGAGCATCCTTCAATGCCTTGCCTGGACGGAACTTCGGGACTTTAGCAGCCTTGATCTTAATCGTATCGCCCGTACGGGGATTACGGCCGGTGCGCGCAGCGCGCTTGCCCACGGCAAAAGTGCCAAAACCGACGAGAGACACCGTACCGCCCTTCTTCAGGGTCTTCTTGACCGCCTCGATCGTGGACTCCAGCGCTCGCGCTGCTGCAGCCTTGGAGATGTCGGCGTTGTTAGCAATGTGCTCAATCAGTTCGGTTTTATTCACAAGAAGCCTCTCGGGAAAAGAGTGGATGGAATGTCTTTTGCAAATCTGGCCCTCCGACACGCGCCGTACCGAGCCGCAACGAAGTGGCACATCAAGCAGGCGGGGAAGGGCTGACACTGGGGCAGATTCTGCTGTGTCAGATTAAAGCCATCGACTTTCCGGGTGTCAATACAGTGCGCCGTTTTACGGCAGCGTAGCAGCGAATTCTAGACGCATTTGTGAAGCGGGCCGGGGCTTCCAAGGGCTTTTTCTCGGTGGCGTTGCGCCCATAGGCACATCCCGTATTGACAATCTGCTGGACGGAATTTCCGTGCTCGCACCACCCGTCCATTCACGATGCAATGCACCGTCACTTCTTGACCCGCGCCCGAATTTCCGGAAGCGCCTTCTGAAGGTAATACACCATCGACCACACCGTGAGCACAGCGGCAATCCAGATCAGCCATGTGCCCCAGACGCCCGTGTCGACCACGCCGAACAGCTGTCCGTCGTACAGAAGAAAAGGGATCGCGATCATCTGCACCGTGGTCTTGACCTTGCCCAGCATGTGCACAGCCACGCTGCGCGACGCGCCGATTTGCGCCATCCACTCGCGCAGTGCCGAGATTGCGATTTCGCGCCCGATGATGATCATCGCAACGAAGACATCGGCCCGCTGCAGATGCACGAGCACGAGCAAGGAGGCACAGACCAGGAACTTGTCTGCCACCGGGTCGAGGAAGGCGCCGAACGACGAGGTCTGGTTGAGCTTGCGCGCCAGATAGCCATCCAGCCAGTCCGTCGCGGCGAAGATGACGAACATCACCGTCGCGATGAGATTGCGCGTGGTCGGCTCCAGTGGCGCGTAGAACACCCCCACGATCAAAGGTATCGCGACAATGCGCGTCCAGGTCATGATGGTGGGGATGGTCAGGAACATGCGGCGATTGTGTCATGCCCGTTCGGCCACCATCGCCGAACGAGGCCAATCCAGTCAACGCAGCGCGCGATAGATCTCCTCGGCCAGATCGCGCGAAATGCCCTCCACCGTGATCAGGTCCTCCACGCTGGCCGCTGCGACACCGCGCACGCCGCCGAACCGCTGAAGCAGCCGCGCCCGCTTCTTCGGCCCCACGCCCGGAATCTCTTCCAGTTGCCCCCCGCCCACACGCACCTTGGCCCGCGCCGCCCGCATGCCGGTAATGGCGAAGCGGTGCGCCTCGTCGCGGATCTGAGCGACCAGCATCAAGGCAGCAGAGTCCCGGCCCAGGTAGACCTTTTCACGCCCATCGGCAAACACCAGCTCTTCCAGCCCCACCTTTCGGCCCTCGCCTTTTTCAACGCCGACGATGCGGCTGAGGTCCAGGCCGAGTTCGGTGAACACCTCGCGCGCCATGCTCACCTGCCCCTTGCCGCCGTCCACCAGCACCAGGTCGGGCAGCCGGGCTTGGCCTGGCGCGGGGTCCGCGCCCCCGGCCTCGCGCTGTGCTTCCGCGACCTTGCTGTAGCGGCGCATGAGCACCTGCCGCATGGCTGCATAGTCGTCTCCGCCCGTGATGCCTTCGATCTTGAAGCGCCGATACTCGCTGCTCTGCATTTTGTGATGGTGGAACACCACGCAAGACGCCTGGGTGGACTCGCCCGCCGTGTGCGAGATGTCAAAGCACTCGATCGTGAGGGTATCGAGGTCCTCTTCGCTCAGGTCCAGCGCCTCAGCCAGGGCCCGGGTACGCGCCTGCTGCGAACCCTCTTCGGCCAGCAGGCGGGCCAGCTGGATGTCTGCATTTTTCTGAGCCATGTCCAGCCAGGCGCGGCGCTGCTCCCGCGGCTGGTGCACCGCCGTCACCCGCACGCCGGTCTGTTGGGACAGCGCATCGATCAGTGCGCGATCGACCGGGTGGCTCACGATGAGCGCAGGGGGCACCGGCACGCCGATGTAATGCTGCGCGATGAAGGCCTCCAGCACCTGCGCCTCGACGGAACGCGCCGGTGCAGAACGCATGGACTGAGCCGACTTTCCTTCATCCACCGTGGCGCCAGCCAATTCACCGCCCTGCCCGCCTTCAATGGAAGCGGCCTCACTCGTGGACCCAGCGTCGTCCGCGGCCTCCTCTGCCTGGAATACGGCCGCAGCGTCTTCCACGTGCACGGGAAAGTACGCCCGGTCGCCCAGGTGCCGACCTCCCCGCACCATGGCCAGATTCACGCAGGCGCGCCCCCCCAGCACCTTCACTGCCAGAATGTCCACATCCTTGTCGGACACGGTTTCGATGGCCTGCTGGTGCAGCACGCGCGACAGCGCGGTGATCTGGTTGCGTACATCGGCTGCCTGCTCGAACTCGAGGCGGCCGGAATGCTCCATCATGCGGGCCTCCATCGATCGCAGCAGCTCTTGCGTCTCGCCCCGCAGCATGGCTTCCGCATGCGCGACATCGCTCGCGTAGGCCTGGGGCGAGATCAAATCCACGCAGGGACCGGTACAGCGCTTGATCTGATACAACAGGCAGGGCCGGGTGCGGTTGGCAAACACCGTGTCTTCGCAGGTGCGCAGGCGAAAAACCTTCTGCAGCAGCAAGATGGTTTCCTTGACCGCCCAGGCCCCCGGGTAAGGACCGAAGTAGCGGTGCCGCTTGTCGATGGCGCCGCGGTAGTAGGCCATGCGCGGGAAGAGCTGGCTTGGCGCCTCGCCGGTGCCGTCCTTGCCGGCCACGCCGGTGATCTTGAGATACGGATAGCTTTTGTCGTCCCGAAACAGAATGTTGTATTTCGGATTCAGCGACTTGATGAGGTTGTTTTCCAGCAGCAGTGCCTCGGCCTCGGAGCGCACCACCGTGGTTTCCAGCCGGACGATCCGGCCCACCATGTGGCCGATCCGCGTACCGCCATGGGTCTTGGTGAAGTAGCTGGAGACGCGCTTCTTGAGGTTGCGTGCCTTGCCCACATAGAGCAAGGCGCCTTGCGCATCAAAGTAGCGGTAGACACCCGGCAGCGGCGGCAGCGCGGCCACTTGCGCGAGGAGTTCGGGGGAATGCACATCGGACATGGCGCTATTGTGGCCAGTCTCTGCGCCCCGTCGCATGCCGCAACGGCCAAGCCCTGCCGGATCAGTGCCCGACGTGCCCTTCGTAGGCCTTGCGGGCCAGCGCCATGGCCAGGATTTCGGAAGGATCGATCAATGTCCAGCCTTGCGCTTGCGGGGCCTGGGGCAAGGCCAGCGGGATTTCGGTGCAGGCCATGATCAAGGCGATGCCATCGCCATGGCGCCCACGCAACTGCCTGCCCACGCGCGTGAAACATGCCTGCGCCAACGCCAGGTTCCCGGCCTTGACCCCTTGGTAGATGCCCTGCATGAGTTCTTCACGCTCGGAGGAATCGGGAATCACGCATTCGATGCCATGGGCCGCCATGACGGTGTCGTATAGGCCCATGCCGTAGGTGCCTTGCGTGGCCAGCAGCGCCACTTTGCGGATGCCCCGCCGCTGCAATTCGGCGGCAGTCTCACGTGCGATGTGCAGCAGGTCCACGGACGGCACCCGCTCCTGCAGTGCAGCGTGCCAGGCGTGCGCGGTGTTGCACGAGATGGCCACGGCGCGGGCGCCCACGGCAGAGAGTTGCTGCAGCACCCGCGCCATTTCGTCCAACGGCTGCGGTGCGTTTGCATCGCTGAGCGCGCGGGACCGGTCCGCCACCGGGACCTGTGCCATCCAGTGCTCGGGGTATGCCTGGTCCTGAACCGCCAAACCATGGTCCCGCAGCCAGCGCTCGGACGCCTTGAGGAACAGGCGGGCGAAATCCACACCTGCCGCCGGCCCCATGCCGGCCAGGATGCCGACCTTCGCGGGCGCGCCAAAAAAATGCGGTTCGCCGTTCATCGCAGCATGCTCGACATGGCCGATAGGCAATTGACCATTCGCACGGCCGACTCGGTGTCCGGTGCCTGAAAGCGCACGGCGTTGGAGGCCGCGCGCTCCAGCGTGGGCCACTGGCAGAACAGATCGGCCAGGGCAGGCGTCTGGGCCTGCACGTCCACCAGAATCTCGCCCTCGATGCGAAAAGGCGGTATGGCAGCACAATCCTGCACGGCTGCCGCCACGCCCGCCCGGATGGCCGCGCAGGACTGCGCGGGCGACAGGCTGATGCCGCTCGTCTGGCCCGTCGCCCGCTTGGTTTGCACGAACCGGGCCTGGGGAAACAGCGGCTGGGTTTCCGCGATGAACACGTCGTCACCCGACCCCATGATCACCGGCACCCCATAGGCGCCTGCCAGGGCGCCATAGATCCCCGCCTCGCCCAGTTCCTGGCCGTTGAAGGCGATGCGCGCGAAGGCGAAGCTGTTGATGGTGTGGGCCAGAATGCCGCGCCCCTGGGCTCGGGAGTGATAGCCGATGATGCACACGCCGTCCATGCCCAGTTCCACGCCCGCCACCATGCTCAGGTAGCGGGGCTTGCCCTGGATGGCCTGCGCGCGTTCGTCGAGCAGGTCCGGCGGCATGTTCCGGAAACCACCGTGCGAATCGTTCACGTAGACCTCGGAGGCCCCGGCATCGAAGGCGCCGGCGATCGCCGCGTTGGCCTCGGCCGCCATCAGGCGCCGCGCGCGCTCGTATTCGGGATTGCCGGGCCGCACCTGCTCGGGGTGGTAGACGCCCGCGACGCCTTCGATATCGACGGAAATGAGAATTTTCATGGAGGGGTCTTCAGGAAATCGATGCGGGCAGACAGGGCAGCAACCCGCGCAATGCAGGGCGGTGGTGCCCATCCCGGCCGGTGACGGGCGTGGCATGCCACAGGGCATGGACGATGGCCTGCTCCACGCTGTCGGCCGCTGCCTGGAACAGGCCGTCCAGCAAGGTTTCGTGCAGCATCGGCGTGGCCGGCATGGGCTGGTCCGCCAGATGCGGCAGGGTGTAGCCCGTGGAGAACGCCAGGGCGATGTCGCCGCTGCCATGGCCGTAGACTGAGCCGGTGCGTGCCAGACCTGCGCCCGCGCGCAGGGCCAGGCGGTTCAGTTGGCGGGCATCCAGCGGCGCATCGGTGGCAAGCACCATGATGATGGAGCCGCGTTCGGTCTCCGCAGACTGCGCGCGCGCGCTGTCGTCCAGCAGGGTGGCCACTTCGGCACCGATGGCCTTGCCGCCCCATACCAGGTTCGGAAGCAGCCCGTAGTTGGCCAACACCAGTGCGCCGACCGTGCAGATGCCCCCCTGGCGCAGCGGCACCCGGCGCGACGCCGTGCCGATGCCGCCTTTCAGCTGGAAACTCGACATGCCCCGCCCCGCACCCACCGAACCCTGTGCCGCGCGCGCGCCGGCGTTGCCGCACGCCGCCAGGTAGTCGCCCCCGTCCAGGGCCATGCGCTGGATGTCGTTCAAAAAACCGTCATTGCACTCCAGCACCAGCGGATTGACCGTGGGCAGCGCCCTGCCCGTCTCCGGATTGGCCTCGATGCATTGGCGGATCTGCGCCTGGGCCATGGCGCCGACAGAGAAGGTGTTGGTCAACGCGATGGGCGTCTCCAGTTGCCCCAATTCCGCCAACTGCACCAGGCCCACGCTCTTGCCGAAGCCATTGATCACCGACGCACCGGCCGGCACCTTGTGGCGATAGGGGTCCAGCCCATGCGGATGGATCACGGTGACGCCGGTCTGCACCGGACCGTCATCGCGCGTCGCATGCCCCACGGTCACGCCCGCCACGTCGGTGATGGCATCGAGTGGCCCGGCCAGCAGGTTGCCGATGCGTGGCGGCACCAATGCCGCCGTGATGCCTGTCGAAGACGGTCTCATGACTGCCGGTCGATCTTCGGGTCGAGGGCATCGCGCAAGCCGTCCCCCAGCAGATTGAAGGCGAGCACGGTCAGGAAAATGGCCAGGCTGGGGAACAGCGCCACGTGCGGTGCGTTCACCATGTCCGCACGGGCCTCGTTGAGCATGGCGCCCCATTCCGGCGTGGGCGGCTGCGCGCCCATGCCCAGGAACGACAGGCTGGCCGCCGTGATGATCGAGGTGCCCACGCGCATCGTGAAGTACACGACGATCGAAGAGATCGTGCCCGGCAGGATGTGCCGCACGATGATGGTCCAGTCCGACGCACCAATGCTGCGCGCCGATTCGATGTAGGTCATCTGCTTGAGCACCAGCGTGTTGCCGCGCACCAGCCGCGCGAAGGCCGGCACGCTGAACACCGCCACGGCCACGATAACGTTCGTCATGTTGCTGCCCAGGATGGCTACCACGCCGAGCGCCAGCAAGATGCCGGGGAAGGCGAACAGCACGTCCGAGATGCGCATCACCACGCGGTCCCACCATCCCTCGTAGTACCCGGCCAGCAGACCGAGGGTCGTGCCGATCAGGCAGCCGATGAGCACCGACAGGAATCCCGCCGCCAGCGAGATTCGCGCGCCCATCAGGATGCGGCTGAAGATGTCGCGCCCCAGCGGGTCCACGCCGAACCAGTGGACGGCCGACGGCAGTTCGTTCAGCCTTTCGTAGTCGAAAAAGCCTTCGGGGTCGTAAGGCACCAGGACCGGTGCCAGCACGGCCACCAGCACCAGCAGCAGCACGAAAGCCAGCGCCACCATGGCCACGCGCTGCTTCTTGAACTTGCGCCAGAACTCGCGCCAGGGCGTGCGGACCGCGCCGGAACTGGCAGCGGCAGGCGCCACCGAGGCGGCCGCCAGTTGCGCGGCATCGGGGGGCGTGGGGATGGAGGGCGTGGTCATACCGTCTCTTCGTGTTCGTGGAATGGGATGCAGGCCGCCGTGGTCACTTGTAGCGGATGGTGGGATTGATGAAGCCGTAGAGCATGTCCACCACGAGATTGATGAGGATGAACTCCAGCGAGAACAGCAGCACCAGCGTCTGGATCACGGGGTAGTCCCGCATGGTCACGGCATCCACCAGCAGGCGGCCCAGGCCCGGCCAGTTGAAGACGGCCTCCACCACGATGGAGCCGCCCAGCAGGAAGCCGAACTGCAGCCCCATCATGGTGATGACGGGAATGAGCGCATTGCGCAGGCAATGCTTCAAGATCACGAGGCGCTCGTTGAGCCCCTTGGCGCGCGCCGTGCGCACGAAGTCTTCCTGCACCACCTCGACGAACGACGCGCGGGTGAAGCGCGCCATCACCGCGGCAACGGCCGCCCCCAACGTGATGGAGGGCAGGATGTAGTGCTGCCAGCTTGCCGCACCCACCGTGGGCAACCAGCCCAGGTTGACCGAGAACACCTGCATCAGCACCATGCCCAGCGCGAACGCGGGAAACGAGATGCCCGATACCGCCAGCGTCATGCCCAGCCGGTCGGGCCATTGGTTGCGATACACGGCCGAGATGATGCCGATGCCCATGCCGAAGATGACCGCCCAGACCATGCTGGTGACCGTGAGCGCCAGCGTGGGCATGAAGCGCTCGCCGATCTCGGCCGCCACCGTGCGGCCGGTGCGGATGGACTTGCCGAAGTCGCCCTGAACCATGCGCGTGAAGAAGTGCACGAACTGCTCGGGCAGCGGCCTGTCCAGGCCCAGGTCGTGGCGCACTACCGCGACGGCGGCCTCGTCGGCGTCCTGCCCCGCCGCCAGGCGCGCGGGGTCGCCGGGCAGCATGTGGACGAACAGGAACACCAGCACAGCCACGATCAGCAGCGTGGGCAAGAGTCCCAGCAGTCGTTTGAGAAAGTAGTTCAGCATGGGTGCGGCGCTGCGGGCGCAGCGATGTGTTTTTTGATGAAAACAGGAGCAGCCCCGCGCACGCCGGATCAGCGTGCGGGGCGGTCTTGGCCTGTTATTTCAGGTCGATCTCGTCACTGTTGATGTTGCCGTCGGGCATCACATGCACACCGGACAGGCGCTTGGCGTGGGCGTACAGCACGTCCTCCGTCACCAGCGGGATGCGCGGCAGGTCCTTGGCGAGTTGCTCCTGCGCGGTCTTGTAGAGCGCCGCGCGCTCGGCGCCGTTGGTGGTCAGCAGCGCCTTGGCGATGGACTCGTCCACCACGGGGTTGCTATAGAAGGCGTAGTTCGCCAGCTTCGGCGCCCACGACTCCGTGGAGAACAGGGGGCGCAACGCCCAGTCGGCCTCGCCGGTCGAGGAAGACCAGCCGATGTAGTACAGGCGCACCTTGGCGGTCTTGGGATCGGGCCACGAATCCACCTGCTCGGCGCGCTGGCCGGGCTCCAGTGCCTGCACCGACACCTTGATGCCGACCTGCTGCAACTGCTGCTGAATGAACTGGATCACCTTCTGGCTGGTGGTGTTGTTGTAGCCGCTCCACAACACGGATTCGAAACCGTTGGGGTAGCCCGCTTCCTTCAGCAGTTCCTTGGCCTTGGCCACGTTGTAGGGAATGGGCTGCATCTTCACCGCGTATTCCACGCCCTGCGGCACGAAGCCCTGGGCCGGGAAGGCATGGCCGTTGAAGGCCACCTTGGCCAGCGCTTCCTTGTTGATGGCGTAGCCGATCGCTTCGCGCACCTTGGGGTTGTCATACGGCTTTTGCAGCATGTTGAAGGTGAGGAAGCGCTGGATGATCGACGGCGCGGACACCACCGTGACCTTGTCGCTCTTCTTGAGCGTGGCGATCTGCTCATAGGGCAGCGTGAAGGCGAAGTCGGCCTCGCCCGTCTGCAGCATGGCAGCGCGGGTGTTGTTCTCGATCACAGGCTTCCAGGTGACCTGATCGACCTTGGGATAGCCCTTCTTCCAGTAGCCCGCGAACTTCTTGCCCACGATGGCCTCGGTCTGCTTCCATTCGACGAACTCGAACGGGCCGGTGCCCACGGGGTGGAAGGCGATGTCCTTGCTGCCCCACTTGGCCAGCGCGGCGGGCGAGATCATCGCGGCCGAGGCGTGGGCCAGCGCATTGATGAAGGGGCCGAAGGGCTCCTTGAGCGTGATGCGCAGCGTGGTCGGGTTCACGGCCTCGACCTTGGCGACGCGGTTGAACTGGTTGGCGCGCAGCAGGCGGTTCTCGGGGTTCATCACGCGGTCGAGGGTGGCCTTGGCCGCGGCGGCGTTGAAGTCGGTGCCGTCGTGGAACTTGACGCCCGAGCGCAGCTTGAAGGTATAGACGAGGCCGTCGTTCGACACTTCGTAGCTCTCGGCCAGCACGTTCTTGACCTTCATGTCCTTGTCGAACGCGAACAGGCCTTCATAGAAACTCTTGGTCACGGCCGTGGTGATGGTCGTGTTGGTGTTGTAGGGGTCGAGCGTCTCGGGCTGCTGGTAGATGGCCAGCACGGCGTTGCCGGCGGCCAGCGCGGAGCCGGACATGGCCAGGGCCAGCAGGCTGAAGGCGATGCGGCGGGTGGAAGCTTTCTTCATGGGTGAACTCCGGTGTGGAAAAGATCAGGGGTTTTCAAAATGGATAGCTGCTTTCGCTTGTCAGGCAAGCGCTGAAGGTCAATTCGAGTTGGAAACATCACCCCCCTTGCGGCGCCACGAAATGGCCGGGTCCCACCTGCACCATCGGCAGCACCACGGGCTCGTCGCCCACCGCGCGGATGGGGCTGGGAATATCCCCCTCCAGCAGCGTGCGCCGGAGGTGCCGGCGCGCCGGGTCGGCGACGGGCACGGCGGACATGAGCTTTTTGGTATAGGCATGCTGCGGGTTCTCGAAGATGGCGCGGCGCGGTCCGATCTCCACGATCTGGCCGAGGAACATCACCGCCACGCGGTGGCTGATGCGCTCGACGACGGCCATGTCGTGCGAGATGAAAAGAAACGCCACCCCCAGTTCGCGCTGCAGGTCCAGCATCAGGTTGACGATCTGTGCCTGGATGGACACATCCAGTGCCGACACGGATTCGTCCGCCACCACCACCTTGGGGTTGAGGGCCAGCGCCCGTGCGATGGCGATGCGCTGGCGCTGGCCGCCCGAGAACTCGTGCGGGTAGCGCTGCGCGTAGTCGCGCGGCAGCCCCACCTTTTCCAGCAGCCAGTCCACGCGCTCCTGCGCCTGCCGGCCACTGGCCACCTTGTGCACCAGCAGCGGCTCCATGATCGAAAAGCCGACGGTCAGGCGCGGGTCGAGGGAGGCGAACGGGTCCTGGAAAATGAACTGGATGTCGCGGCGCAGCGCCTGGACCTCGCTCGTGGGCAGGTCCAGGATGTTGCGCCCGCCGAACTCGATGGCACCGCTCTGGCTGTCCACCAGCCGCAGCAGCGAGCGGCCCGTGGTGGACTTGCCGCAGCCGGACTCACCCACCAGCGCCAGCGTCTCGCCCGGATAGAGGTCGAAGCTCACCTTCTCCACCGCGTGCACGCGGCGCTTGACGCGGTTGAACAGCCCCGAGCGCAGGTCGAAACGCGTCACCAGGTCTTTCACCCGCAGGATGGGCTGGGCCCCTGCGGGGCGCGTATCCACCGGCGTGGATTGCAGGACCGGCGCCGTCGCGGCATCGCCGGATGGTCGCAGCAGTTCGAAATGCCGCGGCAGGTCGGTGCCCTGCATGGCGCCCAGCTTGGGCACGGCCGACAGCAGCGCCTGCGTGTAGGCATGCTGCGGGGCGGCGAAGATCTGGGCGGAAGGGCCCTCTTCCACCTTGTCGCCGCGGTACATGACCAGCACGCGGTCAGCCACTTCGGCAACCACGCCCATGTCGTGGGTGATGAAGATCACGCCCATGCGCATCTCTTCCTGCAGTTGGCGGATCAGCTGCAGGATCTGCGCCTGGATGGTCACGTCCAGCGCGGTGGTGGGCTCGTCGGCGATGAGCAGCTGCGGCTTGCACGACAGCGCCATGGCGATCATCACGCGCTGGCGCATGCCGCCGGACAGCTGGTGCGGAAACCGGTCGAGCACGTTGCGCGCCTCGGGAATGCGCACCAGCTCCAGCATGCGCAGCGCCTCGGCGCGCGCCGCCGCCCGGTCCTTGCCCTGGTGGTAGCGAATGGACTCCGCGATCTGCTCGCCCGCCGTGAACACGGGGTTCAGCGAGGTCATGGGCTCCTGGAAGATCATGGCCACGTCGGCACCACGCACCGACTGCAGCGTGGCGTTGCTGGCGCGGCGCATGTCCAGCACCTGCCCGCTGCTGCGGCGCAGCGCGATGGAGCCGCCCACGATCTTTCCGCCGCCATGCTCGACCAGCCGCATCAGCGCCAGCGAGGTGACGGACTTGCCCGAGCCCGACTCGCCCACGATGGCCAGCGTTTCGCCCCGGTCCACGTGGAAGGACAGGTTGCGCACGGCGTCCACCGTGCGCTCGGAATTGGCAAAGCGGACCGTCATATCGTCCACGGCCAGCACGCGCTGCTCTGCAAGGGCCAGGGAGGTCGTCGCGCTCGAAGGGGTTGGGGTCATGGCAGGACAGGGATAGGAAATTCGGTCAGGCGATCAGGCAGCCAGTCGGTCGGTCGATGCATCGGCCCGTGGGCTTCATGCATCCGGGGTGCGGAAGATGAAGGACTCGGCCGCGTGGCCGACGCGGGCCAGCCCGCGGTACATGCCCTCGGTGTTGAACGGCAGGCACACGTTGCCGTGGCGGTCCACCGCGATCAGGCCCCCGGTGCCGCCCACGGCAGGCAGCGCGCCATGCACCACGGCATCGACAGCCGCCTCCAGCGAGGCGCCGCCGTAGGCCATGCGCGCACAGATGTCATGCGCCGCGCTCACGCGGATGAAGGCTTCGCCATGCCCCGTGCACGACACGGCGGCCGTGCGGTCGTCCGCATAGGTGCCCGCGCCGATGAGCGGGCTGTCGCCCACGCGGCCGGGGCGCTTGTTGGTCATGCCGCCCGTGGAGGTGGCCGCCGCGAGGTGGCCCTGGGCATCCAGCGCCACCGCGCCCACGGTGCCCATCTTGCGGTCTTCGTCCAGCGCGCGGCCCGACAGGCCGGCCATTGCAGCGGCCCCGTCGTGGTCCAGCACCGCGCCCGACTGGCGGGCCTGCGCGGCCAGCAACTGGGCGCGCCGGGCTTCGGTCGAAAAGTAGTGGGGCTCGACCATGGCCAGCCCAGCATCGCGCGCCAGGCGCTCGGCGCCCTCGCCCGCCATGAGGACATGCTGGCCCTGGCGCAGCACCGCGCGGGCCGCCAGGATGGGGTTGCGCACGTGGCGCACGCCGGCCACCGCGCCGGCCGCCAGCGTGGCGCCCTCCATCAGCGCGGCATCCAGTTCATGGGTCGCGTCGGCGGTGAACACCGCGCCATGCCCGGCGTTGAAGAGCGGGCAATCTTCCAACAACTGCACGGCCGTGCACACCGCATCGGCGGCGGACCCGCCCTGCTCCAGCACCGCCTGCCCGGCGCGCAGCACGTCCTGCAGCACACCGTGGTAGGCCCGCTCCTGCCGGGCGTCGATCTGCGCGCGGCTCAGCGTGCCGGCACCGCCGTGGATGGCGATCACCGGAACGGGACGGCCGGAAGGAGACGGAAAAACGGTCATGGAAGAAGCGGCAAAACCGGTCAGCGAAGTGGATGGGAACGAATCAATCGGCCAGGCGAAAGGCGATCGGGAGCGATGGATGCGGCCGCCGTTCAGGCGCGGCCACTGCCCTTGGCAGCGGGCTTCCTGGCGGCGGTGTCGGCCGAGCGTGGCGCCAGCCGCGTGCGCGAGCTGTCGTGCAGCCAGGGCAGCACCGCCTCGGTCATGCGCGCCGCGGTCTTCACCGACTCCTTGGCCTGGTGCGCCACTGCGCTGGTGAGCGCCTCGATCATGGCCAGCGCCGACGATTCGGAATTGGCCGCGTACTGGTTTTCGGTCTGCGCGAACAGGCAGCCGTGGGCGAAGGGCACCAGGGGCGACTGCAGCCCGTCGGTCAATGCCAGCACGCGCACGCCGCGCTCGAAGGCGCCCTGCGCCAGCACGACGGTGTCGGTCAGGTAGCGGGGGTAGCTGATGGCGATGAACAGGTCTTCCTCGCCCATGCGAGGCAGCAGCCGCGCGCCGTAGGACGCACCCGCCACCCCGGCCAGCAGGTGCACGCCGTCGCAATGCGCATCCAGCCCGCGCTGCAGCAGCCCGGCGAGCCAGCCACTGGCGCCGAAGCCGGCCAGGTAGATGCGCCGCGCCCCCACGATGGCCTGCACGGCGGCCTCGCACGCGGCCGGGTCCAGGGCCTCACGCGTGGCGGCGATGTTGCGCTGGCTTTCCTCCAGCGCGGCGGCGAACACATCGCCGATGCTGCTGGGCTTTTCCAGCTTGATGCGCATCTTCTCGATGGGCGCCAGCATGGCTTCGAAACCGCGCACCAGCTCGGCCCGCAGCATGGGGTAGCCGTCCAGGCCGATGGCCCGGGCGAAGCGGTTGGCTGTTGCGATGGAAACGCCCACCGCCGCCGCGAGTTCGTCGATGGGCATGGTGGCCGCCTGCAGCGGGTGGGCCAGCACGTAGTCCGCCATCTGCTGGTGCGACCGCGTGAGCGTGGGGCGCACCCGGCCGATGCGGATGGCGATCGTGGGGGCTTCGGTGCTCGGGTCGGGAACAGCGGACATGGGACAGGTGCCAGGTGGGTGGGGGAAAGCGTTCAGCCGCTTTTGATAAAAAATTTACAACACCGTCATATTAAAGAAAAAATTCAATCATTCAAAGAATTTTTACAAGCGCATGAAGGGTCCTGTTCACGGCGGCCCTCCCGCTGTCTCGGCGCACCACGGAGCGCACAAAGCAAAAAGCCCTGCGCACTGCGCAGGGCTTCGATGGCTGGAGGGCCCTCAGCGGGCAGCCCGAGGGGCGACGAACGATCAGTCCGCCTCGATCCTGGAGGCCTTGACCACTTGTGCCCAGTTGGCCAGATCGGCCTTCACCCGCTCGGCGAGCGGTTGCGGTCCCTGGTAGTCGGCGGTGGCGCCCTGCTCCAGGGCCTTTTGCTGGAATGCGGGGTTTTGCACCACGGTGCGCACATCGGCCACCAGCTTGTCCACCACCGCCTTGGGCACATGGGCCGGGGCGAACAGCGCGAACCACGACGTGGCATCCACCTTGGGGTAGCCCGCCTCGGCGGTGGTGGGCACGTCCGGCAGGCTGGCCAGGCGCTGCTTTCCAGTGACCGCCAGCACGCGCAGCTTGCCGGCCTGGATGTGGGGCATGAACGGTGGCGCGGTGCCGAAGGTCAGGTCCACCTGACCGCCCAGCAGGTCCTGCAGCGCCGGGCCGGTGCCTTTGTACGGCACGTGCACCATCTTCACGCCGCCCTGCTGCTCCAGCATGGCACCGGTGACGTGCTGCAGCGAGCCGTTTCCGGACGAGGCGTAGTTGAGCTTGCCGGGATGCGCCTTGGCGTAGGCGATCAGATCGGCCAGCGTCTTCACGGGCAGGCCATCGCGCACGACGATGATCTGCGGCGCCGACAGCACGTTCGCGATGGGTTGGAAATCGCCCGGCTCCCATTGCTTTTGCCGGGTGAGCAGCGGTGAGATCACGTGATAGCCCGAGTACTGCATGAGCAGCGTGTACCCATCGGGCTCGGCCCGCTTGACGGCACCGGCGGCGATGTTGCCGTTGCCGCCGCCCTTGTTGTCCACCACCACCGACTGGCCCAGCACCGGGCCCAGGGCCTGCGCGAGCATGCGCGCGGACAGGTCCGTGGTGCCGCCCGCGGCGGTGGGCACCACCAGGGTCACCGGCTTGTTCGGATAGCCGCCCTGCGCCCAGGCGGGGCCGGCGAAGGCCGCAGCCAGCGCGATGGCCATCGCCGCCAGGCGGCGGGATGCGCAAGGGGCGGTCGGGGTGACCGTTGTCGCTTTCGTTGTCGTTGTCGTTGTCGTTCTCATGCCATGTCTCCTTGGTTTTTTGAAATTCAAAAGAAAAAAAGCCCTGCGGCGGCAGGTCGCGCCCCGCCCTCGGTCCGCACGGGCGGGTCGGCCTGCCGTCAATCCAGCTTGGCCCCGGTGTCCTTCACCGCCCGGCCCCAGCGCGCGAGGTCGTCCCGCACCAGCGCAGCCAGCTGCGCCGAGTTGCCCTTGTAGGGCTCGCACCCCACGGCGGCGAGCCGCTCGGCCACGTCTTTCTGCTCCAGCGCCTTGGCCACCTCGGCCTGCAGCCGCGCGACCACGGCGGGCGGGGTGCCGGCCGGCGCGAAAAGCCCGTACCACGGTGTCTGGCCGAAGCCCGCCAGCGTCTCGCCGATGGTGGGCACGTCCGGCAAGGCCGCCACGCGCCGCGTGTTCACCACGCCCAACACCTTGAGCTTGCCGGCCTTGATGAAGGCGATGGAGGACGGCAGGCTCTGCACCGACAGCGGCACCTGCCCACCCACCACGTCCGTGGCCGCCGCGGCGGAGCCCTTGTAGGGCACGTGCTGCAGCGTGATGCCCGCGGTCTTTTGCAGCATCTCGCCGATCAGGTGGTTGAGCGTGCCGTTGCCCGCCGAGGCGATGGCGTACTGGCCCGGGTGCGCCTTGGCCAGCGCCACCAGCTCGGCCACGTTGGACGCTGGAAACGCCGGGTTCGCCACCAGCACGTAGCCCGCCGTGGCCAGCGGCGCCACCGGCTCGAAATCCTTCACCGGGTCGAACCCCGTGTGCTGGTAGAGCCAGGGGTTGATGACCTGCGCGCTGTCCGCCGTGAGCAGCAGGGTGTAGCCGTCCGGCCGGGCCTTGGCCGCCGCGGCCGTGCCCACATTGCCGCCCGCGCCGGGGCGGTTGTCCACCACCACCGGCTGGCCCAGTTGTTCCGACAGCTTTTGCGCCACCACGCGGGCGATCGCGTCGTTGGCGCCACCGGCCTGCTGCGGCACCACGAGGGTGATCGCGCGCTGGGGGTAGCCCGCCTGCGCCAGGGCCGTGCCCGCCATGCCGCACAGCAGCGTGCCCAGCGCCGCGCGGCGCGAGAGTGAATGCGTGTCCATCATTTTTGTCTCCTTGGGTTTTTGTCGATGCATCGCGCCGCGCCTTCCCGCGGGCCTTCCCGCGGGAAGGCCGCTGCCGCCCGGCGTTCAGGCGGCTTCGCGCGCCCGTGCCCGGTCGCGGATCGCCTCGAAGCCGTCCGGCACCGGGTGCAGGTCCAGCCGGCGCCCCGCCTTCACGATCTGGCTGGGAATGTCGTGGCCGATCAGCCCGGGCAACCTGGCCGCCGCGGCGATCAGCTGCGAAAGATCCACGCCCGTGTCGTAGCCCATCCATTGCAGCGCGTGTGCGACCTCCTCGCTGCACACGTTGCCCGACGCACCCGGCGCATAGGGGCAGCCACCCAGGCCGCCGAGCGACGCATCGAAACGGTCCGCCCCCGCATCGATGGCGGCGAGCACGTTCGCCAGCCCCATGCCGCGCGTGTTGTGAAAGTGCAGCGTGAAATCCACGCCCGGCCAGCGCGCCCGGGCGGCGGCGGTGAGCTGCGCCACCTGGGTCGGATACGCCATGCCGGTCGTGTCGCACAGGGTGATGCCGCGCACGCCCAGGTCGGCGAAGCGCTGCACCCAGCCAAACACCTGCGCCGGCGCCACATCGCCTTCCATCGGGCAGCCGAACACGCACGACAGGGACACGTTCACCGCCACGCCCGCGGCCTGGGCGGTGGCCACCACCTGCGACAGCGCCGCGAACGACTGCGCGCGCGCCATGCGCAGGTTGGCCAGGTTGTGCGTCTCGCTGGCGGACATGACCAGGTTCAGCTCGTCGGTGTGCGCCTCGATGGCGCGCTCGGCGCCGCGCACGTTGGGCACCAGCGCGCTGTACACCGTGCCGGGGCGCCGCACGATCTCGCGCATCACGATCTCGGCATCGCGCAGCGCCGGTATCGCCGTGGGCGAGACGAACGCCGTCACCTCGATCTTCGACAGGCCCGCTGCCGACAGCGCATCGACCAGCGCGATCTTGTCTGCCGTGGGCACGAAGGCCTGCTCCATCTGCAGGCCGTCGCGCGTTCCCACTTCCTGCAGGTGAATGCGGCGGCCGTTGCCGCTCCACACGCCGGCCCGGGCTTCGCCCGTTTCATCCGCCCCGTTCGACGGGTTGCGAGTCGCGGTCATTGGATCACCCCCTTGCTGCGCAGCAGCGCGATCTGTTGGGCGGTCAGGCCCGCCTCGGCCAGCACCGCATCGGTGTCGTCGCCCAGGTGAGGCGCACTGGAGCGGATCGTGCCCGGCGTGCCCGACAGCTTGGGCACGATGCCCGGCACCTCGACCACATAGCCGTCGCGCGTGGTCTGCGGCAGCAGCATGTCTCTGGCGCGGTAGTGCGGGTCTTCGGCGATGTCCTGCGCCGTATACACCTTGCCGGCGGGCACGCGGGCGGCGCCCAGGCCCTCCAGCACTGCCTGCACGGTGCGCCCGGCCGTCCATTCGCCGATGGCCGCGTCGATCTCCGCCACCCGGGCCACCCGCCCGGCATTGCTGCCCAGGTCGGGCGCCGCCGCCAGATCGGGCCGACCGATGGCGTCCATCAGCCGCTTGAAGATGCTGTCGCCATTGCCTGCCACCAAGACCCAGCCATCGGTGCACGGATACGCGTTGGACGGCGCGATGCCCGGCAGCGCGCTGCCGGCTGCATCGCGCACGGCACCGAAGGCGCTGTACTCGGGAATGAGGCTCTCCATCACGTTGAATACGGCTTCGTGCAGCGCCACGTCGATCACCTGGCCTTTGCCGCCATTCACCTTGCGGTGGTAGAGCGCCGTCAGCACGCCCACGGCGCCGTGCAACGCCGCCAGCGTGTCGCCGATGGAGACGCCTACGCGCACCGGCACGCGGCCGGGCTCGCCCGTCAGGTGGCGCAGGCCGCCCATGGCCTCGCCGATCATTCCGAAGCCCGGCAGGTCGCGGTAGGGGCCGGTCTGCCCATAGCCCGAGATGCGCAGGATCACCAGCCCGGGGTTGAGCGCATGCAGCGCCTCGGGCGACATGCCCCAGTCCTCCAGCGTGCCGGGGCGAAAGTTCTCGATCAGCACATCGGCCTCGGCGATGAGCCGGCGTGCGATGTCCTGCCCTTCCGGCTGGCGCAGGTCCAGCGCCAGCGAACGCTTGTTGCGCGACTGCACCTGCCACCACACCGAGGTGCCTTCCTTGATCAGCCGCCAGTTGCGCAGCGGATCGCCCGCGCCGGGCGCCTCGATCTTCACCACATCGGCCCCGAACTCGCCCAGCGTCTTGCCGCAAAACGGCCCGGCGATCAACTGGCCCATCTCGATCACCCGCACCCCGGCCAGGGCGGCGGGGGCTGCTGTCGTATCCGTCGTCGTCGTCATTCCTGTCGCGTCCCTTCGTTCGAATGGCGCGGATCATGCCGTGGCCCCCGCCCACCGCAAAACCCCGATGCGCGACGCCGCCATCGCAAACCGGCATGGCCGGCTGCCCGGCGGCAGTACCATCGGCGCCCATGAAGCTCGACCCGGTTTCCCTGCGCCTGTTCGTGGCGGTGATGGAAGAAAACGCCATCGCCCGCGCCGCGGCGCGCGAGCACATCGCCCCGTCGGCCGCCAGCCGGCGCCTGGCCGAGCTGGAGGGCACCCTGCAGGTGGAGCTTTTCAGCCGCAGCAACCGGGGTACCGAGCCCACCGACGCGGCCTATGCGCTGCTGAACATGGCGCGCGGCGTGCTCAACGAACTCGATGGCATCGCCCTGCAGATGCGCGACTTTCGCGCCGGGGTGCGGGGCCACGTGCGCGTGGTGGCCAACATCTCGGCCATCACCCAGTTCCTGCCGGCCGAGCTGCCGGCCTTCATGGCCGCGCACCCGCAGGTCCAGGTGCGGCTGCAGGAGCAGATCAGCAGCGCCATCGCCCATTCGGTGGCCGAGAACGCGGCGGACGTGGGCATCCTCAACCACGGCAGCTACGGAGAGCGCGTCGCCCTGCTGCCCTACCGCACCGACGAACTGGTGCTGATCGCCCCCGCCGGCCATCCGCTGGCCCGGCGGCGCTCGGTGCGGCTGGCCGATGCGTTGCCGTTCGACTTCGTGGGCGTGCACCCGGGCAGCGCCATCAACAACCAGCTCACCCGCGCGGCGGCCGAAGCGGGCCTGCCGCTCAAGCTGCGCATCCAGGTGACCAGCTACGACGCGCTGTGCCTCATGGTGTCCGCGGGCCTGGGCGTGGGCGTGCTGCCCCGCGGCAGCGCCCAGTTGTACCGCGCCACCCTGGCCCTGCGGCCCATCACCCTGGCCGAGCCGTGGGCGCACCGGCAGCTGTCGCTGTGCGTGCGGTCCGGGGAGCCGCTGTCGCGCGTGGCGCAACTGCTGGTGGAGCATCTTCGGGCACCGGCCCGGGGTGGCGCATGAGCCCTGCGCACCCCATAGCCTCCCCCCTGCGCTGGGACCTGTTCTGCCAGGTCATCGACAACTACGGCGACATCGGCGTGTGCTGGCGCCTCGCCGCCGACCTGGCCGGGCGGGGCCACGCCGTCCGCCTGTGGACGGACGACGCCACCGCGCTGGGCTGGATGGCCCCTGCCGGCGCACCGGGCGTGCAGGTCCTGCCCTGGCCTGCGCAGGCCCCGCCCGACGGCGCGGGCGATGTGGTCATCGAGGCGTTCGGCTGCGAGATTGCTCCTGATTTCATAGCATCCATGGCAAATTCCACTAGGGCATCAGGCCAAGAACGCCTTTGGATCAACTTGGAGTACCTCAGCGCCGAAAGCTATGTGGAGCGCAGCCACCGCCTGCCCTCCCTGCTGATGTCGGGCCCCGGCGCGGGCTGCACGCGCTGGTTCTTCTACCCCGGGTTCACCCGCCGCACGGGCGGGCTGTTGCGCGAACCGGGGTTGATGGACCGCCAGGCCGCCTTCGACCGCGCCGGCTGGCGTGCCCGCCACGGCGTGGCGACCGGGGCCTTCGCCGTTTCGCTGTTTTGCTACGAGCCACCCGCCTTGCCTTCGCTACTCGACCGGTTGCGGCAGCATGCCGGCGCCCATTTGCTCGTCACCCCCGGCCGCGCAACGGCAGCCGTCCAGGCGCTGGACAATCAGGACCGAAATGGCCTCCAGCGCAATCAAGACGCCGGCAGTCTGCTATCGATTTCATACCTCGCTCCCTGCCCCCAGCCGGCGTTCGACGAGATGCTGTGGGCCTGCGATTTCAACTGCGTGCGCGGCGAGGACTCGCTGGTGCGCGCCCTGTGGGCCGGCCAGCCCTTCGTGTGGCACATCTATCCCCAGGACGACCAGGCCCACCATGCCAAGCTGCACGCGTTCCTCGACTGGCTCCAGGCGCCGCCTTCGCTGCGGCGTTTCCACGCGCTGTGGAACGGACTCGAACAGGACGGTCCCCTGCCCGCCCTGGACGCCGCCACGCTGCAGGAATGGCGCGCGACCGTGCAGGCGGCGCGCGCACGGCTGCTCGCGCAGGACGATCTGTTGACCCAACTGCTGGGGTTCGTGGCCGAAAAAAGCTAAAATCCACGGTTTTGCGCCAACCCAAGGCGGCACTTTCTGACGAAGTGACCGGCCGGCGCATCCCGCCGCGGAACATGCGCTGGCGCTCGGACCTTGCGCTGCACCCCTCAGGCAGCGCCCGCAGCGCCCCGGCGCGTAGAGCGGCTTCAACCCCAGCCCAGCAATCTGCTATGAAAATCGCTCAAGAAATCCGCGCCGGCAATGTGATCATGCACGGCAAGGACCCGATGGTCGTCCTGAAGACCGAATACGCACGCGGCGGCCGCGGCGCCGCCACGGTCCGCATGAAGCTCAAGAGCCTGATCGGCAACTTCGGCACCGAAAACGTGTTCAAGGCCGACGACAAGATCGACAACGTCATCCTGGACAAGAAGGAGTGCACCTACTCCTACTTTGCCGACCCGATGTACGTCTGCATGGACACCGAATTCAACCAGTACGAAGTCGAAGCCGAGAACATGGGCGACGCACTGAACTACCTGGAAGACGGCATGACCGTCGAAGTGGTGTTCTACGACGGCAAGGCCATCTCGGTCGAACTGCCCACCAGCGTGGAACGCGAAGTCACCTGGACGGAACCCGCCGTCAAGGGCGACACGTCCGGCAAGGTGCTCAAGCCCGCCAAGATCGCCACCGGCTTCGAAGTGCCCGTGCCCCTGTTCGTGAGCCAGGGCGACAAGATCGAAATCGACACCCGCACGGGCGAGTACCGCAAGCGCGTCTGATCGATCCGGATCGAGTTTCGATCCCCAAAGGGCACCCGCTTCGGCCGGTGCCCTTTTTCATTTCCGCTGGGCCAGTCCATGTCATGTGTGCTCGATCAGCATGACCGCCGTCGTCTGAGGTTCCAGCGCTTCGAACACATGCGTTTCATCCGCCGAGTAGCTGGCATAGTCCCCCGGGCCGAGTTCCACCAGATGGCCGACCGGCCCCAGCCTGGCGCGTCCGCTGCACAGGACGACGTGCTCCACCGTGCCCGGCAAGTGGCGCTCGGAAGTCCTGGGTGCGCCGGGCTGGACCGACAGGCGGTAGAGATCGCGCTGCACGCCGGCAGGGCACACCGCCAGCAAGGTCGCCGCGTAGTTCGCCTGCTCCGAAGCCAGCGCCACCCCCTCATGGGCCCGGATGACCTGCACATGGGTTCTGGGCTGGGCGATCAATTGCGTCACCTGCACATCCAGCGCCGTGGCGAGCGCCCAGAGCGTTTCCAGGCTCGGATTGCCGACGCCCGCCTCCAGCTGGGAGAGCGTCGATTTGGCGATGGCCGCCCGTTTGGCGAGTTCCGACACGGACAGGCCGAGGCGCTCGCGCTCGCGGCGCACGGCCGCGGCCAACAGGCGGATGGGTGAAGGACTGGTGGTCAAGGGATGGTCATCCTATCTCATCAAAAAGAACAATCGTTCGACTTGACGAACGAATGAAGCAAGTTCATCATACCGCTCGTTCGTTCTTTTTAAAGAACGAACCGCTTCCTTCTGATCCCTTGCCCAGGCGACTGGGCAATCCACACAGGCAACGATCCATGCATCCGAAAACGGCAGGGACGCTGGAGATGACCACCGCCATGGTCATCGCCGGCACGGTGGGCTGGCTGGTGCTGCAGACCGGAATGCCTGCCGGCGCAGTGGTCTTCTGGCGCTGCGCGTTCGGTGCCGTGGCGCTGCTGATGCTCTGTCTCCGTCCGGGCCAGCCGGAGCGATGGAACATCGGCCGCAGGCAAGCCGGCATGGCCGCACTCGGCGGCATCGCCCTGGCGGCCAGCTGGGGCCTGCTCTTTGCCGCCTACTCGCACGCATCCATCGCGATTGCCACGGTGACCTACCACACCCAGCCCTTCATGCTCGTGGCGCTGGGGGCGCTGTTCTTCGGAGAAAAGCTGACCGCGTCGCAGGCAGGATGGCTGGGCATCGCGTTCGGCGGCCTCGTGCTCATCGTCGTGGGCGGTGGACAGTGGGGCGCGCTGCCCTCCGGCTACCTGGAAGGCGTCGGACTGGCACTGGCCGCCGCGTTCTTCTACGCCATGGCGGCCGCAATCACCAAAAGGCTGAGCGGCGTGCCGCCCCGGCTGATCGTCCTGATCCAGCTGATCGTCGGCACCCTGCTTTTGCTGTCGTTCGCCCAGGCCCCGACGGGCGGATCGACACTACCCACCTGGGGTTTGCTGCTGGCGATCGGATTCATTCACACGGGCCTGATGTCCACGCTCCTGTACAGCGCCATACAGAAGTTATCGACGTCGATGGTGGGCGTTCTGTCGTTCATCTATCCCATCGTGGCCATCGGGGTGGACGCGTGGGCCTTCGGCCATCGGCTGAGCCCGATGCAGGTCGGTGGCGCCGTCGCCATCCTCATGGCCGTGGCAGGGATGAACTTTGGATGGCGCATGGCCGCACGCCACCCAGCGCCGCGATAGCCACGCGCACGAAGCGTGCGCTGCCGCGCTTCAGCCCATTTCAGGACGATTCACGCAATCTTCAGAGCGCTGCAAGGGGAGTCTTTCCAGAATGGAGCCACCGGAAGGCCGACAGGCGCGCACCCCTTGCCAGCATCCAGGCCCGCCATGGCACAGCGGCTTCGGGTGGGCAATTGCCAGGCCTTCCGGCAATGATTTCCTTACATAACACCAGGGAGCCCGCATGCATTCGATCCGCTTTTTTTCGTCCACCACCCCCTTGGCGCTGTCCGCCATGGCCGCGCTGCTCATGGCCTCGGGCCTCAGCCGCCCCGCCCATGCCGTGGAATGCCGCGCCATCGCGACCGTGCAGCACAGCGCCGTCTCGGCCAACAACAACGCCGATGGCGGCCACCTCAACCAGCACGTCTTCGGCGCGACGCCGCCCAAGGGTTCCAGCCAGAAGGACAAGACGCTGTTCTCCAGCGTGGGGGAATACAGCGGCTTCTGGAACAACTACCAAGACCCGAAAAAATACAAAGGCACGGCCGTCGACTGCTCCGGCACGCATGCACGGCAAAAGGTGACGGTCTACAGCGTGCTGAAAAAAGACCTGATTGGCGGCTTCAACTGCACCGCTGCCAACGCCAACGGCGAATGCACCACCAAGACGAAATCGCAGTTCTCCAACGTTCAGCTCGACTTCGAAGTGGTCGGCGGCAAATGGATTCTGCTGACGGCCTATCCGACCAACTGAGCCGACCAATCAAGCAAGGGGGCCGCAGCGGCAGCTTCTGGCGGAAACGGCCTCTCTCAGCCGAACACCGCCGTCACCAGCCAGAGGTTCGCCAGCGAGATCACGGCGAACAGCCCCCAGGCCGCCAGCCGGAGGGTCCGTCCGGTGGCAAAGCGGCCCATCACCTCGGGGCTGCTGCTGAACCGGATCAGCGGCCACATCGCGAAGGGCAGCTGAAAGCTCAGCACCACCTGGCTGAGCACCAGCATCTTGCCCACACCCGCATCGCCCAGCCACCACACGCCCACGAAAGCCGGCACCAGCGCCAGGCCCCGCGTGATGAGGCGCCGCTGCCAGCAGGGAATCTTGAGGTCCAGGAATCCTTCCATGACGATCTGCCCGGCGATGGTGCCCGTGAAGGTCGAACTCTGGCCCGAGGCCAGCAGCGCGATGCCGAAGAGCGCGGCCGCGAGGGCGCTGCCCACCAGGGGTTTGATGAGGTGGTAGGCGTCGGCGATGTCGGCCACGTCGCGGTGGCCGCTGTGATGGAAGGCACTGGCGGCCAGCACCATGATGGCCGCGTTCACCAGCAGCGCGAGCGACAGCGACACCACGGCATCCCAGGTGCAGAAACGAATGGCCTCGCGCCGCGCCGTATCGGTGTCGGCCACCAGCCGGGTCTGCACGATGGACGAGTGCAGGTACAGGTTGTGCGGCATGACCGTGGCGCCCACGATGCCGATGGCCAGGTACAGCGCCCCGGGCTGCTGCAGCCGCTCCAGGCTGGGCACGAAGCCGATCGCCACCTGCGACCAGATCGGCTGCGAGAACGCCAGCTCCACTGCAAAGCACGCAGCGATGGTGGCCACCAGCGCCAGCACGATGGCCTCCACCCGCCGGAACCCCGCGCCCTGCAAGCCCAGCACCAGACCAGCGCCAGCACGATGGCCTCCACCCGCCGGAACCCCGCGCCCTGCAAGCCCAGCACCAGCACAGTGTCGAAGGCGGTGATGGCGATACCCACCGGAATCGACACGCCGAACAGCAGGTGCAGCGCCAGCGCGCTGCCCAGCACCTCGGCCAAATCGCAGGCCACGATGGCCAGTTCCGCTCCCAGCCAGAGGCACCGGTTCACGGCGGGGGAATAGCGCTCGCGGCACAGCTGGGCCAGGTCCCGGCGCGCCACCAGCCCCAGGCGCACGCACAGGGTCTGCAGCAGCATGGCGGCGAGGCTCGCCAGCAGCACGACGAAGAGCAGCCCGTAGCCGAAGCGCGAGCCGGCCTCGATGTCCGTCGCCCAATTGCCGGGGTCCATGTAGCCCACCGAGACCAGCAGGCCCGGCCCTGCGTAGCGCAGCAGCTTTTTGGAAAACGGGAGGCCAGGGTCCACCTGGACGCTGCCCTTGACTTCGGATGGGCAGAAAGGCGCGGTGGCGGTGCGCGGCAAGGGGAACATGGGCATGGGAGCTCGATGATACGTAGCCCGGTCCCGCAGCAGGCACGCGACGGCATGGCGCCGCGCCTATTGCGCAGATAGACGGCGTGGGGTTGCCATGGCGGCGCGCTCGGACTATGCGGCGAGTGATCAATCGCCGCCATGGCATGGCGCGATGGGCGGTACCTGCCGTCAGGCCTGCGCCCGCCGCGGCGACCGCCCGCGCGGGTCCCGCGCCACCTCGGGTCAGATCGGCAGTGCGACCAGGTCGTGTCCCTGCGTGCCGACGATGCGGGCCCGGGTGAACTCGCCCACCTTCATCGTCTTGCTGATCTTCTCAGGTGGCAGCAGGTGCACCACGCCGTCGATCTCGGGCGCATCGGCATAGGTGCGGCCGGTGCCGCCCTTTCTGCCCAGCGCGGGGGCGGAGTCGACCAGCACCTGCATGGTGGCGCCCACGCGGCTGCGCAGCTTGGCGGCGGACACTTCCTCGGCCACGGCCATGAAGCGCGCGCGGCGCTCTTCGCGCAACTCGAGGGGCAGCATGCCTGGCAGTTCATTGGCCACAGCGCCGTTCACGTCGCTGTAAGCAAAGCAGCCTGCGCGGTCGATCTGCGCCTCGCGCACGAAGTCCAGGAGGTGCTGGAACTCTTCTTCGGTCTCGCCCGGAAAGCCGGCGATGAAGGTGCTGCGGATGACGATTTCGGGACAGGTCTCGCGCCAGCGCTGGATGCGCTCCAGATTGCGCTCGCCGCTGGCGGGGCGCTTCATGCGCTTGAGCACGTCCGGGTGGCTGTGCTGGAACGGCACGTCCAGGTACGGCAGCACCTTGCCCGTGGCCATGAGGGGGATGACCTCATCGACGCTCGGGTAGGGGTACACGTAGTGCAGGCGCACCCAGGCGCCGTAGGGCTCGGCGATCTCGCCCAGGGTCTGCACCAGCTCCAGCATGCGGGTCTTGACGGGCTTGCCGTCCCAGAAACCCGTGCGGTACTTCACATCGACGCCAAACGCCGAGGTGTCCTGGCTGATGACCAGCAGTTCCTTCACGCCGCCTTCGAACAAAGCCTTGGCCTCGCTCAGCACATCGCCGATGGGACGCGAGACGAGGTCGCCGCGCATGGAGGGGATGATGCAGAAGGTGCAGCGGTGGTTGCAGCCTTCGCTGATCTTGAGGTATGCGTAGTGCTTGGGCGTGAGCTTGATGCCCGCCACACCGAAGCTGCCCGGCACCAGGTCGATGAACGGGTCGTGCGGCTTGGGCAGGTTGAGGTGGACGGCATCCATCACCTCCTGCGTGGCATGGGGGCCGGTGACGGCCAGCACGCTGGGGTGCATTTGCCGCACCAGGTTCCCGCCACCGTCGCCGGACCGTGCACCCAGGCAGCCGGTGACGATGACCTTGCCGTTCTCGGCCAGCGCCTCGCCGATGGTGTCCAGGCTTTCCTTGACCGCATCGTCGATGAAGCCGCAGGTGTTGACGATGACGAGATCGGCACCTTCGAAAGTCTTGGAGGTCTGGTAGCCCTCGGCACTGAGCTGCGTGAGGATCAGTTCGGAGTCGGTCAGGGCTTTGGGACAGCCGAGACTGACGAAGCCTACCTTGGGGACCTTCATCGTCTCTGGCGTCGCGATTTCATCGTAAGTATCTGATTTCATTTGGGTTTCGCAGGACGGCCCGGCGGGCAAGATAACCCGACATTGTAAATGAGGCCAGGAATTGCCCTCAGCCGCGCTGCATCCCCACGCTTGAAATCATGGGTTCCGAGGCCCTGTCTGGCATTGACTCGGCCATCTGCGCACCGGGCATGCGATTCTCCAAAGCCCCCGCTTCCCACCCCGGGCGCCGTGATCACGCGCTGGCGACACGCTTCACGGCAGGGGCAGGGAGTTTGTTGAGTGGCATGCCGGTGTGGCCGGGCTCAAAGGGCCTGAGGGAGGTAGACCGGACGCGGCGCTGTCAGGCCCTGCCTCACCTGCTGGGTGAGCACGTCGGCCAATACCTCATCGGCGCCGGCCTCCAGTCCGTCGAGTGCACGCTGCACGATCTCCTCGGCGCTGCTTTTCGGGACCTCGAAGCCCCGCGTGAGGTCAGTGTCCACATACGCCATGTGCAGGCCCAGCACCTGGGTCTTCTGCCCGGCCAGCTCATGGCGCAGTGCGTTGGTCAACGACCACGCCGCCGACTTGCTGGCCGAATAAGCGGCCAGCTCGCCACCATTGACCCACGATGCCACCGACAGAACGTTGAGCAGTGCGCCACCGCCATTCGCCTGGAGCACGGGCGCAAACGCCTTGCTCACGTTCAGCACACCAAAAAAGTTCGTTTCAAAAATGCGACGCGCCACCGCGTCGCTGTCCTGCGCCAGAAAGCCGCCCGGCTGGGCGATGCCCGCGTTGTTGATCACCAGGTTCACGTCGGCGGCCTGCTGTGCCGCAGCAGCGATCTCTTCGGGCTTGGTAACGTCGAGCCGCAGGGCGTGCACGCCGGGCAAGGTGACGGTGGCGGCGTCGCGCGCGGCGGCGTAAACCTTGCGAGCACCGCGCGCAAGCAGTTCGCGCGCAAATGCCAGGCCGATGCCGCGGTTGGCGCCCGTGACGAGGACGACGGAGTTTTCAAGGTGCATGGGGAGCTCCAAAGGGTTGGACTGGTATTTCAAATGACGATCGTCATATTTACGGACGTGCGATGTCGTTCCAATGGAACGGCTCATCGGACCTTGATGACCACCTTGCCCTTGGCTCGGCCGCTTTCGACGTAGGCAAGGGCATCGTTAGTGGATTCGAAGGGGAAGACCTGGTCGATCACGGGGCGGATGGCGCCCGATTCGATCAGCGGCGTGATCTGCCGCAACTGGCTGCCGCTGGCCTTCATGAAAAGGAATGCATAGGCGACATCGAGGCGCCGGGCCTGCCTGCGGGCGCCAGAGCTGAGGGCGCGCATCACCTGCTTCACCCACCATGGGGCATGGATGTCTTCGGCGAACCGGGGGTCCGGTGGCCCTGAGATGGAAACGAGGGTTCCGCCCGGCTTGAGCACGCCCAGGGACTTCGCCAGGGCCTTGCCGTCCTGGCTGTTCAGCACCACGTCGTAGCCGCTCAGGTGGTCTTCAAAGGCCTCGTTCTTGTAGTCGATGACCACATCTGCGCCCAGGCGTTTCACCAGAGCGACGTTGCCGGTGCTGGTGGTGGTGGCAACCGTCGCGCCCAGGTGCTTGGCCAACTGGATGGCAAACGTGCCCACGCCCCCGGAGCCTGCCTGGATGAAAACCTTCTGCCCCTTCTTGAGCTTTGCCTTTTCGACCAGCGCCTGCCAAGCCGTCAAACCCACCAGGGGGATGGACGCAGCCTCCTCCATGGTGAGGTTCCTGGGCTTCATCGCCACCGAGTCTTCCTTCACGGCCACGAATTCGGCGAACGTGCCGATGCGCAAGTCATCGGGCCTGGCGTACACCTCGTCGCCCGCCTTGAACTGGCGGACACGCGGTCCGGCGCGCACCACCACGCCGGCCACATCGTGCCCCAGGACGAACGGTGCGCGATACGGCAGGATGAGTTTGAACTCGCCATTTCGGATCTTGGCATCCAGCAGGTTCACCGCGGCCGCGTGAACCTGGATCAGCATCTCGTCGTCACGCAAGTCCGGCTCAGGCACGTCGGCGGCGCGCAAGCGCTCTTTTTTCCCATAGCGGTCCAGGATGAAAGCTTTCATGGGGTTCCCTTTTTGCAGGCAGAGCAGGCGACGAACCTGGCAGCATTGGCTGTCAGGCATTTTGAAATGATGGTCATCATATTTATGAGTAAAAAAAAGCCCAGTGATCTCACGCACCGGACGGGGCCAGACTTTTCAACGCGGCGCTGCACAGCGACTCCGACAGCGCCGAGTCATCGACGGCACGGGCCAGCACCAACGTGCCCACCATGGTGGCCACGGTCACCAACGCGCGCTCGTGGGCGCCAGGCTGTCCCCAATCGGGCGACTGACGGGCCACCAGATCAATCATCTCCTTGATGCGGAGCGTGGCCGCGCGACGCACTTCGGGCGATTGGCGCGGCATCTCGGAGCCCAGGGCGGAAACCGGGCAGCCTGTCTCGATAGCCGCCAGATGCTCCTTGGACAGATAGACCTGCATCAGCGCTTGCAAGGACTGCTCTGGCGGCACGGCTGCGACGATGCGCGCAGCGGCGGCGTTGGCTTCGGCTCCGGCACGGTCTGCCGCTTCGGCCAGCATGGCTTCGCGAGACTCGAAATGGGCATAGAACGCACCGTGCGTCAAACCCGCCTCTTTCATGATGTCGGCCACGCCGGTGCCGTCATAGCCGCTGCGCCGGATGGCACGCGCAGCGGCCTGCACGATGCGCTCGTGCGAAGCCTCTTTGGCAGCAGTTCGGCCATTGGTCTTTACTTTTCGCATGACGGCCATCATACATTTTATTTGCCCATTGCGCCCTGGCAGGTGAAAAGCGGCCGGATGCACACGGTCAGCACCCCGCGCCGGCAGAAGCGGAAGTTTCCCGCTGTGCATAGAACTGAAGCAGGACTTCCACGGGATGCCGCAGACGCCGGTCGTCCATCCGCTTGGCCTGGCTACGGCAGGAATATCCGGTGGCCAGGAACTCCGTCCTTCGCGCCGGCTCGGCGTTCAATATCGGACCCCACGATTGGGAGTAGATGAGGCGCGAGGTCTGCACATTCAGGCTTTCGTGTCCGTAGGTTCCCGACATGCCGCAGCAGCCACTGGCCCGCGCAGTGAGCTTCAAACCGGCACGGGCAAAGACCTGGGGCCACAGCGCTGCGGCGGCGGGGGCGGTCGTTTTTTCGGTGCAGTGGTTCAGCAGCTGAAAGTCCCCCGAAAGAGATTCCGACGCTCGCGCGGGCAGCGCCTCCAGCAGCCATTCCTGCGCAAGCAGGACGCCCGGCGGCTTTTGCAAAAACGGCAGCTTCGCGTATTCCTGGCGGTACACGAGCGTCATGGCAGGATCGAGACCGACCAGCGGCACGCCACACGACGCCAGAGCGCCAAGCATCTCCGCGTTTTTGAACGCCGTTCGATCGAAGGCCTGCAGAAAGCCCAGCACATGAAGCGGCTTGCCGTTCGGCATGAATGGGGCCAGCCAGACCGTGTACCCCAGCCGGGACGCCAACTCGATGAACGCGGAAAACACGGGTGTCTCGAAATAGCGCGTGAAAGCGTCCTGCACCAGGATCACGGACCGGGCGCGTTGCGCGTCCGTCAGCGCGGCCAGCAACGATGGCGTTGCACAGCGCACGCCCCAGCGGCTCAACGTGGCCTGAAAGTCGAAGCGGCTGAGCAACGGGCTGTCCACCATGCCCGCATGGCGCTCGAGCATCCGGCGCACCAGCGTGTTGGACATGGCACCGTTGTAGAGCCGTGGAAGGCGTGCCAGATACGGAACGCTGAATTCGAGCGAGCCGATGAGGTAGTCCTTCAACGGCCTTCCATACCGCGTGTGATAAAGCGCCAGAAAGCGCGACCGAAAGTCAGGAACGTTGACCTTGACAGGGCACTGCCCCGCGCACGACTTGCACGCCAGGCAACCGGACATCGCCTCATACACCTCATGGGAAAAGTCGCGGGAGCGACCCATTCCGTTGGTTGCGCGTTCGCGGCTGTTGCGCCAGCGCCTGACCAATCCGGCCAGGAACGAGGGTTGCCGCGCAGCCACCGCCAGAACATCCACCCCCGCATGGCCCTGCAGGCGCAGCCACTCGCGCAGCAGCGAGGCACGTCCTTTCGGGGAGTGCCTGCGTTCGCGCGTGGCCTTCCATGACGGGCACATCGCGTCGTCCGGATCGAAGTTGTAGCAAGCGCCATTGCCGTTGCAATGGACGGCGCTGGCAAAGCTCTGCCACACCCGCTCATCGATCTGGCGATCGGCGTCGGCACGCAATGGCACCTCATCAATGCGCAGCAGCCGGGCACTCTGGCCTGCGGGCGTGGCAATCTTTCCCGGGTTGAGCTGGTTGTGCGGATCGAATGCCGCCTTGAGCGCCTGCAATGCGCCATACAGGGGGCCGAAATACTTCGGCGCGTATTCGGAACGGACTCCCTTGCCGTGCTCGCCCCAGAGCACGCCACCGTATTTCAGGGTCAGCCCGGCGACCTCGTCGGAAATGGCTCGGATCAGCGCCGCATGGGCGGGGTTCTTCAGGTCCAGGGCGGGCCGGACGTGCAGCACACCCGCATCCACGTGGCCGAACATGCCATAGCTCAGCCCATGGCGGTCCAGCAATGCCCTGAACTCTTCGATGTAGTCGGCGAGCTTCTCTGGCGGCACGGCCGTGTCTTCGACGAAAGGCTGGGGCCGGGCCTCGCCCTGCACGTTGCCCAGCAAGCCGACGGCGCGCTTGCGCATGGCATAGACCTTGTCGACGGCCGTGCGGCCCGATGCAATGGTGTGACCGATGCGGCTCACCGTGGGGTTGCGGGCGAGGTGCCCGATGAAGGCCGCCACGCGAGCGCGCACCTCGTCCGCCGAGTCCCCGCAGAATTCGACCAGGTTGATGCCACGCGTCGGTGCCGGGTCGGCCTGGGCAGGGAAGTATTGCGCCACGTCCTGCCAGACGATGTCCTCCATCGCCAGCATCAAGACCCGCGAATCGACCGTCTCGATCGACAACGGGCGATGCTCCATCAACACCCGCGCATCGCGCAGCGCGTCCATGAAACTGGCATAACGCACATTGACCAGCATGGAATGGCGGGGGATGGGCAGCAGGCCGATTTCCGCCTCGACGACGAAGCCCAGCGAGCCTTCCGCCCCACACAAGACGCTGTTGAGGTTGAAGCGACCGCCGGGCTCTTTCAGGTGCGCCAGGTCATAGCCGGTCAGGCGGCGATTGAGCTTGGGAAAGCGCGCCTCGATCAGCTCGGCATGCTCCGTGGCGATCTGGTGCGCGCAGCGCCAGACATCGCCCACCAGGCCGCTTTCCTTCAATCGCAACGGCAGTTCCTCCGCATCCACCGAGCGGCTGGCAAACCGCACGCCCCCCAGCAGGACCATGTCCAGCACCTGCACGTGGTCGCGGGTCTTGCCGTAGGTGCAACTGCCCTGGCCGCTGGCGTCGGTGTTGATCATGCCGCCGATCGTGGCGCGGTTGGACGTGGACAGCTCAGGGGCAAAGAACAGCCCGTGCGCCTTCAGCGCCGCATTCAACTGGTCCTTGACGACGCCGGCCTGCACCCGTGCCACCCGGCGCACGGGATCGATCCACAGGATCTGGTTGAGATGCCGGGAGAGATCCACGGCGATGCCCCCGGTGAGGGATTGCCCGTTGGTGCCCGTGCCCCCGCCCCGCGGAGAAACCACCACCCGCCGGTGTTCCGGCCTGGCGAGCAGCTTCGCGAGTTTTTCGACGTCCGCGGCATCTTGCGGGAAGACCACGGCCTGGGGCAGCCGTTGATAGATCGAATTGTCTGTGGCCAGAACGGTGCGGTCCGCGTACTGCGATGTGATTTCGCCCCTGAAACCCTCGGCGGCCAATGCCTGAAGAAAACGCGGGTAGTCGCCGTCCAGCGGCGCCGGGGCGGGAATGATTGCAATCAATTTCAGGTCCTGCAATGACGAAAAGAAGCGCCCTGCCCCACGTGGCCCGTCAAGCGTTGAACGCGGCGCATCGAGAGGGCGAGAGGGCGCGGGAGCAGTGGCCTCGACAGGCCGGGTACGAACGGGCCTCACGCCAAAGCCCACGTTACGGCTCAGTCGGCTTTGAGCCGTCCCTGCTTGACCATTCGCGTGGCCAAAGCGACTTCGCCACTCACCAGCCGTTGCAGCGCAGCCCCCCCCTCCCCCACCGGCTCGCTGCCCAGATCCCGGATCACGTTGGTGAACTCCGGCTGGGCCACCGATTTGGTCATCCATTCATGCAGGCTGGCGACGCTGGCGGAAGGCGTCGCCTTGGGCGCGAAGACCCCGACGAAGGTGGTCGCATCGAACACCGGCAAGCCCAGCTGGGCCTGCGTCGGCACGCTCGCGAGCAGCCCGCCCGCCTGCGGTCCCAGCACCATCACCGCGCGGAGCGCGCCACCCTTGATGTGCGGGGTGGAGCTGGTGATCTGATCGATCACCGCGTCGATCTGACCGCCCATCAGGTCCACCAGCGCCGGCCCCGATCCTTTGTAGGGCACCGCATTGACCTGGGCCTGGGCGGAATCCTCGAACTGGAGCAACGCCAGGTGGTTGGGAGAGCCCGGCCCCGCATGGCCGACCGTCACGCCCTGGCTCGTGGACTTCACCGCCTTGATGAAATCGGCCGCGGTCTTGAACCGTGGGTCGTTGGCACGCACGACCACGACGACCGGTGTGCGGCTGAGCACCGCCACCGGCACCAGGCTGTCGGCCTTGTAAGGCGTTTTGATGATCTCCGGAAGGGTGCCCAGTTGCCCCGGCGTTGCCACCAGCAAGGTGTGCCCGTCGGCCTCGGCGCGCGCCACCGTGCTCGTGCCGACGGCACCCCCGCCGCCCGCGCGGTTGTCCACGATCACGGACTGCCCGACCCACTTGGTCAACGGCACGCCCAGCGAGCGCGCGACGATGTCCACATTCCCGCCGGGCGCGAAGGGCACCACCAGCGTGATCGGTTTCCAGGGAAAGCGGTTCTGGGCCCCGGACGGGACAGCCATGGAACATGCCGCGAGCGATGCGGCGCCTTGCAAGAAGCCTCTGCGGCTGGATGGTGGATTGAACATGCCATGTCTCCTTTTAGAAAAATCAGTCTTCCCAATAAAGCCGGGTCGGGTTGTCGACCAGCGCCTTGCGCCTGATTTCCTCGGGAAACCAGTGGGTGATGAGGCCTGCCAGTTCCGCGCTGGCGATGGACGTGGCGTCGATGCCGGGGTGGGGCCAGTCCGATCCCCAGACGATGCGGTGGGGATTGGCCTGTACCAGGCTGTGCGCCAGTGGCAGCACGGCAGGGTCCACGCCGGACGCCGCCGCAGAGATCCGGTAGGCGCCCGAGAACTTGACCCAGGCGCACCCTTCCCGCATCAGGCTCCGCAGGCTCCGGATGCCCCGGCTGTCGATGTCGCTGCAGTCCGAGGGGTGGCCGAAGTGGTCCACCACCACGGTCATGCCGCTCTCGGCGAGGCCCTGGACGAGGCGGATGTCTTCATTGATGTCGACGAGCAACTGGATGTGCCAGCCCAGCCCTTTCACCCGACCGGCAATCGACTGCACGCTGGCGATGGAAACACCGCCGCTGAACAGCGCATTGCATCTCGCGCCCCGAACGCCCAGCCGGTGAAGTTCCTCCATCTCGGTGTCCGGCGTGTCTTCGAAGATCACCGCCACGCCGCGCATGCTGCCCGCGGCGGCGTCGCCCAATGTCCGCTTCAAGAGCGAGTGGTCGCGCCCGTACACGCTGGGCTGCACCAGAACGCACCGGTCCATTCCCAAAGGGCGGTAGGCAGACCAGTACTGCTCGATCGTGGCGGATGGCGGGGTGTAGGCACGCTCGGCGATGAATGGAAATTCGCCGGGGGATCCGAAGACGTGCAGGTGCGTGTCGCACGCCCCTTGCGGAAAGACTCTTTCTGTTGCACCGGGCAGCGCCTGATGGGCTGCGCCGTGGCGGTTTGTGATGGGCATGGATTCCAGACGGTCGGGTTGAACTGCTGACCGGATTGTTTTTGCCGCAGGGGTGGTTAGTCAAATTCATTACCATCATCATCAAGATGAACCATATTCAACCCACTACCCATCAGGACCGCGCGGTCGTCAACCTGCGCAAAATCGATCTCAACCTGCTGGTGATGTTCGAGGCGCTGGTGGAGGAGCGCAGCGTGGCCAAGGCAGCGGCCCGGCTCAATCTGACCTCTTCCGCCGTCAGCCACGCACTGCGGCGCCTGCGCGAGCAGTTCAATGACCCGTTGATGCTGCGCACGGCAGAGGGCATGGTTCCCACCCCGGAGGCCGTTCGCCTGGCGACGCGTTTCCGCAAGGCTTTCAGCGAAATCGAGAACGCCATCGGCGTGGCCGGCGCGTTCGATCCCGCAACGGCGCGCAGAACGTTTCTTCTGCGCGTGTCCGACTACGTGGGGGTCCTCTTGCTCCCACGCCTGTGCACCGAGCTGCGTTCCGTGGCGCCCGGCATCAGCCTGTCGGTGCAGTCATTCGAGATGCGCCAGCCTTCGGACCGCGTCGAGTACGAAGGGGTGGAAATCAGGCTCTCGGTGTCGCGGGGGCACTCCGTTCTCTCGGCCTCGCGGCGCATCCTGGATGACCGCTGGATGGTGCTCATGAGAAAGGACCACCCTGCCGCCTCCACCCCGCTCACGCTGGAAAAGTACCTCGAACTGGGGCATCTCAAGGTGTCGGGGGTGGGCAGCAACATCCTGGACGAACTGCTGGCCGAACGCGGCCTGGCACGCCGGGTCATGGTGCAGGTGCCTACGTGGCAGGGCATGGTGCCGGTGATCGAATCCACCGACCTGATCGCAGCGATGCCGGCGCACTGGATGGACAGCGTGCTTTCCGGATCGAACTGCGTTGCCTTCCCCATGCCGCTGCCGGAACTGGCGCTGTCGATCGACGCCGTCTGGCATCCCCGCAACGACCACGATCCGGGGCACAAGTGGTTCAGGGAACTGATCCACCGGATCTTCCAGGACGCCCACCGGAAATCCCACGTGCAGGACTGACGGCGCGCCGCGGCGCTCGGCAAAGCCCGTGCGTGGGTGAAGCGGCCGCACTGGCCCGGGGACGACTCCCGCTCCCAGGCCCTCGCCCGGGCTCTGGGGCCTGCCTTCAGCGCTTGATGCCGAAGGCGCCGAGCATCTGCTCGGTCTGCTTTTGCATCTGCTCCTGCATCTGCGTGAAGATGGCCTGCGACTGGTCCACGTAGCTGCCCATGATGCCCTTGAACATGGGCGACTGCAGGTTCATGAACTGCGACCACATTTCGGGCGTGATGCCCTTGGACTGCTCGGCCATCTTGGCCTGGATGTCGGTGAACACCTGCACGTTCTTTTCCAGGTAGGCGCCCATGAAGCCCTGCATGGCGTGGCCGTAGAAACGGATGATGTTGGCCAGCACGGCCTCGGTGAACATGGGCGCGCCGCCGGCTTCCTCTTCCAGAATGATCTGCAGCAGGATGCTGCGCGTGAGGTCTTCGCTGGTCTTGGCATCGCGCACCACGACCTGCTCGCCCGCCATCACGAGTTGCTTGACCTCGGCCAGGGTGATGTAGGTGGAGGTGGAGGTGTCGTACAGCCGGCGGTTGGGGTACTTCTTGATGATCCTCTGCTGTGCGGTCGAGGGGGTTGGGGGGGACGTGGTTTCTGGCACAGCGGGCTCCTGGGGTGCGGGGCACCCATGATTTTGATCGTTTGCAGTGCAACCGATTTTAGGGAGCGCAGCAGCGCGCCCTTTCGCAGGATTACCCTGATGCGGCTTTGCCGCCTTGATCCACGTCAATCCGAGGCGGCGCAGATCGCATAAGATTCGCCGCTGCACCGTTTGCACCCCATCCTTGGAGGCCCCGTGTCCCCCCTTCGCCCTGCTCTGTTAGCGGCCCTGCTCCTGACAGCACAGGCACACGCGCAAACCGACGAACAATGGCTCACGATCCAGGGCTTTCCGGAAGACAAGACGGGTGACCTGGTGCAGATCAACCCCACGCAGATTCCCTGGCAGAACCAGTTCACCATGGAAGTGCGCGTATCGCGCAGCACCCAGCGCTCCAGCTACCGCAAGCACCCCTACCGCTCGTTCAAGGGCGTGGCCGTGATCGACTGCGGCACGCAAAAGGGGTGGTACCTGGCCCTGAACTACTACGCCGAGCCCGTGTGGCAAGGCCCCGTGACCGCGCGCGAGGAATTCAAGGAAGACGAGGCGCCGGTGTCCTTCGCCGGCATCCCCGGCGAGCCGGCGCGCAAGCTGATCACCGCCTCCTGCAGGAAGCGCTGAGCCGGCACGGCCAACCCCGCTCAGGCCAGCCCGAACGCCGTGCGCAGCGCCCGCGCCGCATCCGCATGCGCCTGGCGGGCTTCCGGGATCGCTCGGCCCATCTTGATGAACTCGTGCGTCACGCCTCGGTAGATCTCCAGATCGACCGCCACGCCGGCGGCGCGCAGCTTGTCGGCATACGCCACGCCTTCGTCCACCAGCGGATCGCATTCGGCCAGCCCGATCCAGGCCGGCGCCACGCCGTCGACGTCGGGCGCGTTCAGCGGGGCGAAGCGCCAGTCGTCGCGGTCCGCGGGCCCGCGCACGTAGTGGCCGAAGAACCAGGTGATCGCGGGCTCCTCCAGCACCAGGCCGTGGGCGAACGCAGCATGCGAGCGCGTGTCCTGGTGGGCGGTGCAGCCGGGGTAGAACAGCAACTGCAGCGCAAGCGGCAGGCCGGCATCGCGCGCCAGGATGGCATTGACGGCCGACAGCGTGCCGCCCGCGCTGTCGCCCCCGACGGCGATGCGCGCCGGGTCGGCGCCCAGTGCATGGGCCTGCGCCGCGAGCCAGGCCAGCGCATCCCACGCATCGTTGGAGGCCGTGGGAAACCGGTGCTCCGGCGCCAGCCGGTAGTCCAGCGACACCACCATGCAGCCCGCCAGGCGCGAAAGCTCCCGGCACAGCACGTCGTGCGTGGCCACGCTGCCGATGGTGAAGCCGCCACCGTGCAGGTACAGCAGCACCGGCAGCGGCGCACCGCGCGTGGGGGCGTACAGGCGGGCCGGCAAGGCATGGCCGTCACGGGCGGGGATGTGCAGGTCTTCCACGCGCTCGAGGGCGGCCTTGGGCACTTCGAGCACGCCGGCACCAGCCTCGTAGGCGGCGCGGGCCTCGGCGGGGGGCAGCGTGTGCAGGGGCGGCCGGCCGGCGCGCTCCATGCGGTCGATGACGCTGCGCATCTGCGGGGTGAGCCGGGCGGTAGATGGGGCGGAAGGTGTCACGGTCGCGGGCCACCCCGTGGGATGGCGGAAAAAGGGCCAAAAGGATAAGGGCCCGATCATCCCGCAACTCGGCCGTGGGCAGGCGGGGCTGGGTTATTCGCCCCGGCCGGCGTTCCCGCCCTCGCTCAACGGCAGCGCATCACCGGAACGTCACGCGCACTGGCGCCGCGCCCGGCAGCCCGTCGAACGTGGCGGTGACCTCCAGCCCCGGCCGCGGCGGCAGCAGCGCGGAGAACGACCCCAGGCTCACGAGATCGCCCGGCTGCAGGGTGATGTCCTCCTTGGCCAGCGCCTCGGCCAGCCAGACGACGGCGTTGAGCGGGTGGCCCAGGATGTCGCTGCCCCTGCCGCCGCCCAGCCGCGCGCCCTGGCCATCGGTGAGCGTCACCGCCATGTTCTGGAGCGCGTCCACCATCGCATAGCGCTCCGCGCGCAGGCGCGGCACGGCAATGGGGGCGCCAGCCACGCCCAGCCGCGCCCCCACGTTGATGGCTGCCACGCCGGCCCCGTTGAGCTGGGGCGGCGCCTGCACCAGCAGGTCGGGCAGCTCGATGAAAGGGATGACCTGGTCGATGTGCTCCAGCACCTCCATCGGCGTGCGCGCATGGTTGATGGCGGCGCTCTTGACGCGCACCAGCATGTCGGCCTCGAACAGCGGGCGGGCGCCGAACGCCGCATCCACCACGGCGCCGTCGCGCAGCACCATGCCTTCGTACAGCTTGCCCCACACCGGCTTGTCGGTGCCGAAGCGCTTTTGCACTGCGGGGTTGGTCAGCCCCGCCTTGTAGCCCACCACCCGGCCCAGGCGGTGTGCCAGCAAGGCATTGAACTTGGCGCGCGTGCAGGCGGCATCGGCATCGCTCAGGGGCGGCAGGTTGGCGGCGGGCGTCCTGCCCGAGTAATGGGCGGCCAGTTCGGCCACCTGGACGTCGCTCGGGCATTCGGCCTGGGCGGTTGTCGCACAGGCGACCGCTAGCACGGCGGCGATGAGGGTTTGCTGCATGGCCATGGAAGGCTCCCGGTTGTAGATTGGCTGGCCGGCATGCTAACCACAACCGCGCCCTGGGCGCATCCTCGCAATCCACCATGGCCTTCATCTACTACGTCACCCAGATCCAGTTCGAATTCGGCGCCATCCAGCTCCTGAAACAGGAGTGCAACCGCGTGGGCATCACGCGCCCGCTCGTGGTGACCGACCCCGGCGTGAAAGCCGCCGGCGTGCTGCAGCACGCGCTGGATGCACTGGCCGGCGTGCCCGTGGCCGTGTTCGACCAGACGCCGTCCAACCCCACCGAAGCCGCTGTGCGCGCCGCCGTGCAGGTGTACCGCGACCACGGTTGCGACGGCCTCATCGCGGTGGGTGGTGGCTCGGCCATCGACTGCGCCAAGGGCATCGCCATCGCGGCCACGCACGAAGGGCCGCTCACGCACTACGCCACCATCGAGGGCGGCTCGCCGCGCATCACCGAGCGCGCCGTGCCGTTGATTGCCGTGCCCACCACCGCCGGCACCGGCAGCGAGGTGGCGCGCGGCGCGATCATCATCGTGGACGACCACCGCAAGCTGGGCTTCCACTCGTGGCACCTGGTGCCCAAGACGGCCATCTGCGACCCGGGCCTGACCCTGGGCCTGCCGCCCGCGCTGACGGCCGCCACCGGCATGGACGCGATCGCGCACTGCATGGAGACCTTCATGTCCTCGGCCTTCAACCCACCGGCCGACGGCATCGCGCTGGAAGGCCTCACGCGCGGCTGGGCGCACATCGAACGCGCCACCCGCGACGGCAGCGACCGCGAGGCCCGCCTGAACATGATGAGCGCGAGCATGCAGGGCGCGATGGCGTTCCAGAAAGGGCTGGGCTGCGTGCATTCGCTGAGCCACAGCCTGGGCGGCGTGAACCCGCGGCTGCACCACGGCACGCTGAACGCGGTGTTCCTGCCCGCCGTGGTGCGCTTCAACGCGCAGGACCCCGCCGTGCAGAAAGACCGGCGCCTGGAGCGCATGGCCCACGCCATGGGGCTGGCGTCCGCGGGCGACATCCCCGAGGCCATCCGCGACATGAGCGCGCGGCTGGGGCTGCCCACGGGCCTGGCCGCGATGGGCGTGACCGAGGCGCTGTTCGGCGACGTGATCGAAGGCGCCATGGCCGACCACTGCCACAAGACCAACCCGCGCGAGGCGAGCGTGGACGACTACCGGGCGATGCTCGCCGAATCGATGTGAGCGTTGCGGCCGCGGCGGCCCGCCCTCAAAGCGGCAGGACCGCCGCCGGGTCAGGCCGGCGCAGCCATTCGGCGAACTCGTCGGCCAGCTGGCGGCTGGCCGACGTGGCCGCGCTCCAGGCGCGCACCCGAGCGGTCAGGTCGCTGCCGTAGTGCAGAAAATCGTTGCGGTCGGGCAGCTTGGCGTTCGGCAGCGTGCGCACCCAGTCGGGGTGCGGCGACAGCACCACCATGCGGTCCAGCGCGGGCGTGGCGCGGTGGCGCCAGCGCAGGCCCTTGTCCAGCCAGCCGGGCACCACGCTCTGCTGGAAGTGCGGGTACAGCACCAAGGCGCCAGGGGGATCTGAACGTTTTTGGCCTCCAGCACAATCAACACTAGGGCATATCGCTATATTTTTTATAGCATCCATCCGTTCGATGTCCGCCAGCGGCCGGTAGCGCAGATGCAGGTGGTAGTCGGTCAGGCCCCCGTCCCAGTAGGCACCGGCCGGCGCGCCCGGAATGTCGTGCACCGCCTGCAGCACGAAGGGAATGGAGCAGCTGGCCTGCAGCGCCGGCAAAAAGTTGGCCCCGGTCAGCGCCACCTGCCGCGTGGGGTAGTCAGTGGTGGCGAACGGCAGCGGCGCCATGGCGGCGCCGGGGGCATCGCCAGCCGGGATGGAGAACACCACCCGCTCCAGCCACCACCCCAGCGCGCGGCGGTGCACCGCGTTGGCGGTGAACGCGCCCAGGTAGCCGAGCGGCGTGGCCAGCCGGCGTTCGCGCGAGAGCAGGTGCCGCCCCCGCGAAGTCACGATGTGCAGCCGCCAGCGCGGGTGCGCGAGCAATGGCCCCACCTGCGCGCCGTAGAAGTCGCGCAGCCCCTGCCCGAACTGCGTGCTCACCTGCGCAGCCGTGGGGCGCTGGCGGCCGGGCGGCGGCGCGTAGTGCTGGTGGATGTAGGCGTGCTCCAGCCGCTCCAGCGCGGCCTCGGGCGAGTCCAGGCAGGCAGTGGCCATGCGCCAGGCGCCGATCGAGGCGCCCACCAGATGCACCGGCTGGGTGGAGCCCTGCAGCCAGTGCCCGAACACGAATCGGTCCAGCGGCCCGAGGACCAGCCCCTTGGGTCCGCCGGCTGCGGCAGGTATCACGCCGATGTCGGCGGGCTGCAGGCCGTGCCGGGCGATGTGCGCCCGCGCCAGCGGCCCCGCGTGGATGCGCAGCGCCTTCATCGGCCGGGGCACCGGCGCGCCACGGCGCTCACACGTAGTCGCCCGGGTCGGGGCGCACGGTCCAGTCGATCGGGTCCTGCTGCAGCACCATGTCGATATCGAGCCCCAGCGCCAGCCCGACCTCGCCGGGAAAGGACACCGCCAGCTCCTTCTCGCCCAGCGCCGCCTCGCGGGCCCGCACGCGCCAGGCGGCCAGGTGCAGCACGCCGGCTAGGGGCTCGTACACGCTGTTCTCGAACGGCGCGCTCTGGTACTGCAAGGCATCCACCACCACCTGCGGCAACTGCCAGCGGCGCGCCATGCCGGCACTCACCTGCGAATAGCAGTAGCCCAGCAGCCGCTGCTCCAGCTTGGAGCGGCGCGGATCGAAGGGGCCGACCAGCCGGTTGATGGCCTGCACGCGGTCCGGATTGCCCAGGTGCAGCAGCAACTCGCCCACGCCGTGGAGCAGGCCCGCGGTGTATGCCGCGATCTGGTTGTGGTGCACGCTGCCGGCCAGCGACCGCGCCAGCTTGGCGGTGTGCAGGCTGTAGCGCCAGAACTGCTGCAGGTTGACGCCCGGCACCGACCGCGAGGTCGTGCCCAGCGGCGCGGACGCCACCAGCGTGCGCAGCTGCTGCACGCCCAATAGCGACAGCGCCTCGGGAATGCCGCTGATCTGCTGCTGGGCCTGGAACGTGGGGGAGTTGGCCTCTTCCAGCAGCCGCGCGGCCATGGCCGGGTCGGTGCCGAAGAGCTGGGTGACGCGGCGCAGGTTGGGCTCGGGCGCCGCCAGCTCGTTCATCAGCAGCGCCACCGCGCGCGGCACGCTCGGCAGCGCGACGGGAATCCCCAGCAGGGCGATGAGCTCCATGGAACGGCCGGAAGTAAGGTTCCGGCGATTATCCACGCAACTTTTACCGCTTATTACCTTGCAGCTTGGCGAAGGCCGAGGCCATGGCCGACGGGGGGGCGGGCTCGTTGCTGCGGCGTGGTGCCGCATGCTGGCCCCGCCCCGACCCTTCGAACCGGTTGTCGCGGGGCGCACCCCGGTCGCCGCCGCTGCGCGGGGGTGCTGCATCGAGCTTCATGGACAGGCCGATGCGCTTGCGCTCCACGTCCACCTCCATGACCTTCACCTTCACGATGTCGCCGGTCTTGACCACCTCGCGCGCATCGTTGACGAACTTGTGGCTCAGCTGGCTCACGTGCACCAGGCCGTCCTGGTGCACGCCCAGGTCGATGAAGGCGCCGAACTGCGCCACGTTGCTCACCGTGCCCTCCAGCACCATGCCTTCCTTCAGGTCCTTGATGTCTTCCACGCCGTCGTTGAAGCGCGCCACCTTGAAGTCCGGGCGCGGGTCGCGGCCGGGCTTCTCCAGCTCGCCCAGGATGTCCTTTACCGTGATGACGCCGAACTTCTCGTTGGCGAACAGCTCGGGCTTGAGCGTCTTGAGCATGTCGGCGCGGCCCATGATCTCGGCCACGGGCTTGCCGGTCTTTTGCATGATCTGCTCGACCACGGGGTACGTCTCGGGGTGCACGCCCGTCATGTCCAGCGGGTTCTCGCCGCCGCGGATGCGCAGGAAGCCCGCGCTCTGCTCGAAGGTCTTGGCGCCCAGGCCCGACACCTCCATGAGCTGGCGGCGGCTCTTGAACGCGCCGTTGGCCTCGCGCCAGCGCACCACGGCCTTGGCCACGCTGCCCGACAGGCCCGACACGCGGCTGAGCAGGGGCACGCTGGCCGTGTTCAGGTCCACGCCCACCGAATTCACGCAGTCCTCCACCACCGTGCCCAGGGTGCGGGCCAGCTCGCTCTGGTTCACGTCGTGCTGGTACTGGCCCACGCCGATGCTCTTGGGGTCGATCTTGACCAGCTCGGCCAGCGGGTCCTGCAGGCGCCGCGCGATGGAGGCGGCGCCGCGCAGGCTCACGTCCACGTCGGGCATTTCCTGCGAGGCGTATTCGCTGGCGGAATACACGGACGCGCCGGCCTCGCTCACCACCACCTTCTCGATGGCGCGCTCGGCCTTGGCGGCCAGCTTGATGAGGTCGGCGGCCAGCTTGTCGGTTTCGCGGCTGGCGGTGCCGTTGCCGATGGCGATCAGGTTCACACCGTGCTTTTCGACCAGCTTGGCCAGCGTGTGCAGCGAGCCTTCCCAGTCGCGGCGAGGCTCGTGCGGGAACACGGTGGCGGTCTCCACCAGCTTGCCGGTCGCATCCACCACCGCCACCTTCACGCCGGTGCGGATGCCGGGGTCCAGCCCCATCACCACGCGCGGGCCGGCGGGCGCGGCCAGCAGCAGATCGCGCAGGTTGTCGGCGAAGACCTTGATGGCGACCTTCTCGGCCTCGTCGCGCAGGCGGGCGAACAGGTCGCGCTCGGTGGAAAGGCTCAGCTTCACGCGCCAGGCCCAGCCCACGCATTTGCGCAGCAGGTCGTCGGCCGCGCGGCCGGCATGGCTCCAGCCCAGGTGCAGGGCGATCTTGCCCTCGGCGATGCTGGGCTTTCCGGGCTCTGGCTCGACGGGCAGGACCAGCTTGGCCTCCAGGATTTCGAGCGCCCGGCCGCGGAACACGGCCAGCGCGCGGTGCGAGGGCACGCGGCCGATGGGCTCGTCGTACTCGAAGTAGTCGCGGAACTTGGAGACCTCGGGATCGGCCTCGTTCTTGCCCTCGACCTTCTTGCTGCGCAGCAGGCCCTCGGCCCACAGCCATTCGCGCAGCGACTGCACCAGCACCGCGTCTTCGGCCCAGCGCTCGGAGAGGATGTCGCGCACGCCGTCGAGCACGGCCGGCACGGTGGAAAAGTCGGCACCCGGCTTGCCATCGTCCAGCACCTCGGGGGGTCGGGTGAACGCGGCGGCCTCGGCGGCCGGGTCCAGCGTGGGGTCGGCGAAGAGCTTGTCGGCCAGTGGCTCGATGCCGAACTCGCGGGCGATCTGGCCCTTGGTGCGGCGCTTTTGCTTGAAGGGCAGGTAGAGGTCTTCCAGCTCCTGCTTGGTCGGTGCACCCGCGATGGCGGCGCGCAGCGCGTCGGTCAGCTTGCCCTGCTCGTCGATGGCCTTGAGCACCGCGGCGCGGCGGTCTTCCAGCTCGCGCAAGTACGACAGGCGGGCCTCCAGCTCGCGCAGCTGGATGTCGTCCAGCCCACCGGTCACTTCCTTGCGGTAGCGCGCGATGAAGGGCACCGTGGCGCCCCCATCGAGCAACTCGACGGCGGAGGCCACCTGCTGCTCGGTGACCCGGATTTCTGCGGCAATCTGCCGGATGATCTTCTGCATGCTGAAAACGCGCCCGAGGGCTCGGCTTTGGAAAAGCGGGCGAGTGTGCCACAGGCCTTCCCGGCCCTTGTTTCAGTCCGCACCGCCCCCTGCCCCGTGCCTTGCGTGGCGGCCCGGCCGGCACCGGGCGACATTCCATCCCAGGGAAGACCTGTAGGCGCGGCAGCCCGGTGCGCTTGTACGATCCCCAGGCACTCCCATCGCCCGCCCAGGACCGGGCGGCAATGGCGACCACCGCTGCATGGAATGCCCCTTGCATCAGGACAGCCCGGGCATCCGCTTTCCGTGCCTGCAAGGCGCCTTCGCACCCAGCGATGCGCACGTTCCCGGTGCATGGCACGGCAACGCGGGCCGAAGTGGGGCTGCAGGGCCCCGCGACGGCCAGGCGATGCACGGCACGGCCTGCAGCGGGCCCGGCTGGTTTTTCCCCTTGGTTGATCGACGATTGAAGGACTGACGATGGCACGAATTTCCCGCACTTCCCTTCGCACCCGGCTCGGCGCCACCGCCCTGGCGGTCCTGGGCGCCTGCGCCGGCCTGCCGGCAGCGGCCCAGCAGCCGGCCACCCCCATCAAGGTGGGCATCGCGCTGGACATCTCCGGCCCGTTCGCCGCCCTGGGGGCCGAGGCGCGGGACGGCTTCGCGCTGGGCATCAAGCAGCTGGGCGGCAAGCTGGGCGGCCAGCCCGTGCAGTTCGTGCAGACCGACATGGCCGGCAGCCCCGACCAGGCCAAGCAGCTGGTGGACCGCTTCGTGCAACGCGAGAAGATCGACCTGTTCACCGGCCCCATCGCCTCCAACGTGGCGCTGGCCGTGGCGCCCACACTGTTCGCCGCCAAGGTGCCCTACCTGTCGAACAACGCGGGCCCCAGCCAGCTGGCGGGCGCGCAGTGCAACCCCTACTTCTTCGGCACCGCCTACCAGAACGACCAGTACCACGAGGCCGCCGGCCAGTTCGCGGCCGACCGGGGCTTCAAGCGCATGGTGCTGATCGCGCCCAACTACCCCGCCGGCAAGGACGGGATCAATGGCTTCAAGCGCAAGTTCAAGGGCACGGTGGTGGACGAGATGTACACCAAGCTCGGCCAGATCGACTACGCAACCGAGCTGGCGCAACTGCGCGCCGCCAAGCCCGAGGCCGTGTACTTCTTCCTGCCCGGCGCCATGGGCATCAACTTCATCAAGCAGTTCGTGGGCGCGGGCCTGTCCAAGGACATCACGCTGGTGACCAGCGGCTTCTCGGCCGACGAAGACGTCATCAGCGCCGTGGGCGAACCCATGCTGGGGCTGTTCAACACCTCGCACTGGGCGCACGACCTGGACAACCCGGCCAACAAGGCCTTCGTGGCCGCGTTCCGCAAGGAATACGGCGGGCGCTACCCGTCCATCTACGCCGCGCAGGCCTTCGACGTGATCACCGCCATGGACTCGGCCGTCAAGGCCGTGGGCGGCAAGGTGGCCGACCGCGATGCGCTGATCAAGGCGCTGGCCAAGGCGCAGTTTCCTTCGGTGCGCGGCAACTTCCGCTACGCCAACAACCACTACCCGGTGCAGAACTTCTACCTGCGCACCATCGGCAAGGACGCCGAAGGCCGCGTGACCAACAAGACCATCAAGACGGTGCTGGAAAACTATGGGGATGCGTTCTCTGCCCAGTGCAGTATGAAATAGCCCCCCTGAGTCGCTTCGCGCCTTCCCCCCGGAGGGGGGACGCCGCCAGCGCGGCGGGGCGGCCCTTGCGCGGCGGCTGCTGGCCTGGGGCCGCGCCGGTGGCATGGGCCGTGCGCAACGCGTCGTCGCATGGAACAACCGAAATGACATTGAACACCTCCTTGCGCCCGGGCGCCACGCCATGAATCCGATCCTCGTCTTCGAACAACTGCTCAATGGCGCGGGCTACGGGCTCATGCTTTTCCTGATCGCGGCGGGGCTCACCCTGGTCTTCGGGATCATGGACGTGATGAATCTCTCCCACGGCTCGCTGTTCATGGTGGGCGCATATGTGGCGGCCACGGTGCATGTGCAGAGCGGCTCGTTCTCCGTGGCGGTGCTGGTGGCCGTGGCGGTGACGGTGGCGGTGGCGGCGCTGCTGGAGGTGACGCTGATGCGCCGCCTCTACGGGCGCGACCACCTGGCCCAGGTGCTGGCCACCTTCGGCGTGATCCTCGTGGCGGACGATGCCGTGAAGATGGTGTGGGGCCCCTCCCCCGTCATGGCGCCCACGCCGGCCTGGCTCTCGGGGCCGGTGGAACTGTTCGCCGGCCTGCCCTACCCGTCGTACCGCCTGGTGGTGCTGGGCGCGGGCGTGCTGGTGGCGGGTGTGCTGTACCTGCTGGTCAACCACAGCCGCGTGGGCATGCTGGTGCGCGCGGGCGCGTCGGACCGCTGGATGGCCGAGCTGATGGGCGTGCGCGTGCGGCGCGTGTTCTGCGGCATCTTCGTGCTGGGTGCCGCCCTGGCGGCCCTCGCGGGCGCGCTCATGGGGCCGCTGATGGCGGTGCAGGTGGGCATGGGCGAATCCATCCTGATCCCCGCGCTGGTGGTGATCGTCATCGGCGGCATCGGCTCGGTGCGCGGCGCCTTCGTGGCGGCCCTGCTGGTGGGCCTGGTGGACACCATCGGCCGCGCCTTCCTGCCGCTGCTGCTGCGCGCCACCCTGCCGCCCGCCGTGGCCGCCGACTTAGGGCCGCTGTGCGCCGAGGTGGCCATGTACGCCCTGATGGCGGCGGTTCTGAGCTTTCGCCCCGCGGGGCTGTTTTCTGCCAAGGCCTGAGCGACATGTCTGCTGCCTCCCTGACTTCCTCTTCCCCACCGCAGCGCCGTGCCGCCGCGCGCTGGCGCGGCGCGCTGCTGCCGCTGGCCCTGCTGGCGGCACTGGCGGTGTTTCCGCTGGTGGCATCGGCCCTGGGGCTGGATTTTTACATCGGCTTCGTGCGCCGGGTGCTGGTCGTGGCCCTGGCCGCCGCCAGCCTGAACTTCATCATGGGCTTCGGCGGCATGGTGGCGCTGGGGCATGCGGGCTTCATGGGCGTGGGCGCCTACACGGTGGTGGTGCTCAGCGACGCGGGCGCCACCTCGGCCTGGGTGGTGTGGGGCGCCGCCATGGTGCTGGCCGCGCTGGCGGCTGCGCTGGTGGGCGCCATCTCGCTGCGCACCCAGGGCGTGTACTTCATCATGATCACGCTGGCCTTCGCGCAGATGCTGTACTTCGTGTTCGTCTCGCTGCGCAGCTACGGCGGGGACGACGGCTACACCCTGCCCATGCGGCCCGTGCTCGGCCTGGGCCTGGACGCCATGCACGAGCCCACCCTGTACTGGGTGGTGCTGGCGCTGGTGGCGCTGGTGCTGTGGTGGCTGGACCGGGCCACGGCCTCGCGCTTCGGCGCGGCGCTGGCGGGCATCCGCGACAACGCGACGCGCATGCGCGCGCTGGGCTATCCGGTGTACCTGCTGCAGCTGGCCGCCTTCACCCTGGCCGGCGCGGTGGCGGGCCTGGCGGGCGCGCTGCTGGCCACGGGCAACAGCTTCGTGAGCCCGGCCATGATGCACTGGACGCAGTCGGCCACGCTCATCGTGATGGTCGTCATCGGCGGCCTGGGCCGGCGCTGGGGCGGGCCGCTGGGCGCGGCCGTGTGGCTGGCGCTGGAAGAGGCACTCAAGCTGCACACCGACCACTGGCACATGCCGCTGGGCCTGCTGCTGATCGCCACCGCGCTGTACGCGCCCAGGGGCCTGGCCGCGCTGGCGGACCTGCGCGCAAGGAGCGCGCGATGAGCCTGTTCCAAGTGCAGGGCCTGGTCAAGCGCTTCGGCGGCCTGCTGGCCACCGACCACGTGGACCTGAGCGTGGCGCACGGCGAGATCCACGCCCTCATCGGCCCCAACGGCGCGGGCAAGACCACCCTGGTCCACCAGATCTCGGGCCTGCTGGCGCCCGACGCAGGCCGCGTGCTGCTCGACGGTGACGACATCACCGCCCTGCCCATGCACCGCCGCGTGGCCAAAGGCCTGTCGCGCTGCTTTCAGGTGACGCGCATCTTCCCGGCCCAGACCGTGCGCGACAACCTGCTGCTGGCCGTGCAGGCGCACAGCGGATCGAGCTTTCGCTTTCTGCAGCCGCGCTCGCAGGCGCACGGGCTGTACGAGGCCGCCGACCGGCTGGCAGAGCGCGTGGGCCTGCAGGGCTGCATGGACGGCATCGCCGGTGCCCTGCCCCATGGCGCCCAGCGCACGCTGGACGTGGCGCTGGCCCTGGCCTGCGCGCCCAAGCTGCTGCTGCTCGACGAACCCATGGCCGGCATGGGGCCGGAGGAATCGCAGCAGATGGTGCAGCTGATCGACAGCCTGCGCCAGGACATGGCCGTGCTGCTGATCGAGCACGACATGGAGGCCGTCTTCCGCCTGGCCGACCGCATCTCGGTGCTGGTGTACGGCCGGGTGCTCACGGCCGGCACGCCCCATGAGATCCGCAGCAACGCCGAAGTGCAGGCCGTGTACCTGGGCACCGAAACCCTGGAGGCCACCCCATGAGCGCGCCCACGCCTTCGATGCACAAAGGGCCCGCGCCCGTGGCCGAGCCCCTGCTGAGCTGCCAGGGCCTGGAGGCCGGCTACGGCGTGAGCCAGGTGCTGTTCGGCATCCACCTGGACATCGCCGCGGGCGAAGTGGTGTCTCTGCTGGGCCGCAACGGCATGGGCAAGAGCACCACCATCAAGACCCTGGTGGGCGCACTGCGCCCCACGGCCGGCGCCATCCGCTTCGCGGGCCAGGCCATCGGGGCGATGAAGAGCGACGCCATTGCCCGCCTGGGCCTGGCCATCGTGCCCGAGGGCCGCCACGTGTTCCCCAACCTCAGCGTGCGCGAACACCTGCTGGCCTTCGCCAGCCACCGCAGCGGCCTGGGCGAGCCCTGGGACCTGCAGCGCATCTACGGCGTGTTCCCGCGCCTGCAGGAACGCGAGCACCACCTGGGCCACCAGCTGTCGGGCGGCGAGCAGCAGATGCTGGCCATCGGCCGCGCGCTGTCCACCAACCCGCGCCTGCTGATCCTGGACGAAGCCACCGAAGGCCTGGCCCCGGTGATCCGCGAGGAAATCTGGCGGTGCCTGGCCACGCTCAAGGCCGCGGGGCAGACCATCCTGGTGGTGGACAAGTACGTGCACCGCCTCATGGGCCTGGCCGATCGGCACGTGATCCTGGAGCGCGGGCGCGTGGTGTGGCAAGGGGATTCCGAGGCGCTGAATGCGGATCGGGGGCTGTGGGCGCAGTACCTGAGCGTGTAGGCTCGGAGCAAGGCCAGTCCAGGCGATCACGCGGGGCGGGCTCGCTCGAGAGCGACCTTGCACCGCAACCGTACCTGCACGTTGATTTCCATGACGCCCTTCCTCGTCGCTGGCCGGACCCCGGCACCCCTGGCCGTGATCTGCGCACTCCTGCTGCCTGGTGCTTGCTCGGCCGGGCAAGCCACACCCGGCGATCCGCAGACATCCAGGGCGCAAGCCGTTTCGGCGGCGGTACCTGCTGGCAAAGCCCACCCAGCCAATCCCCGGTTTCTCTACGTCATCTACTGCAACGGCACCGTGGACCGACTCGATCTGGCGCGGCCCGCCAAAGTCTCGTCGTTCGCGCTCAGCGAGCGCAGCGGCACGCCGCCGGCCGTCGCTGTGGCGCCGTCTCCGGGCGTCAAGCCCGACAGTTGCCTGGCCCGCCCCACTGCCACGGATGGCACGGGTGGCGCAGCAGAGCGCCAGGTGCGGTTGGTCGCGACGCCCCAGTTCTACCGCAGCGATGCCGATGGGCAGAAAGCCTATCGCCTGCTGACGTTCTCGCTGCCCGACTGGACGCTGCGCCAGCAGGCGGACCTGGGAATGTTCGACGTGCTCAACGGCACGCCGCCGCGCATGGTGCGTGGCCCGCAGGCCGGCCATTGGGTGCCCCGCCCATCCGAGGGGGCGCCTGATGCCACGGCCGAGTTGGCCGGGTATGCGGGCGGCCAGGGCCTGGCCTTTGCACGCTTCACCCAATGGTCGGGCGATGTGTCCTTGGTGGAGTTCGCGGGTCCCGGCCCGTCCCAAGGCACGCCGCAGGCCCAGGCGGGCTTTGCCGATCACGCCGCGCGTCGCTTCGTGCGGCTGGCCGACCCCACCGATGCGGGCAGCGGCCCCGTGCGGCTGGCGCCGGGAGGGCGGTTTGCAGTGCGCGAGGTCCAGCGGCCGCAGGCCCCCGCCCCCTCCGCCCAAGGCGCTGCCGACACCGCCCCTTCGCGAAACACCGGCGAACTGCGCGTGTACCGCACCGCCGATGGGCAGCAGGTGGCCAGCGTGGCGGACGCGCGCATCGCAGGCACCTGGAATGGCATTGCCATCACGCCCGGCGGCTGGGCCGTTTACACCGACGGTCGGGGCGCATACCGCTTCGTGGCATTAGGGCGCACCTTCGGCACGGAGCCTGTGCAGGACGGCGAGACCGACGACCTTGATGGAACGCGCCCCGGGCTGGTGTACAGCGGGCAGTGAGCGCGGGGGGCGTCCCTAAAATGCGCAGACCACCGCCACGCCGCCACAACCAACGCCTGCGCCTTTAAGACCATGACGCCCTTCCCCTATCCGGTCCGCACCGAATGCCCGCCCGGCGCATGCGTGTGTGACCGCGATGCGTTGCTGCAGGCGCCGAGCGGCGACTTGCGCGTGCTGCGCCTCACGCGAGAGGAGGAAAAGCGGCTCATCGATCGGCTGGAGAACCTGGGCAGCCTGGGCGAACTGCGCCGCATGCAGGACCGGCTGGAAGCGCAACTGGGCATCCGCCTGAGCATCACCACCAGCCCCAACGAGGTCCGCAGCCTGCGCGGCATCGCCATCCTGGTGCTGGAGCAGCGGGGGCTGTGCCGCAAGACCCGGCAGGCCATTCCTGCCGCGATCAAGAAGAGCATGGACCGGCACCCCGACATCGCCTATGAGCTGCTCAACGAAGGGGGCCTGTTTTCGGGCGAGTGACGGGCGGCGGTGCCCCGGCTGCCGCCGCTTCGGAGCCGAAACGAAAGGAAACCGTCCAGGCCCTGGAAGAACGCGCCACAGCCCCCCACATCGACACGGTGCAGGGCGGGCATTCCTGCCTTGCATCCTGCCTTCCGCGCGCCCGCTCATCGACTCCCTGCCCTCCATGCAAGACGATCTTTTCGGCGACCTGCCCGTTCCCCCCGAGCCGCCCGCTGCGGCGCCCGCCAGACGCCCTGCCCCATCGGCCGAGCCCACCGAGGCCAAGGCCCCTGCCGTGCGCCGCAGCGGCACGGTACAACCGGCGGCCTGGGACGACGACCTGCGCTCGCTGGCCGCGCGGCTGCCGTCCCGCTTGCGCATGGGTACGTCGTCGTGGACCTACCCCGGCTGGAAGGGCTTGCTGTGGGAAGGCGAGCATTCGGAGCAGGCGCTTTCCAAGAACGGCCTGCCGGTGTATGCCCAGCACACGCTGATGCGCACGGTGAGCATCGACCGCAGCTTCTACCGGCCGCTCACGGTGAGCCAGTACGAGCGCTACGCCTCGCAGGTGCCGCATGACTTCCGCTTCGTGGTGAAGGCGCCCAGCCTGGTGACCGATGCGCTGGTGCGCGGCGAGGACGGGCGCGGGCGCCAGGCCAACCCGGCGTTTCTGGATGCCGCGCTGGCCACGCAGGAGTTCGTGGCGCCCGCGCTCGAAGGCCTGGGCGCCAAGGTGGGTGCGCTGGTGTTCCAGTTGAGCCCGCTGCCGCTGGCGCAGCTCGACCGGCTGCCGCAGGTGCTGGAGCGACTGCGCACAATGCTGCTCGCGCAGCCGCCACTGGCGCCCACCGCGCCGGACGGCGTGCTGGCCGTGGAGGTGCGCGACCCCGAGTGGCTGTCGCCCGAGTTCATGCCGCACTTTGCCGCCGTGCTGCGCGAAGCCGGCGCCACCTACTGCGTGGGGCTGCACGCCAAGATGCCGCCGCTGGCGGAGCAACTGCACCTGCTGCGCCGGCTGTGGCCCGGACCGCTGGTGTGCCGCTGGAACCTGAACCCGGTGCATGGCGCCTATGGGTACGAAGACGCCGAAAAGCTCTACGCCCCCTATGACCGCATCCTGCACCCGGCCCCCGAGGTGCACGACGTGCTGGCGCGCACGATCGCGGGGGTGACCGGGGCGGGCCAGAATGCCTTCGTCACGGTCAGCAACCATGCCGAAGGGTGCGCGCCCCTCACCCTGCGTACGCTGGCGGAGCGGGTGGCGCCCCTGGAATAGCGCAACGGCTCAAGCGGCCGACCATGCCCCAAACGAAATGCTATTAATTTAATAGCGCAATGCCCTAGTATCGATTGTGCTGGCGGCCTAAAAGGCCAAAACCGGATTCAGGCATGCGCCGTGGCGCCATGCCGCAGCCGCATCACGCTGCACACGCCCGCCAACGCCGCGCAGCCGGCCGCAGCCATCAGCGCCACCGATTCGCCCTGCCCGTCGTGCTGGCCCCAGACCGCGAAGATGCCCGCCAGCAGCACGGCGCCCAGGGTCTGCCCGGTCAGACGCGCGGTGCCCAGCATGCCGCTGGCCGCGCCGGAACGGTGCAACGGCGCCGAGGCGACGATGGTGTGGTTGTTGGGCGACTGGAACAGCCCGAAGCCTGCCCCGCACAAAAGCATGCGCCACGCCACGTCGAACACGCCCGGCTGCGGCGGCAGCACGGCCAGCGCGACCAGCCCGCAGGCGAACACCGCCATGCCGACGCCGCCCAGCAGGCCATCCGCGAAGCGGCCGATGAGCCGTCCCGCGAATGGCGCCACCACCACGATGGCCAGCGGCCAGGCGGTGATGAGCAGGCCCGCCTCGAAGTGCGACCGGCCCTGCGCCTCCAGCAACAGGAACGGCAGCGACAGAAAGGCCAGCATCTGCGCGCAGAAGGCCCCGACCGACGCGCCCATCGACAGCGCGAACACGGGGATGCGCAGCAGGTCCACCGGAAACAGCGGCACGGCCACGCGCCGCTGCCGCCACAGATACACCCAGCCCACCGCGACGCCGGCCAGCAGCAGCGCCCAGCCCAGCGGGGCCGCCGCACGCGAGGCCTCGCCCCGCACGCCGAGCTGCTCGCCACCGATGAAGATCAGCGCGAACATGAGGATGTTCAGCGTGACGTCCAGCACCGTCAGCCGCGCGCCGGTGTGCGTGCTGGGCGGATTGAACGGCAGCGCGCGCAGCCCCAGCCACAGCGTGAACAGGCCCAGCGGCAGGTTCAGCGCGAACAGCCAAGGCCACGATGCGAAAGACAGGATGGCCGCCGCCACCGAGGGCCCGGCCATCGACGAGGTGGCCACGACCAGCGAGTTGATGGCCATGCCCCGGCCCAGGTGAGCGCGCGGATAGGTCAGGCGCACCAGCGCGGCATTCACGCTCATGATGCCCGCCGCACCCAGCCCCTGCACCGCGCGCGCCACGACCAGCGCTGGGAGTGAAGTGGCCAGCATGGCCCCGAGCGACGACACGGCGAACAGCGCCATGCCCAGCAGGTACACGCGCCGGTAGCCGATGCGCTCGCCCAGCGAGGCGAGCGGCAGCAGCATGACCAGCGTGGCGATCTGGTAGGCGTTGACGACCCAGATGGCCTGCGCCGCGCCCGCGTTCAGTTCGCGAGCGATACCGGGCAGCGCGAGGTTGACGATGCTGCCGTCCAGCACCGCCACGGCCAGTCCGAGGATGATGACCAGCATGGCCCGCGCACGGTCGCGCCCCGGCAGCCCGTCGGAGGCGGCGGGCGCGCCCTGCCCCACGGCGGCGGCGCCCGGACCGGGGCTCAAACCCGCGCCTCCACCGGTCCGGCGGCATGCGGGCCCGCCAGCGTGATCCAGGTCAGCGCCACGCCCACCAGCGCGCCTGCGGCCATGCCGATCACCATGGGCAAGGGCTGTCCATTGGCGAACAGGCCGACGATGCCCATGGCGGCCGCACCTGTCAGCATCTGCAGCGTGCCCAGCAGGGCCGAGGCGGTGCCGGCGATGGCGCCGTGCTGCTCCAGCGCCAGCACCGACGTGGTGGGAATCACCAGCCCCATGAAGGCGCTGGACACGAAATACAGCGCGATCAGCACCGCCAGCTGGTCACCGCCCAGCAGGTAGTAGGCCAGCAGCAGCACCATGACCACGCCCGCCGCGCTGGCCGCCACCTTGACGAGTGGCACCAGGCCAAACCGCTGGCCCAGCAGGCCGGTGAACTGGGACGAGCCGATGAAGGCCGCCGCGTTCAGCGAGAACGCCAGGCTGTACTGCGTGGGTGTGAGCCCGTAGTGGTTGATGAGCACAAACGGCGAGCCCGCCAGGTAGACAAAGAACCCCGACATGGCGCAGCCGCCGATGAAGACCAGGCCCAGGTAATGGCGATCGCGCAGCAGGAGCCCGTAAGCCCGCAGGGCGCTGCCCAGGCTGCTTTCCACCCGGTCGGCAGCGGGACGCGTCTCGCGCAGCGCGCCATAGACCAGCGCCAGCCCCGCGATGGCGGCCACCGCCACCACCCAGAACACGCCGCGCCAGCCGGTGAGCGCGATGACGCCGCTGCCCGCGAGCGGCGCGAGGATAGGCGACACGCTGAACACCAGCATCAGCAGCGCCATCAGGCGCGCGGCATCGGTGCCGGTATGCAGATCGCGCACCACGGCGCGCGGAATGGCCATTCCGGCTGCGGCGCCCAGGCCCTGCAGGAAGCGCAACGCCACCAGCGTCTCGATCTCGGTCGCGAGGGCGCAACCCACGCTCGCCGCGGTGAACAGCAACAGCCCGAAATACAGCGGCGGCTTGCGCCCCACCATGTCGGATACGGGGCCGTAGAACAGCTGCCCCGCCCCCAGCGCCAGGAAGAACGCCGTCAGGCTCCACTGCACGGCGCCGACCTGCGCGCCCAGGCTGCGCCCGATGTCGGGAAGCGCCGGCAGGTACATGTCGATGGCAAAGGGGCCGATGGCCGAAAGAAGGCCCAGAACGAGGGCGGCGCGGAGGAAGGGCGAAGGAAACATGGGCCCGATTGTCGCCAACGGCGGCATCCGCCGCTCGGGCGCCCGATTGGCCGGCGGCCGGGCGCGGTCTTGCCCCGGAGCACCCGGCCTATTTGAGGTAGGAGCGCAGCGCCGAGGCCACCGCCGCCACGTCCTGCGCGCGCTGCTGTGCGGGGGTAGCAGGGTCGCCCAGGTGCTGAACGATGTGGCCTTCCAGCACCTGCGCCATCAGGCCGTTCACCGCGCCGCGAACGGCCGCGATCTGCTGCAGCACCGCCATGCAGTCGGCCTCCTGTTCCAGCGCCCGCTCGAGGGCCGCCGCCTGGCCCTGGATGCGCCGCACGCGGGCCAGGAGCTTCTTTTTTCCGTGGATGGTATGGGCCATGGCCGGATTGTACGAAGGGTTGAAAATATACTGGGGTACAGTATCTCTCACCATGACGGTCATGACCCAAAGCCCTTCCGCCAACGCCCCCCTCGCAGCCGGCTGGCAGCACCCCCATGTCTTCAGCCAGGGCAATCCCCTGGCCGAGCGCAACACCCGCTGGGCGGTGGCGCTGACGGTCGCCATGATGGTGGCGGAGATCGTCGGCGGCTGGGCCTTCGGCTCGATGGCATTGCTGGCGGACGGCTGGCACATGGGCTCGCATGCCCTGGCGCTGGGGCTGTCCGCCGTGGCGTATGCCGCGGCCCGGCGCCACGCGAGCGATGGCCGCTTCGCCTTCGGCACCTGGAAGATCGAAGTGCTGGGCGGTTACACCAGCGCCATCCTGCTGCTGCTCGTGGCCGGGCTCATGGTGTACCAGTCGGTGCAGCGGCTCCTCGCCCCGGCGCCCATCCAGTATGAGCAAGCCGTCTTCACGGCCGCGCTGGGACTGGTGGTCAACCTGGCGTGCGCCTGGCTGCTGCGCGGCGGGCACGCGCACCACGCACACCACGAACACCCTGCGCATGAAGGTCACGGCCACAGCCATGGGATGACGCCAGCCGATCTGAACCTGCGGTCGGCCTACCTGCACGTGGTGGCCGACGCTGCCACATCGGTGCTGGCCATCGCCGCGCTGTGCGGGGGGCTGCTGTGGGGCGCCGACTGGCTCGACCCGGCCGTGGGCCTGCTGGGCGCGGCCCTGGTCGCGGGCTGGGCCTGGGGGCTGCTGCGCGATACCGGGCGGGTGCTACTGGACGCGGAAATGGACGCGCCCGTGGTGCAGGAAATCCGCGATGCGATCGCCGCCAGCCCCATTCCCGCCAGCGTGTGCGACCTTCACGTGTGGCGCGTCGGGACGGGCCTGTATGCCTGCATCCTGTCGCTGTCCACGGCCCATCCGTCCGTGGCGCCCGACTTCTTCAAGCGCCTGCTGAGCGTGCACGAGGAACTGGTGCACGTCTCCGTCGAGGTGAACCGGGCCGACACCTCCGGCCGGCCCCACTGACCCCGCTGCGCACCGACGCGGGCACCCGCGACGGCACCGCCCACGCTCAAAGGTACTTGAGCCAGGCGATGTCGCGCCGCCGCGCCTTGAAGGCCCCAAAGGCTTTCACCGCGGGGTACAGCGCCACGGCCAGGACGGCTGTGCACAGCCAGACGGCCCACATGGCGTCGAACCCGAAATACGTGCCCTGGGTCTTGCCCCACACGGCCACCGCCGCGAGGTAAAGCAGCTTGAGCACGTACAGGTGCAGCAGGTAAAAGAACATGGGCGCGGCACCGAACCCCGCCAACACCCGCAGCCCGGCCCCGGGCCGCGCCCGCTCGAACGCCCGCAGCACCAGCAGGCCGATGCCCAGCGTGAGCGCGATGAACAGCAGCGAAGGCGGGTATTTGGTCACGTTGAAAAACGACATCGCGGTGGCCAGGGCCGTGTCGCCCGCCACCCAGGGCTTGTCGCCGTACACGTTCCACCAACGCAACACGGCAAACCCGGCCAGCAGCCCCGTGCCCCAGGCCAGCAGGCGGCGCTGCCGCGCGCCCGCATCCGTGGACGCCAGGAACCAGGGTCCGGCCGCATAGCCCAGCGCGATCACACCGATCCAGGGCAGCAGCGGATAGGAAGTGCGCAGGCGCAGCGATTCGCCCACTTCGATCCAGCCGCGGTCGTGCAGCACCGCCCAGGGAATGTGCAGCGCATGGCCGAACGGAAAATGCAGCCCGTCGAGCAGGTTGTGCCCGGCCACGATCGCCACGCCCAGGGCGATCAACACGGTGCGCGGCAGCCACAGCAGCGCAGCCAGGGCCAGCATGCTCAGGCCGATCACCCAGATCACCTGCAAGTACACCACCTGCGGCGGCCACTGGAAGGTCCAGGCAAAGTTCACCAGCGTGAGTTCCAGCGCGACCAGGAAGCACCCCCGCTGGAGCAGGAACACCGAGGCCGCCCCCCGGCCTCCGCCCTGCCGCGAACCATACAGGCAGGCGGACAGCCCCGTGAGGAACACGAACACCGGCGCGCACACGTGGGCCAGCAGCCGGCTCGCGAACAGATCGGGCGAGGTGGCCGCGACGACCATGGGGTCGCTGACCTGGTGGTGCAGGAAAAAGGTTTCGCGCACGTGGTCCAGCAGCATGAACAGGATGACGAGCCCGCGCAGCGCGTCGATGGACTGCAGCCGCGCGGAGGCGGAGCCAGCATGGGGTGGAGGCAGGGAGCGGTCGATGGGCATGTAAGGGGTGGCGCGCGGTGCCTGCATCGCCCTAGGCTGCCGGGCGGCGGGCTGTGGCGGCAGAGGCGATCCGTTGACGGCGAGGGGGCGAAAGGCGCGATTGTGCCCGTTTGGAACAGGTCTGCTGCGATGCGCCTTCCGTCGGATCCAAAAAACAAAGGGGTTTTTTGCGCACAGCAATGGGGTCCATCCTGCGACGGTGCAATGGGCAACCGGATCGACAACATGTCAAAGTCCTTTTCCCTCAGCCTCCTATTAGGCCATGGGCTGACGGACCATGCGCTGGCAGTGCGGCAGTGCGGCATGCACCATTCTTGTGAAAGAGCCACTGTAGGTCGGTCCGCAACGGATGGACACAATCCCAAGCGGCCAAGCCGCCATCGCCACCAAAAACCAAAGAAAAAGCCCTCGCAAGCATTGCTTGCGAGGGCTTCCATATGGCGGAGTGGACGGGACTCGAACCCGCGACCCCCGGCGTGACAGGCCGGTATTCTAACCAACTGAACTACCACTCCTGGCAGGCAGCGTTTGCTTGTGAAAAGACACAAGCCAAGTGCTACAAACTTGGCGACCCTACGGGGATTCGAACCCCGGTACTCACCGTGAAAGGGTGATGTCCTAGGCCTCTAGACGATAGGGTCAAAACCTGGGAACTAGCCGTTCTCTAACTCTCAGTGGTGGAGGTAAACGGGATCGAACCGATGACCTCTTGCATGCCATGCAAGCGCTCTCCCAGCTGAGCTATACCCCCACTTTCTTCGGCATTCACCAAAGAAAAACCCTTGCACATCCAAGACCTGCAAGGGCTTTGACTGGCGGAGTGGACGGGACTCGAACCCGCGACCCCCGGCGTGACAGGCCGGTATTCTAACCAACTGAACTACCACTCCTGGCAGGCAGCGTTTGCTTGTGAAAAGACACAAGCCAAGTGCTACAAACT
>NZ_BQXE01000003.1:0-691716 GCF_030158935.1 Acidovorax sp. SUPP950 | reverse complement strand
GTCCCAGCCTTCAAGCCCTGCGAACTCGCGGAATACCGGCATGTCGTGCAGCGCTTCTTCCATCGCCGGGTCGCTCAGCGCGAACCACTGCTGCATGAAATGGATACGCAACATGGTCTCGCACGGGGCCGGAGGACGCCCCCGCTTGCCTTCGGGTAGGTACGGCGACACCAGGGCCACCAGTTCGGCCCACGGTACGACCTTCTCCATCTCATCCAGGAATCCCCGCCGCCCGCGCTCGCTTCGCCGTCATTCCCAAGCCCAGGCTGTGCTGCTTCATGTGACTTATCGTCTCAGTGCTTCACGCCGGTGCCAAGGATGCCGTGGGGCGATTTATGCAGACCTTCCCTAAGGAAGTGAAAAAGATTGCCGGAGCGCTTTGAGAGTCAAGCGCCAGTGAACGTGATGGTGCGACTGGCCATGTCATGTCGTGCAGTTTCGAAATAGTCAAAGCAGGTCCCAAAGGACGCGCCCGAGGGCTATGTGGCCGCTATCCAAAAATCAGCCATCCACGGCTGGATGCTACGCTCGCGCTCTGCGAAAGCAGCTGAAACTAGTGCCTCTTGGGGCTATGCATCAAACAGGAATACAGCTCATATTAGGCCAAGACAGACAGCCCAGACTTCGCCGCACCAGTGGGCGCCACCGCCGACACCCGACAGATTCCAAACGGCCGAGCAGGCCACCACAGGCAGCGCTGCCTGTTGGGTAGCCTGCCGTGAGGACCGGCTGGCTTACTTGCTCACGAACGCATTGCGCGCCGCCACCGCCAGGTCCGGGTAGTTGGCGAACATGCCGTCCATGCCCATGTCCAGGTAGCTGCGGAACTCGGTGGCGGCCGTGGCGGCGTTGGCCTGGGCGAAGGTCCAGCCGTGCACCTTGAGGCCGGCGGCGTGGGCCTGGTCGATGTAGTCCTTGGTGATCGGGTACGCGGCGGTGTTGATGACCACGCCGATGCCTTCGGTGAAGCCGGCCACTTCCTTGAAGGTGAGCTGCGTGACGGTGCTGCCGGAGATCACGCCCATGCGTGGCGTGCCGTCGGCGGCCTTGGCGGCCACGCCCAGCAGGATGAGGGGCATCTTGCTGTTCTGCGCGGTCTGCTTGGTGCGCAGGCTGCGCAGCGTGGCGTCGCTGAACGACTGGATGTAGACCTTGCTGTCGGCGTTGTAGCCGTTGTCTTTCAGGGTTTTGAGGATGCCGTCTTCCATCACCGGGTCGGCCTGCTTGGCCTCGGGGTACAGGCCCACTTCGCGGCCCACGGCGGTGGATTGCTTCTTGGCGAAGTCCACCACCTCCTGGAAGGTGGGCACCTGGAAGGGGTTGGCGGCGCTGGGCGCAAAACCCGGGTAGCTGGTCTTGCCGGTGCCGGTGGGCACCACGGTCAGGGTGCGGATTTCCGCGAGGGTGAAGTCGGCCACCTTGTAGCCGCCGTTGCGCTGCGCGAACAGCGTGGCGACATTGGTGGTGCGGTTGAGCGTGTCGTCGTGGATGGCGACGAGGGCGCCGTCCTTGGTGATCTGCAGGTCGGGCTCGATGAAGTCGGCGCCCATGCGGATGGCCAGTTCATAGCCGGCCAGGGTGTGCTCGGGCAGGTAGCCGCTGGCGCCGCGGTGGGCGATGACCTGCGGCTGGGCGGGCGGCGCGTCGTCGTTGCCGCCGCAGGCGGTGAGCGCCAGCGTGGCGAGGCAGAGCGCGGCGATCCAGGATTTCTTGGGGTGCATGCCAGGGGCTTTCATCAAGGTCAAACAAAGCCACTGACTTTAGGCGCCGGCCATGGCGGGGCCATGACAGTTGAGCGACACCCCGCAGCAGCCGCCCCCGGCAGGCAGGTGGTGGCCCTGCCGCCAGGCGCGCTGGCCGCCTTTTCAGCGCAGGCGCGCCAGCGTGCCGGCCTCGGCTTCGCGCACGGCCGCCTGCGCATCGGCGGGCAGCAGCAGGCGATCGCGTTCCAGGCGCCAGGCGGCGGCGCGCACGGCGGCGAGGTAGGCGTCCGGCGTGGGGTAGCGCTCCGCCAGCGACGGGCGCGGATCGCCGCTGGCCAGGCGCTCGGCGCGCGTGGCGGCCAGCGGTAGCGTGGCGCCCAGCTGGGTGCAGATGCCGGTGGGGTCGCTCGTCTTGGCGTTCCAGCCCACGTAGGTGGCGCGCGGCACGGCCACGGCGGGCAGGCGCACGGCGCCTTCGGCGATGCCGTCGGCATCGGTGCGGGGCACGAGCACGGGGTATTCGCCCAGCACGCGCGGCAGGCCGGTGGCCGCATCGGTGCGGAACGAGGGCACGGCGTGGCCCCGGTAGCCCAGGGCGGCGATGCCGCGGTACTGCCCCGGGTCGCCCGCGCGCACCAGCGTGCCGTCGGCCACGCTCGGGTAGCGGCTGGCGGGCGGCTCGGCGCCGCTGGCCACCCAGTCGTTCATGCCGGCCAGCAGCGCGCGCATCAGCGGGCCGGGGTAGATGGGCGAGGTGGGCAGGCGGCAGCCGGGCTGGGGCTTGGCCACGGCGTCGGCCGCGGCGAAGTGCTGGGTGCCGGCGACCAGATAGGCGCGCACCTCGGGCGGCAAGCCCAGGTGGTGGCCGCGCGCATCGGTCACGCTCTGGCTCGCGTGCGAGGCCCACATTTCGTATTCGGAGTCCACCTGCATGATGCGCGGGCAGCTTGCCGTGGCGCGGCAGCGCTGCAGCAGGCCGTCGGTGCGGCCGGTCTGCGGATCGGTGCTGGCTTCGTAGGCCATGGGGAACTGGTCCACCGGGTACAGGTGGTCGGTGTTGGGGCCCGGGTTGCGCGCGGGCTGGCCGAAGCGCGCGCTCGTGAAGCTGCGGCGCCCGCCGGGGATCTGCAGCAGCAGGCCGTCGTACACGGGCCGGTGGTCGGCCGATTCGTTGAAGCCCAGGTAGACGAAGTCGCGCAGCACCCGGCCCGACTGCGAGATGCCGGTGCCCAGCAGGTGCCGCATCTGCGGCTGGCCGCCGTGGGCGAGCGGGTTGGCGGCGCTGCCGTCGTGGCGCAGGTAGTGGGCCACGTCGCGCAGCGCGGCCAGGCCCAGGCCCATCACCTGCGGGTCGCGCGCGGTGTAGGTGAACTCGTAGATGGCGTCGGCCGGCTGGCGGGCGGGGCGGGTGATTTCCAGCGTCTGGTCGTCCACGAAGCGAAAGGCCAGGCCCGCAGGCTGCGTGCGCTCGTCCTGCGCGCGCGGGCGCACCGTGAGGCGGGCGCCTTCGCGCGTGGCCGCCGGGTAGGCGAGCTTGACGGTCTGCACGGCCTCGGCCTGCTTGGGCGTGAACACCCATTCATCGCGCGAGGGGCCGGTCACGCCGGCCAGCACGGGCACGTTCAGGCCCAGCAGCGCCGCGCCTTTGCTGCCGCCCGAGACGGGCAGGTCGCCCTGCCAGCCGATCCAGGCCAGCGTGTAGCCCTGCGCCAGCAGGAAGCCGGCGCCGGCATCGGCCGCCTGCTGCAGGCGGCCATAGGTGGCGGGTGCGTCGTCGTACGCCGGGCCGATGAGCTTGCGGCCCCGGTTGGGCACCTCGACCAGCAAGGTGCCGTTGGGGCGCTCGGGCTGCAGGATCACCACGTCGGCCACGGCGGTGACGCGGCCCGCCGCGTCGCGCGGAGCGAGCGCGATGTCGGCGATGCCCGCGTTGCGCGGGTCGGCCGGGTCCACCGCGAAGGTGGCGCGCGCCACGGTCTTGCGCGCGGTGCCGCGCTCGCCGAAGCTGCGCGCCTGCAGCGCGGGGGCCTCGCTGGACAGCACCTCGAACCGGGTGACCTGCGCCGCCGCGGGGGCCAGCAGGCCGCCGCCCAGCGCGAGCGCGCCCATGGCACGCCACACGGCGCGCGCGCCGGGTTGAAAGAAAAAGCGTTCGACAGCAGCAGTCACCACATACATCCTTTTGCGACGGCGGTGCCGCAATCGCACCGCCCCCATGACAGCGCGCCCGCAGGGAACGCGCCAGGGGAACAGGGCCGCGCCGATCCGCGCAGCGCCCTTGCCCAATGCGCTACGCCAGGCGCAGCGCCCTACCCAATGCGCTACGCCAGGCGCAGCGCCCTACCCAATGCGCTATGCCAGGCGCAGCGCGTGGCCGCCGGGCAGCGCGTGGCCACCAGGCAGGGCCCCAGCCGCGGCCTGCACGCGGAACACCGACACCAGCTCGGCCAGGTGGCGCGCCTGGTCGTTGAGGGCGTTGGCCACGGCGGCCGATTCCTCGACGAGCGCCGCGTTCTCCTGGGTGACCTGATCGATCTGGGCCACGGCCTGGTTCACCTGCTCGATGCCCGAGCGCTGCTCCTGCGAGGCGGCGGTGATCTCTTCGATGATGGTGCGCACCTGCTGCACGGCGCCCACGATCTCGGTCATGGTGTGGCCGGCGCGGTCCACCAGGCCCGAGCCGTCGCGCACCTTGGCGACGGACACTTCGATCAGGCCCTTGATCTCCTTGGCCGCCTGGGCGCTGCGCTGCGCGAGCGTGCGCACCTCGCTGGCCACCACGGCGAAGCCCCGGCCCTGGTCGCCCGCGCGGGCCGCCTCGACGGCCGCGTTGAGCGCGAGGATGTTGGTCTGGAACGCGATCGAGTCGATCACGGCGATGATCTCGGAGATGCGGCTGGAGCTTTCCGAGATGCCGCGCATGGTGTCCACCACGTCGCCCATGACGGCGCCGCCGCGCTCGGCGATGCTCGATGCGTTGTTCGCCAGTTCGCCTGCGCGCAGGGCGTTCTCGGCGTTCTGCGTCACGGTGCCCGTGAGCTGCTCCATGCTGGCCGCGGTTTCCTGCAGCGACGAGGCCTGCGACTCGGTGCGCGACGACAGGTTCATGTTGCCCGAGGCGATCTCGCTCGCGGCGTGGCGGATTTCCTCGGTCCCGCTGCGGATGTTGCCGATCAGTTGCGCCAGGCGGGCCTGCATGGTGTGCATGGCCTGCATCAGGCTGTGCGGGTTCCTGCCCGAGGTGGCCACGGCCACGGTGAGGTCGCCGTCCGCGATGCGCGCGGCCACCTCGGCGGCCTGCGTGGGCTCGCCGCCCAGGCTGCCGGTCACGCTGCGGATGATCAGCAGCATGGTGCCGTGGATGGCGCCGCCCACCAGCAGCACGATGACGAGCAGCCGGCCGATGGTCTTGTAGAAGGCGGTCTGGATGTCGCCCACCATCACGCCGGCCATCACATGCCAGTCCCACGGCGCGTAGTAGCGCACGAAGGTGACCTTCTCCAGCCGCTCCACGGTGCCGTCGGGCAGCGTCACCCCCGCCTGGTACGAGACGAAGCCCTGGCCGTTCTTCTTGCCCATGTCGGCCAGCTCGCGGTAGTAGGCCTTGCCCTGCGGGTCCTTGCGGTCGCCCACATTGGTGCCGATCAGGCCCTTGCCCGTGGGGTGCATGAGCATCAGCGGCGCCGAATCGATCACGAACAGGAAGTTCTTGCCGTTGTCGAATCGCAGCGTGGCCAGGCGCGCCAGCGCCTGCTCCTTGGCGGTGGCCACGTCCATGCGGCCCGCGGCCACCTCGGCGGCGTAGTTCTCGATCAGGCTGTAGCCCAGGTCCACCACGTTGTGCACGGCCGCCTGGCGCTCTTCGGTCACCACGGTGCGCGCATGGAACGCGGCCCACGCACCCAGCAGGAACAGGCCCAGCCACATCAGGATCAGGGCCAGAGTCAATTTGGTTTTAAGTCGCATGGAGGTCACGGTGGGGCCAGCGGTCCGGTGAGGACGGGCAAGGGGTGGGAATGGGAGGGACGGCGCATCGGCGAAGGGCCCCCGGAATTCCCGGGTTACCACCAATGGCACAGCGAACGAAAAGTCATTATTTCATCGAAAAGTTACGTTTGTTTGCAAAAAATACCTATGGGCCGGCCGGTGTCCAAAGCCCCAGGCCTTCCATGCCCGGCGGGCCGCCCCCAAGCAAAAAGGGCCAGCGCATGCCGCGCTGGCCCCAGGGTGGGATACTGATGAAAATCGGCCTCCAGCGCATATTCGACTAGGGCATACAGCTATTCTTTTTATAGCATCAGAACACCGCCTGCACCTCACCCGCGCTGCGGGATCTCCAGCCCGCGCACCACGGCCGGCCGCGCCAGGAAGGCGGCCAGCACGCGCTGCACCTGGGGGAAGGCATCGAAGTCCACCAGCTCGCGCGCCTCGTAGAAGCCCACCAGGTTGCGCACCCACGGAAAGACGGCGATGTCGGCGATGGTGTAGTCGTCGCCCAGGATCCAGTCGCGCCCGGCCAGGCGCTGCTCCAGCACGCCCAGCAGGCGCCTGGACTCGGCCACGTAGCGGTCGCGCGGGCGCTTGTCCTCGTAGTCCTTGCCGGCGAATTTATGGAAGAACCCGAGCTGGCCGAACATGGGGCCGACGCCGCCCATCTGCCACATGACCCACTGCAGGGCCTCGTAGCGCGCGGCCGGGTCCTGCGGCAGGAAGCGGCCGGTCTTCTCGGCCAGGTAGACCAGGATGGCGCCCGATTCGAACAGAGCCAGCGGCCGCCCACCCGGGCCATCGGGGTCGAGGATGGCGGGGATCTTGTTATTGGGGTTGAGCGAGAGGAACTCGGGCGAGAACTGGTCGTTGGTGTCGAAGCGCACCAGGTGCGGCTCGTACGGCAGGCCCAGCTCCTCCAGCAGGATGGAGACCTTCACGCCATTGGGCGTGGGCAGCGAATACAGCTGCAGCCGCTCGGGGTGGCGCGCCGGCCACTTGGCGGCGATGGGGTGGGTGAGGAGGCGGGCGGTGGCGGGGGCGGATGTGGAGGGCGTCGTCGTCATGGTTTTTTGCGGGCCTCGGGTGAGCGGCCGGGGTGGCCGGACGGGGATCGAACAGGCGTCGAACCGGGGCGTTCATTACACCCCCGAGGCCCGCGGCGGCGCAGGCGCCGCGCGCAGTAACCCCAAGGCCGCTCAGCCCTTCACCAGCCCGCTGTCCACGATGAGGTTCTGCCCGGTCACGGCGCGCGACCAGGGCGAGAGGAAGAACAGCACCGCGTCGGCGAACTCGGCCGGCGTGGTCACGCGGCGCAGCGGGGTCATGCCGGCGATGAGGTCGAACACCGCCTCGGGCGTGGCGCGGCTAGCGTCGGTGGTGCGCAGCAGGCCGCCCGACACCATGTTCACGGTGATGCCGTGCGGCCCCAGGTCGTTGGCCGCCGTGCGGGTGAGCGACAGCAGCGCGGCCTTGGCGGCGGTGTAGTCGTGGTAGGGCACCACGGGGTTCTGGAACAGGTTGGTGCCCACGTTCACGATGCGCCCGAAACCCTGCGCGCGCATGGCGGGCAGCGCGGCCTGCAGGGTGTTCAGCGCGCCCTTCACGGCGCCGTCGATCTGCTGCTGAAAGCGCTCCCAGGCGATGTCGCCGATCTGCGGGCGCGCGTCGCCATCGAACCGGAACTGCGCGAGCGCGTTGTTGACCACCGCGCTGACGGGCTGGCCGGTGCGCTCGTGCGCCTGGGCGAACAAGCGCTGCACGGCGGCGGCATCGGTCACGTCGGCCTGCAGGGCGATGGCGCGCGGGCCCAGTTCTTCGGCCAGGGCGCGGGCGGCCGTGTCGCTGGTCAGGTAGTTGATGACCACGCCAGCGCCCGGGTGATCGATTCGCCCAGGCCCCGGGCACCGCCGGTGACCAAGACCCATTGTTCGGACAGTTGCATGGTGGTGTCGCTCGCGTGGTGTGAAAAAAGGACCGGGGCCGGGCGTGGTCAGGCCGACGCGGCATACCCCAGCGGTTGCAGAAAGGCGCCGGGCTGCGCGCGGTGGCACAGCAGCGTGAGCTGTTGGCGCGCCCGGGTCATGCCGACGTAGAGGGTGTTCTTTTCCTGCGCGTAGGGCGCCTGCGGCACGGGGAACACGCCCTGCTCCAGGAACGGGATCACCACGTGGTCGAACTCCAGGCCCTTCACGTCCTCGATGTTGGCCAGGACCAGGCTGGCGGTGCCGCGCAGCTCGCGCTGGCGCTGCTCGGCGCGGTTCAGGTGCAGGAAATAATCGCGCGCGCTGGCAAAGCCCTTCGCCGCCTCGCACAGGCCGGCCAGGTTGGCGAGGGCGTCCTCGCGCCGCTGGCGCGAGACGAACACCTCGCGGATCACGGCGTCGATCTGCAGGGCCTGCAGCAGGCGCGGCAGGGTGTCCTGGCCGCCCGCCTCGCGCGCCACCTCCAGGGCCTTGCGCAGGCGCCGCTGCATGGCGGGCTCGACGTTGGCCACGATCTGGTGGGTGAAGAAGCTCTGCAGGAACAGCGGGTTGTCGGTCACGCTGCGGATGGCGTCCTCCAGCAGGGCCTGCTGCGACTCGTGCTCGCGCCCGGCCACGACGATGCGCGCGCCGCAGAAGAACACCAGCGCCCGCATGAGCTTGTCGCGCGTGCGCGGCTCGGAGACGCTGTCGAAGTTGTCGGTGGCCACGGCCAGCAGGCCGCGCACCAGCAGCACCTCGGGCCGCAGCAGGTAGCTGTCGAAGCCGCTCACGGTGTAGGGCACGTTGTCGGCCAATAGCCGGTTCTCGATGCCCACCGACTGGTTGGAGTGGCGCAGCAGCACGGCAAAGCCCGCCATGCGGGCGCGGGGCCGGGCGCGCCACTGCTGGGCCGCCTGCGCGACGAGGTCCACGCAGTGCGCGGCATCGTCGTAGGGCCGCAGTTCCACCGCGGTGTCGTGCCCGGCGAGCGAGTCGTAGGGCTTGGCCGCCAGCCGCCCGGCCTTGGCCGCGAGCTTCTTGCCGAAGCGGTGGCTGGGCGTGAGCCGCAGGCGCGCCACGGGGCGGCCGGTGTGCGCGGTGATGGCATCGCCCATGAAGGCGGCATCGGCCCCGTGGGCGCCGTAGATGACCTGGTCGCGGTCGCCCACGCCGCAGAAGGTGCACTGCGTGGTGTCCAGCAGCTCGCGCAGCACGCGGAACGCGGCCTCGTTCATGTCGTGCATCTCGTCGACCAGCACGGCCTGCACGCCGCGCGGCCAGCGCGGCAGGCTGGCCGCGGTGTCGCCGCCGTGCAGGCGCCGGGCCAGGTCGTAGGTGGCATCGAAGGGGCCGCGAAACAGCGGCTCGTCGGCCAGCTCGCGCCGGCGAATGCGCTCGTAGGCCAGGAACACCTTGAGCTGCGTGTAGCCCACGCCGATGGCGGCCGCGTGCTCGGGTGAGGCCGGGCCGCCCTCGCGCTCCAGCTCGTCCTTCATCGTGCCCTTGAGCCACACGCTGGTCGCCAGGAACTCCTCCACGAAGCCGGTGTCGCCCAGCGTGGGCAGCAGCAGCTCCTCGCGCCAGCGCTCGTGCTCGTTGTCTTCCACGCGCTGCACGGCTTGCCAGACGAAGGGGCGCAGCTCCTCCAGGTGGCGGTGGTGCGGCACGGGGGCCTCGTACTGGTCGGCCAGCATTTCGGCGCAGAAGGCATCGAACGTGGCGATGCGAAAGCGCTGCGCCACGGGCGCGGGCACGCCGACCTTGCGCAGCGCGGCCTGCAGCGCCTGGCAGGCGGTGGCGGTGTGCGTGAGGGCCAGGCAGCGCTCGGGCGCCACGCCGCGCGCCCAGGCCTGCCCCATGCGCAGGGCGAGCGTGGTGGTCTTGGCCGCGCCGGCGTTGGCCTCGATGACCAGCGTGCGCTCGGCGGACTGCTGGATCGCCAGTTGCTCGGCAGTGGGGTCGATCTGCCTGGCCTGGAAAAGGGGAACGGTGGGGGGGGTGGTCGCCAAAGGGATTCTTTTCAGGCAGGGCCCCGGCGCGGGCGCAGGGCGCGAAGCGGCAAGGGCGCCAGGGGGCGAAGGCCTCAGCGCCGGCGCTCGGCGCTCACGTCGATTTCGCCGAAGACGGTGACACCGTTCGAGCCCTGCCCGCCGATGCCGTGCGTTCCGCGCGCGGGCGCCTCGGACGGCGCGCCGCCCGCGCAGCCGGCCAGCAGGCCCACGAAGGCCAGGGCCGCCAGGCAGCGGGCGAGCGCGTTCATGCCTCGCCCCCCAGGTGCTTGCCCAGGATGCCGGCCAGCTCGAACATGGTGACCTGGTCCTTGCCGAACACGGGGCGCAGCTTGGCGTCGGCGTTGATGGCGCGCTTGTTGGTGGCGTCCTGCAGGCCGTTGGCCTTGATGTAGTCCCACATCTTCTTCACGGCCTCGGGCCGGGCGACCGGTTCCGGCCCGATCACCGCCGCCAGGGCGGCACTCGGGGCCTTGCCGGCCGCGGGCTTGCGCGGCGCCTTGGGTGCGGCCGGGGCCTTCTTGGCGGCGGCCTTGGCAGCGGTCTTGGCGGCAGGCTTTGCCGCCTTCTTGGCCGCGGCCGACGTCTTGGCGGCCGCGCCTGCGCCGGCCTTTGCAGCGAAGGTCTTGCGCGGGGGGAATTTGCTCTCGCGCTGCTCGAACTCGAAGTTCACCTTGCCCGCCTCCTTGTCCCAGGCGAGGAACGCCTTGAACGCCCGGCGCGTGCGCATGCTCACGAACTTGTCGAGCAGGTCGGTCTTGCCGGTGGCCAGCAGCTTGCTCATCTGCGCGCGCTCCACGGGCTGCTGCAGGATGATCTTGCCGCTCTTGAAGGTGCAGCTGGGCGTGGGCTGCGCCGCCGTGGGCACGGCCTTGCTGCACACGTAGTTGCTGCCGTGCTCGTACACGGGTGCGCCGCACACCGGGCAGGCGCCCAGGCTTTCCTGGTCCGAGAAATCGACCAGCTCGCCCGATTCCTCGGCGTTCTTGTCGTCGCCGAAGTCGAACTCCAGCTTGTAGTTGTGCGCCTCGTCGTCGTAGACGATGCCCACCTCGGCCGTGAAGGGCCAGCCGGCCTTGGAGCGAAAGCCCTCCAGCGGGCCGATCTTCTTGTCGCGCAGCAGCTGGTCGGCCTCGGCGGTCTCGAAGGTGCGGCCGGCCGGCGACTTGCCGAACGAGAAGCCGCAGGCGTCCGAGCCGTCGCCGGCCTTGCCCACGCAGGCGTAGCGGCGGTAGTTCTCCTTGACCACGCCACCGCAGTTGGGGCACGGCGCGGAGAGCGTGGCGTAGTCGCCGGGAATGGTGTCGCGGTCGTATTCCTTGGCCTTCTTGACCATGCGTTCGGTCATCCGGGCGATGTCGGCCATGAAGGCCTCGCGGCTGAGCAGGCCCTTTTCCATCTGCGAGAGCTTGAACTCCCAGTCGCCCGTGAGGTCGGCGCGGCACAGTTCCTCGACCTCCAGCCCGCGCAGCAAGGTCATGAGCTGGAAGGCCTTGGCCGTGGGGATCAGCTCGCGGCCCTCGCGCAGCATGTACTTTTCGGTCAGCAGCCCTTCGATGATGGCCGCGCGCGTGGCCGGGGTGCCCAGGCCCTTTTCCTGCATGGCCGAGCGCAGCTCCTCATCGTCGATCTGCTTGCCCGCGCTTTCCATGGCGCCCAGCAGCGTGGCTTCGGAGTAGCGCGCGGGCGGCTTGGTCTTGAGGCCCTTGGGCTCCACGAAGTCGGTGCGCACCATCTCGCCGGGCTGCACGGGCACGAGGTTCTGGCCCTTGTCGCCTTCCTTGGCGCCCTCCACCTCGTCGGCGGCCTCCTTGCCGTAGATGGCCAGCCAGCCGGGCCGCACCAGCACCTTGCCCTCGGTCTTGAAATGGTGGTTGACCACTTGACTGATCCGCGTGGTGACCATGTATTCAGCACTCGGGAAGAACACCGCCATGAAGCGGCGCACCACCAGGTCGTACAGCTTCTGCTCGGCCTCGGACAGCCCGCTCGGGGCCTGCAGCGTGGGGATGATGGCGAAGTGATCGCTGACCTTGCTGTTGTCGAAGATGCGCTTGTTGGGCTTCACATAGTTGCCGTCCAGCGCTTGGCTGGCAAAGGGCGCCAGGTGGCGCATGGCGCTCGTGGCCAGCATGCCGAAGGTGTCGCGCGCCACGGGCAGGTAGTCCTCGGGCAGGGCGCGCGAGTCGGTCCGCGGGTAGGTCAGGGCCTTGTGGCGCTCGTACAGGCTTTGCGCCAGGGCCAGCGTGGTCTTGGCGCTGAAGCCGAACTTGCCGTTGGCCTCGCGCTGCAGGCTGGTCAGGTCGAACAGCAGGGGCGAGGACTGCGAGGTGGGCTTGGATTCCTCGGTGACGCTGGCCGCCTTGCCGCGCACCGCATCGGCGATGGCCACGGCGTCGGCATGGTTCCAGATCCGGTCGGCCTTCGCCTCGGGGTCTTCGCTCTTCTTCCACTGGGGGTTGAACCACTTGCCCAGGTACTCGCCCGCCTCGGCATGGAAGCCCGCATGCACTTCCCAATAGTCGCGGCTCACGAACTTGCGGATCTTTTCCTCGCGCTCGACCACCAGCGACAGCGTGGGCGTCTGCACCCGGCCCACGGTGGTGAGGAAGAACCCGCCGTCGCGCGAGTTGAAGGCCGTCATGGCCCGCGTGCCGTTGATGCCCACCAGCCAGTCGGCCTCGGAGCGGCTGCGCGCGGCGTGGGCCAGGCCCTGCATCTGCTGCTCGGAGCGCAGCGCCTCGAAGCCGTCGCGGATGGCCTGCGGCGTCATCGACTGCAGCCACAGGCGCTTGACCGGCTTGCCCAGTCCCTTGCCGTCGGGCTTGGAGCCGCCGGCGTACTGCTCGATCAGCCGGAAGATCAGCTCGCCCTCGCGGCCCGCGTCGCAGGCGTTGATGAGCTGGGTGACGTCCTTGCGCTTGGCCTGGCGCACCACGGCCGACAGGCGGCTCTTGGTCTTGTCCACGGGCTTCAGATCGAAATACGGCGGGATCACGGGCAGGTGGGCGAAGCTCCACTTGCCGCGCTTGACGTCGAATTCCTCGGGCGCCTGGATCTCCACCAGGTGGCCCACCGCGCTGGTGACCACGTAGCGGTCGTTCTCGAAGTGGTCCTCGTGCTTGTCGAACTTGCCCGCCACGGGGGTGAGCGCGCGCACGATGTCCTGGGCCACCGAGGGTTTTTCTGCAATTACCAGTGTCTTGGTCATGTTGTGGGTTTCGCCGTTGAAAGGCGCTTCTACAATCCGCTTCTCACACGCGTACACGCGCACGCGCCTGTGTGCCTATTCAAACTAACAGAGTTTTGCCATGCCCCGCACCGCATCGCCCGCAGCCCCCCCGTCCGCACCGGGGCGCCGCCTCCAGACCCGGCGCTCGGGCGTGCATGGCAAGGGCGTCTTCGCCGTGCAGGATATCGCCGAAGGCGAAGTGCTCATCGAGTACACGGGCGAGGTCATCAGCTGGCAGGAGGCCCAGGACCGGCACCCGCACGATCCCGCGCAGCCCAACCATACCTTTTACTTCCACGTGGATGAAGACCACGTGATCGACGCAAAGTTCGGCGGCAATTCATCGCGCTGGATCAATCACAGCTGCGACCCCAACTGCTTCGCCGACGAACAGGACGGCCGGATCTTCATCACCGCCCTGCGCAACATCGCCGCGGGCGACGAGCTGAACTACGACTACGGCCTCATCATCGAAGAGCGCTACACCCCCAAGCTCAAGGCCGAATACCCCTGCTGGTGCGGCAGCGCCAACTGCCGGGGCACGCTGCTGGCGCCCAAGCGCGGCTGGGCGCCGCCGGGCATGGCGCCTGAAAAGCCGGCCAAGGCGGGCAAGGCCGCCAAGGACGCCGGGCGCGGCAAGGCCGTCCGCCAAGCCAACAAGGCATCGCCCGCCACCGAAACCGCCACGCCGCCCCCACCGGGCCGCAAGGCGCGGAGCCCCCGCCGGTGACCGGCCGCTCCCCCGACGCCCCCATCCGCTGGCCCGCCGAGGCCATCTGGGAAGCCGTGGCCCCCGTGCTGCCGGGCTTCACCGTGGAGGTGCTGCCGAGCATCGACTCCACCAACACCGAACTCATGCGCCGCGCCCGCGCGGGCCTGGCCGAGCCCACCCTGCTCGTGGCCGAGCTGCAGACCGCCGGCCGCGGGCGGCTGGGCCGGCCCTGGCGTGGCGCGGTGGGCGATGCGCTCATGTTCTCGCTGGGCATGCCGCTGGCGCCGGCCGACTGGTCGGGCCTGTCGCTCGCCGTGGGGGTGAGCGTGGCCGAGAGCCTGCAGCCCACGCCGCTGGCGGGTGCCGCGCGCATCGGCCTCAAATGGCCCAACGACCTGTGGCTGGACGGCGACCGCAAGCTGGCCGGCATCCTGGTGGAGACGGCGAGCCTCGTCGCGCCCGGCTGGGAAGCGCATGCCGCCCCCGCCACGCGCTACGTGGTGGCCGGCATCGGCATCAACGTGCAGCCGCCGCAGGCGGACGGCATGAACACCCCGCCCGGCAGCCTGCAGGACGTGGAGCCCGGCCTGGATGCGCCCACGGCGCTGCAGCGCATCGCCGCGCCGCTGGTCGCCATGCTGCAATCGTTCGAGGCCTATGGCTTCGCGCCGGTGCAGGCCCGGTTCCACCAGCGCGACGTGCTGAGCGGCCGCGCGGTGACGCTGAGCGATGGCACCACCGGCACGGCCCACGGCGTGGGCGAGGATGGCGCGCTGCTGGTGCACACGGCGCAGGGCATGCAGGCCGTGACCAGCTCCGAGATCAGCGTGCGGCCCGCCGGCCCGTCGGCGCCGCGCTGACCGAGAAAGGCCCACCCATGCTGCGCGCCGCCGTCCTGGTTCTGCTGCTGGCCAATGCCGGCTACTACGCGTGGGCGCAGGGGCTGCTGCGCTCGTGGGGCTGGGCGCCGCCCGAGCAGTCCGAGCCCCAGCGCCTGGAGCAGCAGATCCAGCCCGAGAACCTGCGCCTGGGCCGCGCCAACGGAACGGGCACCACCCCCAACGGCAACGCAAATGCGAACGGGGGCGAAGCGCCTGCGGCCCCCGCCACCCCGCCCGCTCCCGCCTCCACTGCCGCACCCAGCACCAGCGAGGCCGCGCCCGCATCGGCCCCACCCGTGGCCGCCGCCGAGCCCGCGCCCTGCCTGCAGGCGGGCACGTTCGAGAAGGGGCAGCTCGATGCGCTGCGCACCGCCACGGCCGGCCTGCCGCCGGGCAGCTGGACGCTGGAGCCGATCTCGCTCACCGGCCGCTGGATGGTCTACATGGGCCGCTTCGCCGACGAGGACACGCTGGAGAAGAAACGCGCCGAGCTGCGCGCCCGCAAGGTGCCGTACGACCGGCCGGGCGCGGCGCTGGAGCCGGGCCTGTCGCTGGGCCGCTTTTCCACGGAAGAAGCCGCCGAGCGGGCCCTGGCCACGCTGGGCACGCAGGGCGTGCGCACGGCCCGCGTGGTACAGGAACGCACCGATGCCACGGGCTACGTGCTGCGCCTGCCGGCCGCCACCGCGGCCCTGCGCACCCAGGCGGAGGGGCAGTTGCGCGGCCTGCTGGCCAGCCGGCCGTTGCGCGCCTGCGGCTGACCGGCCGGCCACGCCGGCCTGGGCTCCCCGCTCAGGCCAGCAACCGCAGGCTGCCGGGGCACAGCGTCTGTACCAGCTCTTCCATGCCTTCCACCAGGGCGCTCACCAGGGCATTCGGGCCTTCGGAGGGCAGGTCTTCGGCGAACACGATGGCCTGGCTCAGCACCGACTCCTCCAGCACCACGGGCGGCAGGCCGTGCTGCTGCAGCGCCCAGTCCATGGCCATGAGGGCGGCCGGGCCGTTGCCCTCGTCGAAGGGGCGCAGGCTGACCAGGGCCTGGTACAGGCGCGCGGCCCGCTCCACGGCCTCCAGGCGGGTCAGCGCGGGATAGACCGCATCGGCCGGCGAGATCCAGGCCGACAGCGTTTCCAGGTGGCGCGTGAGCGAGGCCGCCATGGGATAGGCGCGCTGCTCGCCGGCACCCGGCGTGAGAAAGCGGGGGGCGAGCACGCCCGGGTCGCCGAAGACGGTGGAGCCCGAGGTGCCCGCAGCCAGCCGTTGGAATTCGCGCGTGCGCGCCCGGGGCCCGCCGGCCGGGCAGCCGTTCAGGCGCCAGCCGATCTCCAGCAGCCGCTCGGGCGTGATGGACTGGCCCGCATGCAGCCAGGTGCCCACGGCCTGGGCGGCGTCGGCCCAGGCGTCTTCCGTGCCCACGCCATCGGTGCGCAGCACCAGCGACAGGCCGCTGCGCCAGGCGTTCACCTCGGCGCGCAGGCCCGCGTTCTTGCGCAGCACGCCCAGGCATTCCTGCCAGCCGACGGCCACGCCGTCCAGCCGCGCGGCCAGGCGCGCCTGCTGCGGCGGGTTCCAGCGGGGGGCCTGCAGCAGGTTGGACAGCAGCGCCACGGGCGTGCCCGTCAGATCGACGGCGGGATGGTCCCGCACGGCGGCCGGCACGTTGTGCAGCTGCAGGTTGTGCGACAGGTCCAGCAGCTGCAGCACGGGCATGCGGGCCATGGCCTCGGGCACGTTCTGCAGGCCGCAATGCGTGAGGATCACGGTCGCCAGCCGCGGCGCCTGCGCCAGCGATTCGGGCAGCTCGCGCAGGCTGAAGTTGGCCGACAGGTCCAGCATTTCGAGATGCTGCAGCCAGGCCAGCGCCTGCGGCACTTCGGTGACCACGCAGTTGCGCGCCGTGAGGGTGCGCAGACCCCGGCACAGCGCCAGGGTCTCGGGCAGGCGGTGAAAGCCCGTGTTGTCCGACACGTCCAGGTGCTTGAGATGGCGCAGGCGGTCCAGCCCGGGCGGCAGGGAGGACAGGCGCAGCACGCGCAGGTCCAGTTGCCAGCCCTCCTCGCCCAGGGCGTGGCAGGCCAGCACGCGCCTGACCGCCTCCTGGCGGCGTTCGGCGAACGTGGCGGCGGTTTCACCGTCGTCTTCCAGGTCCGCTTCGGGGGTGCGCAGGCGGCCGAGCATGCGGGCCCACAGGCCCTGCTGGCGGGGCGGCGGCCGGTTGGGATCGGCATCGCACCATTCCTGCAGTTCGCGCATCCAGCGCTCCATTTCGGGGGTTTCGGTGCCAGCGCGGCCGGCGGCCCGGGCAGCGCCGTGCCCCTGGCCTGCATGGTGGCAGCGCAGGAAGCGGAAGGCCGATGCGCCCTCGCTGGTCGCGGCGCTGCCCTCGGCACCGGGGCTGTGGGGTACGCGGGCAAGGACGTCGGTGGTCGCGTTCATGGCATGGGCACGCGGGCAAACGCGTGGTGAAAGGGTTGGTGATGGAGCAAACCCGTCCAATTGCGACGGGATGTATCCAATCTACGGACCCCGCCCCCCGCGCCATGGTGCGGATGCGATGCCTTGGCCGCGCATGCGAAATTTCAGCGCGGCAGCAGGGTGCGAAGGGCTTCCTCCATCCCCTGCACCACGGCGTCGAAAAGCGCGTGCGGCACGCCGCCGGCAGGGGCGGAGGCGAAAACCGCCGCATCGGTCAACGCGCCGTCGGCCACCGTCCCGTCCGTCGCCACCTGCCCGGTCATGGCTTCGGCGTCCAGCGCGACGGGCGGCAACCCATGCTGCTGCAGGGCCCAGTCCATCGCCATCAGCGCGGCCGGGCCATTGCCCTCTTCGAAGGGGCGCAGGCTCTCCACCGCCCGGTACAGCAGCGTGGCCCGCTCCGTGGCCGCCAGCGGAGAAGCCGGCGCGTCGCCCTGGTCCAGCCAGGTGTCCAGCGCGGCGAGATGGCCTGGCAGCGCGCGGACCGGGGGATAGTCGAGGTGGCTGCCGGTGAGGCCCTGCGCATCGGCCGGGATGCGCTGGAACTCCATCGCCCGCAGCTGCGCCCCGCCGGCGGGACGGCCGTTCAGGCGCCAGCCGATCTCCTGGATGCGCTCGGTCGTGATCGGCAGGCCCTGGCTCAGCCAGCGCTGCACAGCCGCGTCCGCATCGGCCCAGGCGGCCTCGGTGCCCGCGCCGTCGATGCGCAACGTCTGAGAGAGCGCATTGCGCGCCTTATCCATCGCCGCACGCGATGCGCTGCCGTCCTGCAGCAAGGGCGCACAAGCCCGCCAGGCGCTCGACAGTGGTCCCACGCGGGTTTCCAGCGCGGCGCGCTGCCCGGGGGACCACGGCACGGGCTGCAGCAAGCGGTCCGTGAGCGCCACCGGCGTGCCCTGCAGTGCGAGCGCAACGTGGCTCTCGCGCAGGCCGGGCGGCAGCGTGTGCAGGCCGCGGTTGTGCGACACATCCACGGTCCGCAGCGCCGGCATGTCCGCCATGCCCGGCGGCAGGTGGCTCACGTCGCAATGCGGCACGCGCAGCTCCCGCAGGCGGGGGGCTTGCGCCATGGCCTGCGGCAGTGCCTTGAGAAAAGGGTTGGCCGACAGATCGAGCGTTTCGAGGTTCGGCAACTGGAACAGGGAGGGCGGCACGTGGCTGACAAAGCCGTTGCAGGCCGTGAGGCTGCGCAGGTTCCGGCACCCGGCCAGCCCTTCGGGCAGGGATTGCAGGCCGGTGTTGTTCGACAGGTCCAGCGCCTCCAGATGCGCCAGCCGTTCCAGGCCCGGCGGCAGGCTGGAGAGTCCCAGCCCGCTCAGATCGAGCGTGCGGCCATCGGCGCCTTGCGCATGGCAGGCGAGCAACCGCTGCATCGCCGTCTCGCGGTGCTCGGCCAAAAGCGGCAGGCCGTGATCGCCCTTCCCGGCGCCGGCCTTGCGTCCCAGTGCCCGCAGGCGCCCGAACAGCCCGTGGTGGCCCGAGACGGCCCGGTGCGGATCGGCGTCGCACCAGCGTTGCAGCTCCTGCTTCCACCGAACCGCGTCAAAGGACGCTGCGCGGGGTGGTATCGCCCCCGGTGCAGCGCCCCCCGCGCGCGATCGCAGCGCCTGGGCGTGGGTGTCGGCAGAGGCTGGCGTGGAGCGCGAGGGAGGCGATGGCACCGCAGCGGAGGGCGGGGCTTCGGAGCGGTGCGTGAACGGCTCCTGTTTGAACAGGGTGGAAAGCGATGTCATGGCAGGGCGGACACGCGGCAAGCGCGTCGCGGGCAGGGGGTGGGCAGGCCCGCGAGACGGGCCAGTGGACCCGCAATCTACGAAGTCGGCCGGCTCCGCTGCGCCCGGAATGCGAATGCAATGCCCGCCATGCGAAGCGACCCGCGCGCAAGCCGCGCCGCTTCCCCTCTTGCAAAAAAGCGCAGCGCGCCCCTGCCGCTTTCAATGCCGCGTCAATGCCGCCTCACTGCCGGGGATCGGTCGCCAGCAGCCACTCCACCAGCGCGCGCAGATCGGCCTGCAGCCGCGCGAAACCGGCCGGCTCGATGGCCAGCGTGCGCTCGTCCATGTAGAGCTTGCGGTTGATCTCCACCTGGATGCTGTGGCGGTGGGTCGCCGGGTGGCCGTAGCGGCGCACCAGCTCCACGCCCTTGTAGGGGTGGTTGTAATCCACGCTGTAGCCGCGCTCGCGCAGAAAGGCGCAGATCGCCTGCGACAGCGCCGGGCTGGCGGTGGTGCCGTCGCGATCGCCGATCACGAAATCCGCATGGTGCAGGCCCGGATGCAGCGTGGCATGGCTGGCGGCCACGGCGGGCATGGAGTGGCAGTTGATGTGGATGCTGTAGCCGTGGCGGGCATGGGCCTCGTCGATCGCCCGGGCCACGGCCGCGTGGTAGGGGCGCCAGCAGCGGTCGATGCGTGCGCGCGCTTCTGCCACGGAGAGCGGCCGGTCGTAGATGGGCACGCCCTCGTCCGTGAACTTCCAGATCAGCCCCTTGCCCAGCCGCACCTTCTGCAGCACGACGGGATCGGTGGTGACGGGATCGGTCCACGCGGTGTCGAACCCGGCCTCGAACATGCTGGCATCGACCTCGGTGGTGTCGCGGTTGGCGTCCAGGTAGATGCGGGGAAAGTGCGCCTCAACCCAGGCCGCGCCCAGCGCGGGGGCGAAGGCGTAGAGCTTCTCGACATGCGTGTCTTCGGCGCGGCGCAGCGTGGGCAGGTCGATGGCGGCGCGGAAGTCGTCGGGGTAGGTGGTGCCGCTGTGCGGCGAATCGAGCACCAGGGCCGTGCGGCCGGGCACGGCGGAGAACATGGCCGCTGGCGCAGCAGCCGCGGCGACGGCGGGCGCGCCCGCCGCCCCCGGCTCGGCGGCCTGCAGCCGGTGCCGGCGTTGGATCAGTTGCAGCGCTGCATGCATCGGCACACTCCTGCGAGGTCAGTCGAGCTGGATCTTGGCATAGGCGGCCACTTTCTTCATCTTGTCGATCTCCCGCACGATCTGCTGCGAGAAGTCCGCGGGCGAGGTGCCCGAAGCATAGAGTCCCTGCCCGGCCAGGCGCTCGCGCACCGCCGGTTCGCGCAGGGCCGCGGCCACGGCCTGCTGCACGCGCAGCACGGCGGCGGCGGGGGTGGACACCGGCGCCACCAGGCCGAACCACGAGGGCTCGTTGGCCTGGGGAAAGCCCAGCTGCGCATAGGTGGGCACCTCGGGCAGCACGTCCAGCCGCTCGGGCCAGGACACGGCCAGGGCCTTGAGCTTGCCGGATTTGACGTGCGGCAGCGACGAGGCCACCTGGTCGAAATACACCGGCACCTGCCCGCCCACCACGTCGTTGATCGCCGGACCGGCACCGCGGTAGGGAATGTGCACCATGGAAGTGCCCGTGCTGCTCTTGAACAGCTCGCCCCACATGTGGCCGATGGTGCCGTTGCCCGGCGTGGCGTAGGACACCTTGCCGGGGTTGGCCTTGAGGTACTTCACCAGCTCGGCAAAGTCCTTGACTGGCAGGACCTTGGGGTTGACCACGATCACCCCGGGGGCCTTGACGATCTCGGTCACGCCGGCGAAGTCCTTGACGGGGTCGTAGGGCAGCTTGGAGAACACGGCCGGGTTCACGCCGTGGGTGGACAGCGTGGCCACGCCCAGCGTGAGCCCGTCGCCCGCGGCGCGCCCCACCTCGGCCATGCCGATGGAGCCGCCGGCGCCGGCGCGGTTCTCGATCACCACGGGCTGGCCCAGCAGGCGCTGCAGCGGCTCCTGCAGGGCGCGGCCGGCGATGTCGGTGGCGCCGCCGGGCGGGAACGGCACGATGATGCGCAGGGGCTTGTCCTGCGCGAAAGACATTCCAGGAAGGACAGTTGCGGCAGCCACGGCTGCGATCCATTGACGGCGTTGCATGGAGATTTTCCTCGGAAGATGGACAGAGATTACCGAACTCGGTGCCCATTGAAAAGCAATTGATGTGCCTGTTAATATTCCATTTGAGAATGTTTTAAGAACCTGAACGCCATGTCCTTGCGCCGCCTCAATCCCCCGCTGCACCTGCTGCGGGCCTTTTGCACGGTAGCGCGTTTCGGCGGTGTCTCCCGCGCGGCCGAGGCCCTGCACCTGACGCAGAGCGCGGTCAGCAAGCAGGTGCAGGAACTGGAGCGCTGGGTAGGCATCGCCCTGTTCGAGCGCAGCCGCAAGCGCCTGACCCTCACCCCCGCCGGCGAACGCTACGAAAAGGCGGTGCGCTCGCTGCTTGCCCGGCTGGAGGCGGCCACGCTGGAGCTCATCACCAGCAGCGACGGCGGCGGCGCACTGCACCTGTCCGCCCTGCCCACCTTCGCCGCCAAGTGGCTGATCCCGCGGCTGCCGCAGTTCCAGCACCAGCACCCGCAGATCACGCTGCATTTCGTGCCCTTCGTGCACGGCTACGACTTCGCCAACCCCGACCTGGACTGCTCCATCCTCTTCGGCGACGGCCACTGGCCCGGCGCCCGCGCGCACTACCTGGCCGGCAACGACGTCGCGCTGATCGCACCGCCCGCCGGCGCGGGCGACGCCGCGCCCCTTCGGACCCCGCGCGACGTGGTGCGCAGCGCCCTGCTGCGCCATGTGTCGGTGCCCGACGCGTGGGAGCGCTGGAGCGAGGTCCACGGCGTGCCCGGGCTCGATGCGCTGGCCGGCCCGCAGTTCGACCAGTTCGAAAGCATGATCCGCGCCGTCTCGGTGGGCATGGGCGTCGCCCTGGTGCCGCGCTGCCTGGTGCACGACGAGATCGCCGCGGGCGTGGTGGCCGAGCCCCTGGCCCAGGGCGGCTACGCCAGCGCGCTGGGCTACTGGTTCTGCTACCCCGAGGCCCGAGCGCAGCTGGCCACGCTGGACCGGTTCCGCCAATGGCTGCTGGACTCGGCGGCGGGTCCGCACGCTGCGCAGGCGGGCTGAAACCGCCCCGCGCGGGGGTTTGAGCAAAAACGGCGCCATGCCCTAGTACTAATTGCCCCTTTTGCTATACAAAATATAGCAACTACTGCTTTCTGCGCCATGGGCCGGCGCCCCCCACCGCCGCACCACCTACCCAATCGGGTAGTGGCGCCCCCCGCCGCACGCATGCTGCAATCCCACCTTGACCCGGGCACACACCGGGCGGGAGGAACGATGAAAACCACGGGAACACCGGCAGGGAAAGCCACGCACGACAATGGCATCCGGTTCATTGCGCAGCGGGAATCCAACGCCAGAACCTACGCGCGCACCTTCGACCGCATGATGGCGCGCGGCAGCCTCTCCAGGGTCTGGGACGTGGAGGGGCGCGAATACATCGACCTGCTGGCCTGCGCCGGCGCCCTGCCGCTGGGCCACAACCACCCGCAGGTGATGGAGCAGGTGCAGTCCTTCCTGCAGTCGGGCCACATCCTCCAGGGGCTGGACATCGCGACCCCGGCCAAGCTGGAATTCCTCGAGCAACTGTTCCAGACCCTGCCCGCGTCCTTCGCGGACGAGGCTCGCATCCAGTTCTGCGGTCCCACCGGGTCGGACGCCGTGGAAGCGGCCCTGAAGCTCTTTCGGATCGCCACCGGGCGCCAGAGCGTCATCGCCTTCCACGGCGGCTACCACGGCATGACCTCCGGCTCGCTGGCGCTCATGGGCAACCTCGGCCCGAAGAACCCCTTGCCAGGCCTGCCGGGCCATACGCACTTCTTCCCCTACCCCTCGGACCGCCGCTGCCCGTTCGGCGTGGGCGGCACCCAGGGCGAAGACCTGTCGCTGCAGTACCTGGACAACGTGCTGCGCGACCCGGAAAGCGGCATCACCCAGCCGGCGCTGGTCATCCTGGAAGCGGTCCAGGGCGAGGGTGGCTGCATTCCCGCATCGCCCCGCTGGCTCAGGAAGCTCCGCGAGATCACGCACCGCCACGGCATCCCCCTGGTCATCGATGAAGTGCAGACCGGCTTCGGCCGCACGGGGACCATGTTCGCGTACGAGGCGGCGAACATCGTTCCCGACGCCGTCGTACTGTCCAAGGCCCTGGGCGGCGGTTTCCCGCTGGCCGTGCTGGCCTACCACCGCCGCTACGACCAGTGGCTGCCCGGCGCCCACGCCGGCACGTTCCGCGGCAACCAGATCGGCCTGGTGGCGGGCGCGGCCACCATGCAGATCCTGCGCGACCAGGACCTTCCCCAGCGCGCCGCATCGCGCGGCGCCTACCTGCAACGCAAGCTGCGGGAGCTGGCAGAGGACCTGCCCTGCATCGGCGACATCCGCGGCCGCGGCCTCATGGTGGGGGCCGAGGTCATCTCGGCACCCGAGGCCGGCACACCCGGCGTGCTGGACGGCGCGCTCGCCAAGGCGATCAAGCGCGAGTGCTTCCTGCAAGGCGTGATCGTCGAGACCGGCGGGCGCCACGGGGCCGTGATGCGGTTCCTGCCCGCGCTCACCATCACCGAGCCGGAGATCGACGAGGCCATGGGCCGCATCCGCAACGCCATCGAACGCTGCCTCGAACGCGATGCCGTGACGGCCTGAGCCCCACACCACCGCCTTTCCCAACCTTCATGCCAGGAGACGAGACCTTGGATTTCAAGAAGCAACACTACGCACGCTTCAACGTGCCCCCGCTGTCCGAACAGGCCATGCGCGAATTCGACACGCTGGCGTTCGACCCCTACACCGGTGGCAAGCAGCGGTACCGCCGCTTCTCGCAGTTCAAGATCGGCTTCGAGGGCGGCGAGTGGCGCACCGAATTGCTGCCCCACCGCCCCTTCATCCAGTCGAAGAACTACAACGGCGTGGTCGGCGGCGTGCAGCGCCAGTTCGAGCCCATCCGCTTCGACCCCACGCCGCAGGTGGCGGCGGGCGCGATCGCAGCGCAGCTCGATACCCGGCAGGTGTTTCAGATCAACGTGCACCAGGTGCGCGTGGTCGCCAACGCGGACATCCCGGGCGTGACCGTGCCCGAAGGCCCCCACCGTGACGGCCACGACTTCGTGATGAATGCCATCTTCGCGCGGCACAACATCACCGGCGGGGTCAGCCAGCTCATGCCCACGGGCGGCGGCCCGTGCTTCTTCGAAGACATCCTGCAGGAGAACGAAGCCATCATCGTGGCCGACGACCGGATGTGGCACAACGCCACGCACATCCTGCCCAAGACCGAGGCCGGCGGCCACCGCGACATCCTGATCATCTCGTTCAACGCCTGGGAGCGCAGGCGCTACGGCGAAGAATTCGAGCGCCGGCAAGGGGCCATCGCCATCGACGAGGCCGTGCCCGCCTGATGCCGCAGCCGGTCCCTGCCCCATGACGCCCGTCTCCGGCAAGCGCCCGCTCACGGCCTTGCTGTGGGCGATCAACCTGTCGTCGATCTCTGCCAGCGTGCTGGTGTACATCTATCTGGCGCACCATGCGCTGCGCGATCTGGACAGCCTCCTGGTTTCGGAGTTCGTCCTCTTCGCGCCCATGGTGGTGCCGGTGCTGCTGGCGTTCCAGCTGAACCAGGTGACGGGCCGGATGGAAGTGCGCCGGCTACTGCGCCTGGCCAACGTGGCAGCCGCCGCGGCGTGCCTGGCGCTGTTCCTGGCCACCGACCTGGGGCCGGGCATGGTGCTGCTGGGCGCCACGGTGATCGGCGCGCTGGATGCCGTGCAGCGGGTGGCCCGCATCGTCGTCATCAAGCGGTATTTTTCGCCCGAAGAAGTGCGGTTCACCGTGCCCCTGACGCTGACCGCGCAGTTCATCGCCGGGGCCGTGGCGGGCGCCATCCTGGCGTTCTTTCCCACCCAGATTTCAGCGATGGGCGCGGCCATCGCCACCACGGCGCTCTTCGCCTGCGCGGCACTATGCACCTGGCTGATACCGCCCGCAGCCACCACCACGGAGGCACCGGCCGCACCAGCCAGCCTGTGGCAGGGGCTGCGCATGCTGCGGGACATTGCGCCACTGCGCCAGGCCATGGTCAGCTTCGTGCTGCTGGGCGCCTTCTTCCAGGGCTTCTACAACATCTCGCGGGTGGCACTGCCGGCGCACCACCTCGGCCTGTCGCAGCAATACGTCGGGCTGCTGCAGATCGTCGCCAGCCTGGCGGCGGTGGCGGGCGCGCTGTACTTCTACGTGCAGAGCCGGCGAGGCCATGCATTCCACCTGCGCTACATCTACCCGGCCTGCGCGGCGGCGATGGTGGGCGCCTGCCTGTGGCATTCACCGGCCGTGAGCTACCCGCTCTACTTCGCCTACTTCTTCCTGTTCGAGCTGGCATTCTTCCGGCTGCAGGCGGACATCATGGCCGCCACGCCCCAGGACCAGATGCCGGTGGTCGCCACCCTGCAGTACGCCCTGGTGTACGCCGGCATGATGCTCGCCATCTTTTTCGGGGCCTTCTCGGTCCAGTGGTTCGGCATGCCGATCACGGCGGCGCTCTTCGCGGCGGGCTTCGGCCTGGCTCACCTTCTGCGGCGACTGGCAGCGGACCGCGTGCCGCCGGCGCCCTCCCTTGAAAGAAACCAATGACCGAACGACACGTCGTCTTCGTGGACAGCACCCTGTCCGGATTGCTGGCCTTCGAAACCGCGAAGAAGCTGGGATGCCGGGCCACCCTGATCGAGCCGCTCGATTCGTCGTTCCTTGCCATCTCGACCCGGGACCGCAGCCGCATCGACCCCCACCTGGTGCACCTGGACGAGCATCGGACCGTGCCCACGATCGCGGTGGACGCGCTGCTGGCCGAACTGCGGGACATCGCCGCGCGGCATCCTATCCACGCGCTCGTCACCACCTCGGAGGCGGCCATCCTGCCCGTGGCCGAGGCGGCGCATGCCCTGGGCCTGCCCACGCCGGCACCGCAGGCGCTGCGGGACGCGGTATTCAAGGACCGCTGCCGCCACGCGCTGGCCCGCGCGGGCCTGCGCGTTCCCCATTACGAGGTGCTGACCGAGGCGCAGCTGCTGGCCGGCCAGGGCCGAACCCTCCGCGCGCCGCTGGTGGTCAAGCCGACGCGGGGCTTCGGCAAGCAGTTCTCGGCGGTCTGCCAAACCGAGGCGCAGTGGGATGCCTTCGTCGCGGCGCTGGCACGCGAGCGCGCCGCGTCGGACCCGATGGTCAACCAGATCGTCAACCACCACTACATCGTCGAGGAGTACGTGACGGGTTCGCTGCATTCGACCGAGGTCATCCTGAAGAATGGCCGCATGCAGTGCTTTGCCACCACCACACGCTACCGCTCACGGCACAACGACCTGCTGGAAATGGGGTACTCGATGCCCTCCGGGCTCGCGCCGCGCCAGGCCCGGCGGCTGGAGAAATACGTGGGCGACGTGTGCCGGTGCCTGGGCCTGGACTTCGGCCTCTTTCACGTGGAAACGCTGGACGCGGAGGACGGCCCGTGCCTGGTGGAGGTCAACGGCCGCATGATGGGCGGCGTGGGCCCGCAGGTGTACCAGGCCCTGTCCGGGCGCGACGCCTTCGACCTGCTCTTGCGCACCTACCTGGGCGAAGCGGTCGAGACCGACCCCCAGGCCATGGACGGGGCCGCGACCGTGGTGCTCATCGGGGCGAAGAACGAAGGCGTGGTGTCTTGTGCCTTCACCCAGGACCGCCTGGACGCCCTGCTGGCGCGCCACGGCATTTCGTTTTGCACGCTGCGCCTGGCGGCCGGCATGCCGCTGCGGCGCTTCGACGGCAATGTCTCGGTGCTGGGGCATGCGATCGTGCACGGTCCCGATCCGCGGGCCTCGGCGGTGCGGGGCGATGCGTTCCTGCGCGACCTGGATGCGCTGCTGGGTGTGGAGCTGGCGAAGTACCTCGAAGCCCCGGGCCACATCGGTGCGCTGGACCCCGCAGCCCTGCTCGCCACCCTTTGAATGAAACGGGGCCGGCCGGACCGGGCCCGCCCCGCCCGTCACTCCCCGCGCACCTCGGCCACCATGCGTTCGAGCCGCGCGGCATCGACGACCACCAGCGCGCGGCCGTCCTTTTGCAGCACGCCGGCCTTGACCAGCACGCCCAGTTCGCGCGTGACCTGCTCGCGGTTGGTGCTGATCTGGCTGGCCAGTTCGGCGTGGGCAGGCGCGGGCTCGATGCGGGCCTGGTTGCCCTGCACGCCCGCCGCGCGCGCCAGGCGCAGCAACTCGGCATGCAGGCGGTTGTGCACGCCCAGGGTGCTCAGGTCGATCACGCGGTCGGACAACTGGCGCACCAGCGAGGCCAGGTAATGCATCACCCGCTGCCCGACCAGGGGCTCGTCGCGCAGCAGGGCCAGGAACCCTTCGCGCGAGAGGCTGGCCACCAGGGTGGCGTCCAGCGTCACGACGTCGGCCGAGCGCGGGCCGCCGTCGATGGCCGCGATCACGCCGATGTGCTCGCCCGGTTCGCAGTCGCGGAAGGTGACCTGCCGGCCGCTGGCCGAATAGGTGGTGATGCGCAGGCGCCCCGCCACCAGGAAGAACACGTCGCCGCCCTCGGCCGCGCGCGACAGCAGCGGCTTGCGCGCCGGCAGCTGGTGCCAGTCGCACTGCTGCGCCAGCCGGTCCAGGCACGCATCGCCCAACCCCTCGAACAAGGGAATGCGGCGCAGGGCGAGGCTGGAGCGGGCGGGGGGAGCGTTCATGCGGGCAAAGGCCGTGGCCAGAAAAGGAAAAAGGAGGGCCAGCGCGGCGCCAGGGCATGCGGGGAGGCCGGCGGGCCCCACCGGGTGCCGCATTATGCTCAGCGCCGCCCTGGCGAATGGCCGGGCGGATTCCATCGACCCACCACACGCCTTCTACCGTGCCCGCGCCCCTGCCCCCGCTGACCCTGCCCTCCCAGCGCAACCTGCGCTGGGCCAGCGGCGTGGTCCTGTGGCTCTATGTGGCGCTGCACCTGGCCACGCACGCCACCGGGCTGGTGTCGCTGGCCGCGGCCGAAGCCACGCGGCGTGCCGTGCATGGCGCCTGGGCCACGCTGCCGGGCACCGTGCTGCTCTATGGCGCGGTGGCCGTTCACCTGGCCATGGCGGGCGCCGCCGTGTGGCAGCGCCGCAGCCTGCGCATGCCGGCCGTGGAGGCGCTGCGCCTGCTGCTCGGGCTGCTGCTGCCGCTGCTGCTGGCGGCGCATTTCTCGGGCACGCGCTACCTGGGCGAAATCGACGGGCTGGAACCCTCCTACGTGCGCATCGTGCGGGCCATCTGGAGCCCGGAGGGGCTCTGGCTGCAACTGGCGCTGCTGCTGGCGGCCTGGACGCACGGCTGCCTGGGCCTGCACCTGGCGCTGCGCATCCGAGCCCGGTGGCAGCGCCTGCAGCCGGTGCTGCTGGCCGCCGCCGTGCTGCTGCCCGTGCTGGCGGCGCTCGGCGTGGTGTCCATGGGCCGCGAGATCGCCTGGGCGGCGCTGGGCGCCCCCTCGCCGTCCGCGTCGGCTGCCCAGGCATCGCGCGCACTGGCCGGGGGCCTGCGCACCGGCTGGATCGCGCTGGTGGCGGCGCTGCTGCTGGCGCGCTGGGCCTTCGGCGCCCTGCGCGAGCGCGGGGGCCGGGGGCGCATCAGCCTGCGCTACCCCGACCGCACGGTGCAGGTGCCGCGCGGCTTCAGCGTGCTGGAGGCCAGCCGGGAGCACGGCATCGGCCACCTCTCGGTGTGTGGCGGCCGGGCGCGCTGCTCCACCTGCCGCGTGCGCGTGCAAGGCCCGGCCGAGCACCTGCCCGCCCCCCGGCGCGACGAGCGGCGTACGCTGCAGCGCGTGAACGCCCCGCCCGGCGTGCGGCTGGCCTGCCAGCTGCGCCCGCGCGGCGACATCGCGGTGACGCCGCTGTTCCAGCCCGGCGCGGCGGCCGCGGCCCGGCCCCTGGGGCGCGAGCGCCAGGTCGCCGTGCTGTTCGTGGACCTGCGGCGCTGGTCGGGCCTGGCCGAGCGGCAGTGGCCCTTCGACCTGGCCTGGGTGCTGGACCAGTATTTCGACCGGGTGGGCGCCGCGGTGCGCGACAGCGGCGGCCTGGCCAACCAGTTCATCGGCGACAGCGTGATGGCGATCTTCGGGCTGGACACCGACCTGCCCACCGCCTGCGCCCAGGCAGTGCGCGCGGCCGCCCTCATCGAGCAGCGCATGGACGCCTGGGGCGCCTCGTTCACCGACCAGTTCGGGCAGCCGCTGGACTTCGGCATGGGTTTGCACGCCGGCACGGTGGCGGTGGGCGAGGTGGGCTTTCAGGACACGACCACGTTCACGGCCGTGGGCGAGGTCGTCAACACCGCCAGCCGCCTGCAGGACCATTCGAAGGTGGTGGCCGCCCGGCTCGTGCTGTCGCTGGAGGCCGCGCGCCTGGCGGGCGTGGCCGATGCGCTGGGCCCGCCCGAGCCCGTCACCGTGCGCGGCCGCTCCGCGCCGCTGCAGGTGCTGTACGTGGCCCATCCCGCTCGGCAGTGGGGGGAGCCGCGCTTTGGTGGCGGCGCGCCATCACCTGCATCGGCAGGCCTGCGGCCCGATCCGCAGTGAACGTGAACGCTATGGGATTGGATTGGCGATTACTCGAAACAAGGCACGCAATCGCCCATCATCCACGGACCGGCTGATCTGGCGTCAAGGGCGTGCTGCTGACGCCGGCAGCTGGTGGCTCCGTTATTTCTTCTTGCCTTGGTCGTAATGCCACTTGATGGCTAAAAACATGCCCGTGCCGAGCACGATCACCTTGAACACGATGAAGACGATAGGGAACCAATCCATCTCTGATTATTTCCTGGCGGTTATTTGAAGATATTGACCGTGAGGTGCATGACCTCAAAGTGCCAAATCAGCAGTTTTGTTTTTAAACCATTGCCGAATTCCACTTCGATTGTTGCAGTTGGCATCGCAAACGAGTGGTGCATATCACTGGACATTTTGTCCCACGGACGAGGGGCGGGCGTGCTGGACGCATGCGCGCCTGAGAGCGCCGAGTCTGTTTGAGAGCCGCCTTTTTGCGCCTTTTGTCCGGGCGTGCCACCTCGCCGCGCTCCCAAGCGTTTCAAGACGTTTTTCGGCGCGCAATTCCCGATCCGGCCACCGGCGTAACGCGATGTTGCAGTGCGGCATTTTTCCCTCGGAAGCGCGGCCCTGTCGGACGCGGCGGCGGCCCTGGGCGCACGGGCCGGTAGGCGACAGACCTACACAAAACTGTGCGTTTTCGCACAGACCTGGCGGGTCCGGCGGCGCAAACTGGCTTCCATGCAGACGCAATCCGGCGCTGCAGTCCAGTTGAATCGATCCCAAGGAAGGAATCACTACCATGAACCGCAAACACCTCATCGCCATTGCCGCCATCGCCTTTGCCGGTGCCGCCTCCGCCGCCCCCGTGTCGCAGGAAGACCAGTTCGGCGCCCAGCCCGTCGAGCAGGGCCAGCCGCTGACCCGCGCTGAAGTCGTGGCCGACCTGAACCTGTGGAACCGCGCCGGCCTGAACCAGTTCGAAGCCGCCGACCGCACGCCCGATGCCGATCCCGCCTACCAGATGCGTCTGGCCCAGTACCAGCGCGAGCGCAGCGGCCCCGAGTACCTGGCCGAAGTCCAGCGCGTCGGCGGCGGCCACAACGTCGCCGGCATGGCCTCCAGCACCACGATGAACTGATGCCCCGCGCATCCCGGCGCGCCCACGGCGCGCCACACCCCCGAGCCCCCGTGCGAGAAGCACCGGGGCTTTTTTCATGGGCGGCGCTTTTTATCCCGCCCTGCACCGATGCATTTTCGCTGTGCGTTTACGCACATACCGGGCCCGGCGAAACGCCGAAACTGGCAGTCAGGCAGGCACCCAGCACTGCCCTTTGTCACCCCTGTTTTGAAGCCCAAGGAACGCACACCATGAACACCCAGCACCTGATCGCCATTGCCACCATCGCCTTCGCCGGCGCCACCGTGTCCGCCGCCCACGCCGCGCCATCGCAGGAAGATCGCTTCGGCGACGAGCCCGTGGCCACCCGCAGCACGCTCACGCGCGCCGCCGTGGAGGCCGACACCCGCCTGTGGCAGCGCGCCGGGCTGGGCCAGGCCAACGAGGGCGACCGCTCCGAAGCGGTGGACGAAGCCAGCCCGCAGCGCCTGGCCGAATACCAGCGCCTGCGCAGCGGCAGCGCCTTCCAGGCCGAACTGCGCCGGGCCCAGGGCGCCCAGCCGGTGGCTGGTGCCGAAGCCAGCGAAACCAGCCACTGAGCAGGCGTTGCGCCACCGGCACGCCGCGGCGCGCGGCCGCTCAGGGCGGCGGCAGCGGCGGATGGGCGGGAAACTGCACGCTGAACCGGGCGCCCGGCGGCACCTGGCCGGGGTGCGCGTCTTCCAGTTGCACGGTGGCGCTGTGCTGGCGCGCGATCTCCAGCACGATCGGCAGGCCCAGGCCCGAGCCGTCCGCGTCGTTGCCCAGCACGCGATAGAAGGGGCGGAACACCAGTTCGCGCTCGGCCAGCGGCACGCCGGGGCCCGAATCTTCGACCTGCAGCAGCAGCACGTGGCCGAAGGTGTCGGCCAGCACCCGCGCGGTGATGATCCCCGGCGCCCCGGGCCCCGAGGGCGTGTAGTTGATCGCGTTGTCCAGCAGGTTGCGCGCCAGCTCCTTGAGCAGCGTGGGATTGCCCTCCATCCACACGCCAGGCGCACCGGGCTCGGCGCCCTCGTACCCCAGGTCGATGTGCTTGTCCAGGGCACGCGGCACGCAGTCGCGCACCACCTCGATCACCAGCCGGGCCAGGTCCACCGGTTGCCGCGCCAGGGCCGTTCCACTGCCTTCCGCGCGGGCCAGGGCCAGCAGCTGGTTCACCGTGTGCGTGGCGCGGATGCTGGAGCGGCCGATCTGCTGCAGCGATCGCTTCAACTCCTCGGTGCTGGTGCCTTCGCGCTGCGCCAGGTCGGCCTGCATGCGCAGCCCGGCCAATGGCGTCTTGAGCTGGTGCGCCGCATCGGCCAGAAAGCGCTTTTGCGTGGCCAGCGAGTCGCTGAGCCGGCCCAGCAGGTCGTTCACCGAGTCCACCAACGGCGCCACTTCCAGCGGCACCGCCTTGTGGTCGAGCGGCGAAAGGTCGTCGGGCTTGCGGGCGCGGATGCGCTCCTCCAGCAGGCTCAAGGGCTGGATGCCGCGCGCCAGGGCCAGCCACACCAGCAGCACGGCCAGCGGCAGGATCACGAACTGCGGCAGCATCACGCCCTTGATGATTTCCGTGGCCAGCACGCTGCGCTTTTCGCGCGTCTCGGCCACCTGCACCAGCGCGGCCGGCGCGCCCGGCAGCGGCACCCGCACCCAGATGGACGCCACGCGGATCTCGATGCCGCGCAGTTCGGCATCGCGCAGGCGCACCTCGCCCGAGAGCGGACGCTCGTCCTCGGGCGGCGGCGGGCGCGGCAGGTCGCGCTCGCCCGAGAGGAACTCGCCCGTGGGCGAGACCACCTGGTAGTAAACGATGTCGGATTCGTCGGCACGCAGGATTTCGCTGGCCGGCTGCGGCAGGTTGAACTGCGCCTTGCCGCCCTGCACCGTGACCAGTTGGGCCAGGGCGTGGGCGTTGTACTCCAGCGCGCGGTCGAAGGGCTTGTTGGCCAGGCCCTGCGCCACCAGCCAGGTGAGCGCCAGGCTCACGGGCCACAGCAGCAGGAGCGGCGTGAGCATCCAGTCCAGGATCTCGCCGAAGAGGGAGCGCTGCTCGCGCTGGAAGATCTTCAAGACAGGACGCCGGTGGAGGGGTTCAAGCCAAAAGGGCCTTCAGCGCAATCATCACTAGGGCATACCGCTATTAAATCAATAGCATTCAGGTGGCGATCTTCTCAAGGCAGTAGCCCAGGCCGCGCACCGTGGCGATGCGGATCGGGCCGCGCTCGATCTTCTTGCGCAGGCGGTGGATGTACACCTCGATGGCGTTGTTGCTCACCTCTTCGCCCCACTCGCACAGGCGCTCGACCAGTTGTTCCTTGGACACCAGCCGGCCGGCGCGCTGCAACAGCACCTCCAGCAGGCCCAGTTCACGTGCCGACAGCTCCACCAGCTTGCCGTCGATGGTGGCCATGCGGCCGGCCTGGTCGTACACCAGCGGGCCGTGGCGGATGGCGCTGGTGGTGCCGCCCATGCCGCGCCGCGTGAGGGCGCGCACGCGCGCCTCGAGTTCCTGCAGGCTGAAGGGCTTGGCCATGTAGTCGTCGGCCCCGAAATCCAGGCCCTTGACGCGCTCTTCCACGCTGTCGGCGGCGGTGAGGATCAGCACCGGCAGGGCCGAGCCCCGTCCGCGCAGGCGCTTGAGCACCTCCAGCCCGTGCACGCGCGGCAGGCCCAGGTCCAGGATCAGCAGGTCGAACGCGTGGTTGGTCATCAGGGCCGCATCGGCTTCGCTGCCGCTGGACACGTGATCGACCGCTGCGCCGGAGCCGCGCAGGGTGCGCAGCAGCCCGTCGGCCAGCACCTGGTCGTCTTCGGCAATGAGGATGCGCATGGATTTGTCTCCTGGGAGCGCGGCCGGTGGCGTGGCCGCTGCGTTGGAGACCGATTCTAGAGGCCCATTCCGCCAGGCGGCGGGGGGAGCGCGTGGGGGAAATCCCGCGCCGCGCCCTCCCCGCTCAGATGGTGCTATGCCGGCAGGGGCAGCGTGCGGCCGTGGGCGGCGAGGCGCCCGGCCGGCTGCGGCACGGGCCGCGCGCGGGCCGCGGCCGAAGACGCGCCCGCCGTATGCGCCCCGTCGATCTTGAAGACCGACACCGCATCGACCAGCTGCTCGGCCTGCGACTTCAGGCTCGATGCCGCCGCCGCGCTTTCCTCGACCAGCGCGGCGTTCTGCTGCGTGACCTGGTCCATCTGCGCCACGGCCTCGCCCACCTGGCCGATGCCTTCGCTCTGCTCACGCGTGGCGATGCTCATCTCCGCCACGATGGTGGCCACCCGCTGGATGGACTGCACCACTTCCTTCATCGTGTCGCCCGCGCGGTTGGCCTGCGCCGAGCCCTCGCCGACGCGCTCCACGCTCGTGGCGATCAGGCCCTTGATCTCCTTGGCCGCATCGGCGCTGCGCTGGGCCAGCGTGCGCACCTCGGAGGCCACGACTGCAAAGCCGCGGCCCTGTTCGCCGGCGCGGGCGGCTTCCACCGCCGCATTGAGCGCCAGGATGTTGGTCTGGAACGCGATGCCGTCCACCACGCCGATGATGTCGGCGATGCGCTGGGAGGCGGCGTCGATGCTCTTCATCGTCTCGACCATCACCTCCACCGCGTCGCCGCTGCGCTGCGCCACCGTGGACGCGTCCGCCGCCAGCTGGCTGGCCTTCTGGGCGCCGTCGGCGTTCTGGCGCACGGTGGAGCTCAACTCCTCCATGGACGCGGCGGTCTCTTCCAGGGCCGAGGCCTGCTGTTCGGTGCGGGCCGACAGGTCCTGGTTGCCCTGCTCGATCTGCGAGCTGGCCGCGGCCACGCCTTCGGCGCTGCCGTGGACGGCACCGACCACGCTCGCCAGGCTGGCGCGCATGTCGCTCAGGGCCTGCATCAGCTGTGCGGACTCGTCCTTGCCGTGCACGGCGATGTCCATCGTCAGGTCGCCGGCGGCCACGCCCCGCGCCACTTCGACGGCCGAGGCCAGCGGCCGCGTGATGTGCCGCGTGATCCACCAGGCCAGGACCGAGGCGATCGCCACCGCAGCGATCAGCAGGGCCAGCAGCGTGGTCTGCGCACGGTGGAACGTGGCCACCGCATCGTCGTGCGCGGCGTCGCCGCCTCGGCGGTTCACGCGGGCCAGCTCGCCCAGCGTGGACGCCATGGCATCGAAGCCCTTTTCCGAATCGGTGAAGAAGATCCGCAGCGTTTCGTCGTGCGCCTGCAGTGGCTGGTCCAGCATGCGGCGCTGCACCGCGAGGTACTGGTCGCGCTGGGCCTGGTAGGCCTCGTAGCCCTTGCGCTCTTCGCCCGGATTGACCAGCGGCGCATACACAGCCTCGGCCTCCGCCAGTTGCTGGCGTCGCACCTTGAGCTCTTCCTTGAGCTTGTTCAGGTTGCTCTGGTCGGTCGGCAGGAAGGCCTCGCTCTCGGTGCGCCGCAGGCGGTTGGCGGCGATGCGCACGTTGCCGATGGCTTCGATGCTGGGCAGCCAGTTCGTGGCCAGGTCTTCGGCGCTGGCGTTGATGCGCAGCATCTGGCCCCAGGCCATCCAGGCCAGGGCGACGGTGATCAGCGTGGTGATGCTGAAGGCGAGCGCCAGTTTGGCGCCGATGCGGAGGTTGTGCAGGTTCATGATAAGTACCACCTATTGCGTTTGGTATCTCGATTAACTTTTAGATACCTTAGAAGAGGCTTAAATCGGAATCCGCAGCGTGAAAAATGGCAAAAATGCGATGTCATTTGTATCATTTTTGCAGATTTCAACCTGACAGCCCGTCGCCTTCCGCATACGCTTCCAGTCCGATCGCCACCACCGTGGCGACCTCGTCGCCCACCTCCATGCGGAATTCCGCCTCCGCCTGCGCCACCGCGTCGCGGAACGCCTGCAGCCACGCCAGGCCCGCGGCAGTGAAGCAGACGCGGCGCGCCCGGGCATCGCGCGGGTCGGGTTCCCGCACCACCAGGCCCCAGGCGACGCACTGGTCCACCAGATCGGCCATCGACTGCTTCGTCATGCCGGCCCGCTGCGCCAGATCGGTCAGCCGGTCGCCATCCAGCGAAAGGTGGCGCGTGATGTGGACGTGCGCCGCACTCACCTGATCGCGCGCCGCGAGGTTGGAAAGCGCCAGCGGCACTTCCACGTTGTGGGCCATGAGTTCGAGCACCCGCGCATCGAACCGGCGCATGGCATGCCCGAGCAGGCGGCCCAGGTGGGTCTGGCGCCAGCCATCGTCGAGGGGGGGAGAGGGTGGGGTTTCGGCCATGGCACATTGTCAGGGAAACTGACTTAAAACACCGTTTACGCGCTGAGACGGCTCGCATAAACTACTGTTCAAGCATCCAGCCTGTGACTACCCACAGCCGGACAGACACACCCCAACCCATTGTTTTTCAAGGACTTTCCATGGACTTCGCCGTCAAGGGGACCCACCCCGCCCAGCCCGTCAACACCGAAAAGGCCAAGGCCCTCCAGGCCGCGCTGGCCCAGATCGAAAAGCAGTTCGGCAAGGGCACGATCATGCGCCTGGGCGAAGGCGAGGTGATCGAGGACATCCAGGTCGTCTCCACCGGCTCGCTGGGCCTGGATATCGCGCTGGGCGTGGGCGGCCTGCCCCGCGGCCGCGTGGTCGAGATCTACGGCCCGGAATCGTCCGGCAAGACGACGCTCACGCTGCAGGTGATCGCCGAGATGCAAAAGCAGGGCGGCCAGTGCGCCTTCGTCGATGCCGAGCACGCGCTCGACGTGCAATACGCCCAGAAGCTCGGCGTGCAGCTGTCCGATCTGCTGATCAGCCAACCCGACACCGGCGAGCAGGCCCTGGAGATCGTGGACAGCCTCGTGCGTTCGGGCGCCGTGGACCTGATCGTGATCGACTCGGTCGCCGCGCTCACCCCCAAGGCCGAAATCGAAGGCGAAATGGGCGATGCGCTGCCCGGCCTGCAGGCCCGCCTGATGAGCCAGGCGCTGCGCAAGCTCACCGCCACCATCAAGAAGACCAACTGCATGGTCATCTTCATCAACCAGATCCGCATGAAGATCGGCGTGATGTTCGGCAGCCCCGAAACCACCACGGGCGGCAACGCGCTCAAGTTCTACGCCTCGGTGCGTTTGGACATCCGCCGCACCGGCACGATCAAGAAGGGCGACGAGGCCGTGGGCAACGAGACCAAGGTCAAGGTCGTGAAGAACAAGGTCAGCCCGCCGTTCAAGACGGCCGAGTTCGACATCCTGTTCGGCGAGGGCATCAGCCGCGAGGGCGAGATCATCGACATGGGCGTGAACGCGAAGATCATCGAAAAGAGCGGCGCCTGGTACGCCTACAACGGCGAGAAGATCGGCCAGGGCCGCGACAACTCGCGGGAGTTCCTGCGCGAGAACGCCGACCTCGCCCGCGAGATCGAGAACAAGGTGCGCGAGAGCCTGGGCATCGCCCTGCTGCCCGCCAGCCTGGAAGCCCCCGCCGCCGCCCCGGCCAAGGAAGCGGCCGAGAAGTAAGCCTTGGCCGATTGCAGGCCATGCCCGGCTCCAGCGCTTGATTGACAGGCGCTGGATGCTTCCACTTTCATAGCACCATGGGATTTGCGACGCTTTCGCTCAAGGGCCGGGCGCTGCGCCTGCTGGCACAGCGCGAACACTCCCGCGCCGAACTGGCCACCAAGCTGGCCCGCCACGTGCAGGAGGGCGACGACCTGAACGCCGTGCTCGACGACCTGCAGGCCAAGGATTTCATCAGCGCGCAGCGCGTGGCCGATTCGGTGGTGAACCGCCGCGCCGCCCGCCTGGGCACGCAGCGCCTGGTGCAGGAGCTGCGTGGCAAGGGACTGGACGACGCCCTGGTGCGCGCCACTGCGGAGCGCCTACGCGCCACCGAGCTGGAGCGCGCGCAGGCCGTGTGGCGCCAGCGCTTCGGCGCCCCGGGCGAGACGCCGCAGGAGCGCGCGCGCCAGATGCGCTTCATGGCCGCGCGGGGCTTTGCCGGCGACGTCGTGCGCCGCGTGGTGCGGGGCGACGGCAGCGGGGACGACGACGGCGATTGATGGCGCTGATTCCAGGCCCGCGCCGATCCTGGGCCTGCAAGGCCGGCCGGCTCAGTCCAGCAGTCGTTCCGGGTTGGCGTCGATCTTGGCCAGCGCGTCGCGCGTGGCCCGCATCGTGAGCGCTTCCTCTTCCTGCGCCACCAGCAGGCCGGACTGCAGGTAGGCGCCCAGGCGCTTGAGCTGCAGCAGGTAGCTGCTGCCATCGGGCGCGGCGAACAGGTGCAGCTGCTTGCGCTGGCTTTGCCACACGTACTGCACCTGCGCCGACGCGCCGTTGTGGTCCAGCGTGAACCAGGCCCCGGGCTGCAGCTCCTGCGCCCAGGCCACCATGCCCGGCTCCACGGGCGCGCCGTTGTCGGCGATCACGTGGATGGACGAGGCATCGATGCCCAGCATCAGCTCGATGTTGTCGGCGTTGAGCGGCATTTCGCCCAGCGTCGCATCGCTGATGTAGTCCTCCAGATTGGCCAGGCGGCGCGCCATGGCATCGATGTGCGCCTGCGGGATGGACGCCGTCTTGGACAGGAAGGCATCGGCCAGCGTGTCGGTCAGCACCTTCACCTGCGCATCCTGCTCCGGCCCGTTCACGCCGAGCAGCGCCAGGCCCTGGCGCAGGTGCTGCAGCAGCGGCGGCAGGCTCTGGATGACCTTGGCGCGGTCCGCCCGGTGGGGCTTGGCGCTGGCGGCCCAGACCAGATCGGCCGCCGTGCGCTTGAGTGCCACGGTGTCCGGATGCTGCGCGCCGTCGCGCACCGCCGACATGGCCAGCACCTCGGCCCAGGTCTTGAAGAGGAAATCGCGGATCTCCTCGCGCACCGGCATGTCCCGCAGCATGGTGCGCAGCTCGATCGTGTACTGGATGGCCAACGTCTCGCGCTGCTCGACCTGCTGCGCCACGCTGACGAGCTTGGAGGTGGCCTGCTTGGCGGTGAGGAACTTGGCCAGGAATTTCTCGAATTCGTCATAGACGAGCTGGAAGACACGCTGCCCGGTTTCGGGGTACTGCTCGATCACCTGCACCACGCGGCGGATCTCGCCTTCCAGCGCGCTGCCGTTGATGGCGGTGGCGTCGAACCCCATCACCACGCCGCCCAGGCGGTCGATCAGGCGGCGTGCCGGGTGGGCGACGTCGCTGAAGAATTCGGGTTCGGCCAGCGCCACGCGCAGCACCGGCACCTGCAGCCGCGCGAACCACACGCGCACGGCTGGCGGAATGCGGTCTTCGCTCAGGATGCTCTGGAACATCAGCGCCACCACCTCGATGATGGCTTTTTCGCCGGGGGTGGAGGCCTTGGCCTTCAGTTCGGTCGAGCGCTCGCGCACCGCGCCCACCAGCTGCACCACGGCGGCCGGGCTGTAGTCCTCGACCAGCGTGGCCACGCCGCTGTAGTACGTCTGTGCCTGCGCCCGGTGGGCCGACAGGGCCTGCGCCAGCGCGGCGGAGGCCGGCGGTGCGTTCACCATGTCAAAGCCCGTGGCAGGCTGTACCAGCAGGCGGCGCAATTGGCCCATCACGCCCTGCGCACGCTGGCGGGCGCGGGCCAGCGGCGTCATGAACGCCTGCATGCCGGCACCGAAAGCCGTTCCCTGCACGCCCATGCGCCCTGGCGGCACGCCGCCCTGGGACGGCATGCCGTGCATGCTCGCCTGGGCGGATTCCCGGGCGAAGGCCTGGGCCGATTGCTGCAGGGCCTGCGACGCCAGGCCCGCGGGGGAGGACGAGCCCCCCGCCGTGCGGCGCACCTTGGAGCGCAGGTCGTTGTCGGGCTTCACGCCCTGCTCGGTGCAGAACGCGTTGACGGACTGGTACTGGCGCAAGACCAGGTCGCCCAGCTGGCGCTGCAGGGGATCGATGGCGGTCTGCAGGTCGCCCCGCTCCATCCCCGCCTCGACCCACTGGTCGACGAACAGCAGGCAGACCGTTTCGGGGCGCAGGATGTCGCGGCCGTCCAGTTCCTGGCCTTCCAGGTGCTGAATGAACTGCCGCAGGGTGTCGAAGGCGTTGCCCGTGTGCTCCATCACCGTGAGCGCCATGCGCGAGGCGATGATCTGGTTCTCGACGACGTCGTCGCTGAGCAGCTCGAACCCGCCCCCGGCGGGCAGCGCCCCCCGGCTGGTGCTGACCAGCGGCAGCAGGGCCTCGGACAGGGCGCGGGCGCAGCCGCTGACCCAGGCCTGGTGGCGCTGCTGGTAGCGCATCCACAGGTCGCGGCGCGTCTGCATCTCGCGCTGCGTGGCCGTCAGGCCCATGAGCTGGGTCAGGAAATCCTGCAGTTCGTTGTCGAGGCCGGGCAGCCCCGCCACCAGGCCCTCCACGAACCGCTGCCGGGCCAGGCGGGCCAGGCGCCGGGGCGCGGTGGGAGGGCGGAGTTCTTCCATACGCCGTCGATTATGGGGCGCCCCGGGGCGTCGCGGTCAGACCGCTGCGCCGGCGTTCGGATCGTTCGGGTCGCCGTCCTTCTTGGGCGGCGCCTTCACCAGGTCTTCGCGCTTGACGCCCAGCCACATGGCGATGGCGGCCGCCACGAACACCGATGAATAGATGCCGAACAGAATCCCGATGGTCAGCGCCAGCGCGAAGTAGTGCAGACTGGGGCCGCCGAAGAAGAACATCGACAGCACCACGGCCTCCGTGGAGGCATGGGTGATGATCGTGCGGCTCATGGTGCTGGTGATCGCGTGGTCGATGACCTCGTGCGTGCTCATCTTGCGGTACTTGCGGAAGGCCTCGCGGATCCGGTCGAAGATCACGACCGACTCGTTCACCGAGTAGCCCAGCACGGCCAGCACCCCCGCCAGCACCGCCAGCGAGAACTCCCACTGGAAGAACGCGAAGAAGCCCAGGATGATCACCACGTCGTGCAGGTTGGCGATCACCGCCGCCACGCCGAACTTCCACTCGAAGCGGAATGCCAGGTAGATCACGATGCCGATCACCACCATGCCCAGCGCCATGAGGCCGCCGTGCACCAGTTCCTCGCCCACCTGCGGGCCCACGAACTCGGTGCGGCGCAGCGTGACGTCGGGGTCGGCCGCCTTGAGGGCGCCCAGGACCTGCTCGCTTTGCTGCGCCGAGGTCACGCCCTTTTGCACCGGCAGGCGGATCATCACGTCGCGCGCGGTGCCGAAGTTCTGCACGGTCACGTCGGAATAGCCCAGCCCGGACACGGTGCTGCGCACCTTGCCGATGTCGGCGCTCTGCGTATAGGCCACTTCCATGACTGTGCCGCCGGTGAACTCCACCGACAGGTGCAGCCCCCGCGTGATCAGGAAGAACACGGCCAGCGCGAAGGTGATGAAGGAGATCGCGTTGAGAACCAACGCGTACTTCATGAACGGGATGTCTTTTCGGATGCGGAAGAATTCCATGGTCCCTCTCCTTCAGTTGGACTTGACCACGGCGGACGTGGTGCTGTCGGGTTCGGGCTTCCACACCTGTCCGATGGACACGCTCTTGAGCTTCTTCTTGCGGCCATACCAGAGGTTGACCAGGCCGCGCGAGAAGAACACGGCCGAGAACATGCTGGTCAGGATGCCGATGCAGTGCACCACGGCGAAGCCGCGCACCGGGCCCGAGCCGAAGGCCAGCAGCGCGAGACCTGCGATCAGCGTGGTCACGTTCGAGTCGAGAATCGTCGCCCAGGCGCGCTCGTAGCCCGCGTGGATGGCCGCCTGCGGCGACACGCCGGCGCGCAGTTCCTCGCGGATGCGCTCGTTGATCAGCACGTTGGAGTCGATGGCCACGCCCAGCGCCAGCGCCATGGCGGCGATGCCGGGCAGGGTCAGGGTGGCCTGCAGCATCGACAGGATGGCCAGCAGCATCAGCACGTTCACCGACAGCGCGATGGACGAGATCACGCCGAACAGCGCGTAGTAGATGCACATGAAGACCGAGATCGCCACGAAGCCCCACACCACGCTGTGGATGCCGCGCTCGATGTTGTCGGCGCCCAGGCTCGGGCCGATGGTGTACTCCTCGATGATGTCCATGGGCGCGGCCAGCGAGCCGGCGCGCAGCAGCAGCGAGGTGTCGTTGGCCTCGGCCGTGGTCATGCGCCCGGAGATCTGCACCCGGCCGCCGCTGATCTCGCTGCGGATCACGGGGGCCGTGACCACTTCGCCCTTGCCCTTTTCGAACAGAACGATGGCCATGCGCTTGCCCACGTTCTCGCGGGTGATGTCCTTGAAGATGCGCGCGCCCTTGGCGTCGAGCGTGAGGTTGACCGTGGGCTCCTGCGTCTGGCCGTCGAAGCCGGGCTGCGCGTCGGTGAGGTTCTCGCCCGTGAGGATGACCTGCTTCTTGACGATGATGGACTGGCCGTTGCGGTCCAGGTACTTTTCGTCGCCGAAGGGCACGGGGCCGGAGCCCAGTTCGGCCGAGCGCGCCTCGGCGCTTTCGTCGACCATGCGCACTTCCAGCGTGGCCGTGCGGCCCAGGATGTCCTTGGCCTTGGCGGTGTCCTGCACGCCGGGCAGCTGCACCACGATGCGGTCCAGGCCCTGCTGCTGGATCACGGGCTCGGCCACGCCGAGTTCGTTGATCCGGTTGTGCAGCGTGGTCATGTTCTGCTTGAGCGCCTGGTCCTGCACCTTGCGCAGCGCCTCGGGCTTGATGGTGGCGCGCACGCGCACGCCCTGGCCGTCGGGGCTGCTGGTGGCCACCAGGTCGGGAAACTGGTCGGTGATCACGTTGCGCGTGGCCGTGGCGGTCGCCTCGTCGCGCAGGCGGATGTCCACCGCCTGGCCGTCGCGGCTGATGCCGCCGTGGCGGATGTTCTTGTCGCGCAGCGTGGTGCGCAGGTCGCCGGCGAGCGATTCGGCCTTCTTGGTGAGGGCCGCCTGCATGTCCACCTGCAGCATGAAGTGCACGCCGCCGCGCAGGTCCAGCCCCAGGTACATGGGGCGCGCATGCAGCGCGCTGAGCCAGTCGGGGGAGCGCGAGACGAGGTTCAGCGCGACGATGTACGGCGGGTCGGCCGGATCGGGCACCAGGGCCTTCTGGATCGCGTCCTTGGCCTTGAGCTGGCTGTCGGGCGAGTCGAAGCGCGCGCGCACCGAATTGCCATCGAAGCTCACGGCATCGGGCACGACGCCCGCGGCCTTCAGGGCCTCTTCGACGCGGCGCTGCACGGCGGCATCGACCTTCAGCGTCGCCTTGGCCGACGACACCTGCACGGCAGGGGCCTCGCCAAAGAAATTGGGCAGGGTGTACAGGGCCCCCACCAGCAGCGCGATCACGAGGATCGCGTACTTCCAGACCGGGTAACGGTTCATGATCGCGCTCTTAACTCTCAGGTCGCGGCGCAGGCCCGCAGGGCCGGCCGCCAGATCGGAACGGCTCGCGCCATCGCTTGGACTTACTTGACCGTGCCCTTGGGCAGGACCTGCGCCACGGCGCTGCGCTGGATCTGCACTTCCACGCCGGAGGCGATCTCGATGTGCAGGAAGCCTTCGGACAGGCGCGTGACCCGGCCGACGATGCCGCCGGCAGTGGCCACCTCATCGCCCTTGGCGATGGCCTCGATCATGTTGCGATGCTCTTTCTGGCGCTTCATCTGGGGGCGGATCATGACGAAGTACAGGACCACGAACATCAGCACCAGCGGGAGCATGCCCGTCAGGGAGGACATGATGTCGCTGCCACCGGCGGCGGCGGCAGGGGCGGTCTGGGCGAAAGCGGAAGAGATAAACACGGCAACAGGCTCCATTCAAATGGATGGTCGTTTCAGACACCCGCCCACGGCGCGACGCGGCGTCAGCCGGGAGGGCAACAGGCGATTGTATGCGGCGCCCCCTGGCAAAGCCCATGCCAAAACCCGCGTCCGCGGGGGTCTTGGCGTGGCAAGGCCGGCCCAAGGGCCGGCCTTCGATGGGGCATGAAAACACCGCTCAGCACAATAACCACTAGGGCATATTGCTATATTTTTAATAGCACCACATTTCCCCCTCACATGCCGGGGAAAGGGGCTTTCGGCGCTTCAGGCCGTCTGGCGCAGCGCCTCCTGCGGGTGGCGCCACTGGTTCATCAGCACCGCCCACTTGGCGCGGGCGGCCTTCAGGTGGCGCTCCTTCACGTGGCCGTAGCCCCGGATGTCCTCGGGAATGCGGGCGATGTCGGCGGCCAGCGGCAGGTTGTCGGCGGTCAGGCCGGCCAGCAGCTCGTCGATGCAGGCGCGGTACTCGGCGATCAGGGCGCGCTCGGTGCGGCGCTCCTCGGTGCGGCCGAACGGGTCGAGCGCCGTGCCGCGCAGGCCCTTGAGCCTGGCGAGCACGCCGAAGGCCTTGCGCATCCACGGGCCGAACGGCTGCTTGAGCAGTTCGCCCTTGTCGTTCTTCTTCGCGGTCAGCGGGGGCGCCAGGTGGTGCACGAGCTTGTAGTCGCCTTCGAACATGCCCTCGATCTTGGCGGTGAACGCCGCGTCGGTGTGCAGGCGCGCGACCTCGTACTCGTCCTTGTACGCCATGAGCTTGAACAGGTAGCGGGCCACGGCCTCGGACAGGCGCGTGCCCTTGCCGCCCGTGCGCGCCTCGGCGGCCTGCACCTTCTCCACGAAGGCCTTGTACTCGGCCGCATAGGCCGCGTTCTGGTAGCCGGTGAGGAACTGCTCGCGCTTGGCCACCACTTCCGCCAGGCCCGGCTTCTTGACGAACTGGATCACCTGCGCGGCCTTGAACAGGGCCTGCACGGCGGCCAGGTCGTGCGCGCAGCGGCGGCCCCATTCGAAGGCGGCCTTGTTGTTGTCCACCTGCACGCCGTTCAACTCCATGGCGCGCATGAGCGCGGCATGCGACAGCGGCACGCGGCCCTTTTGCCAGGTGTAGCCCAGCATCAGGGGGTTGGTGTAGATGCTGTCGCCCAGCATCTGCATGGCGACTTCCTCGGCATCGAAGCTGGCCAGCAGTTCCTCGCCCACGGCGGAGGCGATGGCCGTGTCGCAATCGGTGCCCGGAAACTGCCAGTCGGGGTTGTGCACGAACGACGCGGTGGGCGAGCCGTGGGTGTTGAGCGCCACGAAGGTGCGGCCCGGCTGCATCGCGGCCATGGTGGTCTTGTGCGAGGCGACGATGGAGTCGCAGCCGATGATGAGGTCGGCCTTGGCCGTGTCCACCTTGGTGGTGTAGATGGCGTCCGGCCGGTTGGCGATCTGGATGTGGCTCCAGGTCGCGCCGCCCTTTTGCGCCAGGCCCGCCGCGTCCTGCGTGATGACGCCCTTGCCTTCCAGGTGCGCCGCCATGCCCAGCAGCGAGCCGATGGTGATCACGCCCGTGCCGCCCACGCCGGCCACGACGATGCCCCAGGCGCTCTCGGCCACGGGCAGCACCGGCTCGGGAATGGGGGGCAGCGCGGAGAGATCGCCCTTCTTTTCCTTCTTGGGTTTTTTCAGCGTGCCGCCCTCGACGGTGACGAAGCTCGGGCAAAAGCCCTTCACGCACGAGTAGTCCTTGTTGCAGGTGCTCTGGTTGATGCGGCGCTTGCGGCCGAACTCGGTCTCCAGCGGCTCCACCGACAGGCAGTTCGATTGCACCGAGCAGTCGCCGCAGCCCTCGCACACCAGCTCGTTGATGACCACGGTCTTGTTGGGCGTGGCGAGGGTGCCGCGCTTCCTGCGGCGGCGCTTTTCGGTCGCGCAGGTCTGGTCGTAGATGATGGCCGTGCAGCCGGGGATCTCGCGGAACTCGCGCTGGATCCGGTCCAGCTCGTCGCGGTGGTGCACCGTCACGCCCTCGGCCAGCGCCACGCCGTCGTACTTGGCCGGCTCGTCGGTCACGATCACCAGGCGGGCGATGCCCTCGGCCTTCAGGCTGGCCATGATCTGCAGCACCGAATGCCCCTCGGGCCGCTCGCCCACCTGCTGGCCGCCCGTCATGGCGACGGCGTCGTTGTAGAGCACCTTGTAGGTGATGTTGGTGCCCGCCGCGATGCTCTGGCGGATGGCCAGCAGCCCGCTGTGGAAGTAGGTGCCGTCGCCCAGGTTGGCGAACACGTGCTTTTCCGTGGTGAAGGGCTGCTGGCCCACCCAGGTCACGCCCTCGCCGCCCATCTGCGTGAAGGTGGACGTGTTGCGGTCGGGCATCCAGTTGACCATGTAGTGGCAGCCGATGCCGGCCACCGCGCGCGAGCCTTCGGGCACGCGGGTGCTGGTGTTGTGCGGGCAGCCGCTGCAGAACCACGGCGTGCGGTCGCCCGTGTCCACCTTGGATTCGGCCAGGCCGCGCTCGCGCGCATCGATCACCGACAGGCGCGCGTCCATGCGGGCCACGATGTCGGCCGGCACGCCCAGCTTTTTGAGGCGCTTGGCGATGGCGCGCGCGATGATGGCGGGCGTGAGGTCGGCCTTGGGGCGCAGCAGCCAGTTCTGGCTCGGGTTGGGCATGCTCCACTCGCCACCGGAGTTGTCGCCCTCCACCTCGTCGAACTTGCCCAGCACGTTGGGGCGCACGTCGGCGCGCCAGTTGTAGAGCTCTTCCTTGATCTGGTATTCGATGACCTGGCGCTTTTCCTCCACCACCAGGATCTCCTGCAGCCCCTGGGCGAAGTCGCGGGTGATGGTGGCCTCCAGCGGCCACACCACGTTCACCTTGTGCAGCCGGATGCCGAGATGGCGGCAGACGTCGTCCTCCAGCCCCAGGTCGATGAGCGCCTGGCGCGTGTCGTTGTACGCCTTGCCGCTCGCGATGATGCCGAAGCGGTCCTGCGGGCCCTGGATCACGTTGTAGTTCAGCTTGTTGGCGCGGATGTACGCCAGCGCCGCATACCACTTGTAGTCCATGAGGCGCGCCTCCTGCTCCAGCGGCGCGTCGGGCCAGCGGATGTGCAGGCCGCCGGGCGGCATGGCGAAGTCCTCGGGCAGGACGATCTTCACCCGGTCCGGGTCCACCGAGATGCTGCTGGAGGACTCCACCACCTCCTGGATGGTCTTCATGCCCGACCACACGCCCGAGAAGCGGCTCATGGCGAAGGCGTGCAGGCCCATGTCCAGGATGTCCTGCACGCTGCTCGGGAAGAACACCGGCAGGCCGCAGGCCTTGAAGATGTGGTCGCTCTGGTGGGGCGCGGTGCTGCTCTTGCTGATGTGGTCGTCGCCCGCGATGGCGATCACGCCGCCGTGCCTGGAGGTGCCGGCCATGTTGGCGTGCTTGAACACGTCCGAGCACCGGTCCACGCCCGGGCCCTTGCCGTACCAGATGCCGAACACGCCGTCGTATTTCTTCGTCGTGGGGTACAGGTCGAGCTGCTGCGTGCCCCACACGGCGGTGGCGCCCAGCTCTTCGTTCACACCGGGCTGGAACACGATGTGGTTCTTGGCCAGGTGCTTCTTGGCCGACCACAGCGCCTGGTCGTAGGTGCCCAGCGGGCTGCCGCGGTAGCCGCTGATGAAGCCCGCGGTGTTCAGGCCCGCGATCGCATCGCGCTGGCGCTGCAGCATGGGCAGGCGCACCAGGGCCTGCACGCCGCTCATGAAGGCACGGCCCTCCGGCAAGGCGTATTTGTCATCGAGCGTGACCGTTTCAATCGCGCGGCGGATGTGCTCGGGCAGGGGGGCGTTCATAGCACGGCTCCTTCGCCAGCACGCTCGATGCCCAATCCGCAGCGTGCGGCTGCGCCGCCCCCCACGTACTTGTGGCGCAACCCGCAGTGCGGGTTGTCATCCAGCATGACCGTTTCAATGGCGCGGCGAATGGGCTCGGGCAGGGGGGCGTTCATCGGGGGAATCTCCAGTGGGGTCGTTGGCCGTCGCCTCGTGAGCGCGGTTTCAGCGGGGTGCCCTGGGCTCGGACGCACCGCCTTGTCAGGGCAGTGTAGGCAGGACGGCCGGATATGTCCTTTCGTTTTCATGCCGTGTTTACCCTCGTTTTAGAAAGGATCTTTCGCAAAATAATCCAGGGATGAATACTTTGGACAAATTCGACCTGGCGATCCTCGGCGAGCTGCAGGCCGATGCCCGGCTGACCAATGCCGAGCTGGCCCAGCGGGTGGGCCTGTCGGCCGCGCCGTGCTGGCGCCGCGTGCGCGCGCTGGAGGAGTCGGGCTTCATCAAGGGCTACCACGCCGAGATCGACCGCCACAAGATCGGGCTGGGCGTGCTGGCCTTCGTGCGGCTGGACGCCGACCGCAGCACCGGGGGCCTCACGCGCGAGATGGAGGCCGCCATCGCCCAGATCCCCGAGGTGGTGGCCTGCCACTACATCAGCGGCACGGGAACGTTCGAGCTGCAGGTGGTGGCGCGCGACCTGGACAGCTTCTCGCACTTCGCCCGCAACGTGCTGCTGAACCTGCCGAACGTGAAGGACATGCACACCAGCTTCTCGCTGGGCGAGGTCAAGGCCAGCGGCGCCCTGCCGCTGGCGCACCTCGGCCCCACCGGCAATAAGCTACAAAAACAATAGCGCAACGCCCTAGTACCGATTGCGCTGGAGGCCTTTTCGGCTTCAAGCCCGTCGGCTCGCTTTTCCGCGCCGCCATCCGGGACGTCGGCGCCCCGCCCGGCACGCCCCGCCCGCACTGCGCACAATCGAGACCATCTATGCCCCCTTTGCCGCCCCACGAGAGCCCGCCCCGCCCCACCCCGTTCCCGCCCCTGGACGACAGTCCCCCGGCCACCGCCGCAGCAGGCCAGGCGCACACCGCCGAGGCCGCGGCCGCCGCGCAGCTGGACCAGGACGCCGCCCGGCGCGCCAGCCTCTCGCCGTTCGCGCCGCTGCAGGTGCCCGTGTTCCGCATGCTCTGGCTCACCTGGCTGGCCGCCAACACCTGCATGTGGATGAACGACGTGGCGGCCGCGTGGCTCATGACCACGCTCACCACCTCGCCCGTGCTGGTGGCGCTGGTACAGACGGCCTCCACCCTGCCCGTGTTCCTGCTGGGCCTGCCCAGCGGCGCGCTGGCCGACATCCTGGACCGGCGGCGCTACTTCATCGCCACGCAGTTCTGGGTGGCCGTGGTGGCGCTGGTGCTGTGCGTGGCCATCCTGATGGGCGGCATGACGGCGCCGCTGCTGCTCGCCCTGACCTTCGCCAACGGCATTGGCCTGGCGATGCGCTGGCCGGTGTTCGCCGCCATCGTGCCGGAGCTGGTCAGCCGCCAGCAGCTGCCGGCGGCCCTGGCGCTCAACGGCGTGGCCATGAACGCCTCGCGCATCATCGGCCCGCTGCTGGCCGGCGCCATCATCGCCAGCGTGGGCAGCGCCTGGGTGTTCGTGCTCAACGCGCTGCTGTCGGTGGTGGCGGGCTTCACCATCATGCGCTGGCGCCGCACGCACGTGCCCAGCCCGCTGGGGCGCGAGCGGCTCACGAGCGCCATGCGCGTGGGCGTGCAGTTCGTGCGCGAGTCGCCCCGCATGCGCGCCGTGCTGTGGCGCATCTCGGTTTTCTTTTTGCACGCCACCGCGCTGCTGGCGCTGCTGCCCCTGGTGGCCCGCGACCTGGAGGGCGGCGGCGCCGGCACCTTCACCCTGCTGCTGGCCTCCATGGGCGCCGGGGCCATCGCGGCGGCGCTGTTCCTGCCGCGCCTGCGCCAGGCCATGTCGCGCGACACGCTGGTGTCGCGCGGGGCGCTGCTCCAGGCTGCCTCCACGGCTGTGATCGCCATCGCGCCCAACGTGTACGTGGCCGTGCCCGCCATGGTGCTGGGCGGCATGGCGTGGATCACCACGGCCAACTCGCTCAGCGTGTCGGCCCAGCTCGCGCTGCCCAACTGGGTGCGCGCGCGCGGCATGTCGATCTACCAGATGGCCATCATGGGCGCCACCGCGGCGGGCGCGGCGCTGTGGGGCCAGGTGGCCTCGCTCACCACCGTCCACATGAGCCTGGCGCTGGCCGCGCTCACCGGCACCGCCGCCATGGCCCTGGTGCAGCGCTGGGTGGTGGACCGCACCATGGAGGAAGACCTGAGCCCTTCGACCGCGTTCAAGCTGCCGGTGGCGCCCACCACGCCCGAACGCGGCCATGTGGTGGTCACCATCGAATACCACATCGACCCCGCGCGGGCGGCCGAATTCCGGGTGCTGATGCAGGAAAGCCGCCGCAGCCGCCTGCGCCAGGGCGCGCTCGACTGGCAGCTGCAGCACGACATCGCCGACCCCTCGCGCTATGTGGAGCGCATCGTGGACGAATCGTGGACCGAGCACCTGCGCCGCTTCGACCGCGTCACCGGCTCCGACGTGGCGCTGCGCGACCGCAAGCTGGCCTTCCACACGGGCGAGGCGCCGCCGGTGGTGTCGCGCTACCTGGTCGAGCTCGAGCGCTGAAGCGGATCGGTTCGCACACCGTGAAAGGGCTTCGGCACGCAAGCCGTTGCCGACGCAAGCGCTCCCTATCCTCGGTCCACGCTGAAACGGTCGCCTCGGGCCTGCTCAGGTGGATCCATGAAGGAGTCGTTTATGAAGTCGAGCACACTGAGCCGTGCCGACCATCGCAGAACCACAGGCGGGCAGGAAAGCATGCGCGCACCCGGTGGCGCGCGGCGCGTTGCGTCTTCTTCCACGCATGCGCCTCAAGGCCTGGCAGGTGGGGGGCCACGCCTTTCAAACGCCGGGGCAGACATCCGCCCACGCAGCAGCAATCCAATGCCGATGCCGCCGGTTGCATCGCGATCCCCGGTGCTCGGCGCGATGACAGCCCGTGCGTCCCGCAACCCGATCGCGATCGAGGCCGACCCAAAAGCCTGGCTGAACGCCAATGCCACCGAAGCGAGCGCCGCAAGAAGACGCCTGCTTGACGGCGCGATCCCATTGCTCAAGCTTTTCCACATCGCGTCACCCCTGGCTGCGCAGCCTTACCAGCTTGACACGTACCTGACCTCCGACGGCCAGGCACAAAACGCCATTCTGGCTCCCGCCAAGGCGTTGATCCCGGGGCTCTTGCGCTCCGACAAGATCATCGAACTTTCACCCGGGCAACTGGACCGAGCCAACGCCCTGTCCACCACGCATCCTGGCATCGACACACAGATGCCGGACATGCAACCGCGATTGCATGTGATCTCGCCGGCCGTAGCGGCCAGCCTGGCATCGGCACGGGAAGTGATCGATCTCGTCAAAGCCCTTGTTCCCAGCGGAGCCGGCAATCAGGTCAAGGATTTGCTGGCAACGGCAGGGGAAAGCCATCTTCGCTCCCGCCTGTCGTTTAAATACCATCGCGGCGTCGCAGATCTTGCGCACTCCATCATCCAATTCCAGGGGGGCGACTGCGACGGCCATGCGAGCCTGGCCTTCCACCTGCTTGCACAGAATCCTGCGTTCAAGGATTACCAGATCGATATCGTCGAGGTCAGTCAAAACGTCGCGCACGTGTTCGCCGTGATTCGAGGAGATAGGCCCGAGGAGGACATCGTCGTGGACGCCTGGGCCCCCTTTGCATCGCCAACGTTCGTTCAAGACGCGCTTCCCATGCACCGGACCCTGCTGGACGCTGAGCGCGGAAAGATCAGGGTCTCCAAACCCGCTGGCACCGTTGCACCCGCAATGGACATCGAACAGGCGCTGAAACGGCACAGCCAATGGCAAAGTGCGATCGAAAAACACTCGTCGCTTTCCGAGGCGTTTCGGCTTCATGCCCACCATGAACCTGACGCTGCGATCACACAAGTTCTGATCGAAAAAGAGAATCTCTGGGATGTGCCTTTCAGCGGCAATCCCAACGTCCGGTATGAAGTCAGAGATCCCTCCGGGCGTGCGCTCACTGATTTTCCGATCCGGTTCGATATGCAGCGGGCACCGGCGGAACGGGAGTCCGGCAGTGAGACGCCAGCGCGAACGCGATGACCGCCGTTGCAAAGCTCCATTCAGTGGCTTTGATCCGCCAGACGAACTGCCAAGCAGAGATATCCATGAAGCCAAGCCCTCTCACCGGCGCCGATGGCCGAAGAACCCCGACGGCCCAAAAAGAGCCCCCAGCCGCTGCAGCACGGCGCAGTGCACCGTCCGCCGGGCATGCACCCCAGGGCCTGGCAGCCCGGGTCTCACGCCTTTCAAATCCCGGCACCGGCATCCGCCCGCGCAGCGACAGCGGGATGCCCATTCCCTCCACCCAATCGCCGTCGCGCGTGCCCGGCCCGATGAAAACGGGCTCATCCGGCATCGCGCCACCGCCCGAGCCCGGTGCATGGCTCGACAGCAGTGCCTCCGAGGCGAAGGCCGCCAGAAGCCGCCTGCTCGACAGCGCAACCGGGCTGCAGCAGGTCCACGGCACGCTCCGATGTCCAGAAACGCCTTGCCCGCTCGATACCTACATCACCGGGGAGGGCCCGGCCCAGCACACCGTTGTGGTTCCCGCGAAGGAACTGCACCCCGGACTCTTGCGCGCCGATCGATTCATCGAGCTGTCATCGCAACGGCTGACACAAGCCAATGTGCTTTCCACAACGCACCCTGGCGTCACCCCCCTGATGCCCGACATGGAGCCCCGATTGCGCGTGATATCGCCCGCAGCGGCCACCCACCTGGCATTGGCTCGGGAGGCGATCGATCTGGTCAAGGCGCTTCTTCCCGCAGGCGCGGGCAATCAGATCAAGGACATCGCTGCCACAGGGGCAGAAAGCTGCTTTCGCTCAACGATGGCATATCGGGGGAAGGGCGATCCCGCAACCTGCGCGAGCGCCGCCATCAAGTACCAGGCCGGCAACTGCAATGCCCAGGCAAGCCTGGCTTTTCAGCTTCTTTCACAGAACCCGGATCTCCAGAACTCAAGGATCGACATGGTTCACGATGGTGCCGGTGGGGGACACGATCACGTATTCGCCGTGATCCGCGGTCAGACGCCCGAGCAGGACATCGTGGTCGACCCCTGGGCCCCCTTCGCCACGCCGACATTCGTCGTCGACGCACTTCCCATGCACCGGGACCTGCTCAACGCAGGGCAGGAGGGCATCAGGCATACGAAGCCCGCCGGCACCGTTTCACCACCAACGCTGGATATCGATGAAGCACTGAGGGAACAAGGAACGGTCGAAGAAAATCCGCCGCTCTCCGAGCAGTACCTTCATGCGATGGGCTTTGATCGTGAATTGGGGCTCGCCATTTATCTGGGCCATGGCAAAAGCCTCTGGGATGTGCCGTTCAGCGGCAACCCCAACGTCCGTTACGAGGTCCAGGATGAATCCGGCCACCAGCTGACTGATTTTCCGCTGCGATTCGACATGCAGCGCACCGGACGGCGCCAACCGCTGGAGCGCTGAGGACGCAACGCTCGCGCGCCCTCCAGGTGCTCACCGCCGCGAGGGCCGCAGGCCGAACCATCCGCCCTCGGCGTCGTAGAGCAGGTCGAACTGCTTCAACAGGTAGCGCCCGGTGTTCATGAAGGCGGGGCGGCCCACGAAGTTGAAGCGGCCCGGCGCGTTCACGAACACGGACTGGGGCGCGTCCGCATCCCCCACTCGGAAATCGTACTGCGCCACGGGCGCCTGCGCGTCGGGGAACATCACCTGCACCCGAGTGCCGTTTTTCAAGCCCGTCACCGGCCGGCCCCGGCGGGTGGGGTCGGCGATCTGCGCCGTGGGCAGCGCCGACGGGTCGGCGGCCGTGAGGTACATCTGCGCGATGCCGGTGTCCACCAGCACGGGACCGGTTTCGGGCGCGCCGCCGTCCACCGACACGGCCACGGTGGCCTGCTGCCAGTCACGGGGATCGCTGGAGGCCGGCTGGCCATTCGCAAGCAGGCTGCCAGGCTGCAGCTTCATGAACCGAAACCCCTTGGCCTGGTCGGGCGTGAGGCCCACGTATATCGCGTGCTTGGTCACGACGTAGCCCCCGTGCACCGCACTCCGGGCGACGGGGCTGCCGTCGATCTCGGCGATGTTGATCAGCGGATTCTTGTCGGGCGTGCCCTGCGGCTGGCCATCGTGCTCGCGCCCGAAGCCCACGCCCATGTAGGCGATGCCGCCCGGGCTTTCCGTGGTGTCCGTGGGATTTTCGCAGTCGGGCCGGTTGGCCTTCTCGTCCCAGCGCGGGCAGATGATTTCCTTTTCGACCGCGAGCACGGGCACCCGGGCAATCACTTCGTTCCAGCCGCTGTTGAGCACGACGTCGCGCACCACCCAGTGGCCGATCAAGAGCTGCCGGCTGCTGGAGCGGTATTCCCAGCCTTCGTTGGCCTGGCGCGCTTCCTCGTTGCGCGAATAACCGGGCAGATCGACCGCGGAAATCACCACGCCGGTGGAGCCCGTGTCCAGGGTGACGATGAAGGGCCGGGGGGGCGCGAGCACGCCGGTGTCCGTCGGCATGCGGACTTCGAACCGCAGCCGCGGCGCATCCGTCATGGGCGAAGACCAGCCCTCTCCCGGCGGGGAATGCAGGCGGATGAAGCGCGATTCGGTGCCCGGGCGCAGCGAGGGGCCGGCGGTGGCCGCTGCGGCGGTGGGCAACGGCGTCTGCGCGGGCACGGCACCGCAGGCGAGCAGCGCGGCGGCGCAGGCGATCGCTGCGCGAAGCGGAATGGGCATGGGATCTCCTTGCCTGGCGAGAGTTTTGATGGGAAGCGCAGGCTACACGATCCTTCGGGCCGTGCCGCACCCCGCAGGCCACTGCAAGCCCGGGCGAATCGGTTCGCACGCCCTTGCAATGCTTCGGTGGGCACCGCTTCGCGTTCTGGCGCCCGCTTTATCCTGGCCTCACTGGCAAACTGCCGCCTGACGGTGGGTGGCAGGATCGCCAAGGGAAGAGATCCATGAAGCTCAACCACCTTTCCCACGCCAAGAGCCCCCGAGGCGCGACTGCGCAGTAAGAGGCCCCACCCAAGACGTCGCAGCGCAGCGCGTCGTCCAGCGGGAATGCACCCCACGCCCTGGCAGGCGGGAGCCCGCGCCATCCCAGTGCCGGTGGCGGCATCCGGCCCCGCAGCGACCACCTGCCGTCCAGGCCGCCTTCGTCGTCGCACTCCTCCATGCTCGGCACCATGCGGGGATTCATGGGGTGGGGTTCATCCAGCAAAGTGCCAGAGCCTGAGCCCAGAACATGGCTCGACAGCCATATCTCCGAGGCGAAAGCCGCCAGGAGACGGCTGCTTGACAGCGCGACCCCGTTGCTCAAGCAAGTCGATAACGCGTCGCCTCTTTCATCAGAACCTCATCGGCTCGATACCTACATCACGTTCGATGATGCCCAGAACACCGTCCTGGTTCCAGCAAAGGAACTGCTCCCAGGACTGTTGCGCTCCGACCAATTCATTGAGCTGTCACCAGACCAGTTGAGCCAAGCCAATGCGCTGTCCACGACGCATCCTAGCGTCAAAACTCAGATGCCCGATATGAAGCACCAACTGCGGTCGATATCGCCTGAAACTGCCGCGCACCTGGCCGCAGCACGGGAGGCCATCGACCTGGTCAAAGCGCTGATGCCCGACGGTGCCGGCAACCAGATCAAAGACATCGCGGCCACTGCTGGAGACAGCGTCCTGCGGTCGACCCTCTCGCATTCCAATACCAAAATCCCACCATCCGTGCGACCAACGCCATTCAATATCAAAGTGGCAACTGTGATGAACACGCCGGTCTGACCTATCAACTGCTTTCGCAGAATCCCGCCCTCAAGAACGCCAGAATCGACATCGTGGATGGGAGGCCGAAGGGAAATCACGTGTTCGTCGTGATCCGGGGGCAGAAATCCGAGCAGGATATCGTCGTGGACCCATGGGCCACCTTTGCCTCACCCACCCTCGTGCGGGACGCACTTCCCATGCACCGCAAGTTGCTGGGTGCGTCAGGTGGTGGCGTCGCCCACACCAAGCCTGCGGGCACGCAGGCCGCAGCGCTGGACATCGAGGCACTGCGGCAACAAGCCCTGATCGACAATCGATTGCCGATCGTGGAGCAGTTCAAAGCCCAGAGGCTCCGCGCTCCCGATGATGTCATCAGGGACGGTGTGAAGTACGCTGGCGACCGCTGGGATGTGCCATTCAGCGGCAATCCCAACGTCCGTTACGAGGTCCGGGATGCATCGGGCCACCAACTGACCGACTTTCCGCTGCGATTCGACATGCAGCGTGCCGCCACTGGCACCGGTCCGCGCCAGGCTTGAACCCGGCATCGCCAAGTTACTGGCTGCGGCGCAGCCCGAACCAGCCGCCATCGGCATCGAACAGCACGTCATGCTGGCGCAGCAGGTGCCGGCCGGTGTTGACGAACGCCTGCGCCGAGGGCCGGGTGACGATCACCGCCGTGGGGGCCTGGGGCGTTCCCACCTGGAAGGTGTACTGCGCCACGGGCGCGGCATCGTCGGGGAACGACACCTGCACCGACGTGCCGGCCACCAGCCCCGTGGCCATGGCGCCCTTGCGGCTCGGGTTGGGAATGGCCGTGGTCGGCAATGCCGACGGGTTGGACACCGTAAGGTACATCTGGGCAATGCCGGTATCGACCAGCACCGCGCCTGTCTGCGAGGCCGCGCCGTTGACCGACACGGCCATGCTCGCCTGGGGCCAGTCGCGCGGGTCGCTGGAGGCCGGCTGGCCCGCGGCGTTCAGGCTTCGGCCCTGGAGCTTCACGTACGAAAAGCCCGCGGTGTTGGCGCGCGTGAGGCCCACGTGCACGCCCTTGGCCGTCACGATGAAACCGCTGCGCATGCTGCCGGGCGCCACGGGCTGGCCGTCGATGGAGACGATGTTCAGCAGCGGGTTCTTGTCCGGCGTGCCTTGCGGCTGGCCGTCGTGCTCGCGCCCGAAGCCCACGCCCATGTAGGCGATGCCGCGCGGCTGGGCGGTGGTCTTCTCGGGCTTTTCGCAGGTGGGCACGTTGGCCTTTTCGCTCCAGCCGGGGCAGATGATCTCCTCCTGCACCGCCAGCACGGGCACGCGCGCCACCACCTCGCCCCCGGCGGGATCGCGAAAGACCAGTTCCCGCGGCACCCAGCGGCCGATCCACAGCCGCTTGCTGCTGGACAGGAACTCCCACCCCTTCACGCCCGACTCGGCCTCCTGCGCGGAAAAACCGGGCAGGTCGGTGGCCGAGACGACGACGCCGGTCGAGCCGGTGTCCATCGTCATGGTGAACGGCGCCGCGGCGGACGTGCCGGGCACCCGCACGCCGAAGGCCAGCGCGGGGGCGTCGGCCATCGCGGGTTCCGGGTTCCTGGCCGGGGCGAAGGCCAGGAAGCGGGCCGCGGTGTCGGCGCGCAGGTCCGGCCCCGCGGGGGCCTGCGCGTGCGTCGTGCCCAGGGGCGCACAGGCGCCCAGCAGGGCGGCCAGCAAAGGAAGGGTGCCATGCGCGGCAGTGCGCAGCCATCGGTCAGCGGTCATGCGGTTCTCCTTGGGAGTTGGGTGAGGTGAGGCCACCATCCTGGCCAGGCCACGAAGGGACTGTCACGTCCCATTGTGGAGGGCCTTCCCGGCCGGCCGCGGGGAAGCCGGCTGAAACGTGCTGAAACGTCGTGAACGCGCGGGTGTCAGCGCGGCCACAGCGCCCAGAGCCGCAGGCCCTGCTTGAGCCGCCCCGCCAGTTCGCCCGCCTCCGGGCCCCAGCCCGCGAAGTAATCGGCCCGCACCGCGCCCACGATGGCCGAGCCCGTGTCCTGCGCCATCACCAGGCGCTGCAACTGCACCTGCGGGCCGGTGGAGGCCAGCCACACCGGCGTGCCGTAGGGAATGCTCTGGCGGTCCACCGCGATCGAGCGGCCGGGCGTGAGGGCCACGCCCTGCGCGCCCTTCGGCCCGAAGCCGGCATCCATGGCGTTGAGCGGCTCCTCGCGGAAGAACACGTAGCGCGGATTGGCCCACAGCATCTCCTGCACGCGCTGCGGGTTCTGCAGCGTCCAGGCGCGGATCCCGGGCCAGGTCGCATCGCGCACCAGGCCCTGGTCGAGCAGCCACCGGCCCACGCTCTGGTAGGGCTGGTCGTTGGTGCCGGCGAACGCCACGCGCAGCAGCGTCACCGAGCCATCGGCCTCCTGCACCCGCAGCCGGCCCGAGCCCTGGATGTGCACCACCAGCGCCTCGACCGGATCGCGCACCCACGCGATGACCCGGCCGGCCAGCGCCGCCTGCGCCTCCGGCAGCGTGTCGATCTGCTGGCGCGTGTACCAGGGCTTGCGCGCGCCGTAGCCCGCGGGCAGCCGGTACAGCGGCACGTTGAAGCCGTTGCCGGGCTGGCGCGCCGCGTCCAGATAGGGCTCGTAGTAGCCGGTGAGCATGCCGTCCACCGCGCCGTCGGCGGCCTCGATGCGGTAGGGCTGCAGCCGCGCCACCATCCAGGCGCGCTGCTCGTCGGCGCTGGCGATGGACAGGCGACGCACCTCGCCGCACAGCGGCGCGAAGGCCGGCGCGGGACGCTCGCAGTTCTTGATCCAGGCGTTCCAGGCTTCGTGCAGGGAATCTTCGGCAAAACCGGGCAATTCCGCCCAATGCACCGGTATCCAGCGGCTTTTCGGCTGCGCCATCGGGGGCGGCAGCGGCCCGGGCGGTTCGGGCGGCAAGGGGGCACCCGGCACGCCCGGTGGCAGCGAGGCACCGGGAGGCAAAGGCGTGGAAGGCGGCAGGGGCGTGGTGGAGCAGGCCACCAGGGTTCCTACAATCAGCGCCGTTGTCACAAGGCGCAGGAGACGGAATTTCATGGGGCTGATTTTGCTTGAAGCATTGCTGGCGCTGGTCGTTCTGGTCGCCATTGTGTGGTGGACGATGTTCTCGGGGCGCAAGGGGGGGGAGCCGCCGCCCGCGCCGCCACCGCCGGCTTCGGAACCAGAAGACACGGACACCAAAAAATAGCATCCACCCGCCTCAGCGCGCGGCAGGAATGCAAAACAAGAATATTCAAAAAGGGGAGTCAGAAAATGAGTGAACCAGCGGTTCTCCGATCCACCGTGGGACCTGGCCAGAAAAACCATCCGCAAGACATGCGGCTGCTGCGCCGGCATCTGAATGCGTTCATCCGGAAGGGGTATCTGCCCCAGAAGGCCGAATTGCCCGAAGAAGGCGGATGGGATCAGCCCTTCGCCACCGCCTTGCAGAGCATCGAAAACACCTTCTTCTACGGCGAAGCGGACCCGGACAACCAACTGAACACTGCAGATACCCTGTTCCAGTTCCTGGTTCAGACCCAGTTGGAAGAAAAGAAACTGGTCGCGTCGCTGTCGAACGAGGTGTACGTACTGGCGTCCACCATGGTGCCGGGAGGGATCGACCGGATCAAGCGCACCACTCTCAAGACCCGGGAAATGGTCAATGGCAAGCCCGTCGTCAAAAAGACCATCCAGGAAACAAAAATCACCGGAAACATCCGGAACTACCTGCCCGAGATTCTCGGCGCGATGACGAAGCGTTCGCTGAACGACACGGAAATGCTGATGATGGCACTGGCCACCATCCGCGCCGAGAGCGCGAGCTTTCAGCCGGTCGACGAAGGGATATCCCGATACAACACCAGCCCCGTGGGCACCAAGGGCCGGCACCCTTTCGATCGATACGATTTCCGGCCGGACAGCCTGGGAAACCATCAGCTGGGCGATGGCGCGCTGTACAAGGGCCGTGGATTTGTCCAGTTGACCGGCCGAGCCAACTACGAGCAGATGGGCAAGCAATTGGGATTGAACTTGCTGGACAACCCGGACCAGGCCAACGAAGGCCCCGCCGCAGCAGCCATCCTGGCCCAATTCATCAAGAACAAGGAAGGCGGCATTCGGGCCGCGCTGAAGACCAACAACCTGGTCCATGCCCGCAAACTGGTGAACGGCGGCACGCACGGCCTCAAGGAATTCACGGACGCGTTCGCCGCAGGCCGTAAATACCTGGGGATGGCCATTCCGAAGAAGGCCAAAACGGCCGCCAAAGCGAAGCCATAAGGAATCGCCATGCAATCGCTTCCTCCTGGAGCTTCAAGGTGGCTGCCCCTGCTGGGCCTGCTGCTGTGCACCGGTTCGATGTCCCAGGTGCCCGCACCGGCACCGCCCAACGACCGGGGCCTGTGCCTGCCGGAAGAAGACGTCATCTTCGCCTGCAGACTTCAATCCAGGCGCGTGGTTTCCGCCTGCGCTTCCCCATCGCTGGATACCAGCCAGGGCCATCTGCAATACCGCTTCGGGAAGCCAGGAAAAGTGGAAATGGCGCTCCCACGCGCCAAGGACGATCCCGCATGGCGGCAGACCGTCGTGGCCAAAAGGCTTTGGTACTCCGCAGGCGGGGGCAATTACCTGCGGTTCAATCAACCGCCTTTTTCCTATGTGGTGTACCGCGCCTTCGGTGCGCGCTGGGGGGAAAAAGCCGGGGTCATGGTGTGGAAGAACGGCGAGATGGTCGGCCAGCACTCCTGTATCGGAGCGCCTTTCTCCCAGATGGGGCCTGCGTTTCAAAGCCGGACAGGCCTGGGCGAAGATCCTGACGAATTGGTCCTACCCTGATCCTGCGCCATCCGTGCCAAGAATCAGGGCCTCTCAATTTCGTTCGGAGCCGCCGGCCGGGCCTGAGCCCAAAGGGGCCTCCCCTTCAAGCACGACTGGCTGGCAGCCCATCACCTGGAAAAGGAAGATCCCATGCGCAACAAGATTCTCATCGGCGCCACTGCCGCCGTTCTGCTCGTGAGCGGCTGTGCCAACATGGACGATACCCAGCGGCGCACCGCGACGGGCGCCGGCGTCGGCGCGGTGGCCGGGGCGGTCATCGGCTCCGCCACCGGCGGCCGGGCGGGCACGGGGGCCGTCGTCGGGGCGGGTGTGGGGGCCCTGGGCACCTACATCTGGTCGCAGCACATGGAGCGGCAAAAGCGCGAGATGCAGCAGGTCACCCAGGGCACGGGCGTGGTGGTGACGCAGACCGCCGACAACCAGCTCAAGCTCGACATTCCGAGCGACATCTCGTTCGCCACGAACCGCTCGGACATCCAGTCCAACTTCGCCCCCGTGCTGGAGCGCTTCGCCGAGGGGCTTCGCAACAACCCCAACACCGAAGTGCGCATCGTGGGCCACACGGACTCCACCGGCAGCGATGCCATCAACAACCCCCTGTCGATGGACCGCGCGGCCAGCACCCGCAACTTCCTGACGACGCGGGGCGTGAACGGCGGACGCATCCAGGTCGAGGGCCGCGGCTCGCACCAGCCGATCGCCACCAACGACACGAACGACGGCCGCGCGCGCAATCGCCGGGTGGAAATCTTCGTGGGCGAACGCCAGCCGGGCTGACCGCCGGCCGGCCCCGCCGCCGCCCCGCCCGTGCACCGCGGCGGGAGTGGCTTTCACAGGGCGCTTCGGCGCCCTGTGGCGTTCATTCAGTGCGCGGCGCGCAGCAGGTTCGCCAGTTCCACCGCCGACTTGACCTGCATCTTGTCGAACACGCGCGCGCGGTGCACTTCCACCGTGCGCACGCTGATGTCCAGCTGGTCGGCGATGAGCTTGTTGGGCAGGCCCTCGACCACCAGGCGCATCACGTCGCGCTCGCGCTCCGTCAACTCCGACAGCCGCACCTGCAGGTCGCTGTGCTGGCGCACCTGCTCCATGTGCTGCGCGGACTGGGCCAGGGCCTGCTCGATGCGGTCCACCAGCAGGTTGTCGGAAAACGGCTTCTCGCAGAAGTCGAAGGCCCCGCGCTTGACGGTGGCCACGGCGGTGGGCACGTCGGCATGGCCGGTGAGGAAGATCACCGGCATCGCATCGATCAGGCGGCGCTCGGCCAGCCGGTCGAACAGCGCCAGGCCGCTCATGCCCGGCATGCGCACGTCCAGCAGCAGGCAGCAGGGCTGGCGCGCGGGCGGACGCTCGTCGAGCATGGCTTCGAAGGCTTCGGCGCTGTCGAAGGACTCGCTGGGCAGGCGGCGCGATCGCAGCAGCCAGGCGAGCGCTTCGCGCACGCCCGAGTCGTCGTCGACGATGTAAACGGTGGCGTTGGAGACGGGTTCCATCAGGGGTGGCTGCTGTCCGCGCTGGCAGCAGGCAGGGTGAAAGTGAATACCGTACCACGGGGTTCGTTGGGCGCGTGGCCCAGGAAGCCGCCGTGCTGCTCGACCACGGTGCGGCACAGGCTCAGGCCGAGGCCCATCCCCTCGGGCCGCGTGGTGAAGAAGGGGGTGAAGAGTTTCTCGCCCACGTCCTGCGCGATGCCGCAGCCCCGGTCGATGACCATGAACTCCAGCCAGGCATTGTGCGCATTCGATGCGGCGCGGCGCACGCGCAGCTCCAGGATGCGCTGGGGCGTGGCGGGGTCGTCCATGGCCTGCATGGAATTGCGCGCCAGGTTCAGCAGCACCTGCTCGACCATGGTGCGGTCGCACAGCACCGGGGGCAGGTCGGCGTCCACCGAGATCTTCACGAAGACTTCGAGCTTGCGCGCCTGCAGGCGGATCAGCGGCATCACGGCCTCCAGCAGGTCGTGCACCGAGACCACCTCGCGCGACTGATCGCGCCGCCGCACGAAGTCGTGCACGCTGCGGATCACGCGGCCCGCGCGCTCGGCCTGCTGCGCGATGCGCTGCAGCGCCACGTGCACGTCGTGCAGCGGCTCCTGCGGCGGCCCGCCGCCCGGCGGCAGCAGGTTGAGCGAGCCCGAGGCGTAGCTGGAGATGGCGGCCAACGGCTGGTTCAGCTCATGGCTCAGCAGCGATGCCATCTCGCCCACGGTGGCCAGCCGCGCGGTGGCCTGCAGGCGCTCCTGCGAGGCGCGGGACATTTCCTCGACGCGGCGCTGCTCGCTCACGTCCAGGAACGCGCTCATCCAGCCGGTGTGCAGGCCCTGCGCGTTGATGAGCGGCGCCTCGAAGATGAGCACCGGAAACCGCACGCCGTCCTTGCGCATGAAGGTGGATTCATAGCCCTCGCGCGGCGGCGGGTGCAGGCTGGACAGGCGGATCGCCTGGCGCTGGCGGTACTCGTCGGCGAACTCGGGCGGCCAGTAGGGCACCGGAGCGCTTTGGCCGAGCAACTCCTGCGCGGTGAAGCCCACCATCTCGCAGAAGGCCGGGTTCACATAGGTGATGCGCCCCTGCAGGTCCCGCGCGCGCAGCCCGGTCACCAGGGAGTCCTCCATGGCCTTGCGGAACGCCAGCGCGTCGCCCAGGTCACGCTCGGCGCGCAGCCGGCGCCGGTTGTCGCGCACCAGCACCACCAGCACGGTGACCAGCGCGATCGACATGGCGGTCACCAGCGCGGTGAGCACATTGGGGAACACGCTGGGCGCGCTGTGCCAGCTGTCCATGCGCAGGACCAGCGTGGCGCCCGGCAGGTCGAACAGCTGCTGCGCGCTGAACAGGCGCGTGCCGCGCCGGCTGGCCCCCACCATGGCCAGGCGGGTGCCATCGGCTTCGGTGAACGACACCTCCTGCCCGCGCTTGAGGCTGGGCACCACCAGGTCGATCAGCACGTTGTGCAGCGAGTAGGTGGCCACCACGAAGCCTTCGTTGCGGCCATCCTGCATGAGGGGCAGGCACAGCTCCATCATTTCGGAGCCGCGGCCATCGCCCTGGGGCTGGAAGTAGCTGCCGGAGTACGACGGCCCCGACACGCGGCGCGCGTTGGCGCACGCCAGCGCGATGTTGGAATGCATGCCGCTGCGCATCTCGGCGTCCCACTGCACCGGGCGGTACGGGGTCTCGACATGGGCCCGCACTTCCAGCGTGGGGCTGCGCCATTCCAGCCGCACGAGTTCGCGGCGCACGCTCAGCAAGGCCGCCGCGCGCGACTCCCAGCTCGCCAGGTCCGGTGTGCCCACGTGCAGCGCCTGCAGGTTCTGCAGGTTGTGGGCGAAACCCTGGCGGATGTCAGCCACGGCATCGGCGGCGTCGCGGTCCAGGCGGTTCTGCACCTCGCTCGCCTCGTAGCGGCCGGCCAGCCACACCTGGGTGACCAGCATGCCCGCCACCAGCAGCACGAGCAGGGCCCACAGCGACCAGCGCTTCCATGCGCTGCGCCAGCGGTGCCAGGGCCACAGGAACGGCTCGCCGTCGGTCACAGGATGCAGTGGTCCAGCGCCGGCAGCTGCTGGCGCACCTGCTGCAGCCGCGCCGCATCGAGCACGCCCAGGGCCACGCCCGGGCCTTCGGCCACCTGCGCCTGCACGGCGCCCCACGGATCGACCACCATGCTGTGGCCCCAGGTGCGGCGGCCGTTCTCGTGCAGGCCGCCCTGCGCCGGCGCCAGCACATAGGCAAGGTTCTCCACCGCGCGGGCGCGCAGCAGCAACTCCCAATGGGCCTCGCCCGTGGTGTGGGTGAAGGCGCTGGGCACCAGCAGCAGGTCGGCCCCGGCCCGCGCATGCTGGCGGTACAGCTCGGGAAAACGCAGGTCGTAGCAGACGGACAGGCCCACGCGCCAACGGGTGCCGTCGCGCGCGGTCAGCTCGAAGCGCACGGGCGTGTTGCCCGCCTCGATCACCGCGGCCTCGTCGAAGCGCTCGCGCCCGTTGTCGAAGCGAAACAGGTGGATCTTGTCGTAGCGGGCCACGCACTCGCCCTGCGGCGAAAACACCAGCGAGGTGTTGCGCACGTGGTGCGGGCTCTCGCACTGCAGCGGCAGCGTGCCGCCCACCACCCACAGGCCCAGCTCCCGGGCCGCCTGGGCCAGAAAGCGCTGGATGGGGCCTTCGCCGTAGGGCTCGCGCAGCGCGAGCTTGTCGGTGTCGCGCGCGCCCATGGCGCAAAAATACTCGGGCAGCACGGCCAGCTCGGCATCTTCGGCGGCGGCCTGCTCCAGCAGGTGGCGTGCCTGTTCGAGATTGCCGGGCACATGCAGGCCCGACACCATTTGCAATGCGGCGGCTTTCATCATGATTTGTCTCCGGTGGGGGACTCGGCCGTGGGCGGCCGGACGGCGGGGTCGGCGCTGCCCAGCTTGCGCCGGGGCACGCGCTCGATGCGCGGATCGGTCCAGGTGCCGTCGATGCGGAACTCCTGCGTGGCCGCCTGGATGAGCGGCCCGCGCAGAAAGACCTGCGCGAGGAAGCTGCCCAGGCCAACCACCGGGTTGATGGCCGTGGCCACCAGGGAGGCCGTCATGGCGTTGATCTCGGGCACCACGACCACGTGCAGGTCCTGCGTTTCGCGGTCCAGGTCGGCGCTGCCCTCCATCAGCACGGCGGCGTTCACACCCTTCATCTGCAGGTTGTTGGTGGTGGCCACGCCCTGCTCCATGCGCACGTCGCCGCGCACGAAGTCGAACGCGAAGCCTTCGCTGAACACGTCGCGGAAGTCGAGCGTGAGCCGGCGCGGCAGCGACTGCAGGCTGAGCACGCCCAGCAGCTTGGCCAGGCCCGGATCGGCCTTGAGGAACTGGCCCGATTCGACGTTGACGTTCATCTGGCCCGACATGGTGCGGTAGTCCGGCGTGAGCGGCGCGCCCATCCAGGCGACCTGCCCCTCCATGCGGCCCTTGCCGCGGCGCACCACGTCGGCCATGCCGAAACGCGTGAGCAGATCGCCCGAGTCGCGGATGTCGAGCTTGAAGTTCATCACCGTGCGGCGGCGCGCATCGGCGGCGCCGTCGCTGCCCAGCAACGCCCAGTTGCCGTTGGCCGTGAGCGTGGCCTCGGGCGTGACGATGTTGAACTTGGACAGCCGCCACTCGCGCGGAGCGCCGTCGCCGCCGCGGTTCTGCGCCTCGATCTCGATGCGGCCCAGGCGCCGCCCGCGCAGCACGAAATCGTCCACCACGATGTCCAGCGACGGCAGCGTGCCGGCGCCGGCGGCCGGTTCTTCGGCCAGCAGTTCATCCACCTCCTTGGCATCGCTCTGCGGGACCGCCAGGCGCGACAGGCGGGCGAACACCCGGCCGGAGCCCGCATCGGGCCCGCTGCCGGCGCCCTGGCGAAACTCCACGTAGCCGTTCAGCTCCTGGGCGTCCACGTTGGTGCGCCAGGTGCTGCCCTCGCGCGAGCCGCCCATGACCACGCCGTGCAGCGTGCGGCCCTGGAAGTCCACCTGACGGGCCCGCACGGCCAGCTGCGTGGGCAGGTAGTCCTGCATGGGCGAGACGGAAGGCACGGGAGCGGCGCCCGTCCCGTTGCCCGCCACCGCAGCGGGCGCGGCACTCGCCGGTGTGCTGGCCGCCGATGCGGACTCGGCAGCCGGTGGCGCCACCAGCAGGGGCGAGCGCGCGGGGCCATTGCCCATCAGCGCCGCCTGCCAGGCATCGACGTCCAGCTCGCCGATCTGCACATTGGCCACCACGCCGCGTTCGGGCAGGGGCGCCGCCTCGCCGGGCGCCAGGCCCAGCGCGATGGCGCCGCGCAGCACCCGGGGCTGGGCGGCGTTGGCAATGTCGCGCACATAGGTCACCGAGCCGAGCGCGCCCAGGTCCAGCGCCATGTGTTCGTGCAGGGGCGCCGCACCGGTGCCATTGCCACCGCCGCTGCCACCGCCGTTGCCGCTCCCTGCCGCGGCCGCCAGGGATTCGCGCGTGAGCTGCGTCTCGAACCGCACGGGCATCAGGGCCTCGGCGGTCTTGCCCAGCGGCGCCGGCAGGTCCAGTGCCATGCCCTGCAAGGTGGTGGTCACCTGCACCTCCGGCGTGCCCCGGCGCACGCCCAGCGCCAGGGTGTAGGGCGTGCTGCCGCTCGCGCGCTGGGCCAGTTGCGCCAGACCCGGCCATTGCGACGCCTGGCGCAGCCCCTCGGCCGTGGCCACGCCCTGGCCGCGCACCTGCACGGCGGACTCCACCGGCAACGCCCCCGCGGGCAGGGATCGCATGCCGCCCTCCAGCCGCAGGTCGCCCCCCAGCGCGCGGCCCTGCACGCCCGCCAGGGTGAAGCCGGTGTCGGTGAACTGCACGGTGCCGCGCGCGCGGCCGATGGGCGGGGCCTCCGGTGCGATGCGCACGTCGTTGCCCGCCAGGGTCACGCTGCCCTGCACCTTGGACTGGTCGATGTGGCTGACGGGCAGCGACAGGGCCAGCTGCAGGTCGGCGGTGCCGTTGGCGGTGGTCTTGTCCAGCGCATTGCCGGTCAGGCGCGCCAGCGGCGAGGTGGTGACGAACGACAGCATGTCCGCCAGCGGGCCGCGCGCATCGGCGTTCACCGCGACCACCGTGTGGGCCAGGTCCGGAATGCGCGCCTCCACCTTGTTCACGCGCAGCTTCGGCGTGCCGGCGAAGCTGCCGCTGGCGCCCTTCACGGCCATGGTGGATCGGTCGAAGATCAGGTCGCCGGTGAGTTCGGTGAGGGCGGGCCAGGGCGCCTCGTTGGCATGCTGCAGGCGCGGCGGCACATAGGCATAGGTCACGTCCTTCACGCGCGCGGCGATGTGGAAGTCGCCCTGCCCGGGCGTGTTGAAGGGAATGTCGTGCAGGTCACCCTTGACGCGGAACTGCACGTTGCTGGCCGTGCCCGTGGTGACCGCGTCGCGCACGTAGTGGCGCGTCTCCTGCGGGATGGACAGCGGCAGGTAGCGGTGCACGCGGGTGCCGTCCGCGCGGCTCAGGCTGCCGGACAGGTCCAGCACGCCGGGAAACCGCGGCCGGGCACCGCCACGCTCGGCATCGCCGGTGTGCCAGTTCAGCCGGGCCTCGCCCTGCGCATCGGCGTTGGAAAACTGCAGGTCGCTGGCCTGCACCGCGATGCGCTCGCCCTCGATCTGCCAGCGCACGTTCGCCGACAGCTGGTCCACCGGCACCGTGCCTTCCTCGAACACGTGGGGCAGCACCAGGGCGCCGTCCGCCAGGGCCAGCGTGGCCTTGCCGCCCGCCTGCGACACGTCGAACTCCACGCTCGCACCGCGCAGGCCGGGCACGTGCGAGGCCGCGCCCTCGGCGCGCGGCTGGTCGGCCACCGCCAGCCCGGTCACCTTGCCGCGCGCCTGGTATTGCTGCAGCTGCTGCAGCGGGCCGCGCCAGGTGGCCTTGACCTCCTCGACCAGCCCGCGCGGCGTGTAGTCGGCCAGGGCGGAATGCACGGCGGCATCCAGCGGCAGCCGGCTGGCGATCTGCGCCAGCGCGGCCAAGTCGAGGCGGTCGGCGCGCAGTTCGCCCTGCTCGCGGCCGCTTTGCACGCCGGTGTGCCGCACCGTGAGGTTGCCGCCCGGCCAGCGCAATGCATCCTGCGTGGTGAACTGCAGACCCTCGGTGGAGAACTCGAACCCGTCGGACAGGCGCCGCCCACCCACCCGGCCGGCGACGGACTGCAGCGCGAGCGGCTCCAGGCCCTCGCCCAGGCGGGCGTTCACCCCGGCCAGGGCCAGGTCGGCCGTGCCACCGACGAACTGCCCGCGCTGGAAATCGACCCACGCGCGCAGCGCACCGCGGCCCTCGGCCACCTGCACGCCGTCGATGTGGACATGGTGGCGCAGCCGGGACACGTCCACGCGCGAGAAATCGGCGAACAGCTGCCCCGTCCACTGCTGCCACGACCCGCCGTGCGTCGTCAGGAACGGCTGGCGGAACTGCCCGGTGAGCTTGAACCGGTCGCCCCACTGTGGCGGCGGCGTGGCCTCGATCCGCATGCCGTGGCGCCAGCCCCGGTTGCGCAGCAGCAGGTCCACCTGCCCCAGCGCCAGGGGCGGCTCCTGGCTTTGCTCGTCGGTCAGCCGCACGGTGCCGCCGCGCAGCACAACCTCGCTTTGCGAAAACAGCCAGTCGGCGCCCGCGCTGTCGCCGCCCGCGCTCTGGCGGAACGCCAGCCCCGCGATGAAGATGCGGCCGTCCGCCATGCGGCGCACGTCGAGTTCGGGGCGTTCGATGTACAGCTGCTCGAACCCCATGCGCAGCACCGAGCGCGGCGACAGCGACCCCACCACGCGCGGCAGCTTCAGGGCCTCGCGGCCCTGGGGGTCCAGCAGGGCGACGTCGTTCAGCTCGATGGTGGGCACCAGCCCTTCGGAGCGGGCCGACAGCGCACCGATGCGCACCGGTACCCCCAGCGCCCGTGTGGCATGGGCTTCCAGCTGCGGACGGAAGTCGCCGATACGCGGCACAATCCAGCCGTGAAGCACCCCCCAGGCGGCGGCCACCAGCAGCCAGAAGGCGATGAGCAGGCCCAGGGACCACCGCGCAAGACCTGCCAGGCATCGGAGCAGGCGTGAGGGGTTCGGTGGCTGTTCAATCATTGGTGGGTTGGGATGCGAAGGGAATTATGACCCGCGCCCGCTGTGCGGGTTCAGCATCAAACGGTGTCGTTATGTACGGTTTTCAGGCCCCGGGCCCTTGCTATGCCGCTGTCTTGCACTGACGTTCCAGAGATCCCCAGCGCCGCCGGCGACGGCCCGCTGGCGAGCCATTCCCGCTTCCACCAGCGGCTGCACCGGCGCTATGCCGACGCGTTCGCCGTGCTGCCGCCCGGCGCGCCCACGCGGGCCACCATGGCCGAGGCGCTGGCCGCCCTGCGGGCCCGCGGGCACGACACCGGCACGGCCCTGCGCATCCTGCGGCAGGTGGTGATGGAGCGGCTGGTGCGCCTCGATTGCGAACAGGGCGCGCCGCTGGCCGACATCACGCGGGCCACCACCGAGCTGGCCGAACTGGCCCTGGACCAGGCCTGCGTGCAGGCCCGCGAAGCACTCGACGCCCGCCACGGCGCCCCGCGCGGCCCCGAGGGCCAGCCGGTCGAGCTGTGGATCATCGGCATGGGCAAGCTGGGCGCGCGCGAGCTGAACGTGTCCAGCGACATCGACCTGATCTACGTGTACGAACACGACGGCGAGACCGCCGGCAACGCCGAGGGCCGCAACCGCATCTCCAACCACGAATACTTCGGCCATGCCGTCAAGGCCATCTACGGCCTGATCGGCGACACCACCGAGCACGGCTTCGTCTTCCGGGTGGACCTGGCGCTGCGGCCCAACGGCAACTCCGGCCCGGCGGCCGTGTCGCTGGCCGCGCTGGAGGAATACCTGCAGGTGCAGGGCCGCGAATGGGAGCGTTTCGCCTGGCTCAAGAGCCGCGTGGTCGCGCCGCGCAGCAGCGTCATCGGCGAGCCGGTGCAGGCCCTGCGCGGGGTGGTGCTGCCCTTCGTGTTCCGGCGCTACCTGGACTACAGCGTGTTCGACGCGCTGCGCTCGCTGCACCGGCAGATCCGCGACCACGCCGCCAAGCGCAGCGCCGGCCACCCCGAGCGCGCCAACGACGTGAAGCTCTCGCGCGGCGGCATCCGCGAGATCGAATTCACCGTGCAGCTGCTGCAGGTGGTGCGCGGCGGGCAGTTCCCCGAGCTGCGCTGCCGCCCCACGCTGGAGGCGCTGCAGCGCATCGCGCGCGCCGGCCTCATGCCGCAGGAGACGGCCGAGGCGCTGGCCGCGGCCTACACCTTCCTGCGCCAGGTGGAGCACCGCATCCAGTACCTGGACGACCAGCAGACCCACGTGCTGCCCACGCGCGACGACGACCTGGCCTGGATCGCCCAGACCCTGGGCCTGGGCACCTGCGCCTTCCTGCACCAGCTCGATGCGCACCGCGAACTGGTGGCGCAGGAGTTCGACACGCTGCTGGGCGGCGCCGGCAAGAAGCAGTGCACCAAAGGCGGCTGCGGCGGCCCGCGCGCCGGCGCGCCCGCCGCGCCCGAGCTGGAGGCGGTGCTGGAGCAACTGCCGCCCACCGTGCGTGCGCGCGTCGCCGAATGGCGCACGCACCCGCGCGTGCAGTCCCTGAGCGACGAGTCGCGCGAGCGGCTGCTGCGGCTGGTGCAGCGCACCGCGCGCTGGCTGGCCGAGGGCCAGGTCAACGAAGACGCCGTGGTGCGGCTGATCGGCTGGCTCGAATCGCTGCTGCGCCGCGACATCTACCTGGCGCTGCTGCTGGAGCGCCCCTCCGTCCACGAGCACCTGCTGCACCTGCTGGGCGCCGCGCAGTGGCCCGCCCGCTACATGCTGCAGCACCCCGGCGTGATCGACGAGCTGGCGGGCGACGCGCTGCTGGCCGAACGCTTCGTGCCGCAGGACTTCGAGCACGAACTGGGGCTGCGCATCGCCTCGCTGCAATCGACCGGCGAGGACGACGACGAGACCCTGCTGAACCTGCTGCGCCGCGCCCACCATGCCGAGACCTTCCGCACGCTGGCGCGCGACGTGGAACGCCGCATCACCGTGGAGCAGGTGGCCGACGACCTCTCGGCCCTGGCCGACAGCGTGCTGCGCGTGACCGCGCAGTGGTGCTGGAGCCGCCTGAAGAACCGCCACCGCGAGGTGCCGCAGTTCGCCATCATCGGCTACGGCAAGCTGGGCGGAAAGGAGCTGGGCTACGGCAGCGACCTGGACATCGTCTTCGTCTTCGACGACGACGACGACCGCGCACCCGAGGTGTATTCGGCCTTCGTGCGCAAGCTCATCAACTGGCTCACGGTGAAGACCGCCGAGGGCGACCTCTTCGAGATCGACACCGCGCTGCGGCCCAACGGCAATTCGGGCCTGCTGGTGACCAGCTTCACCGCGTACGCCAACTACCAGCAACGGCGCGGCAGCAACACCGCCTGGACCTGGGAGCACCAGGCCATGACGCGGGCGCGCTTCCTGCTGGGCACCGAAGACCTGGCCCCGGCCGGCCCGCTCTCGCCCCTGCCCGAAGGCAGCGAGGCGCCCGCGGGCAGCGGCCGCAACCTGCGCGAGCGCTTCGACGCGGTGCGCGAGGCCGTCATCACCGCCCCGCGCGACCCCGCCGCGCTGCGCGAGGAGATCGTCACCATGCGCGAGCGCGTGCGCGCCGCCCACCCGGTGCCGGCCGGGCAGTTCGACGTCAAGCACAGCGTGGGCGGCATGGTGGATGTCGAATTCGCCCTGCAGTACCTGGTGCTGTCGCAGTCCGCCACCCACCCCAGCCTGCGCGAGAACCGCGGCAACATCACCCTGCTGCAGCGCGCCGAGGCCGCCGGCTTCCTGCCCGACGGCGTGGGCACGGCCGCCGCCACGGCCTACCGCACGCTGCGCCAGGTGCAGCACCGCGCCCGCCTGAACGAGCAGCCCACGCGCGTGGACCCCGCCACGCTGCAGGCCGAGCGCGACGCGGTGCTGGCGCTGTGGCGGGCGGTGTTCACCGGCTGATCCCCCACCGGCATTCAGGGCCTTTTCGCCCCCACGCCCTAGTGGAACATGCCCTGATTGCTATATAAATAATAGCAATTGACCCCGGCGGCGCGGCAGGCACGCGCCGCCCGGCCGGCCCGCCCCCCCTCTGTCCCGCCGGCCTGCGCCCGGGCCAGCACCGCAGCAGCAAACTGCGCAATTTGCCGCTGGGCGGGCAGGCGGGCCCGGCACGCGGTGCGGCCGCCACGTGGCGCCGCCGCCCCGCGCATCGGCCCGGATTTCCGGGTTTTCCCTTGCCAATCAACCACTTGCCGGCACGCACGGATTCCGCATAAGCATGCGCCGATTCCTTTGCAGCGCTGGCGCGCCGCTGGGTCTTCAATCCATTCCATCCCCCCGCCGCGATGGTCGCGCCGGGCAAACCAGGAAGGTTCGATCCCATGACGCGCAAATTCAAGGTAGTGGCGGTTTCCGGCAATGTGCAGCGCCCCTCGCGCACGCTGGTGCTGGTGGAAGAGTTGATCGCCGCGCTCAGCGAGGCATTGCCCATCGAGGCGCACACCATCGAGCTGGGGCCGCTGGCCCCGCAGATCGGCGGCGCGCTCTACCGCAGCCAGTTGCCGGCCGCCGTCGAAGCGGAGCTGGCCGCCATCGAATCGGCCGACCTGCTGATCGTGGCCAGCCCGGTCTACCGCGGCTCGTACACGGGCCTGTTCAAGCACCTGTTCGACTTCGTGCACCACGAGGCGCTGATCGACGTGCCCGTGCTGCTGGCCGCCACCGGCGGCAGCGACCGCCATGCGCTGGTGATCGACCACCAGCTGCGCCCGCTGTTCAGCTTCTTCCAGGCGCGCACGCTGCCGCTGGGCGTGTATGCCTCGGAGCAGGACTTCCAGGGCTACGAGATCGCCAGCGCCGCCCTGCGCGAGCGCATCGTGCTGGCGGTGCAGCGCGCGGCGCCCCTGGTCGGCATCGCGCCGCAGGCCGCGCCCGCGCTGCGCCTGGCGCAGGCGGCCTGAGCCCCGCCGGCCACCCCATTCCCCCTTCCTCTGTCCAGGAGCATCGCCATGAGCCACGACACGACTTCCGCTTCTTCTTCCTCCGCCGCCGGCATCCGCTTCGCCTACTGGGTGCCCAACGTCAGCGGCGGGCTGGTGGTCAGCACCATCGCCCAGCGCACCGACTGGAGCCTGGAATACAACCAGCGCCTGGCGCAGGCGGCCGAGAAGGCGGGTTTCGACTACGCGTTGAGCCAGATCCGCTTCACCGCGGGCTATGGCGCCGAATACCAGCACGAGTCGGTGTCGTTCAGCCAGGCGCTGCTGCACGCCACCACCAAGCTCAAGGTGCTGGCCGCCATCCTGCCCGGGCCGTGGAGCCCGGCCGTGGTGGCCAAGCAGATCGCCACCATAGACCACATCTCGCAGGGGCGCATCGCCATCAACGTGGTGAGCGGCTGGTTCAAGGGCGAGTTCCAGGCGATTGGCGAGCCGTGGCTGGAGCATGACGAGCGCTACCGCCGCTCCGAGGAATTCATCCGCGCGCTCAAGGGCATCTGGACGCAGGACAACTTCACCTTCAAGGGCGACTTCTACCGCTTCAACAATTACACGCTGAGCCCCAAGCCCGTGCAAAAGCCCCACCCGGAGATCTTCCAGGGCGGCAGCTCGCGCGCCGCGCGCGACATGGCCTCGCGCGTGTCGGACTGGTACTTCACCAACGGCAACACGCCCGAGGGCGTGAAAAAGCAGATCGACGACATCCAGGCCAAGGCCGCCGAGACGGGCCACCGCGTGCGCATCGGCATCAACGCCTTCGTCATCGCCCGCGACACCGAGGAAGAGGCCCGCGCGGTGCTGAAGGACATCATCGACCACGCCCACGTGGAGGCCGTGCACGCCTTTGGCGACGCGGCCAGGCAGGCCGGCCAGGCCTCGCCCGAGGGCGAGGGCAACTGGGCCAAATCCACCTTCGAGGACCTGGTGCAATACAACGACGGCTTTCGCACCAACCTCATCGGCACGCCGCGCCAAGTCGCCGAGCGCATCGTGGCGCTCAAGGCCGTGGGCGTGGACCTGATCCTGGCCGGCTTCCTGCACTTCATCGAAGAGGTCGAATACTTCGGCGAGAAGGTGCTTCCGCTGGTGCGCGAGCTGGAAGCGCAGGGCCTGGGCGCACCCGCCGGTGCCGCCATCGGCGAGCCCGCCGAGGCCGTCGCCGCCTGACCGCACCGGCACAACGCCCCACCCGCCGCCGCCCACCCTCCACTGGCGCCCCGCCCTCCCGCCGCTCGCCTGCGCGACGCGGCGCCGGGCGCAGCCTGCCCGGAAAGCACTGCACCACCATGTCCAGCACCCTGTTCGACGGCACCCTGGCCCCGCCCGCCACGGCACCCGCTGCACCGCGCCGCAGCGCCGACCGCGCCGGCGCGGCCACGGGCGGCACCCTGCCACCGCCCGCGCTCGAACTGCAGGGCATCGACCTGTCGTTCGGCGGTGTGCACGCACTGCGCGGCATCGACCTGCGCGTGGCCCCGGGCGAGCTGCGCGCCATCATCGGGCCCAACGGCGCGGGCAAGAGTTCACTGGTCAACATCATCAGCGGGCTGTACCGGCCCGACGCCGGCCGCGTGCGCATCGGCGGCGATTCCTTGGCGCAGGTGCCCACGCCCCGGCTGGCGCACCTGGGCGTGGCGCGCACCTTCCAGAACCTGGCGCTGTTCAAGGGCCTCTCCGTGCGCGACAACATCGCCCTGGGCCGCGTGCATGCGGCGCGCGCCAGCTTTGCCGAGCAGGTGCTGGGCTGGGGCCGGGCGCGCCGCGAGTGGCGCGATGCGCGCGAGCAGGCGCGCGAAGCCATCGACTTCCTGGGGCTGGGCAGCGTGCAGGACCGGCTGGCCGGCGGCCTGCCCTACGGCCTGCAAAAGCGCGTGGAGCTGGCGCGCGCGCTGGTGGCGCGCCCGCGCCTCTTGCTGCTGGACGAACCCCTGGCCGGCACCACCGCGGGCGAGAAGAGCGAGATGGCCGCGCTGATCCGCGCCGCGCGCGACCGGCACGGCGCGGCAGTGGTGCTCATCGAGCACGACATCGGCATCGTGCTGGGCCTGTCGGACCGGGTGGCAGTGCTGGACTACGGCCGCAAGATCGCCGACGGCACGCCCGCCGAGGTGCGCGAGGACCCGGCCGTGATCGATGCCTACCTGGGCGTGGCGCACGACCAGGAAACCTCCCCACCCGAAACAGAGGCGCCGTGATGGAAGGCTTCGACTTCGCCTTCCTCGCCGAGGTGCTGATCGGCGGGCTGCTGTCCGGCGTGATGTATTCGCTGGTGGCCATCGGCTTCGTGCTGATCTACAAGACCTCGGGCGTGCTCAACTTCGCGCAGGGTGCGCAACTGCTGTTCGCGGCGCTCACCTTCGTGAGCCTGGTCGAGCGCGGCCTGCCGTTCGCACTGGCATTGGCGATCACCTTCGCGCTGATGGTGGCGCTGGGCCTGGCCATCGAACGCGTGGTGCTGCGCCCGCTGGTCAACCAGCCGCCCATCACGCTGTTCATGGCCACGCTGGGGCTGTCGTACGTGATCGAGGGCGTGGCCCAGCTGGTGTGGGGCACGCAGGTGCATTCGCTGGAGCTGGGTGTGGATGACGCGCCCATCGAGATCGCGGGCGTGCTCATCTCCACGTTCGACCTGTTCGCGGCCGGCGTGGCGGCAGTCATGGTGGCCGTGCTGTCGGCGTTCTTTCGCTACACCCGCGTGGGCCTGGCGTTTCGCGCGGTGGCCGACGACACCTTCGCCGCCCTGGCCGTGGGCCTGCGCCTGCCGGTGATCTGGGCCACCGTGTGGTCCGCCGCCGGCGTGATCGCGCTGGTGGCCGGGCTGCTGTGGGGCGCGCGATTGGGCGTGCAGTTCTCGCTGTCGCTGGTGGTGCTGAAAGCCTTGCCGGTGCTGGTGCTGGGCGGCTTCGACTCCATCCTGGGCGCCATCGTGGGCGGGCTCATCATCGGCGCGCTGGAAAAGCTGGCCGAGGTGTACCTGGGTGCCTACGTGGGCGGCGGCATCGAAAGCTGGTTCGCCTACGCCGCCGCGCTGCTGTTCCTGCTGGTGCGGCCCGGTGGCCTGTTCGGGCAGCGGCCGGTGGAAAGGGCCTGACGCCATGGCAACCCCCACGCTTCGACCCGGCACCCCTCGCACCCCCTGGCCCCTGTGGGCCACGCCCGCCATCGCGCTGGCATTGGCCTACGGCGTGGTGCCGCTGCTGGCCACCGACTACGTGTTCGATGCGCTGCTGATCCCCTTCCTCGCCCTGTCGCTGGCCGCCGTGGGGCTGAACCTGCTCACGGGCTACGCGGGCCAGCTCTCGCTGGGCTCGGCCGCCTTCATGGCCGTGGGCGCTTATGCGGCCTACAACTTCCAGTTGCGCGTCGAGGGCCTGCCGCTGCTGGCGGCCATGGCGCTCGGCGGCGTGGCCGCCACGGTGGTGGGCGTGGCGTTCGGCCTGCCCAGCCTGCGGCTCCGCGGCTTCTACCTGGCCGTATCGACGCTGGCGGCGCAGTTCTTCGTGCAGTGGGCGCTGACGAAGTTCGGCTGGTTCAGCAACCACAACCCCTCGGGCGTGATCGACGCACCGCCCATCGCCGTGGCGGGCGTGGCCTTCGACACGCCCACGGGTCGCTACCTGTTCGCGCTGACCGTGGTGGCGGTGCTCACCGCGCTGATCTGGCGCGTGACCCGCACGCCCACCGGCCACCACTTCATCGCCGTGCGCGACAACGAGCTGGCCGCCCGCGTGATCGGCGTGCCGGTGCTGCGCGCCAAGCTGCTGGCCTTTGCGCTGTCGTCCTTCGTGATCGGCGTGGCGGGCGTGCTGTGGGGCTTCGTCTACCTGCGCACGGTGGAGCCGGCGGGCTTCAACCTCGACCGCTCGTTCCAGATCCTTTTCATCATCATCATCGGCGGCCTGGCCACGCTGCGCGGCGCCTTCCTGGGCGCGGCGCTGATCGTCGTGTTCCCGCTGCTGCTCTCGCGCCTGGGCAGCCTGCTGCTGGGCCCGTGGTTCGACTCGGGCGTGCTGGAGCTGTGCCAGCGCATCGCCCTGGGCGCGCTCATCGTGGGCTTTCTCATCGCCGAGCCGCGCGGTCTGGCGGCGTTGTGGGAACGGGCCGTCGCCCGGCTGCAGCGCACGCGGCCGCCGCCCCCGCAGGGCGCCTGACCGGCTCCTTTCGCGCACCCCGCCATTCCCCTCTTCTTTTCTCTCCACAGGAGCGCATCGCATGTCCCTCGTCCGTCCTCTGAAAACCGCCTTGCTGGCCGCCGCGCTGGCGCTCACCGGGCTGCAGGCCGCGCAAGCCCAGGCCGCCAAACCCCAGGAACAGTTCTTTCCGCTGCAGAGCTACCGCGTCGGCCCCTACGCGGCCGGCGGCACGGGATTTTTCGGCGGCTTCATCGACTACTTGAACCTCGTCAACACGCGCGACGGCGGCGTGGGCGGCGTCAAGCTGACCTGGGAAGAAGGCGAGACGCAGTACGAGGTGGAGCGCGGCGTGGAGGTGTATGAGCGCCTCAAGACCCGCCCCGGCATCGCCGCGTGGAACCCGCTGTCGGTGGGCATCGCCTATGCGCTGATCGACCGGGTGACGGCCGACAAGGTGCCACTGCTCACCATCAACCACGGCCGCACCGACACCACCGACGGGCGCGTGTTCAAGTACATCTTCCCGCTGCTGGTCAACCCGTACAGCGAGACCTCGGGCATCGTGAACTATCTGGGCACCAAGGCCGGCGGCACGGAGAAGCTCAAGGGCAAGAAGATCGTGGTGCTGTACCACGGCTCGCCCTACGGCAAGGAGACCATTCCGATCTATGAATTGCTGGCCAAGCAGTACGGCTTCACGGTGCAGCAGATCGAGGTGCCGCACCCCGGCAACGAACAGCAATCGCAGTGGCTGACCATTCGCCGCGCCAAGCCCGACTTCGTGGTGCTGCGCGGCTGGGGCGTGATGAACCCGGTGGCGCTCAAGACCGCGCAGAAGACCGGCTTCCCGGCCGACCGCATCGTCGGCAACATCTGGTCCAACTCCGAGGAAGACGTGATTCCCGCGGGCGACGCCGCCAAGGGCTATGTCGCCATCACCTCGGTGGCGCCCGGCACGCAATACCCCGTGCTGCAGGACATCGTGAAGACGGTGTACGACGCCGGCAAGGGCAACCTGCAGGACAAGAAGCGCATCGGCAGCGTGTACCACAACCTGGGCGTGCTCAACGGCATTCTGAACGTCGAGGCCATCCGCATCGCGCAGGCGAGGTTCGGCAAGCGCACCCTCACCGGCGACGAAGTGCGCTGGGGCCTGGAGAACCTGAAGATCGACGAAGCCCGCGCCGCCGCCCTGGGCGCCAAGGGCCTGTTCCATTCCATCCACGTGACCTGGGACAACCACGAAGGCGACGGCCGCGTGGCCTTCCAGCAGTGGGACGGCACGCAGTGGAAGGTCGTCTCCGACTGGATCGCGCCGGACTGGAAGCTGCTGCGCCCGATCATCGAAAAGTCGTCCCTGGCCTATGCCAAGGAAAAGAACGTGAAGGTGCGCCAGAGCATCGACGACTGACCCACCCCCTTCTTCACCCCACCCGGAGCGACGCCATGACCGACCTCTATCGCACCCCTTCCATCCTCGGCCCCGACTACGAAGCCATCGCCGACAAGTACCGCCCCATCTTCGCGCGCATCCAGGCCACGGCGCTGCAGCGCGAACAGCAGCGCCAGCTGGGCCACGACGCCATCCAGTGGCTCAAGGACGCCCGCTTCGGCGCCCTGCGCGTGCCCGTGGAGCATGGCGGCGACGGCGCCACGCTGCCGCAGCTCTTTCAGCTACTGGTGGAGCTGGCCGAGGCCGACTCCAACATCGTGCAGGCGCTGCGCGGGCACTTCGCCTTCGTCGAAGACCGCCTCAACGCCCCGCGCGACGCGGCCAACATCGTGTGGTTGCGGCGCTTTGCCGAAGGCGACCTGGCCGGCAACGCCTGGACCGAAGTGGGCAACGTGGCCATCGGCGACGTGATCACGCGCGTGACGCCAAAGGAGGACGGGCGCTGGGTGGTCAACGGCCGCAAGTTCTACAGCACCGGCAGCATCTTCGCGGACTGGATCGACCTGTACGCCCGCCGCGACGGCCCGGGCGACGGCGAGGGCCTGGACGTGATCGCCGCCGTGCGCGCGCGCCAGCCGGGGGTGACGCACCACGACGACTGGGACGGCTTCGGCCAGCGCACCACCGGCAGCGGCACCTCGGTGTACGAGAACGCCGAGGTGGATGCAGAAAACATCTTTCTGTTTGCCGACCGCTTCAAGTACCAGACGGCCTTCTACCAGCTGTTCCACCTGGCCACGCTGGCCGGCATCGCCCGCGCCATCACGCGCGACGCGGCCGCCCAGGTGCGCGGGCGAAAGCGCATCTTCAGCACCGGCAACGCGCCCAGCGTGGCGCAGGACGTGCAGGTGCAGCAGGTGGTGGGCGAGGTCTCGGCCATCGCCTATGCGGCCGAAGCCACCTCCGTGCGCGCCGCGTTTGCTGCCCAGCGCGCCTACGACGCGCACTGGCACGGCACGCCCGAGCAGGAAAAGCAGGCCAACATCGAGGCCGAGCTGGAATCCGCGCAGGGCCAAGTGGCGCTCACCGACCTGGTGCTGCGCGCGGCCAGCCAGTTCTTCAACGGGCTGGGCGCATCGGCCGCCAGCAGCGCGCAGTCGCTGGACCGGCACTGGCGCAACGCGCGCACCGTGGCATCGCACAACCCCGTGATCTACAAAGCGCGCATCGTGGGCGACTGGCACATCAACGGCACCGAGCCGCCCTACGTGTGGCAGATCGGCGCCGGCCCCGGCCGGCCCGCGGCGGTGGCGCCCGCACCGGCCGCCGATGCCGGCGCGGCCAATGCAGCGCAGGCGCGGCCCCTGGCCCGCGCGGCCTGAGTGGGCGAGTGAACGCCATGGCAAGCCCGCCCCCCGCGCTGCTCACCGTCGATGCGGTGCAGGCCGTCTACCAGGGCGCCATCGCCGCGCTGCACGGCGTGGGCTTCGAGGTGCGCGCCGGCGAGATCCACGCGCTGCTGGGCGCCAACGGCGCCGGAAAGTCCACCACGCTCAAGGCCGTGTCGCACCTGCTGCCGGCCGAGCGCGGGCAGGTCACCGCCGGATGCATCACCTACGACGGGCGGGACGTGGCACACGCCAGCCCGGCCACCCTGGTGCGCGCCGGGCTGGTGCCGGTGCTGGAAGGCCGGCACTGCTTTCCCAGCCTGTCGGTGGAGGACAACCTGGTCACCGGCGCGCTGGGCCGCAGCGCCCGGCGCAGCGAGATCGCGCACGACCTGGAGCGGGTGTACGCGCTTTTTCCGCGCCTGCGCGAAAAGCGCCGCACGCCCGCGGGCCTGGCATCGGGCGGCGAGCAGCAGATGACCGCCATCGGCCGCGCGCTGATGTCACGCCCGCGCCTGCTGGTGCTGGACGAGCCCTCGATGGGCCTGGCACCGCGTGTGGTGCAGGAGATCTTCGCGCAGTTGAAGCGGCTCAATCGCGAGGAAGGTTTGACGCTGCTGGTGGCGGAGCAGAACTCTGCAGTGGCGCTGCAGTATGCGGACCGGGCTACGGTGCTGGACGCGGGGCGGGCGGTGCTGTCGGGGCCGGCCGATGCGCTGCGGGAACGGGATGACATTCGGCATTTCTACTTTGGACAGGGCGCGCAGGCGATCACAGCGTGAACCGTGAATCAGTCAGATCTCAGCTGCACAGATGGATCAACGGCTGACCCAAGCGAGGGGGTAGCCGATACCGACCTAGGGCTGCATTGGAGGTACGCGGCCGGCCTTGCTTCGGGAGCTCTATGACCGGCGCCTGATGCCAGTGAAGACACCGTGCCCACGCCTTCTACCGGTATGTAGTTGGCCTTGTTTCGTCCCTATCTAATTTTGTATACAAGTGCTTACTTTGTGATGGGGACACAAGTTTTTCGACTTTGCCCGTACATGATTAAGAAGGGCTGTCCCCCCCTCCATCGACAAGCCCCACTGGACTGGCCGCAAGGGCCTTTTTGGCCTCGTTGACGATCGATGTACCCGGAAACGTACCGCGAGCAGTGCTTCCGTCACAGACGGACACCGGTGAACTTTTTGAATTGCTACGGGAAAGCCTTCTCCGACGCGGCGGAGATCAGAGATGAGGGGCCACGTCCCCTATCAATCAGCCGTTTCACCGGAGTCCTTGATGATCTTGCTCCAGCGGCTCATTTCGCTCTCGACATACTTTTTGTGGTCTGCGGGCTCCATCCGAGCATCCGTCACGATGCGCAAACCTAGGGCCTCTTGGCGCTGAATGAATTCGGGGTCCTTGAGGGCTGCGCGGATGGCAGCATTCAACTTGGCGAGCACAGCGGGCGGCGTGCCCTTGGGTGCATATACCCCATGCCATACCGACATATCGAAGCCGGTCAGGCCCGCTTCTGCCAGTGTGGGTACTTGGGCAAGCGCGGGCAACGCCATGCGCTGCTTGCTGGTCACGCCAAAGACCTTGACCTTCTTCGCTTCGATCTGGGGTACGGCGTTGGTAGCCTGCTCGCACATCAGGTCCACCTGTCCACCAATCAGGTCAGTCATGGCGGGCGCCGTCCCCTTGTAGGGAACGAAGGCCATTTTCGATTGTAGGGTGGCCTGCAGCACCAGTCCGCACAGGTGGGACGCCGAGCCCACGCCGGCATTTGCGAGGTTGACCTTGCCGTTGTTGGAATTAATCCATTTGCGAAGGTCGGCAAAGTTGTCGGCCGCCAAGCTTGGCTTGCCGATCAGGGTGGAAGGTGCTTCGTTGATGAGTCCAAGGTACTCGAAATCTTCCAGCGTCTTGTAGGGCAGCTTCTTGTAGAGCGCTGGTGCCGTGGAGATGCCAATGTGGTGCACCAGCAGGGTGTAGCCATCCGGGGACGCACGTGCGACGCGCGCCGCACCGATCGTGCCTCCCGCGCCGGCAGTGTTGTCGACGATCACTGTCTGGGCCAAAGGCTTGCGCAGGGCTTCTGCCAGATCACGAGCAATTTTGTCGCTGGGACCGCCAGCGGAGAAGGGGACAACCAAGGTGATTGGCTTATCCGGAAATTCCGCCCATGCGGTAGTGCTGCTGCTGACCGCAATCAGTCCGATGGCTGCGGCTGCAGCCCCTTGCTTCAAAATCCCCATGGCTTGTCTCCTTCAGGTTCTGTTTATGAGGGGGTGATCAAGCAGACAGCGCCTGCATCTGGGCATACAGGTCGGCTTTGCCTTCGAAGCCGATGCCCGGCAGATCGGGCAGCGTCACGTGGCCGTCGACTACCTTCACGCCGTCGGGGAAGCCGCCGAACGGCTGGAACAGATCCGGATAGGACTCGTTACCGCCCAGGCCCAGGCCGGCCGCGATGTTCAGCGACATCTGGTGCCCGCCGTGCGGGATGCAACGGCTCGCGGACCAGCCGTGTTCCTTGAGCATGTCCAGGGTGCGCAGGTACTCCACCAGGCCGTAACTCAGAGCGCAATCGAACTGCAGCCAGTCGCGGTCGGGGCGCATGCCGCCATAACGAATCAGGTTGCGCGCGTCCTGCATGGAGAACAAGTCCTCGCCCGTGGCCATGGGGTTCTTGTAATAGTTGCGCAAGGCGGCCTGGAGCTCGAAATCAAGCGGGTCACCGGGCTCTTCGTACCAGAACAAGTCGTACTGCGAAAGCGCCTTGGCGTACTGGATGGCCGTGTCCAAGTCGAACCGGCCATTGGCGTCTACGCACAACTTCTGCCCGTCCTGCAGCACTTCCATGATGGAGTCGATGCGGCGCAGATCTTCGTCCAGCGAGGCGCCGCCGATCTTCTTCTTGACCACGGTGTAGCCGCGGTCGATGTAACTCTTCATCTCGTCCTTGAGCTTGCCGTGGTCCTGGCCGGGGTAGTAGTAGCCGCCTGCGGCGTACACAAAGATCTTGCGGTTGGGCCTGCCATTGCCGTAGCGGTCGGCCAGCAGTTGGAACAGCGGCTTGCCTTCAATCTTGCCCACCGCGTCCCATACAGCCATGTCGATGGTGCCGATAGCGACGGAACGTTCACCGTGCCCCCCTGGCTTTTCGTTGGTGAACATAGCGTTCCAGATCTTGTGCGGATCCAGGTTCTTGCCGTTGTCATCAATCAGGGAATCAGGGTTGGCTTCGAGCACACGCGGGATGAAGCGCTCGCGCATCAGCTTGCCTTGACCATAGCGACCGTTGGAGTTGAAGCCGTAGCCCACCACCGGCTTGCCATCACGGATCACGTCGGTTACTACCGCCACCAGGCTCAGCGTCATCTTGCTGAAGTCGATGTAGGCGTTGCGGATAGGCGAACTGATGGGGATGGTCTTCTCTCTGATCTCAACGATTTTCATGCGGTGCTCCGAGTGTGGAAACTTATGTCGGGATCTGTATGATCCGCAGCCGCTCAGCGTTTGACCAATGCCGTTTTTCTTCTTTTCAATGCTTCCAAGGCACCAGCTATGCACATCTCCTGGCTCGAAGATTTTCTGGTGTTGGCGGCGGTCGGAAACTTCTCGCGCGCAGCTGAAGACCGCCACATGACGCAGCCTGCATTCGGTCGCCGTGTGCGGGCATTGGAGGAGTGGCTGGGGACCGAACTGTTCGACAGAAGCACGCAGCCAGTCAGGCTCACGGAGGCAGGCCAGTGGTTTCAGGGCGTTGCGCCCGAGTTGCTCGCCGAGGTGGCGCGCCTGCCCGGCGCGGCCCGAGCGGTGGCCGAGGCGAATTCAAAGAGCCTGCGCTTTGCTGCAACCCATGCCTTGTCGCTGACCTTCATGCCAGGGTGGCTGCGCAGCTTTGGCGCGCATACCATGGCAGGCACCCTGCAGCTGGAATCCGACATGCTGTACCGGTGCGAAGCGCTTCTCGCACAGAGAAAAGTTCAGTTTGTGCTATGCCATGCACATGAACAGGTGCCGACGCAATTGCAAATGCAAGGCTATCCGTCCATTTGCGTGGGTACTGACGTTTTGCGCCCTATGTGCGCGGCCGGCCTGGATGGGCTTGCGACGCATTCACTGCACCGCCGCGCAAGTCCCGCTTTCTTGCTTAACTACAGCTCCGAATCCGGGTTGGGAACGATTCTGGGTAAGACTATTGAAGGCCCCCTCGCCAAGATACCCACACAAACGGTCTTCACGGCGCATCTGGCTTCCGTTCTGCGCACGATGGCACTTGAAGGGCGTGGTGTCGCATGGCTGCCGCAGAGCCTCATCACGGCTGACCTCAGCGAAGGGAAACTTGTGCCCGCTGGCTCAGAAGAATGGGACGTGAAGCTTGAGATCCGGGTGTACAGATCTCATTCTCCGTTGGGAAATGCTGCCGAATCTCTGTGGGAAGCCGTAGGCCACTCTGTCCAGGACTCACCTGACCAAAAGACTTGAAGGCCCAGCCCGTAGACTTGGCCTCTCTGTGGCCCACGCTGTTGCATCGGCCGCGCGCACGCATTGGTATGCGTCGCGACGACAAACATTCAACGTAAAGCCAGTGCTGTGGCTCCATCCCTGCGGGACATAGCAGCCCAGGCCGCTGTTGCAGGAACTGCTTTCCAACGCGCGACAGTTATCGTGGTGCGATAAGCACCCTTTTCGGGGTCTCAGTCTGGAGCCTTCCAAGCGGCAAGCATTCCCAGGGCATTGTCGTAATTTCCAGTCGCTTGGGCAGTGCGGAAGAATTTGGCGCGTTCCACGATGATTTCCTTAGCCGTGGGATCCCCGTGCAAGAGGGCAAGTGTCTCATCAAGGAAGTCTTCCAAGGGCATGGCGTTGTCGTCACTTTCTTGACCGAACAACGTGGTGCGCACGCCAGGGGGTGCCAATTCAACCACGCGCACGGAGGTCTCGGCGAGTTGAATGCGCAAGGCCTCGGTGAATGCATGAACGGCCGCCTTGGTGGCGCTATAGGTCATGGCGATGGGAAAAGGAACAAACGCCAATGAGGAACTGACATTGATAAGGACGCTATCGTTTTTCCGAGCGAGTTGCGGCAAGAACGCGTAGGTCATACGAATGGTGCCCAAGAGGTTGATCGCCACAGATTCTTCCGCACTCTTCAGCGATGTGGGCTCCAAAACATTTTCGCTCAACATGATGCCGGCGTTGTTGATCACGACATTCAAGTCGGGGTAGCGCGCGGCTGCCAGCTCGCTCGCTTGTACGATGGACTTTGCGTCGGCCACATCAAGTTCGATTGACTCGATACCCGGATGATCGGTCGTGATCCGCTCAAGCAACGCTTTGCGACGGCCAGCGACAATGACCTTGTTGCCCGCTTTATGAAAACGTAGTGCTAAGCCCAGTCCAATGCCGGACGTGGAGCCGGTAATGAGAATCGTGTTGCCAGTTGTCTTCATGATTGCCCTAAATGGATAAGAGTAAAATTTAAACGGACAATGATCCGTTTACACAAAGATTAATGGACAACCGTCCGTTTGTCAATTTATTGAAGAAGGAGAAGGTGTGGATAGCCCCAAGCGTGCCGACGCAGTGCAGAACCGTGAACGTATCCTGAGTGTTGCGCTGGATGAGTTGATCCGTGATGCAGGTGTTCCGCTGAGTGCCATTGCCAAGAAGGCTGGCATTGGACAGGGAACTTTCTATCGTCACTTCCCGACGCGCGAGGCACTGGTCATGGAGGTATATCGCTTCGAAATGCTGCAAGTCGCAGAGTTTGCTGAGCACTTGCTTGAGACTCGCGCTCCCGACCAAGCGTTACGAGAGTGGATGAATCGCCTTGCCGAGTACTCCATGACCAAGGCTGGCTTGGCCAACGCGATCCGCGAGGTGTCGTTCATGCGGGACTGTCAGGCGAAGACGGGCTATGCCCCAGTGGTTGCTGCGGCCCAATTGCTGCTCGATGCAAATCAGAAAGCTGGAAACATTCACGCCGGCGTCACCACGGACGACTTCTTCCTGGCCACTGCTGGTATTTGGCAGATCGATTTCACTGGCAAGTGGCAACCGCGACTTGCCTGGCTCATAGACTTCGTTATGGCTGGGTTACGCGAGGGTGTGCCGGTGAGGCGCGCAACTCTGTAGACGCTGGGCGGATGGGACAGGCCGGTGGCCGCAACCTTGCGTCTCACCATACCCATTATGGGCGATCACTCAGCTACAAAAGCTATTTTCCCGCCCTGGCCGATGCTACGGATTTCGACACGTCAACGACCAGAGGCGCAGAATTTTGGCGGCAACAGCCCTGCTGCACGCCCTGCCTACTGCGGTGAACGACGATGGGACGCGTAGCAATAAGGTGCTGATAGCGAGATTTCCCGCGATGGGCGCACTCCCGCGTCCGAGCGATCTTTGAACACCACCGTGTACGGGCGACCTCAAAACAAATGCCATAGTGAAAGGAACAGCTGTATGAACATAGGAATTATTGGATCCGGCAACATTGGTAGCACGCTAGCCCGGAACTTGCGAGCACTGGGTCACGAAGTACTGATTGCCAATTCGCGAGGGCCTTCGACGCTGTCTGCATTTGCTGCTGAGACCGGTGTAGTGGCAGCGACACCCGAACAGGCGGCCAAGGAAAAAGACTTGGTCATCCTAGCCATTCCGCAGCTAGCAGTCACCGACCTGCCGATTAGTGTGCTCCAGGCGAACTCGGCAGTAGTCGTCGATGCCGGGAACTACTATCCCGCGCGCGACGGCACTGTGACGAAGATTGAGGCAGGAGCTACCGATAGCGAATGGATTGCTTCAGTGCTCGGCAGACCAGTCATCAAAGCCTTCAACAACATCCTCGCCGCAAGTCTCGCGAGGCTAGGGACCGCTGATGAAACTAGAGCCCGCATTGCTCTTTCCGTTGCAGGCGATGATCCTACGGCCAAGCAACTTGTGCAAAGCGTGATTCGAGAGATGGGGTTCGACGCTATCGATGGTGGAACCCTTTCTGATTCGTGGAGACAACAGCCTGGAACCCCAGGCTACTGCAAAGATATGAGCGCTCCACAGCTCAAGGCGGCTTTGGCCAGCGCTGACAGAGCCGAGATCCTGCGCTACAGAATGGAAGCCAACGAGGCTGCTGCTCCATACCTCACACCGTTTAAAGGTTGAGCCGAGCCGGTCGAGGCTCCAGGAAAAACTCTTCTCCGCAGTCTGACTTCAGCTAGGGCCTGTTAACACAACCGCAAGCCATCAGCGATGAGAGCAAAGCTGATGAAGGCGGTGAACATGATGTCGAGCTTCTCGAAGCGGGAGAAGATCCGTCGATAACCCTTGAGCCGACGGAACAGGCGCTCGACTTCGTTGCGGCGTTTGTACATGGCGCGGTCGTATTCCCACGGTACGAGGCGAGTGCGCAGTGGCGGCACGACCGGGATAAAGCCCAGGTCGAGCGCAAGCTGGCGAGTCTCGTTGCCTTCGTAGGCGCGGTCCATGAGCAGATGCAGTGGCCGATTCGGCGCACCCAAGCGCCTGAGCAACTCCCGACCTTCGGGTGCATCGTGTGCCTAGCCCGGCGATAACGAGAACGTTACGGCCGTGCGCGCGTCTGCGGCGAGAAGGTGAATCTTGGTATTCCATCCGCCGCGGGACTTGCCGATAGCTTGCGGACCGTTTTTTTTTCGAGCGCCCGTCCCATCGGAGTGCACCTTGACGCTGGTGCTGTCCAGCGACACTGCTTCAATCTTGATCCGCACCACCTGCGCGAGCTGTAGCTGAGCGAAGGCTTTGTCCAAGACGCCAGACTTGGCCAGCGACTCATGCGCGTGTAGATGGTGTGCCAGTTGCCAAATCGCTTGGGCAGCCCTCGCCACTTGCACCCGTGCTCGGCGACGTACAAGATGGCATTGAGTACCTGCAAGTTCGACAAGCTGACATTGCCTCGCTGAGTCGGAAAGCAGTCCTTGATCTGCTCAAACTGGGCTCGTGTGATCTCCATGCCGTCACTATCACTCAAACACTCGCTACGCGCAATTAGTGTTAACAGGCCCTAACCCAAGTAGGCCACGGAGGGTCGCAGACAAATACCGTCCTTCAGCCAATAGGCATGCATGTGCATGGACAGACCGCCAGATCCAGAAGTGGCGCTGGAGCATCCAGCATCTAACTGGCCCGCCGCTATGAACATGGCCCAAAGCCCATCAGCTGCCGCTCGTCCGACGCGCGCGGCAACTGCGAGCTCCCCCAACGAATCCCGCATATCGATGCGCCGATTCCTTCGCACCACGCAGCCGCCTCTCGGCCTCCAATCGGGGCATGACTGCAAGACCGGCACTGCAACAACAATCACCCGAGATTCCCACCGACGTGGCGCGGATCGCCACCGATGCGCAAGCCATCGCCGCCGCCCACCGGCTGGCGGCTGAATTCGAGCCCGGCGCCTCCGAGCGCGACCGCGATCGCCGCCTGCCATGGGACGAGCTCACACGCTGGTCCGCCAGCGGCCTGGGCGGCATTACCGTGCCGCGCGCCTACGGCGGCCCGCAGGTGTCCTACACCACGCTGGCCGAGGTGTTCGTGATCCTGAACGCGGCCGATCCGTCCATCGGGCAGATTCCGCAGAACCATTTCGGCGTGCTGGGTGTGCTGCGCGAGATCGGCACCGAGGCGCAGAAGCAGCGCTTCTACGGCGAGGTGCTGGCCGGCCGGCGGCTGGGCAATGCCGGGCCCGAGCGCAAGGTGGACGGCGCGGCCACCATCCTGCAAAGCGGCACGCGCCTGCGCGCCACGCCCGAAGGCCTGCGCCTGACGGGCAAGCGCTTTTATTCCACGGGCGCGCTCTTCGCGCACCGCATTCCCGTGCGGGCCCTCGACGACGCGGGCCGCGCCGTGCAGGCCTGGGTGCCGCGCGATGCGCCGGGCGTGGCCGTGGTGGACGATTGGGACGCCTTCGGCCAGCGCACCACCGCCAGCGGCACCGTGGTGTTCGACGACGTGCCGGTCGCTGCCGACGATGTGCTGCCCCTGTGGCAGCTGGCCGACCGGCCGGGCCTCTATGGCCCCTCGTCGCAGCTGCTGCAGGCGGCCATCGACCAGGGCATTGCCGAAGCGGCCGTGGCCGATGCGCAGCGCTTCGTGCGTGAGCGCGCCCGGCCCTGGGTGGATTCGGGCGTGCAGCATGCGCACGACGACCCCTACGTGATCGCCGACGTGGGGCGCCTGCAGATCGACCTGCATGCCGCACGCGAGGTGCTGCGCGAGACCGGCGCGTTGTTCGACGCCCTGGCCGCGCAGGCCACCCTCAGCGCGGAGGACAGCGCCCGCGCCTCGGTGGCCGTGGCCGAGGCCAAGGTGCTGACCACGCGCATCGCGCTGGAGGCGAGCGAAAAGCTGTTCGAACTGGCCGGCTCGGCCGCCACGCGCGCCGCGCCCAACCTGGGCCGCCACTGGCGCAACGCCCGCGTGCACACGCTGCACGACCCCGTGCGCTGGAAGCTGCACCTGATCGGCAACCACCGCCTGAATGGCGCCCTGCCCGCGCGGCATTCCTGGAACTGAGAGCGAACCCATGGCCTTGTTGCAATCCATTGAACCGCTCGCAGCCGCGTCAACGCCGGCCGACCCCGCCCCGGCCTCGCCCGCGGCCAGCCCGCCGCATCGCATCGCCACCGACACCGAGGCCCTTGCCGCCGCGCAGCGCTATGCCGCGCGCATCGCCCCCGGCGCGGCCCAGCGCGACCGCGAGCGCCTGCTGCCCTGGGACGCGCTGGACGATTTCGTCGCCACCGGCCTGTGGGCGATCACCGTGCCGCGCGAGTACGGTGGCCCGGGCGTATCGGCCGGCACGCTGGCCGAGGTCACGGCGCTGGTCAGTGCGGCCGATGGCTCCATCGGCCAGATTCCGCAGAACCATTTCTACGCGCTGGAGGTGCTGCGCGTGGGCGGCACCGACGCGCAAAAGCGCTTCTTCTACGGCCGCGTGCTGGCGGGCGATCGCTTCGGCAATGCGCTGGCGGAGATCGGCCAGCAGGACTTTCAGCGCCGCACCCGCCTGGTGCCGGATGGCGAGGGCTTTCGGGTGCAGGGGCGCAAGTTCTATTGCACCGGGGCGCTCTATGCGCACTGGATTCCCACGCTGGTCGTGGCCAGGGAAGACGGGCGCGACGTGACCTACCTCGCCTTCGTTCCACGCACCGCCGAGGGCGTGCACGTCACCGACGACTGGGACGGCTTCGGCCAGCGCGTGACGGGCAGCGGCTCGGTGCAGTTCGACGACGTGCGGGTCGAGGCCGAATGGGTCGTGCCGTTTCTGGCCTCTTTCGAGCGGCCCACCACCATCGGCCCGTTGGCGCAGATTCTTCACGCGGCCATCGACCTGGGGCTGGCCCGGGGGGCCCTCGCGGCCACGCTGCCCTTCGTGCGCGAGCATGCACGGCCGTGGATCGATGCGCGCGTGGAGCGCGCCGCCGACGACCCGCTGCTCATCCAGCAGGTGGGCGAGACCGCCGTGCGGCTGCGCGCGGCCGAGGCCCTGGTGCGCCGCGCCGGCCGCTTCGTGGATGCGGCCCAGGCCGACGCCACCGAGCAGCGCGTGGCCGAGGCCTCCATCGCCGTGGCCGAGGCGCGTGCGCTCACCACCACGGCGTCGCTGGATGCCGGCACGCGCCTTTTCGAGCTGGGCGGCACCTCGGCCACCACGGGCCAGAAGGGCCTGGACCGCTTCTGGCGCAACGCGCGCACCCACACGCTGCACGACCCGGTGCGCTGGAAGTACCACGCCATCGGCAACTTCCATCTCAACGGCCGCATTCCGCCGCGCCACGGCGCGATCTGATTTTTTCCTTTTCAAAGACCCAGCGACGACCATGAAGCCACGCCGTTTTCTGCACGCTCTTTTCACGTTCTCCACGTTCATCGGCGCGGCCCTGTTCGCCGGCAGCGCCTTGGCCGCACCGCTCAAGATCGGCGTGGTGCCGGGCATCTTTGCCGACTCGGTCGAGGTGGCGGCCAAGGAGGCCAAGGCCCAGGGACTGGACATTCAGGTGGTGGAGTTCACCGACTGGACGACCCCCAACGTGGCGCTGGAGTCGGGCGACATCGACCTGAACTACTACCAGAACAGCAACTACCTGGCGAACGCCGTGCGCAGCAAGGGCTTCAACTTCGTCAGCGTGCAGCCCGGCATCCTGTCGTACCTGGGGCTGTATTCCACCAAGCATAGATCGTTGGCCGACGTGCCCAACGGCGCCAAGGTCGCCATCGCCAGCGACCCCGTCAACATCGGCCGTGCCCTGCGCCTGCTGCAGCACGCGGGGCTGATCACGCTGCGCCCGGACACCGGGCTGCTGGGCACGCAGGCCGACATCCGCTCCAACCCCAAGAACCTGCAGTTCATCGAGATCGAAGGCCCGCAACTGGTGCGCGCCACGCAGGACGTGGACCTGGCGCAGGGCTTTCCTTATTTCATCATTCCGTCGAAGGCGTTCGATGCGACCCGGGGGCTGGCCTACACCAGCTATGAGGACGACTCCTGGGCCATCCAGTTCGTGGCGCGCAAGGACAAGGCGGCGGACCCGCGCATCGCACAGTTCCTGACCATCTACCAAAACTCCGACGCGGTGCGCAAGGCGATCCACGCCTTCTACCTGAACGATTCCAAGCTCTACCGCCTGACCTGGCTGACGCGCTGAGCCCGGCACAAGGACCGACCGTGACACAAGCGAAGCGCCACATCCTGCTCAACGCGTTCAACATGAACTGCGTGGGCCACATCAACCACGGCCTGTGGACGCATCCGCGCGACCGCAGCACCGACTACCGCACGCTGGCCTACTGGACCGATCTGGCCCGCACGCTGGAGCGGGGCCTGTTCGACGGCCTGTTCCTGGCCGACATCGTGGGCACCTACGACGTGTACCAGGGCAACGTGGACGTGCCGCTGCGCGAATCCATCCAGCTGCCGGTGAACGACCCACTGCTGCTGGTGCCGGCCATGGCCGCCGCCACGCAGCACCTGGGCTTCGGCGTGACGGTGAACCTGTCGTACGAGGCGCCCTACCTGCTGGCGCGGCGCTTTTCCACGCTGGACCACCTGACCCAAGGCCGCATCGGCTGGAACGTGGTGACCGGCTACCTCGACAGTGCCGCGCGGGCCATGGGCCAGCCGCAGCAGTTGCCGCACGACGAGCGCTACGAGCGCGCCGACGAGTACCTGGAGGTGCTCTACAAGCTCTGGGAAGGCAGCTGGGAAGACGGCGCGGTGCGCCGCGACAAGGCCGCACGCGTGTTCGCCGACCCGGCGCGTGTGCACCCAGTGCAGCACCACGGCCGCTATTTCGATGTGGAGGGCTACCACCTGAGCGAGCCTTCGCCGCAGCGCACGCCGGTGCTGTTCCAGGCCGGCAGCTCGGGCCGGGGCCAGCAGTTCGCGGCGCGCCATGCCGAGTGCGTGTTCATCTCGCCCCCCAACAAAGAGGCCGCGCGCAAGACCGTGCAGGCCCTGCGCGAGCAACTGGTGCGGGCCGGCCGCCGGCCCGATGACGTGAAGGTCTTCGTGGGCGCGGCGGTGGTGGTGGGCCACACCGAGGCCGAGGCGCGCGAGAAGCACGCGGACTATCTGCGCTACGCCAGCCGCGAGGCGGGCCTGGCGCATTTCGCGGCCAGCACCGGCATCGACTTCGCGCAGTACGACCTGGACGCGCCGGTGGACTACTCGCCCGGCAACGCCATCGAATCGGCCAGCCGAACGGCCCAGCAGCACGGCTGGACGCGCCGCAAGCTGCTCGAACTCTTCTCGCTGGGCGGCCGCTACCCGGCCATCGTGGGCGATGCGCAGCAGGTGGCGGACGAACTGCAGTCGTGGGTGGCCGAGACCGGCGTGGACGGCTTCAACCTGAGCCGCACCGTGGTGCCCGAAAGCTACGAGGACTTCATCGACCTCGTGGTGCCCGAGTTGCAGGGCCGGGGCGTCTACAAGACCGCCTACGCCGAAGGCACGCTGCGCAGCCGCCTCTTCGGCGAAGGCGACCGGCTGCCGGCCCGGCATGCGGCGGATGCGTTCCGGCGCCAGGCCCCCAGCGCCGCCACCCACCGGCCGCCCCAACCCCATCCCGCCCTGGAAGCACAGCCATGAAACGCCTGGTCCAACGCCTTTTTTCCTGGCTCGCGGCCTTCGCTGCCGCGACGGCAACCGCGCAAACACCCGCGCCACCGCTGCGCATCGGCGTCACGCCCGGTTCGCTGGCCGATTCCGTGCAGGTCGCCGCGCAGGAGGCGCGCCAGCAGGGGCTGGACGTGAAGGTCATCGAGTTCACCGACTGGACCGCGCCCAACACCGCGCTGGCCGCGGGCGACATCGACCTCAATTACTTCCAGCACCAGGCCTTTCTGGACAACGCCATCCGCGAGCGCGGCTATGCCTTCGTCAGCGTGGCCACGGGGCTGCTGCCCAACATCGGCCTTTATTCGCTCAAGGTGCAGCGCTTCGCCGACCTGAAGGACGGTGCCCGCGTGGGCGTGGCCAACGACCCGGTGAACCAGGGCCGCGGCCTGCTGCTGCTGGAAAAGGCCGGCCTCATCCAGCTCAAACCCGGCGTGGGCGCGCGCGGCAGCGTGAACGACATCGTGGCCAACCCGAAGAAGCTGCGCTTTGCCGAGATCGAAGGCCCGCAACTGGTGCGCGCCCTCGACGATCTGGACCTGGCGCAGGGCTACCCGGCGCACTACGTCAATGCCGGCAAGCCCCAGGTGGCAGGCAGCGCGTTGCTGTATTCGGGCATCGACGATCTGGCCTACGCCATCCGCTTCGTCGCGCGCCAGGACAACGCGCAGGACCCGCGCATCCAGCGCTTCGTGAAGGTCTATCAAGACTCGCCCGCCGTGCGCGCGCAGATCGGCAAATCCTTCGCCGGCAACGACCGCCTTTACAGCCTGCCGTGGCTCGCCAAGGCCGCGCATTGACGCATTCCTGGACTCGCCCCCCGACGCCTTCCTCACCTTCGATTCCTCCCACCCCAACGACCGCCTTTCGCGGCCCCTGACATGCCACTCCATCGCCTCTTTCTCGCACCCCTCCTCGCCCTCTCCGTGCTGGGCGCCCTGCCCGCCCATGCGGCCGACAAGCTGCGCATCGGCGTGCTGCCGGGCGTGTATGCCGACGCCATCGCGGCCGCCGCCAAGGACGCCAAGGCGCAGGGCATCGACGTCACGGTGACCGAGTTCACCGACTGGACCACGCCCAACGTGGCGGTGGACTCGGGCGACCTGGACATCAACTTCTTCCAGCACCAGCCGTTCCTCGATAACGCGATCCAGAAGAACGGTTTCAAGCTGGCCAGCGCCGGCACGAGCTTCCTGGCCAACATCGGCCTGTATTCGCTCAAGCACAAGACCATCAACGAGGTGCCGGTGGGCGGCAAGGTCGGCCTGGCCAACGACCCGGTGAACCAGGGCCGCGGCCTGTTGCTGCTGCAAAAGGCGGGGCTCATCCAGCTCAAGCCCGGCGTGGGCTTCGTCGGCACGGTGGACGACATCGTGCAGAACCCCAGGAAGCTGAAGTTCGTCGAAGTGGAAGGCCCGCAGCTGGTGCGCATCACCGGCGACGTGGACATCGCCCAGGGCTACCCGCACTTCATCGTGGCCTCCAAGGCGTTCGATCCGTCCAGCGGGCTGGCGTATTCGGGCGTGGAAGACGCGCGCTTCGCCATCCAGTTCGTGGTCAAGGCCAACCGCACGCAGGACCCGGTGATCCAGAAGTTCGTGAAGGTGTTCCAGAACTCCGACGCGGTGAAGGCGGCCATCGACCGCGCCTTCGCGGGCGACAAGCGCCTGTACGTGCTGACCTGGACCCAGCAATGATGCGCGCGCCCCGCTTCTTCCACTTCAAGGCCGCCGCCCTGGGCTGGCTGCTGGCCGCCTCCGCCCTCACCGCGCACGCGGCCGACGTGATCCGCATCGGCTCCACGCCCGGCGTCACCTCCGACGCGGTCGAGGCCGTGGTGGCCGAGGCCAAGGCCCAGGGCCTGGAGGTGAAGCTGGTCGAGTTCACCGACTGGACGCTGCCCAACGAGGCGGTGAACAACGGCGACATCGACCTGAACTTCTTCCAGCACCAGGCGTTTTTGAACAACGCCATCAAGGAACGTGGCTACCAGCTGCAGCTGGTGGGCCTGGGCCTGCTGCAGAACATCGGCATCTACTCCAACCGCATCCAGCGGCTGCAGGACGTGCCCGAGGGCGCCAAGGTGTCGGTGGCGAACGACCCGGTGAACCAGGGGCGCGGGCTGCTCCTGCTGCAGAAGGCCGGCCTCATCAAGCTGCGCCAGGGCAATGCCGTGGGCGCCAGCGTGAACGACGTGGTCGAGAACCCCAAGAAGCTGCGCTTCTATGAGATCGAGGGCCCGCAGCTCATCCATTCGCTGCAGGACGTGGACCTGGCCGTGGTGTGGCCCAGCTACTTCGTGAACGCCGGCAAGAAGGAACAGGCCAGCCGCGCGCTGCTGTATTCGGGCATCGACGACTCGTTCTATGCCATGGGCTTCGTCGCGCGCAAGGACAAGGTGCAGGACCCGAAGATCGCCCGCTTCGTGCAGCTGTTCCAGCAGTCGCCCAAGGTGCGCGAGGTGGTGTCCGCGCGCTTCAACAACGATCCCAAGCTGTACACGCTGCCCTGGAAGACGCCATGAGCCTGACCGCTGCCTCCCCTTCCCCCGTCTGGCGCAGCGCTGCCGGCACGGCACCCTCCCCCGCCACGGCCCCTGCCGGGGCACCGCAGCCCCGCGCCGGGGCGGCACCGCCGCCTGCGCCATCGGCGGAGGCCGGCGCTCCATCAGGCTCCGTGGTCTTCGAGCAGCTCGGCAAGGTGTACGCGTCGTCCGCCGGGCCGGTGGCGGCGCTGGAGGACATCAGCCTCCAGATCCCGGCCGGCAGCATCTTCGGCATCATCGGGCGCAGCGGCGCGGGCAAATCGAGCCTGCTGCGCACCATCAACCGGCTGGAGTCGCCCACCTCGGGCCGCGTGCGGGTGGATGGCACCGACATCGCCACGCTGGACGACGACGGCCTGGTGGCCTTGCGCCGGCGCATCGGCATGATCTTCCAGCACTTCAACCTGCTGGCCGCCAAGACGGTGTACGACAACGTGGCCCTGCCGCTGCGCGTGGCCGGCTGGCGGCCCGCCGCCATCCACCAGCGGGTCGAGGAGCTGCTGGCCCTGGTGGGCCTCTCGGACAAGCACCGCACCTACCCCGCGCGCCTGTCGGGTGGGCAAAAGCAGCGCGTGGGCATTGCCCGGGCGCTGGCCACGGCGCCGGAGATCCTCCTGTGCGACGAGGCCACCTCGGCGCTGGACCCGGAAACCACGCATGCCATCCTGCAGCTGCTGCGCGACATCAACCGGCGGCTGGGCATCACGGTCATCCTCATCACGCACGAGATGAGCGTGATCCGCGAGATCGCCGACCAGGTGCTGGTGCTGGAGCAGGGCCGCATCGCCGAGCAGGGCGAGGTGTGGAAGGTGTTCGGCGCGCCGCAGCACGACGCCACGCGCGCGCTGCTGGCGCCGCTGCAGCACGGCCTGCCCGACGATCTGCAGGGGCGGCTGCAGGCCGAGCCACCGGCACACGGCGGCTACCAGCGCATCCTGCGCCTGGGCTACACCGGCGAGGGCGGGCTGGAGCCCGATTTCGCGCGCATCGCCCAGGCCCTGCACAGCCCCGTCAGGCTGGTGCACGGCGGCGTGGACCGCATTCGCGGCCATGCGCAGGGCCGGCTCATCGTGTCGCTGCCCGGCACGGTGACGCTGCCTGATTTCGTCCATCTGGTGCAAGGCCCTGGCGCCATTGCCCATTCCATCGAGGTGATCGGCCATGTCGCTGACGTTGAGCATTCCCTTTGAGCGCTACACCCAGGCGTTTTTCGACACGCTGACCATGGTGGGCACGTCGGCCGCCATCGCCTTCGTGGCGGGCATTCCGCTGGCGGTGCTGCTGATCGTGACGGCGCCCGGGGGCTTCCTCGCGTCGCCGCGCATCCACCGCGGCGTGGGCAGCGTGGTCAACGGCTTTCGGGCCACGCCCTTCATCGTGCTGCTGGTGGCGCTGATTCCGTTCACGCGGCTGGTCACCGGCACCACCATCGGCGTGTGGGCGGCCATCGTGCCGCTGGCCATCAGTGCCACGCCGTTCTTCGCGCGCATCGCCGAGGTGAGCCTGCGCGAGGTGGACCCGGGCCTGATCGAGGCCGCGCAGGCCATGGGCTGCCGCAAGTGGCACATCGTCTGGCACGTGTACCTGCCCGAGGCGCTGCCCGGCATCGTGGGCGGCTTCACCATCACGCTGGTGGCGCTCATCAGCTCGTCCGCCATGGCGGGCGCGGTGGGCGCGGGCGGCCTGGGCGACCTGGCGATCCGCTACGGCTACCAGCGCTTCGACACGCAGGTGATGCTGATCGTCATCGCCGTGCTGATCGCGCTGGTGTCGCTGGTGCAGTTCAGCGGCGACCGGTGGGTGCGCTGGCTGCGCAGCCGATAGCGCGTGGCGGGTGACCGGTGGAGCCGCCGTGGCGCTGGCTGCACGCCTGGGGAAACGGGATGCGCGTCAGCAGCCCGTCTTCCAGGGGTTTACAAGCCAAATCGGCCTCCAGCGCATGATCCACTAGGGCATATTGCTATCAAAAATATAGTACGAGGATGTGCCGCCGCGCTCCGGCCCGCCCGTCAGAACGCATGGGCGTGCCGCAGCGCGTCCAGCACCCGCACGCGCAGGGCGCCCAGCGATTCGTCTTCGCGCCGGCGCGGGCGGGGCAGCGGGTTGTCGATGACCTGCAGCTCGGCGCCGGCGCGCGCCTCCAGCACCACCACGCGGTCGCTCAGGAGGAGCGCCTCGTCCACGTCGTGCGTGACCAGCAGCAGCGCCAGGCCGTGGCGGCGCGCCACCTCGGCCAGCAGCTGCTGCAGGCGGGCGCGGGTGAAGGCATCGACGGCGGAAAAGGGCTCGTCCAGCAGCAGCAGGCGCGGCCGCGTGAACAGGCCCCGGGCGATGGCCACGCGCTGCGCCTGGCCGCCGGACAGCTGCTTCGGCAAGCGGTCTTCGAAGCCCGCCAACCCCACTTCGGCCAGCAGCTCGCGCACCTGTGGGTGACTGCGCCCGGCGCGGCCCAGATCGAACGCCACGTTCTCGGCCACGGTGAGCCAGGGGAACAGGCGCGGCTCCTGGAAGATGAAGCCGATGCCCTGCGTGATGCCCTGCTGCGGCTCGCCGGCCAGGTGCACCTGGCCGTCGTACTGCGTGTCCAGCCCCGCGACGATGCGCAGCAGCGTGCTCTTGCCGCAGCCGCTGGCGCCCACGAGGCTGACCACCTCGCCGGGGGCGATGTCCAACTGCACGTTCTGCAGCACGGGCTTGTCGCCGTAGGCCTTGCGGCGCACGCGGGCCTGCAGCAGCGGGCCGCCCTGCGCGTCCTGGGCCTGCAGCAGCGGGCCGTCCACAGCGAGAGACGCTGGAGCGATGGCGTCTTGCAATGCAGTCATCGTTGGTTCAGTCCCGCGCAGTGTTGTCATAGGTGTCGCGCCAGGCCAGCAGGCGCTTTTCCAGCCAGGCCATGCCCGTGTCGGTGACCTTGCCCAGCAGCGCCAGCAGCACGATGGCGGCCAGCACGATGTCGGCGCGGCCCATCTCGCGGCCGTCGGTCAGCAAATAGCCCAGGCCGCGCGTGGCGGCGATGAGTTCGGCCGCCACCATGAACATCCACGCCAGGCTCAGGCCGTTGCGCAGCCCGGTCAGCACCGCCGGCAGGGCGGCCGGCAGCAGCACGCGGCGCACCATGGCGACGGCGCCCAGCCGGTACATGCGGGCGGCCTCGACCAGCTTGCGGTCCACGTCGCGAAAGCCCGAGGCCACGCCCATGTAGACCGGGAAGAACGCGCCGATGGCAATCAGCGCGATCTTGGACGCCTCGTCGATGCCCAGCCACAGCAGCAGCAGCGGCACCCAGGCCAGCGACGGGATGGCGCGCAGCGCCTGGAAGGTCGGGTCCAGCAGCCCTTCGGCCCGGCGCGACAGACCCACCAGCGCGCCGATGGCGATCGCCAGCACGGTGCCGATGGCAAAACCCGCCGCCACGCGCGCGCTGCTGGCGAGCACATGGCCGGCCAGGCCCTGTCCGCCGAAACTGATGAGGGTCTGGACGATCTCGGTGGGCGCGGGCAGCAGGTGCGGGCTGACCCAGCCGGCGCGCACGGCGCCTTCCCACACGGCCAACACCGTGGCCGGCAAGATCCAGCCCGTGCCCAGCGCGCTCCAGCCCCGGCGGCGCGGCGCGGTGCGGGCGGGCTCCACGGCCGGGCCGATGCCGGACCATTCCTGCGGGTGGGCGGACATGGCGCGGTCAGGCCGGCGAGGCCGCCGGCGCGTTCGTCACGCTGCGCGCGAACTGCGTGTCCACCAGGTCGGTGACCACCTTGTTCAACGCCGTGCCGGGCCGCACCAGGGCTTCGGACAGGAGCAGCGGGGCGGCGCCCTGCAGCGCGGCGATGTGTTCCTGCGACGGCTGCGGGTTGGACAGATCGGTGCGCAGCTTGAGCTGCAGCAGCGCCACCTCCAGGCTGACCTTGGCCTCCTCCGACAGGATCCTGGCCGCCTCGGTGGTGTGGGCCAGGATCCATTGGCGGGCGCGCTCGTAGCCGGCCAGCACGCGGCGCGTCTCGGCGGCGCGCTGGGCCAGGAACTCTTCGCGCACATTCAAAAAACCGTAGGTGTTGAACGCCACGTTGCGGTAGATGAGGCGCGAGCCCGCATCCAGCTCGCTGGCGGCCATCAGCGGATCCAGCCCCGCCCAGGCGTCCACGCGGCCCTGCTCCAGCGCGGTGCGGCCGTCGGCGTGCTGCAGCGCGACGATCTCCACGTCGTTGCGCTTCAAACCGGCCACCTGCAGCGCACGCAGCAAAAAGAGGTACGGGTCGGTGCCTTTGGTGGCGGCGACCTTCTTGCCCTTGAGTTCCTTTACCGACTGGATGGGCGAATCCTTGCGCACCACCAGCGCCGTCCATTCAGGGCGCGAGAAGATGTACGGTGCCCGGATCGGGTTGCCGTTGGCCTTGGACAGCAGCGCGGCCAGCCCGGCCGACGAGCCGATGTCGATGCTGCCCGCATTCAAATACTCCAGCGCGCGGTTGCTGCCCGCGCTGAACACCCACTTCACGGCCGTGCCGTCCTGCTTGAACGACTCTTCCAGCCAGCCGAAGCGGCGCAGCACCAGGCTGGAGGGCGAATAGGTGGCGTAGTCCAGGCGCAGTTCCTTGAGCGGCTGCGCGGCGTGCGCGGTGTGCGAGGCCAGGGGCCCGGCCAGCGCTGCGGCGCCGGCCGACAGCAGGGTGCGTCGTTGCATGGTGGTGGGTTCCCGGTGAATGCGGTGAGGGTGCGGCGCAGTATCGGGCGCGGCTTGCCGCACGGCCAAGAACGTTATTCGTCTATTTTTATGAGAAACCTGCCGCCCCTGGCGTGCCCCTGGCGCGCCCCTGAAAACCGGCCGGTTGGCCTGCACCAGCCGCCGCAGGCCAGCAGCAAATTGCGCACGAATCACGCAGCAGGCCGCTGCGCGCACGGCGCGGCAGGCCGGTGCAGCCCACGGCGACGCGGGTTGCACCGCGCCCCATGCCCGCCCGGCAGGCCGCGGCGCGCGCATCGGCCAAAAACCGCATAAGCACGCGCGAATTCCGCATGTGGCGAGCCCGCTTGCCTGCGCACACTGGGCCCACTCGCGGCGGCGGGCGCCCCTGGCCCGACCGCCCCCACCCCTTTGCCGGCGCTCCACCCATGTCCTCACGCGACCCCCAACTGCACCCGCCCGAAGCCCCGCCCACGGCACCCGCCTCGCCCCTGCCCACCGCCCAGGCGCTGGCCGACCGGTTCGCCGCCACCGCTGCCGAGCGCGATGCCCGCGGCGGCACGCCGAAGGCCGAGCGCGATGCGCTGCGCGCCAGCGGCCTGCTGTCGCTTTCCATCCCCACCGCGCAGGGCGGCCAGGGCGCCGACTGGGCGACCACGCTGCAGACCGTGCGCACCCTCGCGCAGGCCGACAGCTCGCTGGCCCAGGTCTACGGCTTTCACCACCTGCTGCTGGCCACCGTGCGCCTGTTCGCGCGGCCCGAACAGTGGGTGCCATGGCTGGAGCAGACGGCGCGCAAGCAATGGTTCTGGGGCAACGCGCTCAACCCGCTGGACACGCGCACCGCCGTGCGCCGCATCGGCGACTGGTACGACTTCTCGGGCAAGAAGAGCTTTTGCTCGGGTGCGCTGGATTCCGAGATGCTGGTCGCCTCGGGCATCGACGAACACACCGGCCAGTTGCTGATCGCCGCCATTCCCACGGCCCGCGCAGGCATCACCCTGAACGGCGACTGGAACAGCTTCGGCCAGCGCCAGACCGACAGCGGCAGCGCCCTGTTCGAGAACGTGCGCGTGGAGGGCAGCGAGCTGCTGCGCGACCCCGGCCCGCTGACCACGCCGCGCTCGTCGCTGCGGCCGCTGCTGGCGCAGCTGGTGTTCGTGCACCTGTTCCTGGGCCTGGCCGAGGGCGCGTTCGCGCAGGCGCGGCACTACACGCTGAACGAGTCGCGCCCCTGGTTCCGCTCGCCCGCCGAACGCGCCAGCGAAGACCCGTACATCCAGTCGCACTATGGCGAATTCTTCGTCGGGCTGGAGAGCGTGCGCCTGCTGGCCGCGCAGGCCGCCGCCACGTTCGATGCGGCCTGGGCGCAAGGCGACGCGCTGGACGCCGAAGGCCGGGGCCGCGTGGCGGTGGCCGTGGCGACGGCCAAGGTGGCCTCCACCCGCGTGGGTCTGGACGTGACCAGCCGGCTTTTCGAGACCACCGGCGCGCGCGCCACGCACGGCGCGCTGCGGCTGGACCGCTTCTGGCGCAACCTGCGCACGCAGACGCTGCACGACCCGGTGGACTACAAGCTGCAGGAGCTGGGCGACTGGGCGCTGCACGCCAGGGTGCCGGCACCGTCGTTCTATTCGTGATCGCCCGGCACGATCGCTTTCAAACTCCAGGCTGAAGACCATGGCGACCCTCCCCGCATGGCCCGCCGCACCGGCCCGCGCTGCCACCGCCACGCCCGCCGCCCCCGAGGCCGGCCTGGCGTGGATCTTCGAAGACCCGCGCTCCAAGGCGCTGCTGGCCGAGGTGGAGCAGGTGGCGCCCAGCGACGCCGGCGTGCTCATCACCGGCGAGAGCGGCACCGGCAAGGAACTGATCGCGCGCTACCTGCACAGCCGCAGCCCGCGCAGCGCCGCGCCCTTCGTGGCCGTGGGCTGCGGCGCGTTCTCCGAAGCGCTGGTGGACTCGGAGCTGTTCGGCCATGAAAGCGGCGCCTTCCCCGGCGCCTTCGGGGCGCAGCCCGGCTGGTTCGAGGAAGCCCACGGCGGCACCATCTTCCTGGACGAGGTGAACGACCTGCCGCTGGCCGTGCAGAACAAGCTGCTGCGCGTGCTGCAGCAGCGCGAGGTGGTGCGCGTGGGCGGGCGCCAGCCCATTCCCATCGACGTGCGCATCGTGGCCGCCGCGTCGGTGGACCTGCAGGCGCTGGTGCTGCAGCAGCGCTTTCGCAAGGACCTGTACTACCGCCTGAACGTGGTGAGCCTGGAGGTGCACACGCTGCGCGAGCGCCCGGGCGACATCGTGCCGCTGGCGCGCCATTTCATCGACGCCTACAGCCGGCGCCTGGGCTACCCGCGTCCGCAGCTCACACCCGCCGCCGAACGCGCGCTGCAGCAGGCGCCCTGGCCCGGCAACGTGCGCGAGCTGGAAAACACCATCCACCGCACGCTGCTGCTGGGCGAAGGCCGCACGCTGGACGCCGCCGATCTGCGGCTGTCCGGCACCGCGCGGCCGGGCACCGAGCCCGAAGCCCCGGCGCCAGCGGCGCCGCCGCAGGCGCCGAGCCCCTCGCCCCCCGGCCTGCCGCTGCTGCGCCAGGCCGTGCGCCAGCTGTGCGAAGCGCATGTGCCCGCGCTCTACCAGACGGTCGAAGACGCCGTGCTGCTGGAAGTCTTCCGCTGGTGCCACTACAGCCAGAGCGAGGCCGCGCGCGTGCTGGGCCTGAGCCGCAACGTGGTGCGCGCGCGGCTCATCCGCCTGGGCGAGGTCGGCGCGCCGCGCCGCGCCGGCGCCGATGCGGGCGCGCCACCCGCCGAATTCCCATCCGACACCGATTCCGAAAGCCCTTCCCCATGAGTCCGACCCCCGACCTCTTCTGGTTCCTGCCCACCTCGGGCGACACGCGCTACCTGGGCACCTCCGACTTCGGCCGCGCGCCCACCAACGCCTACCTGCGCCAGATCGCGGTGACCTCCGAGCAGCTGGGCTACGACGGCCTGCTCATTCCCACCGGCAGCTCGTGCCTGGACCCGTGGGTGACCGCCGCCAGCCTGGTGCCCGTCACCCAGCGCATCCAACTGCTGGTGGCCCTGCGCACCTCGCTGGGCAACCCCACCGCGTCGGCGCGGCAGGCCGCCTCGCTCGATCAGGCCCTGGGCCCCGGCCGCCTGCTGCTGAACGTGGTGCCCGGCGGCGATGCGACCGAGCTGGCGGCCGACGGCGTGTTCTACAGCCACGACGAGCGCTACGCCGCCAGCGACGAGTTCCTGACCCTTTGGCGCCGGCTGCTGCAGGGCGAGAAGGTCGACTTCGAAGGCCGGTACCTGAAGGTGCAGGGCGCGCAGAACTTCTTCACGCCGGCCACGCAGCCCTACCCGCCGCTGTACTTCGGCGGCTCGTCGCCTGCCGCGCACGCGCTGGCCGCGCGCCATGTCGATGCCTACCTGACCTGGGGCGAGCCACCCGCCGCCGTGGCCGGGAAGATCGCCGACGTGCGCGCCCGCGCCGCCGCCGCAGGCCGCGACCTCGACCGGCACCCGCTGCGCTTCGGCGTGCGCCTGCATGTCATCGTGCGCGAGACCAGCGAAGAGGCCTGGGCCGATGCCGACCGCCTCATCAGCCGCCTGACCGACGACGACATCGCCCGCGCCCAGCAGAACTACGCGCGCATGGATTCGCACGGCCAGCAGCGCATGGCCGCGCTGCACGGCGGCCGGCGCGACCGGCTGGTGGTGGGCCCCAACCTGTGGGCCGGCGTGGGCCTGGTGCGCGGCGGCGCGGGCACCTCGCTGGTGGGCAATGCGCAGGAGGTGGCCGAGCGGCTGCAGGAATACGTGGACGTGGGCGTGGACCGCTTCGTGCTCTCGGGCTACCCGCACCTGGAAGAAGCCATCCGCTTCGCCGAGCTGGTGTTTCCGCTGCTGCCCGGCCGGCAGGCGGTGACGCTGCGCGACCAGTCGCTGACCGGCGGCGCGTTCGACATCCGGGCGAGCCGGCCGGCGGCGGCCGAGCCCGTGGCGGCCACCGCCCCCGTGCCGGAGGCGGTGCGATGAGCGCCGCCACCACGACCCCGCGCGTGATCGACATGCGCTGCCGGCCCGCCTACCTGCACGACTTCTTCGGCCGGACGCCCGGCTCGCCCGGCGAAGACCTGGCGCGCTGGCTGAACCGGCGCGTGGGCACGCGCGGCGACGACGCGCACTTCACCCGCTCGCGCACGCCCGAAGGCTTTCTGGCCGAGGTGCGCGATGCCGGCCTGTCGCACGCCGTGGTGGTGGGCCGTCACACGCCCGGCCAGCACCTGCCCAACGACACCATCCATGCCATCGTGCAGGGCCAGCCGGAGCTGATCGGCATCGGCGCGGTGGACCCGGCACTCCAGGGCGAGGCAGCCGCACTGGCCGAAGTGGAGCGCGCCGTGAAGGTGCTGGGCCTGGCGGGCATCGACATCGAACCGGGCTTCGGCCAGCCGCCGCGCCACCCGGACGACCCGGTGTACTTTCCCATCTACGAGCGGGCGCAGCAGCTGGGCGTGCCCGTGTTCCTGATGACCGGGCCGACCTCGCCCGACCTGCGCTTCAACGACCCGGCCCCGGTCGCGCGCGTGGCACAGGCCTTTCCGCGCCTGCCGATCGTGGCGTACCACGGCTGGTGGCCCAACGTGCAGCAGGCCATCGGCCTGGCCTTTCGCTACGACAACGTGTTCCTGGTGCCCGACATGTATTTGTTCCAGCCCGGCAGCCCGGCCTATGTGGAGGCGGCCAATGGGTTTCTGGGCGACCAGCTGCTGTTCGGCTCGTCGTACCCGTTCCGGCCGATCGGCCAGTCCATCGAAGACGCCCTGGCGCTGGGCCTGCGCGAGAGCGTGATCGACCGCGTGCTGTACGGCAATGCGGCGCGGCTGCTGGGCATCGGCAGCGTGCCGGTGCAGGCCGGGCCCGCCTGACTCCCGTCGGCCTGCAGCGCCCGCCTGGCAAGAGCCGGGATTTTTCTCAGAAGGTTTCCCAGTCGTCGTCCGACCGCGATGACGGCGCGGGCGCCGTGCGCGGCGCAGCGGCCCGGGGGGCCGCCGGTGCCGGCGCGGCAGGCGCCTTGGGCTTGTTGGCAGCCGGGGCGGACAGCGCGGGCGCGCTCGCGGCGGGTTTGGCGGTGGAGGGAGCCGCGGATTTCGCAGCCGGCTTCGGTGCCGGCGATGCGGCCGCAGCGGGCGAAGGCGTGGCCGAGACGGCCGGGCGCGCCGGCACCGGCTGGGCCGCCACACGGGCGGGTGCCGCGACCGGGGCCGCACTGCGCGAAGGCGCGGCCGCCACCACCGCCAGCGGCACCGCCCCGGCGTCCACACGGAACTGCGACACGGCCTCGCGCAGGCGCTTGGCCTGCTCTTCCAGCGACGAGGCCGCCGCCGCCGACTCTTCCACCAGCGCCGCGTTCTGCTGCGTGGCCTGGTCCATCTGCACCACGGCCTGGTTCACCTGGTCGATGCCCGAGGACTGCTCGGTGGACGCGGCCGAGATCTCGCCCATGATGTCCGTCACGCGCTGCACCGAGGCCACGATCTCCTGCATGGTCGCGCCCGCGCGCTCCACCTGGGCCGAGCCCGCGCCCACCTTGCCCACCGACTCGTCGATCAGGCCCTTGATCTCCTTGGCAGCGGTGGCGCTGCGCTGGGCCAGGGCCCGCACCTCGCTGGCCACCACGGCGAAGCCCCGGCCCTGCTCGCCGGCACGCGCCGCTTCCACGGCCGCGTTCAGCGCGAGGATGTTGGTCTGGAAGGCGATGCCGTCGATCACCGCGACGATGTCCGCGATGCGGCGCGAGCTGCCCGCGATCTCCTGCATCGTCGCCACCACCTCGCCGACCGCCGCGCCGCCGCGCTGGGCCACCGCCATGCTGCTGGCGGCCAGCTGGTTGGCCTGGCGCGCGCTGTCGGCGTTCTGCTTCACGGTGGACGACAGCTGCTCCATGCTGGCGGCGGTTTCCTCCAGCGACGCGGCCTGCTGCTCGGTGCGCCCGCTCAGGTCGCCGTTGCCCAGCGCGATCTCGCGCGAGCCGGTGTGGATCTCCTCCACGCCCTGGCGCACCTGCGTGACCATGCGCGCCAGGCCCTCCTGCATCGTGCGCGCGGCGCCCATCAGGCGGCCGATCTCGTTGGACGAGCGCACCTCGATGCGCGTGGTGAGGTCGCCCTGGGCGACCTTTTCCAGCAGCGCGCCGGCGTCGTCCAGCGGCGCCAGCACGTTGCGGCGGATGAACACCCAGCACAGGACCGCCAGCACCACGCCCACCACCACCAGCACGCCGGCCGCGATCTCGGCGATGTACAGCAGCCGCACCGACTGCGCCTGCAGGGCATTGCCGCGCTGGCCTTCAGCATCGAAGAGCTGCTTCATCAGCCCCTCCATGTCCGCCAGCAGCTTGTTGCGCTGGGCGACGATCTCCTTGCCGCTGTATTCAGCCTCGTTGCCGCCGGCCAGGCCCACGGCGCCGCGCTGCACCAGGGCGGCGTAGGCGTCGAAGGCGGTGACCATCGCCGTGGCGAGCTGGCGCTCCTGCGCCCAGTCGGCGGGCAGGCCCTGCGCCACGGACTGCAGGATGGGGCGCGCCTCCTGCATGGATTTCTCGGCACGCGTGGTCTGCGACCGCACGCTGTCGGGCGGGTCGCCGCGCAGCACGTTGCGGTGGCCCACGGCCAGGGCGACGCGGTTGTCCCACATGCGGATCTCGGCCTGCTTGAGCGCGAGCATGTCGCGGGTCGTGCGGTCCTGCACTTCGCCGGCCATCACGCCGGCGCGGGTGCCCACCCAGCCCACCCCCACCGAGACCAGCAGTGCGCCGGTGAAGAACAGCAGCACCAGCAGCAGCGCCACCCGGATGGAAAGATTCCTGAACATGCCAACCCCTTGATCGAACCGGTCCACGGCGGACCACAACCCCACACCGTTTGCAACAAAAAGTTTGCCAGAAAAAGCCGACAAAAAATGTCGGCTACCCGGTTGATTTCGACCGGTGTGTCGGCTCGGCCACGCCCGCCGCCCACGGCGGCCCCGAGATTTAAAACAAACGTTTGATTTATCGTGGTCTAATCCGCCGCGATGTCTCCCCCCCACCCTCCCGCCGCCCCGGCCGACGCCGCCGCCGGCACCCCCACGGCCCGCCTGCGGCTGCTGCATGCGGCGCTGCGGCTGTTCGCCGAGCACGGCTACGCCAAGACGTCGATCCGCGCCATCGCGCAGGCCGCCCAGGCCAACGTGGCGGCCGTGAGCTACTACTTCGGCGACAAGGCAGCGCTGTATGCCGCGCTGTTTTCCGAACCGTTCGGCGACATGCCCTCGCTGGTGGCGGACTTCACCCGCGACGGGCTCGACCTGCGCGAGGCGATGCAGCGCTACTTCCGCGGCGTGCTGGCCCCGCTGCAGCACGGCGAGATGGCGCGCCAGTTCATGCGGCTGCACATCCGCGAGATGCTGGAGCCCACCAGCCAGTGGGAAAAGGAACTGGAGCAGGACGTGCGCCAGCCCCATGACGCCATGGTGCGGCTGCTGGGCCGGCACCTGGGCGTGGCCGGCCCCGACGACGACCTGCACCGGCTGGTGCTGGCCATCACCGGCCTGGCCTTCCAGATCTGGTGCCAGCAGGAGGTGCTGGCCGCGATGGAGCCGCAACTGCTGGCCACCCCCGAAGCCGTGGACGCCTGGACCGGCCGGCTCACCGAATACGCGCTCGCCATGGTGGCGGCCGAGCAGGCGCTGCGCGCGCCGGCCGCGGCCCCCCGCTAGCGCCATGCCTTTTTCTGGTTGCCCATGAAAACACCCCCAATCCACCGCCCCCCCCGCGCCCTGCTGGCCCTCGCCCTGCCCCTGTGGCTGGCCGCCTGCGCCGTTCCCAGCCCCGCCCCGCGCGTGGAGGCCCCCACGCCCGCCGGCTGGCACGCGCCGCTGCCCCACGAGGGCAGCGTGGCCGACCTGGCCCGCTGGTGGAAGCGCGCCGGCGACCCGCTGCTGGCCGAGCTGATCGCCTCGGCGCAGGACATCAGCCCGAGCGTGGCGCAGGCCCGGGCGCGCCTGGCGCAGGCCCGCGCGGCCCGGGTGAGCGCGCGCGCCGCGCTGCTGCCCTCGCTGGACGGGCAGGCCAGCGCCAGCCGCGGCGTGAACGAGCAGGTGGGCGGCCTGGCCAGCACGGCCCAGGCCGCGCTGCAGGCCAGCTGGGAGGTGGACCTGTTCGGCGGCAACGCCGCCGCCAACCAGGCCGCGCTGCAGCGGCTGGCCGGCGCCCAGGCGCAGTGGCACGAGGCCCGCGTTTCCGTCGCGGCCGAGGTCGCCACGCAGTACAGCAGCTGGCGCCAGTGCCTGGCGCTGGCGGAGGTGGCCGCCTCCGATGCCGCCTCGCGCGGGCAGACCGCGCAGCTGTCGCGCCTGAGCGAGCGGGCCGGCTTCACCGCCCCCGCCACGCTCGCCCTGGCGCAGGCCAGCGAGGCCGAGGGCCGCGTGCGCGCCGAGCAGCAGCGCATGGCCTGCGAGATCGATCTCAAGACCCTGGTGGCCCTCACCGGCCGGGACGAATCCGCGCTGCGCGCCCGCGCCGCCGCCGCGCCGCTGGCACCGGCGCCCGACGCGCTCTTCGCCATCGAGGCCCTGCCGGCGCGCGTGCTGGCCCAGCGGCCCGACGTGTACGCGGCCGAGCGCGAGGTGGCGGCCACCAGCGCCGACGTGGGCAGCGCCCGCGCCCAGCAGTTGCCGCGCCTCACGCTCAGCGGCTCGGTGGGCCGCGGCTGGGTGCGCACGGGGGAGGCCAGCATCACCTCCAACACCTGGTCCATCGGGCCGGTGGGGCTGTCGCTGCCAATCTTCGATGCGGGCCGGCGCGCGGCGCAGGTGGATTCCGCCCAGGCGCAGTACGACGCGGCCGTGCAGCAGTACCGCGGCACGGTGCGCCAGGCCGTGAGCGAGGTCGAGCAGGCGCTGGTGCGCCTGGCCAGCACCGCTGCGCGCAGCACCGATGCGCAGCGCGCCGCGGACGGCTACCGCGCCTCGTTCACCGCCACCGAGGCGCGCTGGCGCGGCGGGCTGGCCAGCCTGGTCGAGCTGGAGGATTCGCGCCGCACGGCGCTGGCCTCCGAGACCGCGCTCATCACCCTGCGGCAGGAGCGCATGGCAGCCTGGATCGGCCTGTACCGCGCGGCGGGCGGCGGCTGGGAGGCCGAGGCCACCCCGCAGGCCGCCGCGGCGGCGCCCCTGCCCGCCTCGACCCTGGCCCCTTCCGCCACGCCCGCCCAGTGAGCCGCCATGCACCCGCGCCCGCTCGCCCCCGTCTTCCACTTTGTCTTCAGTCGTCGTCGTTGACCGCATGAATGGAACCCCCATGCAGCGCATGAAATTCACCCCCTCCTCCCTTCCCGCGGCGCTGGCCGTTCTGGCCGTGTGCGTGCTCGCCGCCGCCGGCGCGCTGATGGCCGCCGGCCCCTCGCGCGCGGCGGACGATGCCAAGAGCGCCAAGGCCGGCGAGCCCCGGCCCGCGCTCACCGTCACCACCACGCAGCCCACGCGCACCTCGCTGGCGCAGCGCCTGCCCGCCAACGGCAACGTCGCCGCGTGGCAGGAGGCCAGCATCGGCACCGAAAGCAGCGGCCTGCGCCTGACCGACGTGCGCGTGAACGTGGGCGACACGGTGCGCGTCGGCCAGGTGCTGGCCACCTTCGCGCCCGAGACGCTGCAGGCCGACGTGGCCCAGGCCCGGGCGAGCCTGCTGGAGGCCCGCGCGAGCGCCGCCGAGGCCGCCGCCAACGCCGAGCGCGCCCGCACGCTGCAGGCCAGCGGCGCCCTGAGCCAGCAGCAGATCCAGCAGTACGCGACCGCCGGCGAGACCGCCCAGGCCCGCGTGGAGGCGGCGCAGGCGGCCCTCAACGCGCAGCAGCTGCGGCTCAAGCATGCCCAGGTGCTGGCACCGGACAGCGGCGTCATCTCCTCGCGCACGGCCACCGTGGGCGCGGTGCTGGGCGCGGGCACCGAACTCTTTCGCATGGTGCGCAAGGGCCGCCTGGAATGGCGCGCCGAGGTCACCTCCAACGACCTGCCGCGCATCCGCCCCGGCAGCCAGGTGATCGTGACGGCCGCCAGCGGCGCGCAGGTGCCGGGCACGGTGCGCATGATCGCCCCCACCGTCGATCCGCAGACGCGCAACGGCCTGGTCTATGTGGACCTGCCCATCCACCCCGATGTGCGCGCGGGCATGTTCGCGCGCGGCGATTTTCTGCTGGGGCAGCGCGATGCGCTCAGCGTGCCGCAGTCGTCGGTGGTGGTGCGCGACGGCTTCAGCAGCGTGTTCGAGATCGGCGAGGGCAGCCGCGTGGTGATGCGCCGCGTGCAGACCGGCCAGCGCACGGGCGACCGGGTGGAGATCGTCTCGGGCCTGCAGCCGGGCGTGACGGTGGTCGAGCGCGGCGGCGCGTTCCTGAACGACGGCGACCTGGTGCGCGTGCAGGCCGCAGCGCCCGCAGCAGCGGCGTCCGCGCCGGCGCCCCGGCCCGCGGCATCCACATCAAAAATGCCTGCAGCACAATAAGCACTAGGGCATCATGCTATTAAATAAGGAGCAAAACATGCTTTTGCCCGGTTGCCACCGCGGCCCCGCTGCCGCCCGCAAGGACCTGCCATGAACCTCTCCGCCTGGTCCATCCGAAACCCGATTCCGGCCGCGATGCTGTTCGTGCTGCTCTCCTTCGCGGGGATGCTGTCGTTCCACGCGATGAAGGTGCAGAACTTTCCCGACATGGACCTGCCCGTGGTCATGGTCACCGCGTCGCTGCCGGGCGCGGCGCCGGGGCAGCTGGAAACCGACGTGGCGCGCAAGATCGAGAACGCCATCGCCACCACGCAGGGCCTCAAGCACATCACCTCGACCCTGGTGGACGGCACGGCCACCATCGCGGCCGAGTTCCAGCTCGAAAAGCCGGTGCAGGAAGCGGTGGACGACGTGCGCTCGGCCGTGAGCCGCGTGCGCGCCGACCTGCCGGCCGACCTGCGCGACCCCATCGTCGCCAAGCTCGAACTGTCGTCCCAGCCCATCCTGGCGTTCGCCATCGCGTCCGACCGCCTGGACGACGAGGCGCTGTCGTGGTTCGTGGACGACACCCTCACCCGCCGCCTGCTGGCCGTGCCGGGCGTGGGCGCGGTGAACCGCGTGGGCGGCGTGTCGCGCGAGGTGCGCGTGTCGCTCGACCCGCTGCGCCTGCAGGCCCTGCGGGCCACGGCGGCCGACGTGTCGCGCCAGCTGCGCCAGGTGCAGATCGAGAGCGCGGGCGGCCGCGCCGACCTCGGCGGCGCGGAGCAGCCCGTGCGCACCATCGCCACCGTGCAGACGGCGCAGGAGATCGGCGCCATGGACATCCCGCTCACCGACGGCCGCCACATCCGGCTCGACCAGGTGGCCACCATCAGCGACACCGTGGCCGAGCAGCGCACCGCCGCGCTGCTGGACGGCAAGCCGGTGATCGGCTTCGAGGTCTCGCGCAGCCGCGGCGCCAGCGAGGTCGAGGTGGGCGCGGGCGTGCAGCGGGCGCTGGACAAGCTCCAGGCCGAGCGGCCCGACCTGCACCTCACGCGCACGGTCGATTTCGTGGACATCGCCAGCGACGAGTACGACAGCTCCATGCGCCTGCTGTACGAGGGCGCCATCCTGGCCGTGGTCGTGGTGTGGCTCTTCCTGCGCGACTGGCGCGCGACCATCGTCTCGGCCGTGGCGCTGCCGCTGTCGGTCATCCCGGCCTTCATCGGCATGCACCTGCTGGGCTTTTCCATCAACATCATCACGCTGCTGGCGCTGTCGCTGGTGGTGGGCATCCTGGTGGACGACGCCATCGTGGAGGTGGAGAACATCGTGCGCCACCTGCGCATGGGCAAGTCGCCCTACCAGGCGGCGATGGAGGCGGCCGACGAGATCGGCCTGGCGGTGATCGCCACCACCTTCACGCTGATCGCCGTGTTCCTGCCCACCGCGTTCATGAGCGGCATCGCCGGGCGCTTTTTCAAGCAGTTCGGCTGGACGGCGGCGCTGGCGGTGTTCGCCTCGCTGGTGGTGGCGCGGCTGCTCACGCCCATGATGGCGGCCTACCTCATGAAACCCATGGTGGCGCAGGAGAAGGAGCCGCGCTGGCTGGGCACCTACATGCGCGCCTCGGCCTGGTGCCTGCGCCACCGCGTGATCACGCTGCTGGGCGCGCTGCTGTTCTTCGCCGGCTCGATCGCGCTGATCCCGCTGCTGCCCTCGGGCTTCATCCCGGCCGACGACAACGCGCAGACCCAGGTCAACCTGGAGCTGCCGCCCGGCAGCCTGCTGGCCGATGCCCGCGTGGCGGTGGCGCAGGCCACCGAGCGCGTGCAGCGCGTGGGCCACGTGGCGAGCATCTACACCACCATCGGCGGCGGCTCGGCCGGCGCCGACCCGTTCGCCGGGGCGGGCGTGGGCGACCCGCGCAAGGCCACGCTCACCCTGCGCATGGACCCGCGCGGCGAGCGCCCGCGCAAGCAGGTCATCGAGCAGCAGCTGCGCGCCGCGCTGGAAGACCTGCCCGGCGTTCGCGTGAAGATCGGCCTGGGCGGCTCCAACGACAAGTACGTGCTGGCCCTGGCCAGCGAAGACCCGCAGGCCCTGGCCACGGCCGCGCAGGCGGTCGAGCGCGGCATCCGCACCATCCCGGGCATCGGCGGCGTGAGTTCCACCGCCAGCCTGGTGCGCCCCGAGATCGCCGTGCGCCCGGACTTCGCGCGCGCCGCCGACCTGGGCGTGACCAGCAGCGCCATCGCCGAGACCCTGCGCGTGGCCACGGTGGGCGATTACGACCAGTACCTGCCGAAGCTGAACCTGGCGCAGCGCCAGGTGCCCATCGTCGTGCGCCTGGACAACGCGGCGCGCGAGGACCTGTCGGTGCTGGAGCGCCTCACGGTGCCCGGCGCCCGCGGGCCGGTGCGCCTGGGCGAGGTCGCCACGCTGGAGGTGGCGGGCGGGCCGGCCGTCATCAGCCGCTACGACCGCTCGCGCAACGTCAACTTCGAGATCGAGCTGGGCGCGCGCGGCCTGGGCGAGGTGACCGAGGCCGTCAAGCAGTTGCCCGCCGTCGCCCAGCTGCCCGCGAGCGTGCGCCTGATCGACGTGGGCGATGCCGAGATGATGGGCGAGCTGTTCGCCAGCTTCGGCCTGGCGATGCTCACGGGCGTGATCTGCATCTACCTCGTGCTGGTGCTGCTGTTCAAGGACTTCCTGCAGCCGGTGACGATCCTGGCGGCGCTGCCGCTGTCGCTGGGCGGGGCGTTCGTGGCGCTGCTGGTGGCGGGCAAGAGCTTTTCGATGCCCTCGCTCATCGGGCTCATCATGCTGATGGGCATCGCCACCAAGAACTCCATCCTGCTGGTGGAGTACGCCATCGTGGCGCGCCGCGACCAGGGCATGAGCCGCTGGGACGCGCTGCTGGATGCCTGCCACAAGCGCGCGCGGCCCATCATCATGACCACGCTCGCCATGGGCGCCGGCATGATGCCCATCGCCCTGGCGCTGGGCAGCGCCGACATGAGCTTTCGCTCGCCCATGGCGGTGGCGGTGATCGGCGGGCTCATCACCTCGACCGTGCTCAGCCTGCTGGTGGTGCCGGCGGTGTTCACCTACGTGGACGACTTCGCGCAGTGGTTCCAGCGCCGGGTGATGCGGCGGCCCGCACCAGCCCCCCAGGCACCCCGCGCGCCCGAAGCGCCGCACCCGCTGTGAGTGGCGGCGCGGCGGCGCCCCGCCATCGGTGCCGCCCGCCCCTCTAGCACAGGGTTTGCGCTGCTGCGCCCAAGGCGCGGCGGCCTTTTCGCGTGCAGATGCACGGCTTCGCATCACCGGGAAGGCTGCCAGGACTTGTATACAACCATGGGATTCCAGAAGAATTCCAGGGAGACAAGACCATGCGTGCCACCAGTTCAGGGGAAATCCAGCCGGCCGGACAGCCTCCGTCCACGCCTGCACGGCCTGCGTCCCCGGTCCCGGATGCCCCGGAGCGCAGCGCCAGCCTGAAGGGGCCGGAGGGGCTCGCTGCGCGCGGCAAGAGCGGATCGGCGGCGGTCTACACCACCGCCAACATGGCGCAGCGCTCGGACCGGACCGTCCTGTCCAAGCTCAAAAGCCTCTGGAAGGGCGGCAAGACCACGGCCAACGCCAGCCTGGGCCCGCTGGCGGTGGGCACGCAGACCCAGCACCCGGTGGTGCGGCACAACCAGGTGCAGGCGCCGCGGTTCGAGGCGGACGGACGGGTGCCACTGCCCAACGCCACCAAGACCGGGCTGGCGCAGGCCGTGCAGGAGGCACTGCACCAGGTGGAGACCGGCCAGTCGCCCGGTACCGAAGGATCGGGCCGGGACGGCGGCATCGCGGGCACGGCGGCGTACTGGGCCCAGCAGGCGCTGTCCGTGCTGTCGCTGGGCAAGGGCCCTGCCAGCGTGCCCAGCGACGCGCTGGAGATGTTCTATGAAGCCGGGGGCCTCAAGGCAGGGGGCCAGAGCAGCCAGGGCAGCGCCACGGCGGAGACGAAGTCCATCGTGCTGGGCCATCTGGAAGGCCTGGTCCATGCCGAGAAGGCCAAGGCCACCATCCACCTGGCCACCCAGGCCGCGTTGCCCGGTGGCGCGCGCGTGAACACGGAAGGCGCATTGCAGCAGCTGACCGACGCCGCCAAGGCCGCCGAGCAGCGCTCCAAGGACGCGGCGACCGCCGCCAACGCCAGGATGGTCGCCGAACTGCTCTCGGGCGTGCCCGAGCCCCTGCAGCCCCGGCTGCAGGCAGCCACCGACACGCTGGTCGCGGCCCTGAACCACGGCACCAAGGTGCCCGACGTGCTGGCCGTCGAGCTGCTGATCAACACCGCTCGCGACACCTTTGCCGGGGATCCCGAGGGGCTGGCGACGGCCATGGAAAACCTGTCGCACAGCTCGCCGGCCCGGCTGGTCGGCCTGGTGCACGACGCCCTGCAGCCTTCCCCACCGGACCGCGAAACCCGCGCCGACCTGCAGCCGCTGTCGCGCCTGGCGTGCGCCATCGCCAGGCCGGCAGGCGGCATGCGCCTGCTGGCCAGGATGACGGACCCTCCCGCCGCCGGGACCCGGCAGGATGCCTTGCAGGTGGCCATGTCGGCGATGCTGCATCTGCAGTCGTCCCGGCAGCAGGAGGGCCCCGGGTCGGCCGAGGCCCCGGCGGACATGGCGTTGCTGCGCGACGCAGTGGCGCATGCGGTCGAGCTGGCCCAGCCACGGCACCACCCGGTGCCCGAATCCGAGCGCACGGTGGCGCAGCGCACCGCGTTCCATTGCCTGCAGAACGGGTTCACGACCAAGGCGCCGGGATCCAGCTACGACCGCGTGCGCCAGCGGCTGCTGCAGTTCAGCGACGGCGCGCTCGACCAGACCAGCCAGCGCAACGCGCGCGCGGCGTCCGGGCGGATGGGGCGGTTCCAGAACTGGCTGACGGGCGGGCTGCCCAAGGCCATCGTCAAGAATTCGGCGGGCATGGAAGGGCTGCTGGCGCCTGCGCTGCCCGCCATCGCGTCCTGGCTGCCTGGCGCGCAGCCGACGATGTGGCGCAAATCGGTCATGCGCAAGATGACCGCCGCCGCCAGCGAGAACGGCATGCTGCCGCGCCGCGACGAGGCCGTGGCATCGCTGCACCGCACCGCCACCGACCTGCGCATCGATCTCCAAGCGCGCGCAGGGGCCGGCGCGCTGCCGGCCGAAACCCTGATGCTCGGGGTGCTGAAGGAGCTGGGGCTGGGCGGGAGCGCGCCGGCCCCTTCGCAGAACACGCTCAAGCACCTGGGCAAGGGCTTTTTCCAGAAAGTGGAGGCCCACCTGGGGGCCGAGGGCCTGGCCGGGCTGCCCCCGGGCCTGGCCGCCGCCTGGCAATCGCTGCGCGGCAGCCGCCCCAATGTCGGGCACATCCTGAGGGTGCTGGGAGAGCACACCGACCTGCGCGCGCTGGCCGATGGCACGCTGTCGCCCACGGTGGGCCCCAGCCAGGTCGCCCGGGGCCTGCGCACCGATGCCATCGCCCACGAAGCCATCGGCGGCTTCCACGAGATTGCCGAAGCGGCCAGGGCCGCGGCCGGCGTGGAAGCGCCGCAGACCCGGGCACTGGCCGACCTCATGGTGGTATCGGCCGACCTGCTGGCCAAGGTGAAGCCCGCGGCCGCCTTGCGGTCCCTGCGCATCGACACCTTCGAGGCCATCGAAAGCAAGCTCACCCAGGACTGGCTCAAGACCCTGCCCGAGGGCGAGCGGCCGTCCCGGGAAGAGGCCCTGGACCAGGTGCAGGACGCCTGGCCCGCTTCGGTGCGCAGCGCCTGGTCCCAGATGAAGGAATCGGGCGACGATGCGGGCCGGCTGATGCGCACCCTGGTCGATGCGGCCCTGGCCGTGCCATGGAGCCCGCCCGCGGCCACCACCGGCGCGGCCTCCGGCAGCACCGCGCCCCGCACGGTGGCCGATGCCGTGAAAACGGCGGCGCCCGCGCTGCAGGCCCTGCAGCGGGACGTGCACGTGAACCGCTTCGAGCTGTGCGTGTCCGACACCATCACGCTGTTCAACGACCTGCGCGGCCCGGCCGACGCGGCCGAAGTGATGAAATCGCTGTCGCAGCGCATCAGCCTGGGCGAGAAGATCAAGAGCAGCGATGCGCGGCTGGCCCGGCTGGAACTGGGCAAGGCCGTGTCGGTGACCACCGCCACGCCGGAACTCGTCACGCCGATCGCGGGCATCGGCCTGGGGCACGAGCGCTCGATGGACCTGAACATGGTCGGTGCGGCCATGCAGATGCAGATCGCCACGGCGGACTCCAAGAACGCCAACGTCGGGCTCAGCGTGGGCCTGCGGCGCGAGCTGGGGAACCAGGACCACGAGTTCAACCTGGGCGATGACGAAGCGGGCATCGCGCTGCGCTTCGACATGCGCCTGGAGGCCGGCGGCGAAACCTCGCGCACCGAGGGCGTGAGCCTGCGCATGCAGCGCACCGCCTCCCATGAGGACACCTTGCGGCGGCACTTCGCCGATGCGCTCATTGCCATGGCCCACGGGGGCGCCACATCGTCGGAGGGCGGCCCGGACATGGATCCTCTGGCCCACCTGCTGGAGCACTTTCCTGCCCTGGCCGTGGCGGAGCTGTCCAACACCAAACGCAGCCGCACGTCCGAGATGGCCATCGGCGCCAACGCCATGGTCCGCGCGCGCGGGCCGCGGGACCGCGACGAGCATGACCGCAAGGCCACGCGGCGCGCCATCGGCGTCGGCGTGCAGGCGGGAGTCGCCAGCAGCAACCAGCGTTCGCGCTCGGTGCAGACGGAAAGCCGTTCGGGGCTGAACGTGGAGGAATACAAGCTGTCGGCGCAGCACCGGGCCGATGTCCGTGCGAGCGCCAACGCCAGCCTGGGGCTGGTGCCGGCATCCAGGCACGATCCGGAAAGGGCCGCCCAGGCGCGCGGGGCCGGACTGGACTTTCGCAAGCAGCTGGCCAACAGCGGCGTCGATACCACGCTGCGCATGACGACCCGCCATGGCGAGACCTGGGCCGACCAGACCCAGATGATCCGCGAGTTCGAAGACCTGGATGATTTTCTGGCCGAGCTCGAACCCCGGATGCACGAGTTCGTTTCGGTCATGGCCGCACGCGACGGCGTGCCGCATGCCTCGGCGGAAGAAAAGACCGGCCGCGCCTGGCTGCGCCTGCAGGACACCCTGGTCCAGGCCGCACAGGCCAGCGCGCCTGGCATGACGTTTTCCGTGGTGACCAAGCTGCGCCCCCAGGCGGCTGAGGCCTACGACAAGCTGCAGGGCCTGGCACAGCAAGCCACCGAGACGGGCCAGAAAGCCGCCGCCGCAGTGCAGCAGGCGACCGAAGCCGCCCGGCGAGCCACCATGGAAAGCCAGCAGGCCCAGGCCGCCATCCGGCGGGCTGCTGCCGCGGGCCAGCCCGCCGAGGCACTGGCCCAGCAAGAGGCCGCGGCACGATTGCGGGACCTGGCGGCCACCCAGCAGGCCGAGGCCGCGCGCCAGCAGGCGATTGCGCAGGGACAGCAGGCCAAGGCCGACGGCTACCGGGCCAAGGTGCGCACCTTGCTGGACAGCCACGACGCCTGGACCGCCAACAACCTGCAATTCAAGACGAAGGCCAAGGACGAGGCATCGCAGAGCGCCGCACTCGGCATGCTGCAGGGCAAGGCGGCATCGGAGTCCACCCGGCTGCACGAATTCCTGCCGGCAGGCTCCCAGCAGGTGGGCCGCACCCCGCAGCAGCACGCCGCGGCCCCGGATGACCACTCGGCCCGATGGGCGCCGAAATTCGCCCCGGTGGCGCAGAACCCCGAGCCCAGGCCCGATCCTGAAACGGAAGTCGAAATCGAACGGGAGCCGGCGGCCGCCGCCGATCCCCAGGCGGTCTGGCGCGCCCGCGCCGAAGCCCAGGCCACCAAGCTCGCGGCCCAGGCACAACAGCAAGCGCAAGGCCTCTTCACCCGGGCCAACGACGGCGTGAACAAGGCGCAGGAGCCCGAGGAGCCGGACCTGCAGACGCCCCAAGCCCCGGACGTCGAACCCCCACCAACGCGGCAACGGCGCCCGACGCTGGGCCAGTTGTTCAAGGAGCCGTTCAACGACCAGCACCCCCTTCACCCGCTCCCCAGGCCGCCGGTCATCGCCAGCCCCTCCTTGCGCGACTGGGTGCCCGAAGACGATGACGTGGACAGCGAGCCGTCCGAGAGCAATCCCCTTCCGCTGCCACCCGAGGGGGCTACTCCGCCCACGAGCGCAGCGGGACGCCGGGCCACGCCTGCGGGCCCCCGGTGGTCCCCCACGACCCCGCAGCCCATGCCCCTGCCCACGCCGGAGTCCGTCGGGGCTACGGGCCGCGCAGTACCGCGACCCGTGCCCCCCAACTTCGACCCACGGCGGCCCCCCGTGACCCCGCAGCCCCTTCCGCTGCCCACGCCGCCGGCCGGCCGCAGCGCCGGATCCGGCGTGGACGCGTCCCGGCCCACGCCCTGACGGCGGGCCGTGCGCGGCGCCGGCGGACCCGCGCGGGCGCTGCTGAATGAACGGGGCGGCCACACGCCACCGCCCTGGGCCACCACCAGGAACCGGCGAACAACGGTGGGTTCCCGCCATTGCGCCGGCTTTCAAGGCGCACCCGTGCGCCCATAATGCGGCGACTCACCATGAACCTCGTTGCGCTGAACATCGAATCGATCCAGCTCGGCTCCCCGCTTCCCTTCATCCTGCGCGGGGCCGATGGCGTGCTGCTGGCGCAAAAAGGCTACGTGATCCGCACGCGCAACGAACTGGATGTTCTCCTGTCGCGCGGCCTGCAGCTGTGCGTGGACACCGACGAATCGGGCGACAGCCACCGCGCCTATCTGGCGCAGCTGCAGCAGATGCTGATGTCCGACACCTCGCTCGGCCAGATCGCCTCCATGAAGATCAGCGCTGGCGCCCAGGCCTCGCGCGACCGCGTCGAAGGCGGCCCGCCCGATTGGCCAGGGCTGCAGCTGCGGGCCACGCAGCTGCTGCGCGCGCCGCAGGCGCATGACTTTCCCGACCGTTTCGATGCGCTGCACCGCGAACTCGCCCTGCACTGCCGCCAGAGCCCCGACGCGGTCCTGCTGGCCCTCATCTACCTGTCCGGCCACGAAACCCGGCAGTACAGCGGCACCCACGCCATGCTCGTGGCCTGCGTGTGCATGCTGGTCGCCGTCGAGCAGCTGCGCTGGCCGGTGGAGCGCGTGATGCAGACCGGGCGCGCGGCGCTGTCCATGAACATCGCCATGACCGCGCTGCAGGACCAGTTGGCCGTGCAGGCCCAGCCGCTCACCTCGGAGCAGATCGCCGCGGTGGAAAGCCATGCCACCCGATCTGAAACCCTGCTGCGCCATCTGGGCGTGCACGACCCGGTATGGCTGGAAGCCGTGCGCTGCCACCACCACCGCTCGCCGGGCCCGCTGGCCGACAAAAGCGAAGGCCAGCAGATCGCCCGGCTGATCCAGCGGGCGGACGTGTTCGGCGCCCGCCTGGCCCCGCGCGCCTCGCGCGCGCCGATGCCCGTCACCGCGGCGATGCAGGCGAGCTACTACGACGAATCGCACCAGGTGGATGAAGCCGGTTCGGCCCTGGTGAAAACCCTGGGCGTGTACCCTCCGGGCGCGTTCGTGCGGCTGGTGAGCCAGGAGATCGCCGTCACCCTGCGCCGCGGCGGCAGCGCCACCACGCCGCGCGTGGCCGTGGTGCTCAACCGCAACGGCATGCCCACCGGAGAGCTCATTCCGCGCGACACCGCCCAGCCCGCCTGGAAGGTGACCGGCGCCATCGCCCAGCGCGATGTGCGCGTGCAACTGCAATTGAACCGCTTGCTCAGCCTCGTCTGAGAACGTTTCCCAGGGCCGCTCCTGTCAGCGGCGGCCTCCTGGCGCGCGCGGGGGCGGGACTTTTCCGCCGATTTGCGCCAAACTCGTTCGTGGGCCGCCCCCCATTGCGTGATCCACTGCCTGTGGCGCCCCATCGACAAGGAGACCTTCATGCTGCGCCGAGTCCTTTGCCTTGCCCTGGCGGCTGCGCCGCTCGCCCTGTCCGGCCTTCCCGCGCGGGCCGCGGGCCCGGCGGCCGCGACGGAAGACGGCACCTGCCCTCCCCTGCTGCGCCACACCCCCCTGCGCCTGCAGGACGAACTGCCTCAGCCACTGTGCCAGTACCGCAACAAGGTGCTGCTGGTCGTCAACACGGCCAGCTACTGCGGCTTCACGGGGCAGTACCAGGGGCTGGAGGCCCTGCACGCGCGCTACAAGGACCGGGGGCTGGTGGTGCTGGGGTTCCCCTCCAACGATTTCTCCCAGGAGGGCGGCAGCAATGCGCAGATCGCCGACTTCTGCGAGAACACCTTCGGCGTCAAGTTTCCGATGTTCGCCAAGAGCCGGGTCGTCGGGGCCGACGCCTCGCCGCTGTACCGGGAATTGAAAGCCCAGGCCGGCGAGGCGCCCCGCTGGAACTTCCACAAGTACCTGGTGGGCCGGGACGGCAAGGTGGTCGGCAGTTTCGCCAGCGTGGTGGAGCCGGGCGACCCCCGGCTGGTGCGCGCGATCGAGCAGCAACTGGACGCGGGGCGCCCGAAGACGTCACCGTTCTGAAGCAGTTCCGTGATATGGAAATAGTTACATTTTCTGATGGTTTTAACCACCTTCCCTCTGGAACTTCCCGGGATCGTCACTACTCTAGTAACCAGTGCAGGCGGCGACGCTTGCCCCCCGATCAACCCTTTACTGTTGCGAAGCCTTTTGAACCCTGGTGGTTCAACTGAAACCCTGAAGCGCTTCTCCTCCCTCCCTCTCTAAATTCGTTTCGGGACGCTTCGCAACTTTTTTATTCCGCCAAAAACAAAGCGCGCAACCTTCGCAGGTTGCGCGCTTTTGGCTTTGTGGGCGCTGCTTTTTGGTCAGTCAGCGCCCCGGGGCCGGGGCGATCGATCAGGCAGGCCGTGTGTCGGCGAAGCTCACGCGCTGCTCCAGCTTGTCCAGCAGCCGGGCGAGGTTGGCATGCTCGGCACGCCATTCGATTTCGGGAAAGCGAAAGCCGATCCAGCCCAGCGCGCAGCCCACGGCGATGTCGGACAGGCTCATGTGGATGCCGCTGCAGTAGGGCTTCTCGCCCAGGCCCTGGGCCATGGCCTTGATGCCCGCCTCGACCTTGCCGAGTTGGCGGTCGATCCACGCCTGGCTGCGTTCGCCCTCCTGGCGGCCGGTCCAGCGCGACTCGAGCCGGGCGAGCACGCCCGCGTCCATCACGCCGTCGGCCAGGGCCTCCCAGGTCTTGACCTCGGCGCGCTCCCTGCCTTGCGTGGGAATCAGCCGGCCCACGGGCGAGAGGGTGTCCAGGTATTCGACGATGACGCGTGAATCGAACACGGCCTCTCCGCCTTCCATCACCAGGCACGGCACCTTGCCCAGCGGGTTGGAGGTGGCGATGGTCGTGTCCTCGGCCCAGACGTCTTCCTCGATGAAGCGGTAGTCCAGCTTCTTCTCGGCCATCACGATACGCACCTTGCGCACATAGGGGCTGGCTGAGGATCCGATCAATTTCATGGTGTTCTTCCGGGCACGGCAGGGGACGGGGACAAGGCCGCTTGATTTTATGGGCAGTCTTGCCTTGGATAGCTTACAGGCAGCGCCACCTACAATCCCCGCCCATGAGCCTGTCCACCATCACCGCCCTCTCGCCCCTCGACGGCCGCTACGCCGCCAAACTCTCCGCCCTGCGCCCGATCATGAGCGAGCACGGCTACATGCACCGCCGGGTGCAGGTGGAAGTGGCCTGGTTCATCGCGCTGTCGGATGCGGGCTTCGCCGAGTTCAAGCCCCTGACCACCGGCGCACGCGCCTACCTGCTGGGGCTGGTGAAGAATTTTTCCGAAACCGATTCGGCCGCCATCAAGGACATCGAGAAGACCACCAACCACGACGTGAAGGCCGTGGAATATTGGCTCAAGGGCAAGTTCGAGGCCCGCCCCGAGCTGGAGAAGGCGGCCGAGTTCGTGCACTTCGCCTGCACCAGCGAGGACATCAACAACACCAGCCATGCCCTGCAGCTGCGCTCCGGCCGCGACCAAGTCGTGCTGCCGGGCCTGGACCGCATCGTGCTCAAGCTGCGCGAGATGGCTCACATGTACGCCGCCGTGCCCATGCTGAGCCGCACGCACGGCCAGACCGCCAGTCCCACCACGGTGGGCAAGGAACTGGCCAACGTGGTCGTGCGGCTGCAGACCGCCTGCGAGCGCGTGGCCTCGGTCAAGATGCTGGGCAAGATGAACGGCGCCGTGGGCAACTACAACGCCCACCTGTCCGCCTGGCCCGACTTCGACTGGGAAGCCTTCAGCAAGCGCGTGGTGGAAACGCCCGAGCCCCTGGGCCTGGGCCTGACCTTCCAGCCCTACAGCATCCAGATCGAGCCGCACGACTACATGGCCGAACTGTTCGACGCTGTGGCGCGCGCCAACACCATCCTCATCGACCTGTCGCGCGACATCTGGGGCTATGTGAGCCTGGGCTACTTCAAGCAAAAGCTCAAGGCCGGCGAGATCGGCTCCTCGACCATGCCGCACAAAGTCAACCCGATCGACTTCGAGAACGCCGAAGGCAACCTGGGCCTGGCCAACGCGCTGCTCAAGCACCTGTCCGAGAAGCTGCCCGTGAGCCGCTGGCAGCGCGACCTGACCGACAGCACCGTGCTGCGCAACATCGGCGTGGCACTGGGCTACGCGGCCCTGGCGTACACCTCGCTCATGACCGGCCTGAACAAGCTGGAACTGAACGAAGAGGCGCTGTCGGACGACCTGAACGCCTCCTGGGAAGTGCTGGCCGAGCCGATCCAGACGGTGATGCGCCGCTTCGGCGTGCCGGGCGCCTACGAAAAGCTCAAGGAAGTCACCCGCGGCAAGACCGTGACGGCCGAGGCCCTGCACGGGCTGATCCGCAGCCTGGAGATTCCCGAGGCCGAAAAAGAGCGCCTGCTCGCCATGACGCCCGGCAGCTACATCGGCAAGGCCGCCGAACTGGCGCGCCGCGTCTGACCGACCACCGCCGGGGTTGAAGCCCTTTTGCCGGTCCGCGCCCCACCATCGGGCGTGGACTGCTATATTTTTGTGAGCACCAGCCCATGGCCATCAAATCCACCATCTTCAAGGCGAACCTGCAGATCGCCGACATCGACAACAGCTACTACGCCGACCATTCGCTCACGCTGGCCCGCCACCCGAGCGAAACCGACGAACGCATGATGGTGCGGCTGGCGGCGCTGGCCCTCCACGCCCACCAGCTGCAGGCCGTGTGCCAGGGCGACGGCACCCTGGCCTTCGGCGCGGGGCTGTCCGACCCGGACGACCCGGACGTCTCCCTGACCGACTTCACCGGCCGCAAGCGCCTGTGGATCGAGGTCGGCCAGCCCGAGGACAAGCCGCTCACCAAGGCCTGCAGCAAGTCGGACGCCGTGATCGTGTATTGCTTCCACCATGCCGCCGAGGTGTGGTGGAAAGGCATCCAGACCAAGCTGTCGCGCCTGGACAAGCTGCAGGTGTGGCGCCTGCCCGCCGAGGCCTCGCAGGCCCTGGCCGCGCTCGCGGAGCGCAGCATGCAGCTGCAGGCCACGGTGCAGGAGGGCGCGCTCACCCTGAGCAGCAACCTGGGCAGCGTGCACGTGGAGCCCCAGCGCTGGAAGTGACGCGGCCACGGGGGCTGCCGGGTCGGCAGGGTTGGAAGCCTGATGGGCCTCCAGGGCATGATCGACTAGGGCATATTGCTATCAATAAGTGAGCATCACAGCGTGCGGCCAGCCACACGCCGCGCCGGCCCGCCCGATGGCATGCGGCGCTCTCTGAGCTCAAACCGGCTGCGGCATCAGCGCGCCGCACTGCCAGCACTGCTCGAACCCGCCCTCCACCATTTCGCCGCACCCGCACAGCCAGCGGCGCTGGGGCAGGTTCTGCAACGCCTGCAGCAGTTGCCGCGCGCGGGCCGCGTGCTCGTCGTGCTCCAGCCAGATCTCGGGCAGGCACTGGTCTGGCGGCAGGTGCCCGGCGGCGGCCCCCAGGTACTGCCGCTGCACCGACGCCGGCATGCCGCCCTCGCGCAGCAGGTCGGCCCACAGGGTGGCGATCGCGATGTTGGGGGCCTGGGTCAGACGGAGCATGAACCCACCATAGCCGCTGTCCCGCAGCCCGTAAAGGGCGGGAAAGCCATGGCGCCGCTCATCCCCCCGCACCGGGGGCCGCAACGCCCACCGACGCCGTTCAGGCAGGCGCCTTGGCCTCGGCCGGGGCGCTGCCTTCCGCCGCGCGTTCGGCGTAGCGGTTGAAACGCCATGCCGAGCTCTCCAGCGTGATGCGCCGCCACACGGTGCGCTTTTCGACCGGCGTCATCGCCAGCCAGTGCTGTACCTCGGCGAAGCTGCGGCCGCAGCCCTTGCATTGCTCGTCGCCCTGGCTGGTGGAGCAGATGGCGATGCACGGGGTGTCGGGCGTGGTCTCGTACCAGGCGCGCCAGGCTGCCATGGCCGCCGGGGGAAAGCCCGCCTCGTCGGCTTCGTCCTCGTGCCAGTACACCATCATCGCGTAGACCTCGGCCAGCGCCACCAGCTCGGGCGCCAGCGTCACGCCGTCGGGCGACGGCGACCGGGCGCGCCAATGGTTGATGGCGGCTTCGATGTCGGTGATGTGCAGGACGGCCATGGGTGTGCGAAAGGGGGCCGCGATCATACCGCTGCCCGGGTGCGCTCCCGCGGCGCCCGACGGCCTCTGAGCCGCCCCGCAGAACACTCACGAATTGATAGCAGCAAAGGCAATCAAAACGCCGGCGTGGGGCCTGTTTGGCTCAAAACCGTCCCGGCGCGCGGGACACGTTCGCTTGCACGGCCGCTCGCCCCTGTGTTCCAATGCCGGCTTCGAAGGGGAGTAGCTCCCAACCCAGCAGACATCCGGCAGGCACACCGCCCGGGGCGGCTGGGCTTGTCGGTCCTGTCGTCAGTACGAAGCGCAAGCTTCCGGCAGGCCGGGTCCATCCATGCACGGCATGGCGGACCGAGCGAGACCTTTGATGGGCCCTGCGCGGGCTGATCAAGGCCGTCCCTATCGAACAACGCTCCGCGCAACGCGGGCGTGCCTCAGGTCACCTCCGCAGTCAGCCCCCGTTCCCGGAGGGGCCCGGCGCTACAGGGGTAGCGGGTTCCTCCTCCCGGCCATTGCTTTTGAGGAATTTATGGACTTCTTGACTTCACCCGAGTTCTGGGTCGCGTTGGGGCAGATCATCATCATCGACATCCTGCTGGGTGGCGACAATGCGGTCGTCATCGCGCTGGCTTGCCGCAAGCTGCCACCCGCCCAGCGAACCAAGGGCATCATCTGGGGCACCGCGGGCGCCATCATCCTGCGCGTCATCCTGATCGCGTTCGCCATGACGCTGCTGGCGCTGCCGTTCCTCAAGTTCGTGGGCGCGCTGCTGCTGGTGTGGATCGGTATCAAACTGCTGGCACCCGACGAAGACGGCCACGGCGACGTGGCAGGCAGCGACAAGCTGTTCGCGGCCATCAAGACCATCATCGTGGCCGACTTGGTGATGAGCGTGGACAACGTGATCGCCATCGCCGGCGCCGCCCAGAATGCCGGCGAGCACTCGATGCTGCTCGTGGTCCTGGGCCTGCTGATCTCGATCCCGATCATCGTCTGGGGCAGCCAGCTGGTCATCAAGCTCATGGAGCGCTTCCCCATCATCATCACCATCGGCGGCATGCTGCTGGGCTGGATCGCCGGCGGCATGCTGGTCACCGACCCGATCTTCGTCAACACCGAGCGCTGGAGCTGGGCACCGAAGCTGGGCACGCTCGACGCGCAAGGCCTGGCCGTGATCTCCGACACCCTGTACTGGGCCGCGCACATCGCCGGCGCCCTGCTGGTGCTGGTGGTCGGCAAGGCCATCGCCTCGCGCCGCGCCGCAGCGGCTCCGGCCGCCCACGGCTGAGCGGGCAGGCCTTGACGACGAACGTTGGGCGAAACGGCACGGGCGCCGCCAGGCGTCCGGCCATTTCGCCCGGCCCTCTCCCCATTGCTAACGGCACCCCTGCCAGGTCACAAGGAAGCCTCATGAACAAAGTCATCGTTTACGTGGACGACGCCGAGCAGGCCCGGCAGGTCCTGGCGCCCCTGTCTCACCGCGCCTCGGCCGAGAAAACGGAATGGGTGCTGGTGGCCTGCGCGCCGCGCATGACCCACCGCATCAGCAAGTGGGTCAGCCACAGCGCCCGCGAGAACTGGCGCACCAAGTGGGCCGACAAGCTGTTCGGCCAGATCGTTCCCTGGCTGCAGGCCGAGGGGGTGCAGGCCAGCACCGTGCTGGCCAAGGGCCCGCTGGCCGATCTGCTCACCCAGCTGCAGGCCGAACACGGCGCCGTGCCCGTGATCGACGCACGCCGCCCCAAGCAGGACGAAGTGGCCGCGCCGGCGCCCGTCCAGGCGGTGGCCGCCCCCGTCAACATCACGCGCAAGCCATCGCCGCGCCGCTGGTCCCTGCCGGGCACGCTGGCCGGCTTGGGCGCGATGTTCATGTTCGTGGCGGAGTGATCCTCCCCCACGGCCTTGCTGCCCAGCAGTTACGCGCAAGGGCCTGTCCTGCACACATGACGTAGTTGTGCTGGCTGACGACCTGTTGCGTCCGGTGCGTCGCGGAGGTTCCGGGTACCCGCGACAACGGGGGATCTTGCTGCAGCGAGGCACTTCGTGAAAGGAGACTGGACTTCGCGATCCCTGGGTTATTTTTGGCACGGCTACGCGATGGTGGAGGTTTTTTCACTCACCTCCAGCCTCAAGATTACCCATGCAGATTGCTCCCTTGGTCTCCACCTCCGTCGCCTCTACCTCTTCCGTGCCCGAGCAGCCGGCGAGTCAGCCTTCATCGCGTCCCGGCTCGCCCCGTCCGTCCACCATGGAGTCCGGACCTCCGATTCGGCCCAAAGGTCAGTCGCTGACCTCCACGAGCAGCCTGGGCCCTCGCATTGAAGCGGATCGGCTTGCCGATCTGCAATCCGACAGCCGTCCCGGCCCGTCTTATCAGGGCACTGTTCGCGTGGAGGGGAATCAACTCACGTCCAAAAACCCGGTGACCCAGAAGCTGCTGGAGTCCCTGGCGATCGATCCTGCCGAAGTGCCCGGTCTGAAATTCATGGCCCTGGCTGGCAAGGAGCCGACGCTATCGCTTCGCCTGGGCGCCAACGGTGGAAACACATTGGACAGCCTCAAGGCGGCGCTTGGCGAAGACCTCAGCGCCCCGATGGAGCACGCCACCATCCCGCTGCTACTCGGCGTGATTGCTCGCGGTGAGCAGGCGATCGGCGATGACCTTCGCGGCCGGATCATCCCGCTGCTGCGGGAGGCACGTCCGAGGATGGAATCGTCTTTGCCCGCACTGAAATCCTTGATCGAGGAACGGCTTGCCGCACGGCCGGACCTGTCGCTGAAGATGGCTGCCACAGGACTGCTGCAGCTTGCTACGGCCAAGAGCATCGACCTCAAGCTGCTTGGCTCGAGCCTGGCCGTCAGCTCGGGGCTGGGCTCGCTGTGGGAGCTCGTGGCGGCACCAAAGGCCAAGCTCGCGCTGCTGGGTTCCGGCTTCGCATCCGTGGCGTGGGGCCTGCCGGCGTCCGTGATCGACGCGGCGCCCATGGTCGCGATCGAGGCGGCGGACACGATGACGGTCAAGAAGCGCATGGCCAATGACCGTGGCGATCCCTTCCCATTCATGCAAAAGCTCGGCGAGGCGCTCACTGCCGGGGTCGTGTCGGCCATCGGCGCGTTGCCGAACAACTTGCTCGAGTACAACGCCGCTCGTCTACCGAGAGCTGTCGCTGCGCTGATCGGCGTGGGGACAACCGAGGTCGCCATCCTCTCGGCGGCGGCGGGCGTGCCTGGAGAGATTGCTGAGATCCGTGAGTCGGTCAAGGAGGCCGTCGAGCACGCGGTCCACAGCGGCGTGATGAAGCTGCCCGAGGGCGTCGCACAAGACGAAGCCATCCATCTGGCCACCGAGCTGGCACTCAAGATGGAGCCCAGTACGGTGATCGGCAAGAAGTCGATGGGCGTCGCACTCGCGGTGGGGCTCGTGCCCTTCCTCCTCGGTGGCATGGTCACCGGTGCGCTTCCAGAAGCGGCGCTGCGCATCCTGCGCAGCACCGCTTTTGCACCGATCGAGATGATTGGCATGAATGTCATTGCCGCCATCTCTCAGACCGGCGTCCCGGGTATCGTGTCCAGCGATCACCAGCGCTTCGCGAATGTGATCGGGGACTTGCTCCAACACTCTGCTGCAAACATCGGTGACCTCGAGAGCGGAGCGGGTGAGACGAGCGGCCTGCAACCGACCATCGACGAGGAGGCCATCGTCGCGAGGCTCGCGCCTCACAACGAATTGCTGCGTCACGTCGGAGGCGCGGCCCTCACCGCCATGGCGGGGGTGCTCGACAGCGTGGGCTTCGTCGGACAGGTCGCTGCCTCAAGCGCCTCGTCTGCCATGAGTTCGCTGACGCGTCCATTCCGGGCGGTCGCCCAGGAAAGCCAGGCCAGGGAACCGTTGCTAACGTCATCCGCAACGCATGGCTGAAGCGGGGGTCAGGCTGACGGACAGCAAGCCTCGCCCGAAGAACCCACGAAGCCATCGCTTCGCTGGCGCCTGAACGCAGCGGTTGAGCGCATTCGCGGGCCGGGGACAGGCCAGCGAATCCGCCGAGCCATGGCATGCGGGTGCTATGCTCCCGCGCCATGATGAAACTCATCCTCAAGTGGTTGCTCAGCGCTGCGGCGCTGCTGTTCGTGGCCTACGTGTACAGCGGCGTGGAGGTGAAAAGCTTCACCAGCGCGCTCATTGCCGCCTTCGTCATCGGCCTGTTCAATGTCGTGCTGCGGCCCGTGCTGGTGGTGCTGACGCTGCCGGTCACCGTCCTCACGATCGGGCTGTTTCTCTTCGTCATCAACGCGCTCATGTTCTGGGCCGCCGCCACGGTGCTGGGCGACGGCTTCCAGGTACGAGGCTTCGCGGCGGCGCTGATCGGCTCGCTGATCTATTCGGTGCTGGGCGTGCTCATCGAATCAGCGCTCGGCGGCCTGTTCCTTAAGAAGTGAATCGACGGCCCGCAGACGCGTCTCGATGATCGACGCGTCGATGTAGTCGGCCGCATCGCCCCCCCGGCTGCCGCTCTTGCGCGCCAGATCCTGGCCCGCCTTGAACCGGTCCACCGCGGCCTGGTAGTCGTAGCGTGCCGCATGCGCCTCGGCCTCGGCCCGCACCGCGCGCAGCGGGTGGTTCTGCTGCTGCCACACCGCCGCCAGCAAATGCCATGCGGTGGCATCGTGCGGATGCGTCGCCACCCGCGTCTGCAGCGGGCCAGTCATTTCCTGGGCATTGCCCGTGCGCAGCAGGGCCTGCGTGCGCAGCAGCATCTCCGGCCGCCCCGTCGGCGCAGCGGACTGGACTGCAGGGCTCGCTGAAGAAGCCAGGGTCGTCTGCGCTGGCAACTGCAGCAATGCGGCCTGGAAGTCCCCGGCCGCGAATTCGATTTCCGCACTGAGCAATTTCGCCTGCCGCAGCGCCGGCGCATCGCCGCGCACCGCCTCCATCAAGCCCCGCAGTGCGGTGCGCGCCGCCGGCACGTCCTGCAGCTGGCTGGCGCTCAGCGCCGCCGCATACCAGGCTGCCACCCGGCGGGGCAACGGCTGGGCGGCGAAACCGGTGCCCAGCGGCTCGGTCGTCCACTGCCGCCAGACATCCACGCCCGGACGGGACAGCACGCGGGCGCGCGCGGCCATCATCGCGTGTTCCAGCGTGGGCGTGGCCGGTGCGGCGGCGGCGCCCCCTGGAGGCAACCGCGAATGCATGTCGGCAATGCGCTGCGTGGTCAGCGGGTGGCTGCGCAAATAGGGCCAACTGCCGTTGTCGTTGATGCGGTTGGCCTGCTGCAGCTTGTCGAACATGGCCACGAACCCCTGCGGCGCAAAGCCGGCCGGCGCCATCAGCCCATAGCCGATGCGGTCGGCCTCGCGCTCCATGTCGCGCGAGAAGTTCAGTTGGTTCTGCACCGCCACCGCCTGCCCGCCGATCATCAGCGCCTGGGCCGCATTCGGGCTCTTGCTGGCGGCCAGCGCGCCCAGCACCAGAGCCCCGAGCATCAGCGGCGTCTGCCGGTTCTGCTGCGTGATCAGGCGCGAGATGTGGCGCTGCGTGACGTGGCTCAGCTCGTGCGCCAGCACCGACGCCAGCTCGTCGCGCGTGGACACCACGCCGATCAATCCCAGGTGCACGCCGAAATAGCCGCCCGGCAGCGCGAAGGCATTCACCGTGCGGTCCCGGCCCAGCAGGATTTCCCACGCGAAGCGCTCGTCCAGTTCGGGGGAGAGCTCCCCGCGCTCGCGCGCCGCTTTTACCAGGGGTTGGAAGATGCTGTCCACGTACTCGTTGAGCACCGCGTCGTCGATGTAATCCGGATCGCGGTACAGCTCGCGGATGATGCGGTCGCCGAGCTGGCGCTCCTGGGCGGTGGTGAGGTCGGAGCTGTCGCCCAGCGTGGGCAGGCCCGCTTGCGCATGCACGGCGGTCGTGCCGCACACAGCGCTCAGGATGAAAAGGGAAGCGGCCACCGCCTGACGCACAAGCACCAGAGGCCGTTTTCGATCAAATGACACGCAAAGTCTCCTGCACTGATTCAGCCACGCCACCCCGGCCATGGCCGCTACACATGACCGTATGATGCCCTGGCCCCCGAATGTTCCCTGCCGGCGAATGACCCGCGTGCAATCCCCAGTACTTGTATGAGCGATACCCCCACTCCCTCCAGCCTGACCCACTTCGACGCCCTGGGCCAAGCCCACATGGTCGATGTGGGCGCCAAGCAGGCCACGCACCGCGTTGCCGTCGCCACCGGCCGCATCGAGATGCAGGCGGAAACGCTGGCCATCATCCAGTCCGGCACCGCTGCGAAGGGTGACGTACTGGGCATCGCCCGCATCGCGGGTATTCAGGCGGCGAAAAAGACCAGCGATCTGATTCCGCTGTGCCATCCCTTGGCGCTGACGCGCATCGCCGTGACGTTTGCGACCGCATCCGAGGGGGTCGGCATCGAATGCACGGCGACCGTGGAAACCGTGGGGCCGACGGGCGTGGAGATGGAGGCGTTGATGGCCACCCAGGTCGCCTTGCTCACGGTGTACGACATGTGCAAGGCAGTGGACAAGCACATGGAGATCAGCGGCGTGAGGGTGGCGAAAAAACTCGGCGGCAAATCCGACTGGAAAACACCCCCTACTTCGGCCACGCCACCTTAGCCATCTCCGGATAGACCGCGGCCTGTTCATCCCATTGGCGGCGCAACTCGGCGACCAGATTCTGGCTGGGCTGGTTCAAGCGCGTCATCACCACGACCCAATATTCCGCCTCCTGGGTTTTGCCGGCCGCACCATACATTGCGGCAAGCTTGTAGAGGGTGATGGTGCTGGGCAATAGTTTCGTGGTCCGTGAAGCGCGGACCAGATCCTGCTCGGAGTGCGCCTTGCCGGGGCTGACCCGGATAAGCCACATCAAGTCCTGCAACTGGGTCAGAGATACCACTTCCGGGGCCAGGCGATCAGAGGGCGCGGCCAATTGCTGGCGCTCGAAGCGGAGAGAGAAGAAATCGTCTTCGATTCGCAGGTAGTCATGGATCGTGATGGCCAATCCCACGCCAGCCACTCCCATCATGATGGCGATCGGCCAACGCCCCGTCTGCCCGACGGGCTTGAACCGCAGAGCCTCGTTCAACGCGCCCAGCATGAGGCCGCATGGCAGCAAGAAGTAGGCGTAGTAGAGGGGATATTCCAGCATGGCGTGCACACCCAGCGCGGCCACGAACAGGAACATCCAGAGGTGCTCTGGCTGGGCCATGCGACGGATCGCAAGAACGGTCCACAAGACCAGCACTGTGCAAAAAGCCAAACCCAGCGGAATCCCTGTGAAAACCAGCAGATCCATCAGCAGGTTGTGGGCATGCCGGTGCGTTCCCGCCGTGACCATGTCGTAGGGGTTCGGAGCGAACTGCGCAAAACTGGTTTGCATCCAGCCAAAACCGAACCAGGGGCGGCTCCACACGGCTTCCCAAAGATGCATCCAGACGTCCAGGCGCAGTTCCAGGTTCGAGATGCTCCGCACGGGTCGCAGCTGGGACGCCCGTCCCAACCACACATCGACATGGGGAAGCGCAACGAGGAAAACCGCGAACATGCCGGTCCAGGTGAACGCGCCCACCATGACGCCCCGCGTGATGGCCAGGCGTTTGCGGAACAGGGCCAGCATCGCCAAGGACAACAACACGACCAGCCAGGTCGTGCGCGACTCCGCCAGCGCCAGTCCGACCGCCAGCAAAACGGCCAGGAACCAGGCCACAAGGCCAGGCAATCGGCTGCGCTGATGCAGCCACGCGCACGCCAGCACGCCGAGGCAGAGCAAACTGGCCAATTGGTTCGGTTGCCCCAGGTTGGCATGAAAGCGCTCGGGAGGGGCAGGAAGGAAGAGCCAGAACGCGCTGCCGGGGTCGATTTGCAGCCATTGCTGGAACTGGATCAGCAGCGATCCCAACGCCCCCACCAGCGCCGCCATGAACAGAAAATCGGCACCGTGCGAAGGCCGCCACCGCTCCAGCGCAGCCCCCACCAGCATGGTCAGGGCCAACCCTATCAAATACAGGGAACTGGTCCACGCCACCCCTCTAGCTTCCACCAGACCCGCCGCGTATTGCGCCCATACGATCACGCAGCACGCCAAAACCGCTAGAGGAAGGACGTGCCAAGCCACCGGCTGCGTTTTGTTGATCCGCCAGAGCACCATAGCGCCGAGGCCCCACATCGCACAGGCCGCCCAAGCATCGGCGTAGAAGTCAACCCAAGGCTCGTGGTGGTTGGGCAATAGCCAGCACAAGGCGTAGATCAACGCACCCAATGCAGGAAGCGATATAGAACGGGAGGACGAGGTCGGAGCCATAAAATCTTCAAGACCATGAAAAAAGGGGGCTGAAGCCCCCTTTTTCTAGTAAAAACGCCAAGCGTTCGTTGATTACTTGCAAGAACCAGGGGCGTACTTCAAAGCCACGCCCGTGCTCTTGCAGATCCACTCATAAACTTGCAAGCCTTGACCGCCAGTGGTGGCCGTGCCCAGTGCAAAGTTGTTACCGCCGCTGTCCTTCTTAGGCGTGAGCGTGATGGTGTCGGTGCTTGCCATCGTCACACCCAGGTTGGATGCATGCGGCACGACAGTGATGATGCCAGTGGTTGCATCGGTAGTGATCGAAGCCACCATCTTGGTGGGGCCAGTGGCATCACAACCGAAGGCATTCGTGCCCGACAGCGTCGCGTCGGTGCGCATGCTCTGGATGGTTTCGCTGATGGTCGTGCGGCACTGGGAAGCGGCCAGAACCACTTCGGCCATGCGCGCCTTGATGGTGTAGTCCTTGTAAGCTGGCAGGGCCACAGCAGCCAGAATACCGATAATCGCCACCACGATCATCAATTCAATCAGGGTGAAACCCTTTTGCAGATTGCGCTTCATACATCTCTCCTAGGAGGTCGATTGCAAATAAAAACCTGCAGAAGAATTCTCCAGGTCCGCCATCAACTCAGCAGGTTCCATGCCAACGCGGCCTATCCGTCAAAACAGAGAAACCCCAGGGGAACAGGCCAGGGAACCCCATCTGAATCGCTCCATCCCTGGCACTTGTGACAAATTTGTCCACCACCCCTGTCACAAGCAGATGCGTGAGTTACGAATCCCGCTGCATCTCTAGCCGACTGATACCAACCCATCAGCCCTGAACAAACTCCATCTCCGTCCCTGCCAGCGCCAAGCGGTCCCCGCTCTTCAACAGCACCGGTTCATCCGCCATCACGGCGCCATTCAACTGAGGCCGCTGCGCGCCTTCCACGTGCGACAGCACAAATCCATGGTGCCGCTTGGTGATCGACGCAACCGCCACACCCGGCTTGCCGATGGTGGTCACCACCTTGACCAGCGCCACCTCGCGCCCTGCAGCCGCCCCTGAGCAGACCCGGATGGACGCACTCAATACCGGGGCGGGCGTAGCACCGGCGGCGGACAGCGGGGCGGAACGGGAGGTCAATGGCCGCGGCGGCACCATGCCGGGCTTGAACACCATGGTCTTTTCGAAGTTTTCGCCCTCGTTTTCCTGCAGGAAGCGGATCTTGTACTTGCCCACTTCAACCGTGTCCCCGTTGCGCAGCGGCTGGCGCTTGACGGGTTGCCCATTCACGTAGGTGCCGTTGGTGCTGCCGAGGTCCTCGATCTCCACCTCGTCGGGCGACACATGGAGCACGGCGTGTTCGCCACTGACGGCCAGGTTGTCGATGACGATGTCGTTGTAGGGGCGGCGGCCGAGGGTCGTACGCTCCTTCGTCAATTGGACTTCCTTGATGACGACTCCGTCGATCGACACGATCATTTTCGGCATGATCAATTCCTCATTCTTTCATTGCGATGGTCGGCCAGGTGGCTGATTCAACTTCAATCGGCACGCAAAAATCGCGACATCAAGCCGCGCTTCCTCTCAATGGATCCCGCCTGCACCAGCAGCACGCTGATGTTGTCGCGGCCGCCCCGGGCATTGGCGGCTTCGATCAGATGGGCGGCTTTGTCCTCCAGGGGTTCCTGTACCAGGGCCAGCGCTTGAATCTGATCGTCGTCCACCATGTCGGTCAAGCCATCCGAGCACATCACGAACAGATCCTGTGGCTCCACGGGAAACTCATTGATTTCGACAAGTACAGCACTTTCCACGCCAAGGGCCCGAGTGACCAAGTTGCGCTGCCCTGATATCGCCGCCTCTTGCGGCGTGAGGATGCCGGCATCCACCTGTTCCTGCAGCCAGGAGTGGTCGCGCGTGATCTGCCTCAGCACACCGCCGCGCAGGCAGTAGCACCGTGAATCGCCGATGTGCCCGAGGATCAGGCGATCGCCCAGAAAAACGCCGACCACCACCGTGGTGCCCATGCCCGAATACTGCGGATGGGAGAGCGACGCATCGAAGATGGCGTGGTTGGCCCGCTCCACGCAGTCTTCCAGCGCCCGGCGCACTTCCGTCGACGCGGCACGGGGGCCGGCTTGCGCCAGCCACTGGGTCATTTCGTCGTGAATGAGGCTGGTGGCCATGCCGCTTGCGATTTCGCCCGCGTTGTACCCGCCCATGCCATCGGCGAGCACCGCCAGCTGCGCGCTGGCGTCCGCGATCACGGCGTCTTCATTGTTCGAGCGCACCCGGCCTTGGTCGGTGCGGGCGCAAAACTGATAGTTCAGCTTGATTCCCAAGGTCATGCTTCACCCGGCGCAGGGAGAAGCAAAGCTGCGCCAGCGGTGTGCGCAGTCCCTGTTGCAGTTTTTTGAAAATCCCCCATGTCGTGCCCTGTTGCGTCGCGTTCCGCATCATAGACGACGGACCCGCCGCCGAGAGGGCCTCGGGGTCGGCCGACCCCAAGTTTTCATCGGGCTACCGGAGGCACAACCGCATCAACTGGCCGCCGCCGAGTTTTGCTGCGCCCGCGCCTGCAGGAATTTTCCGGCGCCCACCACGAACAGGGCGCCCAAAGCGGCCGCCACATAGTGCAAGGAAGGATGGGCCAGGACAACATCGTGCAGCGATGCATCGCTGGCGATGGTCTCGCCCCCCACCCAGCCGATCAGGCCGGCTCCGAACAGAACGATGATGGGAAAGCGCTCCATGAGCTTGATCATGAGCGTGCTGCCAAAAATGACGAGCGGAATGCTGATGGCCAGGCCGAGGATCAACAGGACCATGTTGCCGTGGGCCGCGGCGGCCACGGCGATCACGTTGTCCAGGCTCATCACCAGGTCGGCGATCAGGATGGTGCGGACGGCCGCCATGAGCCCGCCACCGGACTGGGAGCCTTCGCCGTCTTCGTCGCTGTCGGTCATCAGCTGCAGGCCGATCCACAGCAGCAGGCAGCCGCCGATGATCTGCAGGAACGACAGCTCCAGCAGCTTGGCGGCCACCACGGTCAGCACGATGCGCAGCACCACGGCGGCGCCGGAGCCCCAGAAAATGGCTTTCTTCTGCTGATGCGGGGGGAGCGAGCGCGCGGCCAGTGCGATGACCACGGCGTTGTCGCCGGACAGGATGATGTTGATCCAGACGATCTTGACGAGGCCGATCCAGAAGTCGGCCGTGTGCAGGAATTCCATGCGAGGTATCTCCGTGTTATGAATGAAAGAGGCGCCCGAAACCAGGGTTTCGGGCGCCTCTTCTTTTATGGGAGAGCGCAGTTTATCGGGGCTGCAAACCCCTTTCGTCCGTAGTTTTGCTTACGGATTACTTCAGCTGCGCCTTGAGCAGCTTGCCGAGCTCGGAAGGATTGCGGGTGATGATGAAGCCCGACTCTTCCATGATGGCGAGCTTGGCATCGGCCGTGTCGGCACCGCCGGAGATCAGCGCGCCTGCGTGGCCCATGCGCTTGCCGGGAGGGGCGGTCACGCCGGCGATGAAGCCCACGATCGGCTTCTTCATGTTGGCCTTGCACCATTGGGCGGCTTCCGCTTCGTCCGGGCCACCGATTTCGCCGATCATGATGACGGCATCGGTATCGGGATCGTCGTTGAAGGCCTTCATCACGTCGATGTGCTTGAGGCCGTTGATGGGGTCGCCACCAATGCCCACGGCGCTCGACTGGCCCAGGCCCACTTCCGTCAGCATGGCCACGGCTTCGTACGTCAGCGTGCCGGAACGGCTCACCACGCCGATGCGGCCCTTGCGGTGGATGTGGCCGGGCATGATGCCGATCTTGATTTCGTCGGGCGTGATCAGGCCGGGGCAGTTGGGGCCCAGCAGCAGCGTCTTCTTGCCGCCGGCGGCTTCCTTGGCCTTCATCTTGTTGCGCACTTCAAGCATGTCGCGCACCGGAATGCCTTCGGTGATGCAGATGGCCAGGTCCAGATCGGCTTCCACGGCTTCCCAGATGGCAGCGGCGGCGCCTGCGGGCGGCACGTAGATCACCGACACGGTGGCGCCGGTCTGCGATGCGGCTTCCTTGACGGAGGCGTAGATCGGAATGTTGAAGATCGACTCGCCGGCCTTCTTCGGGTTCACGCCCGCCACGAAGGCGTTCTTGCCGTTCGCGTATTCCTGGCACTTTTCCGTGTGGAACTGGCCGGTCTTGCCCGTGATGCCCTGGGTGATGACCTTGGTGTCTTTGTTGATGTAGATCGACATGTGTGTTCTCCGGGCTTACTTGACGGCAGCAACGATCTTGGTCGCAGCTTCGGCCATGGTGTCTGCGGCGATGATGGGCAGGCCGGATTCGGCCAGCATCTTCTTGCCCAGCTCTTCGTTGGTGCCCTTCATGCGCACGACCAGCGGCACGTTCAGGTTCACGGCCTTGCAGGCGGTGATGACGCCGGTGGCGATGGTGTCGCACTTCATGATGCCGCCGAAGATGTTGACCAGGATGCCTTCGACCTTGGGGTTCTTCAGCATGATCTTGAAGGCTTCGGTGACCTTCTCGGGGGTGGCACCGCCGCCCACGTCCAGGAAGTTGGCCGGCTCGCCGCCGAACAGCTTGATGGTGTCCATGGTGGCCATGGCCAGGCCGGCGCCGTTCACCAGGCAGCCGATGTTGCCGTCCAGGCTGATGTAGGCCAGGTCGAACTTGGAGGCTTCCACTTCGGCCGGATCTTCTTCGTCCAGGTCGCGGTAGGCCACGATTTCAGGATGGCGGAACAGCGCGTTGGCGTCGAAGTTGAACTTGGCGTCCAGCGCCATCAGGTTGCCCTTGGAGTCGCAGTTCAGCGGGTTGATTTCCACCAGCGAAGCGTCCGTCTCCATGTAGCACTTGTAGATCTTGGCGAAGATGTCCACGGCCTGATCGATGGAAGCGCCGGTCAGGCCGATGGCTGCAGCCACCTTCTTGCTCTGCTCGGCGGTGATACCGGTCAGGGGATCGATCATCTCGGTGATGATCTTCTCGGGCGTGGAGTGCGCCACTTCCTCGATGTCCATGCCGCCTTCGCTGGAAGCGATCAAGGCCACCTTCTGCGTGCCACGGTCGGTCACCAGCGAGACATACAGTTCGTTCTTGATGTCGGCGCCGTCTTCGATGTACAGGCGGCGGACCTTCTGGCCTTCGGGGCCGGTCTGGTGCGTCTTGAGCTGCATGCCCAGGATTTCGCCCGAGATGCGCTTGACGTCGTCGATGGTCTTGGCGACCTTCACGCCGCCGCCCTTGCCACGGCCACCGGCGTGGATCTGGGCCTTGACCACCCACACGGGGCCGCCGAGCTTCTGGGCAGCCTCCACGGCTTCCTGCACCGTGAAAGCAGGGATGCCGCGCGGAACGGGCACACCAAAATTGCGCAAGATTTCCTTGCCTTGGTATTCGTGAATCTTCATGAGGTCTCTCTCAGGGAAGGATGTTGGTAACCCGTTTGCCATGAGCAGATGTCTGGCCGCGGGCGGGTGACATGGCAACCGGCGACTGTATCATGCTGCGATGCACCATCCCCTTGCGGATGTCACGTACCACGGCGGGCCGCCACGGCCATCTTTTGCAGGAGCATTCCATGTCCAAAGTCTTCATCGACGGCGAAGCCGGCACCACGGGCCTGCAGATCCGCGAGCGCCTGCAGGCGATGCCGCAGGTGCAGGTGGTCAGCATCGCGCCCGAGCGGCGCAAGGACCCGGCCGCCAAGCGCGAACTGATCGCCGGCGTGGACCTGGTGATCCTGTGCCTGCACGACGATGCCGCCCGCGAGACCGTGGCCATGGTGGACGAGATCGAAAAGGCCAGTGGCCGCCGCATCAAGGTGATCGACGCCAGCACGGCGCACCGCACGGTGGCGGGCTGGGTGTTCGGCTTTCCCGAACTGGCCGCGGGCCAGAGCGATGCCGTGGCATCGGCCACGCGGGTGGCCAACCCCGGTTGCTATGCCACCGGGGCGATCGCGCTGCTGCGCCCGCTGGTGGAGGCCGGCCTGGTGCCGGTCGATTTCCCGCTGGCCCTGCCTTCGGTGAGCGGTTACTCGGGCGGCGGCCGCACGATGATCGAGGCCTACGAGCAAAACGCCGCCCCGGCCTTCGAACTGTATGCCCTGGGCCTGTCGCACAAGCACCTGCCCGAGATCATGAAGTACACCGGCCTGACCCGCCGGCCGATCTTCGTGCCGGCCGTGGGCAACTTTCAGCAGGGCATGCTGGTGCAACTGCCGCTGCACCTGGACCTGCTGCCCGGCGCGCCCAAGGCGGCCGACCTGCACGACGCCCTGGTCGCGCACTACGCCAAGAGCAACACGCCGGACCAGTGGGTCAAGGTGCTGCCGCCGACGGACGACGGCAAGCTCGACGCCCTGGCGCTCAACGACACCAACCAGCTCGAACTGCGCGTGTTCGCCAATGAAAACTACCGCCACGCGGTGCTGGTGGCCCGCCTGGACAATCTCGGCAAGGGCGCCAGCGGCGCGGCGGTGCAGAACCTGAAGCTGATGCTGGGCCTGTGATGGGCCGTGGCGTGATGGGCGGAGGCGCCGCCACCGCAATGCCGTGCGCCCGGCCTCAGGCCCGCCCCATGCGCTGAAAGAGCCCGCCGGGCAGGCGGGCGACCTGCCCTTCCAGTTCCAGTTCGAGCAACGCGACCTGCAGCGACGCGGCATCCATGCCGGTGCGCGCCACCAGGGCATCGAGGCCCGTCGGGTCGAACCCCAGCGCCTGCAGCAGTGGCGCGTGCCCTCCCGCCGGCAACGCCTCGCTGCTGTCGCCATCTCCCTCGCTGCGCGGCAAGGGCGCCTGCGATGCGGGCGCGGCCCGCGGTGCCTCGGAGGGCGCCAAGCGCAACTCTTCCAGCACGTCCTGTGCGGACTCGACCAGTTTGGCCCCTTGCCGGATCAGCGCATGGCAGCCCCGGGACTGCGGCGCGTGGATGGAGCCGGGAATGGCGAACACCTCCCGCCCCTGCTCGGCGGCCAGTCGGGCGGTGATCAGCGAGCCCGAGGCCAGCGCCGCCTCCACCACCAGCGTGCCTTGCGACAGCCCGGCGATGATGCGGTTGCGCTTGGGGAAATTGCCCGCCAGCGGCGGCGTGCCCAGCGGGTATTCGCTCACCAGCACGCCGTTTTGCGCGATGCGGTGGGCAAGGTCCAGGTTCTTGCGCGGGTAGACGCGGTCCAGCCCGGTGCCCACCACGGCGAGGGTCGCGGGCAGGTCGTCGGCACCGTCCACGCCTCCATCCAGCGCCCCTTCGTGCGCCGCGGCATCCACGCCCAGCGCCAGGCCGGAGACGATGCACAGACGGGCGCTGCGCAGCGCCCGCGCGAACTGCCGTGCATGGTCGGCGCCCTGCGCCGTGGGATTGCGGCTGCCCACGATGGCGATGCAACGCTCGGTCGTCCAGGGTGTCGTCTGCGCCAGGAACCGGGGTGCCCCCATGAGGTAGAGCATGAGGGGCGGGTCTTCGGTGGCCAGCAGGCCCGGCGGATAGGCCGGATCGCCCAGCGTGACGATCTGGCGGGCGGGCTGGCCCGGCGCCGCACCGTTCAGCCACTGCCAGGTGGTCTCGACCAGCGCCTCCAGCGTGGGCGGCACGGTGCCCAGGGCCCGCGCCTGGGCGGGCGTGGCACAGGCCTGCAGCGCCGCTGGCGATGCGGTGAACAGGTTCTGCGGCAGCCCGAACGCGGCCAGCAGCCGGCGCGCGGCCCCATTGCCGACGCCGGGTGTGAGCGCCAGCCGCAGCCAGGCGGCCAATTCGTCCCGATCCATGGAGGTCAAAGCAGGCATCCCGAGGCCAAGGGGCGCCCGCCAAGGCGCCCCTGGAGAGGGCCGCAGGGCTTACTGCGGATTGACGAGGCGGTCGCCTACCCGCACGCCCTGCTGCACCTGCAGCAGCAGCACGTAGGAGACGCGATCGAACGTGCGGAACACCATGCCCACGCCGTTGGCCTCGCTCGGCAGCTTGATCATGGCCTTGTTCTCGTCGGTTTTGTCCTTGATGCGCTCGCCCTTGGTGAGCAGCGTGAGGACATGGCCGGCCTCGATCCCGTCGCGGGTGCCGCGGTTGATGGCGATCACCTGGTTCTGCGCAGCATAGGCCACGGCCGAGCTGCCATACAGCGACACGACGCGCGCATCCACCGGGGCCTGCGGCGCGCGCGGCGTGTAGCTGGCGTAACCGCGCGCGGGGGCGGGCAGCAGGCGGTCGCCGGCGCGCATTTCTTCCTTGGCGCTGCTCAGGTCCACGGTGGCGGGCACCACGTCGAGCGTGACTTCGCCCTTGGGATCGCGCGTTTCCTCGGTGGTCTCGCCGCGCACCAGTTCGGCCTTGCCGACGTACTGGGCTTCGTAGCCCAGGATCTCGCCGGACTCGGGGTCCTTCATGGGGATGGCATTGCGGAACACGCGGTACTGGCGCGGCACGCCGGGCCCCAGGCGCAGCGGATTGCCGGTGGCGCCGCGCACGTAGGCCCGGTCGCCGCTGGCCATGAGCACGCGTTCATCGACGGTGGCGACGATGCGCGGGGCCTGCTGCAGCGTGAGCTCGTCCACCACCAGCGGCTCGACGAGGAACGGCTCGATCAGGTGGGGCTGCAGGGTGGGCAGCGCGGTGCCGGCCAGGCTGTCGGTGCGGGTGCGGGGCGAGACGCGCACCGTGTCATTGGGCACCTGGCCCGACGGGCTGGTGCGCAGGCGGGCATAGCCGTCCACCTTTTCCAGGTACAGCGTCTGGCCGGGGAAGATGAGGTGCGGATTGGGGATGGCCTGCAGGTTCATGCCCCAGAGTTCGGGCCAGCGCCAGGCGCGCTGCAGGTACATGCCCGAGATGCCCCAGAGGGTGTCGCCGCGCTTGACCACATAGGTGTCCGGCGCGTTGGCGGCCAGTTCCGACATCGGCACGCCCCGGGAGGCCACCTGCTGGGCGGTGGCCCGCTGATCGGTGGTGACAGGGTAGTTCTGGGCATGCGCGGGGCCGGTCAGCAGGGCTGCGGCCAGAAAAGCCAGCGCTCCCAGCGCCGTGGGCCGCAAGCCTGTGGATGCCGTCATGTTGTTCCTCTTGTCATGCATTGCGAAACGCCCCTCGCTGGCGCCAGCGCGTGTTTGTCGGTTACAAAACCCGCCGGTTGATACGTTACAAATCTTCTCGGATTCTCAGCCCAAGCCCTTGATTGGGCAACGATTATTGCGGCGGCCGGCGGCTGCCCTCATCAAAAGTGGCGAAAATAGCGACATCTTTCCGGGTTCGCCATGGCCATTCTTCCTATTCTCTGTTACCCCGATCCCCGCCTGCACACGGTGGCCAAGCCGGTCCAGGCCGTGGACGACCGCGTGCGCGCCCTGCTGGACGACATGGCGGCCACGATGTACGACGCCAACGGCATCGGCCTGGCGGCCACGCAGGTGGACGTGCACGAGCGCATCGTGGTCATCGACGTCTCCGAGGACCACGACCAGCCCCAGGTCTTCATCAATCCCGAGATCATCTGGGCCAGCGAGGAAAAGACCGTGGGCGAGGAAGGCTGCCTGTCGGTCCCCGGCATCTACGACGGCGTGGCGCGCTCCACCGCGGTCCACGTGCGGGCGCTGGACGCCCAGGGGCAGTCCCGCGTGGTCGAGGCCGAGGGCCTGCTGGCGGTGTGCATCCAGCACGAGATGGACCACCTGCTGGGCAAGGTGTTCGTCGAGTACCTCTCGCCCCTCAAACGCAACCGCATCAAGACCAAGATGCTCAAGCAGCAACGTGAGGCACGATCATGATCGCCTGGCGCTCCCTTTCCTTTTCCTCCCTGGCGCGCGGCATGGCCGCCATCGGCTTGGCGGCCGCGCTCACCGCGTGCGCGTCGCCCGACTTCGTCAAGCCCGGCGCCTCGCGCGCCGAAGTGCTGCAGAACCTGGGCCCGCCGGTGTCCGTCACGCCGTTGCCCGCTGGCGGCGAGCGGCTGCTGTACACCACCCAGCCCGCGGGCCGGCAGGTGTACCACATGGACTTCGATGCCGGCGGCCGCCTCGTGCGCACCGACCAGGTGCTCACCTTCAACAACCTGGCCGGCATTCCGGCCGGCTGGACGGTGGACGACGTGCGCCGCACCTTCGGCCCGCCGATGCGCGTGGAACAGGTGGCGCGCTTCGACGGCGACATCTGGACCTACCGCTTCCGCGACGACCTGGGCACCCGGCGCTTCGGCCATGTGCACATCGACCCGCGCGGCGTGGTGGTGAAGGTGATGTTCACGGACGAGCCCGATCCCCGCGATCTGCTGGGATTCTGACGCCGCGACCGCCTTCATGAAGATCGTCTTTGCCGGCACGCCCGACTTCGCCCGCGTCGCCCTCCAGCGCCTGCTGGACGCCGGCTTCACCGTCCCCCTCGTCCTGACCCAGCCCGACCGCCCCGCCGGCCGGGGCATGAAGCTGCAGGCCTCGCCCGTCAAGCAGTGCGCGCTGGAGCACGGCATCGCCGTGGCGCAGCCGCGCAGCCTGCGCCTGGACGGCAAGTACCCCGAGGACGCGGCCGCAGCGCGCGATGCGCTGGTCGCCGCCGGGGCCGATGCCATGGTGGTGGCCGCCTACGGGCTGATCCTGCCGCAGTGGGTGCTGGACGGGATGAGCGCCGCCCGGCCGCCCGAAGGCGCGAAGGCCCCCTCGGGGGGCAGCGAACCACGCGCAGCGGGAAGCGTGGGGGTCCGCGGACTGGGTTGCCTGAACATCCACGCCAGCCTGCTGCCGCGCTGGCGCGGCGCCGCGCCCATCCACCGAGCGATCGAGGCGGGCGATGCCGAGACGGGCGTGACCATCATGCAGATGGATGCCGGCCTGGACACGGGCGACATGCTGCTCATCGAAAAGACCGCCATCGGCCCGCACGACACGACGGCCACGCTGCACGACCGGCTGGCCGACCTGGGCGGCCGCATGGTCGTCCAGGCGCTGCAGCGCGCCTCCCGCGGCGGCCTGGCCGCCACGCCCCAGCCCGCCGAGGGCGTGACCTATGCGCACAAGATCGAGAAGGCCGAGAGCGCCATCGACTGGGCCCTGCCCGCCGAGGCGATCGGCCGGCGCATCCGCGCCTTCGACCCGTTTCCCGGCGCATCGACCACGCTGGACGGCGAGGCGATCAAGGTGTGGAGCTACGAAATTGATAGCACGATGCCGGCGGATTCCATGCCTTGCGGGCAGATTCTGTCCGTGAACGATGCCGGCGTGACGGTGGCCTGCGGCCACGGCGCGCTGCGCCTGACCACGCTGCAGCGCGCGGGCGGCAAGCGCCTGCCGGTGGCCGACTTCCTGCGCGGCTTCGCGCTCGCGCCCGGCATGGTGCTGGGGGGCGGCGCGCCGGCCGGGGCGCGGGAATGAGCGCCCGGGGACTGGGCGCGCTCGTCCGGGATCCCGCCTACCGCCAGGGCGTGCTGGACATGTTCGGCACCAGCGTGGGCGTGGGCGCCTGGGGGCTGGTGACCGGCGTGGCCATGGTCAAGAGCGGCATGTCGGTGCCGATGGCGATCTTCATGTCGCTCGCGGTGTACGCGGGCAGCGCGCAGCTCACGGTGATCCCGCTGATGGCCGTCGGCGCGCCGCTGTGGGTGGTGTGGCTCACGGCCTCGTGCGTGAACCTGCGCTTCGTCATCTTCAGCAGCCTATGGCGCAGCTACTTCGCGCACCTGCCGCTGCGCCGGCGCCTGGCGGTGGGGTATTTCAGCGGCGACGTGATCTTCGTCGCCTTCATGAAGCGCTACCCCCAGCCCACGCCACAGCCCGAGCAGGTGCCGTACTTCTGGGGCGCCGCGTCGATCAACTGGCTGTCCTGGCAGGTGCCGTCGATCACAGGCATTTTGCTGGCCAACGTGGTGCCGCTGTCGTGGGGCCTGGGCTTTGCGGGCGTGCTGGCGCTGCTGGGCGTGATGCTGTCCATGCTGTTCGACCGCGCCACCTGGCTGGCCACGGGCGTGGCCATGACGGCGGCCATCGCGGCGTTCGCGCTGCCGCTCAAGCTGAACATCCTGGTGGCGATCGCGGCGGCCGTGGCCGTGGGCCTCATCATCGAGACGGTGGACCGGCACCTTCGAAAGCCCGAGGTGCTGCTGGTGCCGGCCGAGAGCGTGCTGCCCCCCGAGGAGAAAAAGCACGTGCAGGACGGCGACGTGGTGCCGCTGCGCGAGGAGCGCCACCCATGAACTGGTCCTGGGTCGAACCCACCATCGCCATCCTGGGCCTGGCCGCCATCACGGTGGTGTCGCGCGCATTCTTCATGATTCCCGAGCGCGAACTGCCCCTGCCCGACTGGCTCAAGCGCGGCCTCAAGTACGCGCCGCTGGCCGCGCTGGCCTCGGTGATCGCGCCGGAGATCTTCATGGCGCAGGGCGAGCTGATCGGCACGCTGCAGGACGCGCGCCTGCCGTCCGTGCTGTGCGCCGCCGGCTACTACTTCTGGCGCCGCGGCATCCTGGGCACCATCGTCGTGGGCATGGTGGTGTACCTGCCGCTGCACATCGGCCTGGGCTGGTAGCCCACGGGCGGCGCCGGCCGACACGGCCGGGCACGGGGCCGCACCTACAATGCGGCTCAGTTTTCCACCCTCCCCGCGCCGCCCGCCGGCCCCATCGATCCATGCACATCCTTCGCTTTTCCGACCTCTGCGCCCAAGGCCAGGCCCGTGGCCAGCGCGTGTTCATCCGCGCCGACCTGAACGTGCCGCAGGACGACGCCGGCCACATCACCGAGGACACGCGCATCCGCGCCTCGGTGCCCTGCATCCAGATGGCGCTGGACGCCGGCGCCGCCGTCATGGTGACCAGCCACCTGGGCCGCCCGACCGAAGGCACGCTGCAGCCCGCCGACTCGCTCGCCCCCATTGCGAAGCGCCTGGGCGAACTGCTGGGCCACCCTTATGAAAACGGGGTGCCGCTGGTGGCCGACTGGGTGGACGGCGTGCAGGTGCAGCCCGGCCAGGTCGTGCTGCTGGAGAACTGCCGCGTGAACCCCGGCGAGAAGAAGAACGACCCCGCGCTGGCCAGGAAGATGGCCGCGCTCTGCGACATCTACGTGAACGACGCCTTCGGCACCGCGCACCGCGCCGAGGGCACGACCTACGGCATCGCCGAATACGCCAAGACCGCCTGCGCCGGCCCGCTGCTGTCGGCCGAGATCGACGCCATCACCAAGGCCCTGGCGCACCCCGCACGGCCGCTGGCGGCCATCGTGGCGGGCAGCAAGGTCTCGACCAAGCTCACCATCTTGAAGAGCCTGGCCGACAAGGTGGACCAGCTCATCGTGGGCGGCGGCATCGCCAACACCTTCATGCTGGCCGCCGGCCTTCCGATCGGCAAGAGCCTGGCCGAGCCCGACCTGCTGGACCAGGCCCGCGCCGTGATCGACGCCATGAAGGCGCGCGGCGCCGAGGTGCCGATCCCCACCGACGTGGTGGTGGCCAAGACCTTCTCGGCCGACGCACCCGCCACGGTGAAGGCGGCCGCCGACGTGGCCGACGACGACCTGATCCTGGACATCGGCCCCGAGACCGCGAAGAAGCTGGCCGCGCAGCTCAAGCAGGCCGGCACCATCGTGTGGAACGGGCCCGTGGGCGTGTTCGAGTTCGCCGCGTTCGAGAACGGCACCCGGGCCATCGCCCAGGCGATCGCCGAATCGAGCGCGTTCAGCATCGCGGGCGGCGGCGACACGCTGGCGGCGATCGCCAAGTACGGCATCGAGAAGGACGTGGGCTACATCTCCACCGGCGGCGGCGCCTTCCTGGAAGTGCTGGAGGGCAAGACGCTGCCGGCCTTCGAGATCCTGCAAAAGCGCGCCCAGGGCTGAGCCGGCGGCGGGTTCACGCCCGCCGCTCTTTTGCTATTTAATTAATAGCAATATGCCCTAGTGATGATTGTGCTGGAGGCACTTTTCATGCCACACCCGCTGTGGCCGCGGGGCGCTGCGGCCACAGCACCGAGGCGATCGCCAGCACCATCAGCGCCACGGCCGCCCAGTCCTGCCAGTGCAGGCGCTCGCCCAGCCAGACCGCGCCGCTGAACACGCCCAGCACCGGGATCATCATCACGCTCAAGGTGGACGCCACGGGCGGCAGGCCGCGCACCAGGAAGAACCACGCCGGCTGCGCGAAGCCGAGCACCAGCACCGCGTTGAAGGCGATGGCGCCCCAGCCCACGGCGGACGGGGCGTGCCAGCGGTCGTGCTCCAGCAGCAGCGCCAGCAGGCTCAGCACCACGGTGCTCTGCACCGTCATCCAGAACGACAGGGTCAGCACCGGCAGCGGCAGGGTGCTGCGCCGCAGCAGCTGCGTGCCCAGCGCCCAGCAGGCGGCGGCGGTGAGCATCAGCCCGACGCCGACGGGCCGGCCGCCGAGCTGGCTGAGTTCGTGCCACAGCAGCAGGAGCACGCCCCCGGCCGCCGCCGCCACGCCCGCCCAGGCGCGCGGCGCCAGGCGGTGGCCGAAGCACAGCGCGCCCAGCACGGCCGAGAAGATCGGCATGGTGTAGCCCAGGATGGCCGCGCGCCCGCTGGACAGCGACGGAATGGCCGTGATGCTGAAGGCGTGCCACAGCACCATGTTGACAAGCCCCAGGCCCGCCAGCGGCAGCCAGTACCTGCGCGGCACGGCGAACGGGGCCTTGAGCAGCACCAGGGCCAGGGCCAGCACCGGCAGGCCGAGCCACAGCGAGATCGCGCGGAAGGCCAGCGGCGGAAAGCCCGCCACGCCGAGCTTCATGACCGGCCAGTTGAAGCCCCAGATGAGGGTGACGAGGATCAGGGCGACGAGCTGGCGGGGGGACAGGACAGGCATGCGCGGCATTGTGCCGGGACGGACGCGGCGGCGCTCGCGGCGCCACCGGCGGCCCCGCCCCCTAAAATCGCGCCCCATGACCTTCATCGACATGCTGCAGGGCGCGGCCGCGCAGAACGACTCCATGCTGTGCGTGGGCCTGGACCCCGAACCCGACCGGTTTCCCGCAGCGATGCGCGGCGACGCCCGCAAGATCTACGACTTCTGCGCCGCCATCGTCGATGCCACCGCCGACCTGGCCTGCGCCTTCAAGCCGCAGATCGCCTATTTCGCCGCGCACCGCGCCGAAGACCAGCTCGAACGCCTCATGGCCCACATGCGCGCCACCGCGCCGCACGTGCCGGTGGTGCTGGACGCCAAGCGCGGCGACATCGGCTCCACCGCCGGGCAGTACGCCCGCGAGGCCTTCGAGCGCTACGGCGCCGATGCGGTGACGCTCTCGCCCTTCATGGGCTTCGATTCCATCGAGCCCTACCTGGCCTACCACGGCAAGGGCGCCTTCCTGCTGTGCCGCACCTCCAACCCGGGCGGCGACGACCTGCAGAACCAGCGACTGGCCAGCGTGGACGGGCAGCCGCTGCTGTACGAGCACGTCGCGCGCCTCGCCCAGGGCCCGTGGAACACCAACGGCCAGCTGGGCCTGGTGGTGGGCGCCACCTACCCCGCCGAGATCGAGCGCGTGCGCGCCCTGGCGCCCACGTTGCCGCTCTTGATTCCCGGCGTGGGCGCGCAGGGCGGCGATGCGGCGGCCACGGTGCGGGCCGGGCGGCGAGAGGGCGGCCCGATCCTCGTGAACTCGTCCCGCGCGATCCTGTACGCGGCCGATGGCGAGGGCTTCGCCACAGCCGCGCGCGCCGTGGCCCTGGCCACGCGGGACACGTTGAACGCCGCCCGCGCCTGAGCGCCGCGCGCCCCGCCGCCCCTTCGCTCAACCACCGCCGGCCATGCAGCTCAAGTGGCTGGAAGACTTCATCGTGCTGGCGCAGGAGCGCAGCTACACCCGCGCGGCCGAGCTGCGCCACGTGACGCACCCGGCCTTCGGGCGCCGCATCCGCGCGCTGGAGGCCTGGGCCGGCACGCCGCTGGTCGAGCCCGGCAGCGGCCCCGTGCGGCTGACGGCGGCGGGCCAGGTCTTTCTGGACACGGCCGAGCAGATGGCGCGCAACCTCGCGCAGTCGCACGAGGAACTGCGCGCGGTGGCCGGGCGCCAGGCGCGCACCGTCACGCTCACCACGGGCCGCACGCTGGCCCGCACCGTGGTGGCCGACCTGCTGGTGCGGCTGCGCCCGGTGATGAAGGACTGCGAGCTGTGCATCCTCACCCGCGCGCTGGCCGACACCGTGGCCCTGCTGGAGCGCGGCGAGGCGGATTTTTCCATCGCCTACCACCACCCGGCGCTGGCCATCCGGCTGGATGCGCGCCAGTTCTCGCACATCACGCTGGCCTCGGACCGGCTGGTGCCGGTGTCGCGCGCCACGGCACAGGGCGCGGCGCTGCACCCGCTGGCGGGCGCGGGCCCCATTCCCTACCTGGCCTACGCGCGCACGCTGGCGCTGGGCCGGCTGGTGGAGGACCAGCTGGCGCACCACCCGGTCACGCAGCGCCTGCAGCGCACGGTGGAGTGCGACTCGGCCGATGCGCAATACGAATACGTGCACAAGGGCCTGGGCGTGGCCTGGCTGCCGTGGTCCATGGTGCATGCCGACTGCAAGGCCGGCCGGCTGGCCAAGGCGGGCGACCGCAGCATGGAGGCGAAGTTCGACGTGCGGCTGTACCGGCCCAAGCGCCGGCTGAGCACGCAGGCCGAGGCGATCTGGCACGCCATCGCCACGCGGTGACGGCCCGCGCCGTCATCGGGTTCGCCCCCTTGGCGCCCGCGTGCCGAAACAGCACCATGGCGTGCCGACTCGGCACCCCCGCGCCCTGCCTGCCTTCGCACAATCGGCCCACACCCCACCAGGAGACTCCGATGCATGCCCACCCCGCCTTCCGCCGCACGCTTTTGCTGTGCGGCCTCGCCCTGCTGGCCGCCGGCCCCGCCGCCGCGCAGGACAGCTACCCGAGCAAGCCCATCACCATCGTCGTCGGCTACCCGCCCGGCGGCAGCACCGACCTCACCGGGCGCACGGTGGCGCAGGAACTGGGCGCGCGCCTGGGCGTACCGGTCGTGATCGAGAACGTGGGCGGCGCCGGCGGCGCCATCGGCGCGCAGAAGGTGGCCAGCGCCGCGCCGGACGGCTACACGCTGCTCGTGGGCGCGAGCAACGAGATCGCCATCAACAAGCTGGTGACCAAGAAGGTCAAGTACGACGTGAAGGACTTCACCGCCATCGGCGTAATCGCTTCGCAGCCCCTGGTGCTGGTGGCCTCCACCGGCTCGGGCGTGAAGAACGCGGCCGAATTCACGCAGCGCGTGTCCAGGAACCCCGGCAAGTACAGCTACGGCAGCTCGGGCGTGGGCACTTCGCTGCACCTGGCGGGCGAGATGGTCAAGGAGCAGGGCAAGCTGTTCATGACGCACATCCCCTACCGCGGCGTGGCCCCGCTCACCAACGACCTGCTGGGCAACAACCTGGAGTTCGGCGTGTTCGTGCTCTCCAGCGGCCTGCCCCACATCAAGAGCGGCAAGGTCGTCGCGCTGGGCACGACCGAGGCCAAGCGCTCGGCCATCACGCCCGACATTCCCGCGCTGGCCGAGCTGCCGCAGTACAAGAACGTGGACATCGGCGTGTGGTTCGCCCTGATGGGCCCGGCCAAGCTGCCCAAGCCCGTGCACGACAAGCTCAAGAAGGCGCTGAACGAGGCGCTGCAGTCGCCCGACTTCCGCAAGAAAATGGAAGCCTCCGGCTCGACCGTGGCCTCCACCAGCCTGAACGCCGACCAGTTCATCGCCTCGGAAGTGGCCAAATACCAGAAGATCGTCGAATTCGCCAAGATCGAGGAGTGACCTTGATGCCCCGGACCTTCGCACTCACCGCCCCCGACCTCACGCCCTGGCGCGCCGGCAACACCGGCACCGAAGGCGTGTGGCACTTCGATTCCGGCCTGCCCGGCCGCCATGTCCTCATCAGCGCCCTGGTGCACGGCAACGAGCTGTGCGGCGCCTGGGCGCTGCAGGGCCTGCTGGCGGCGGGGCTGCGCCCGCAGCAGGGCGCGCTCACGCTGGCGTTCTGCAACCTGGAGGCCTTCGACCGCTTCGATCCGGCCGACCACGACGCCTCGCGCTTCACCGACCAGGACATGAACCGCCAGTGGACCGACGAGCGCATGGAGGCGGGCGACACGCGCGAGCGCCGCCGCGCCGCCGCGCTGCGGCCCTTCGTGGCGCGCGCCGACTGGCTGCTCGACCTGCATTCGATGCACGAGCCGGGGGCGCCGCTCCTGCTGACCGGCCTGCACCCGCGCAACCTGGAGCTGGCCCGCCGCATGGGCGCGCCCGAGCACATCGTGGCCGATGCGGGCCACCAGGACGGCGTGCGCATGCGCGACTACGGGCACTTCGGCCTGCCCGACGCGCAGGCGGGCGACCGCCGCTCGCTGCTGGTGGAATGCGGCTTCCATGGCGCGCTGTCCAGCCGCACCGTGGCCTACGACCAGTGCGTGCGCTTCCTGGCGGCGGCGCAGGTGCTCCACCCCGAGGCGCTGGCCGCGCTGCTGCCCGGCTGGCGCCAGCCCGATGCGCCGCGCCAGTGGGTGCTGGAGGTGACCGGCCCGGTGGTCGCCAAGAGCAGCGCCTTCCGCTTCACGCAGCCGTTCACCGGCCTGGAGGTGATCCCCAAGGCCGGCACGGTGATCGGCGACAACGACGGCGAACCCGTCACCACGCCGTACGACGACTGCGTGCTCGTCATGCCCTCCACGCGCCAGGCGCGGGCGGGGGTGACGGTGGTGCGCTACGCCCGCCGCCGGCCGCTGTAGCGCGCTGAACCGGCGCTGACCCGACACCAGGCCCGGTCAGCGCCGCGCCCAGCGCGGCCCGAGCACCACGCACCCCAGCGCCAGCACCACGCAGGCCACGCCGGCCCACTGCCAGGCGGTGACGACCTCGCCCAGCACCAGCAGCCCGGCGGCCAGCCCCACCACGGGCACGCCCAGGCTGAAGGGCGCCACGCGGTTGGCCGGGTAGCGGGTGAGCAGCCCCGTCCACAGGCCGTAGCCGACGATGGTGGCCACCCAGCCCAGGTAGGCGACCGCGCCCCAGGCCACCGGCGGCAGCGCGGCCCAGGCCTCCCAGTGCAGCCAGCGCCCTGCGTCCGCATCGGTCAGGGCCGACAGCGCCGCGAACGGCAGCACCGGCACCAGGCTGCTCCACACCACGAACGACAGCGGCTTGTAGCCCGGCGATGCCCGCTGCGCCATGCGCGAGACGATGTTGGACACCGCCCAGGACGCGGCCGCGCACAGCGTGAGGCAGATGCCCACCATCGTCGCCCCGCCCACGCCCGTGCCGGTGGCCCCCGGCCCGATGAAGTTCATGGCGAAGCATCCGAGGCCCACCGCCGCGATCGCCATGCCCACCACCAGCGGCCGCCCGGGCCGCTCGCGCAGGATGCCGAACGCGAACAGCGCGGTGAAGAACACCTGCGTCTGCATGAGCACGCTGGCCAGCGCCGCCGTCATGCCCAGCTTCAGGGCGAAAAAGCCGAAGCCGAACTGCCCCACGCCCTGGAACAGCCCGAACAGCAGCACCCAGCGCCAGTGCATGCGCGGCGGCTTGAGGAAGAACACCAGCGGCAGCGCGGCGAACAGGTAGCGCACGGCCCCGAGCTGGAACGGCGTGAAGTAGCGCAGGCCCCACTTCATCGCCACGAAATTGATCCCCCAGATGACCACCACGGCCATCGCGGCCAGCACGTCGCGCGTGGCCATGGCATCGCCGACCGGCGCCCGGGCCACCGCGCTCATGCGGCCCCCCTGCGGCCCGGCTGGCGGGTGGGGCGGTGCCGCCCAGGGCGCCGCGGCGCGGCGAAGGTGGAGAAAAACGCGGGGCTGGGCATGCGGCGGTTCGCCGGCAGGCCGGCGCAGAAAAAGGGGGCGGGGGAAGGGGGAGGGGGCGAAGCGGTCGATTATTCCGCACGGCCCCGATTGGCGTGTGGCCGCACGGGACAGCGTGGCCTGCGCGGCACCGCCTGCGGCACTCGCTCCCGCTGGCCGCTCAGAGGCTGCGCTGGTTCACGCGCTGAGACAGGGCCTGCGCGCTTTCCCGGCGCTCGCTGTAGCGGTCCACCAGGTAGGCCGCGCCGCCGCGCGTGAGCAGGGTGAACTTCACCAGCTCTTCCATCACATCCACCACGCGTTCGTAGTAGCTCGACGGCTTCATGCGGCCGGCCTCGTCGAATTCGAGGAACGCCTTCGCCACGGAGGACTGGTTGGGGATGGTGACCATGCGCATCCAGCGGCCCAGCACCCGCATCTGGTTGACGGCATTGAAGGACTGCGAGCCGCCCGAGACCTCCATCACCGCCAGCGTCTTGCCCTGAGTGGGGCGCACCGCGCCGACCGACAGCGGAATCCAGTCGATCTGCATCTTGAGGATGCCGGTCATCGCGCCATGGCGCTCGGGGGACGTCCAGACCATGCCTTCCGCCCATTGGGCGAGCGTGCGCAGCTCGGCCACCTTGGGGTGATCGTCGGGCGCCGCGTCCGGCATCGGCAGGCCGCGCGGATCGAAGATGCGCGCCTCGGCGCCCAGGGCCCGCAGCAGCCGCGCCGCCTCTTCGGTCAGCAGCCGGCTGTAGGACCGCTCGCGCACCGAGCCGTACAGCAGCAGGATGCGTGGGGCATGGGTGGCGCGCTGCGCGGGGAACAGCCGCTCGGGATCGACCGGGTGCAGCAGCGCGGCGTCAACGTTCGGAAGATCAGGACTCATACCACCCTCTGGACGCGTTCACGGCCCGAACCACCAGCAGCATCACCGGCACCTCGATGAGCACCCCCACCACGGTGGCGAGCGCCGCCCCCGAGTGAAAGCCGAACAGGCCGATGGCAGTGGCCACGGCCAGCTCGAAGAAGTTGGACGCGCCGATCAAGGCCGACGGGCCGGCGATGGCGTGCGTTTCGCCGGCCGCCCGGTTGAGCCCGTAGGCCAGCGCCGAGTTGAACAGCACCTGGATCAGGATCGGCACGGCCAGCAGCGCGATCACGAGCGGCTGCGCCAGGATCGCCTCGCCCTGGAAGGCGAACAGCAGCACCAGCGTGAGCAGCAGGGCCGCGATGGACCACGGCCCGATGCGCTGCAGCGCCGCCTCGAACACGGCCGGCCCGCGCGCCAGCAAGGCCCGGCGCCCCCACTGGGCCAGCGCCACCGGAATGATGATGTACAGGACCACCGAGGCCAGCAAGGTGTCCCACGGCACGGCGATGGCCGACAGCCCCACCAGGAAGGCCACCAGCGGCGCGAAGGCCACGACCATGATGCTGTCGTTCAGCGCGACCTGCGACAGCGTGAACAGCGGATCGCCGCCGGCCAGGCGGCTCCACACGAACACCATGGCCGTGCAGGGCGCCGCGGCCAGCAGGATCAGCCCCGCGATGTAGCTGTCGATCTGGTCCGCCGGCAGGTGGGGCGCAAACCACTGTCGAATGAACAGCCACCCCAGGAAGGCCATGGAAAACGGCTTGACCAGCCAGTTCACGAACAGGGTGATGCCCATGCCGCGCAGGTGGCGGCGCACCTCGCCCAGGGCCGCGAAGTCCACCTTGAGCAGCATTGGAACGACCATCACCCAGATCAGCAGCCCGACCGGCAGGTTCACCTGGGCGACTTCCCAGCCGCCCAGGGTGCGGGCCGCACCGGGAAAGGCCTGGCCCAGGCCGATGCCCGCCACGATGCACAGGGCCACCCAGACCGTGAGGTAGCGCTCGAACGCGCCCATGCCGGATTTCTGCATGGCGTCCTCAATCGGTGGCCAGCTGCCGGACGCTGGCTTGCAGCACGGCGCGGTCCAGCCGGTCCGGCGGCAGGGCGACCAGCCGCTCCAGCTGCCGCTTCATGGCGTGCAGCGTGTTGCGGAACGCGCCCAGCTTCTCGGCATCGGTGCCGCCACCTTCACTGGGATCGGCATGGCACCAGTGGGCCGTGGCCGGGTGCCCCGGCCAGATCGGGCACACCTCGCCGGCCGCGCTGTCGCAGACGGTGATGGCCAGGTCCATGGCAGGCGCCCCCGGCGCGGCGAATTCATCCCAGCTTTTGCTGCGCAGGCCGTCGGTCGCAATGCCTGCGCTGCGCAGCACCTGGATACCCAGCGGATTGGGCCGCTGGTGGGAGCGCGGGTGGCTGCCGGCTGAATAGGCATGGAAGCGGCCCTGGCCCAGGTCGTTGAGCAGGGCCTCGGCCAGGATGCTGCGGGCCGCGTTGTGGGTGCAGAGAAAGAGGACGTTGAGGGCGCGTGGGGTGTGGCTCATGGAGGGCTCCGGATGGCCGGCAGTGCGATGGGGCGAAAGGGCTCGAAGTGGCTGAAGGCCGCGCGTGGCCGGCATGGCTAGCACGGGCATGCGTTGGCGCCGGTGGGAAGGCACGGCGCGCCCTGGCAGCAGTTTTCGGTGAGATAGGCCAGCAGCGCGTTCATGGCGGGGTAGGCGGCGCGGTAGATCAGGTTGCGGCCCTGGCGCTCCTGGCTGATAAGGCCTGCATGCGTCAGCTCCTTGAGGTGGAACGACAGGGTGTTGGGCGCGATCTCCAGGCGCTCGGCCAGGGCGCCGGGCGTGAGGCCGTCCTCGCCCGCCACCACCAGCGCCCGAAAGACACGCAGGCGCACGGCCTGCGCCAGGGCAGCCAGGGCTTGGACCACATCGGATTCATTCATGATTCGACTATACAACAATCATTGAATTATCAAAACGGAAGTCCTCCGAGAAGAGCAAAGGCACATGTCTTGCTAAGCCCCAAAAGCAAACATTTGTTTACACAAAATGCCCCTCCTCCACCGCCTCACCCTGCTTCAGAAATTCCTGATCCTCGGCGTGATCGCCGTGCTGATGTCCGCGCTGCCCACCGGGCTGTACGTGCGCGGCGCGCTGCAGGAGATCGGCGATGCGCGCCATGAGAGCGTGGGCGCGCCGGCCATCATCGCGGTCAACCAGGCCGCGCAGTGGCTGCAGGTGCACCGGGGCCTGTCGGCCGCCATGCTCAACGGGGACGAGGTGCTGGGCGCGCGCCGGCCCGCCGTGCGCGATGCGATGAACCAGGCCCTGGCCGAGGCCGACCGGCAGATGGCGGCCGCCGCGGCCCCCGCGGCGCAGGTCAAGGCCTGGGCCGACGCAGCGCAGGCCTGGCGCGCGCTGGAGCAGGCCGTGGCGGCCCGTGCGCTGCCCGCCGCGCAGGCCCTGGCGCGGCACACGCAGTTGGTGGCCGACCTGCTGCGGGTGAGCGAGGAGCTGCTGCACGCCTACGGCTTCCAGACCGATCCCGACACCGCCACGCAGGACCTGATCCAGGCCTCGCTGGTCTACGCCCCGCTGCTCGGCGAAAAAATCGGCCTGCTGCGCGGCCAGGGTGCCGGTTATCTGGCGCGCGCCAGCCTGCCGCCCGAAGGCAAGGGCTCGCTGCAGGCGCTGCAGCAGCGCGTGGGCGAGCTGGAGGAAAGCACCTTCCGCAATTTCGACCGCGCCATGGCCGGCGATGCCGGCCTGCGGCAGGCGCTGGGCGCCCAGGTGCCGGCCGTGCGCCAGCGCGTGGCCGCATCGCGCGGCCTGGCCGACCGGGGGCTGCTCCAGGCCACCGAGATCACCCTGCCCGCCAAGGACTACTTTGACGACCTCTCGGCCACCATCGAGGCGCTGAGTGCCCTGAACGCCACCGCCATGGCCAGCCTGGAGGCCGCGCTGCAGCAGCGCGTGGCCCACCACCAGCGCGCACTGGGTGTCGCCGCGCTGGCCATGGCGCTGGCGCTAACCCTCGCGGGCGGGCTGGCGGCGGTCTTCGTGCGCTCCATCACCCGGCCGCTGGCGCAGGCCGTGGACCTGGCCAGCGCCGTGGCCGCGGGCGACCTGAGCGGCGAGGACACCACCCACGGCAGCAACGAGGTGGGCCGGCTCATCGCCGCGCAGCAGCAGATGCGCGCGCGCCTCAAGCCCATGGTGGCGCAGGTGCGCAGCGGCTCCGAGGGCGTGGCCACCGCCAGCGCCCAGATCGCCCAGGGCAACATGGACCTGTCGGCCCGCACCGAGGCCCAGGCCAGCGCGCTGGAGGAAACCGCCGCCTCCATGGAGGAGATGACCGCCACCGTGCGCCAGAACGCCGACAGCGCGCGGCAGGCCAACCAGCTCGCCGAACACGCCAGCACCGTGGCCGTGCAGGGCGGCGCCGTGGTCACGCGCGTGGTGGAGACCATGCAGGGCATCCACGCCGCCTCGCGCAAGATCGGCGACATCATCGGCGTGATCGACGGCATCGCCTTCCAGACCAACATCCTGGCGCTGAACGCGGCGGTGGAAGCCGCCCGCGCGGGCGAGCAGGGCCGGGGCTTCGCCGTCGTGGCCGGCGAGGTGCGCAGCCTGGCCGGCCGCAGCGCCGAGGCGGCCAAGGAGATCAAGGCGCTGATCGGCGCCAGCGTGGAACGGGCGGCGCAGGGCAGCGCCCTGGCCGACCAGGCGGGCAGCACCATGACCGACGTGGTCACCGCCATCCGCCGCGTGACGGACATCATGGGCGAGATCAGCGCGGCCAGCCACGAGCAGTCGCTGGGCGTCTCCCAGGTGGGCGAGGCCGTCACCGAGATGGACCAGGCCACCCAGCAGAACGCCGCGCTGGTCGAGGAGATGGCCGCCGCGGCGAACAGCCTGCGGGCGCAGGCGGAGGAACTGGTGCGGGCGGCGGGAGTGTTCCGGCTGGGGGCTGGGGATGCGGTGGTGCAGCCGGGCGATACGCTACAAATTCAATAGCAATATGCCCTAGTACTGATTGCGCTGGTGGCATTTTTCGCGGCCCTTTCCGGCCCTCCCTGCCGACCCCGTCGGCAGCGCGGACCGGTCAGGGCGCCTCGCCGGCCCGGCAGGGCGCGGCCGCCAGCAGGCGGGCAGCGTGCAGGAACGCCTTCGGACCGACCCAGCTGACGTTCCAGTCGCCCGCCACCGGCACCTGGCGCTTGTGCGCGATCACCATCTGCCGTTTCGGCACCACCAGGATGTACTGGCCGTGCACGCCCCAGGCCATGTAGGCGCCTGCCAGGGGCGAGTCCGGCGGCTCCTGCAGCAGCCACCACAAATAGCCGTACCCGAAGCCGCGCCGCGCGGTGTGCGCCGGGTGCATCTGCGAGGCCGGCGTCGTCTGCTGCGTGATCCGCGCCACCCAGTCCGCGGGAATGATCTGCCGCCCGCGCCAGCGGCCCTGCTGCAGCATCAGGTGGCCCAGCCGCGCCATATCGCGCGTGGACAGGAAGAAGGGATAGGCCAGGTGCTCCGACCGCCGGGCATCGCCGCTGCGCACATGCCGCGCCGGGTCGAAGTCCTGCAGCTGCAGCGGCGCGGCCAGATCGTCCGCGAAGGCCTGGTAGATGCTGCGCCCCGTCATGCGCTCGAAGGCGGTGCCGGCCGCGTTGAAGTCCCAGTTGTTGTAGAGGAAATAGTGGCCCGGCACCTGAGAGCCGCGCGCCGGCGCAGCCGCCGCGTCGTCGCCCCCATTGGCGGCCGCATGGTAGACGCCCGAACGCGCCGTGAGCAGGTCACGCAATGTCGCCTGCCGCTCGACCGGCAGCAGCCCGCCCGTGTCGTCGATGCCCAGGTCCGCCAGCGTGCGGTCGAGGTCGATGGTGCCGTCCGCCACGGGCGGGCCGTACAGCATCGACAGCACGCTCTTGCGCACCGAAAACACGATGCTGACCGCCTCCACCGGGCCGTACCCGAACAGCACCCGGCCGTCCTGCACCGCCATCAGGGCGGTCGTGTCCAGGGTGCGAAGGTAGTCGCCGGTGGCTGCGAGACCGCGGCGGCAGGCCGGCCCCTGCTCCGCGACGGGCTGGGGCTCCCACGATGCGCCGGGAAAGGCGGCGGGCGCGGGCGCCGTCGAAGCCGGTGGGACGGACGTGCACGCGCTGGCGAGCAGCAGCAGGGCCGCGCCGCACAGGGTTCGCAAAGGCATCGGCATGGAATGGAATGGGCAGCGTGGTGGGGCGTGGAATGGGTTCAGCGGTCCGGCCCCCTGCTGCCGGCGCCAGGAACCGAAACCGCCGGGCCGGTGCAGATCGGCCCGGGAAATGCTATCAATTAAATAGCGATATGCCCTAGTACTGATTGCACTGGCGCCCTATTTTGCGCTAATCCTTTTCCAGTCCGCCAGCGCCGTTCTCCCGCGGCAGCACGATGCGCGCCCGCAGCCCCTGCCCGGGCGCGGCATGCAGTTCCAGCGTACCCCCGTGCGCCCGCGCCACGCGCTCCACGATCGCCAGGCCCAGCCCCGCCCCCGGCGACCCCGAGCGCGCCGCGCCGCCGCGCGCGAACGGCTCGCGCACGCGGGCCAGGTCCTGCGGCGCGATGCCCGGGCCGCCGTCCTGCACCTCGATCCACGCGGCCGACCCCTGCGCGGCCCCGCCCGTGCGCAGCACCACGGGGGCGGCGCCGTGGCGCCAGGCGTTCTCCACCAGGTTGTCCACGGCGCGGCGCAGGGCCTGGGGGCGCAGGGGCAGCGGCGGGGCGCCGCCCGGCTCCACGCGCACCGTGCGGCCGTGGTCCGCCTGGGCCTGGGCGACGGCGTCGGCCAGGGCGTCGAGCGATTCGCGCACCGGGGCCTCGGCCTCGCCCACCCAGGCGAAATCGAGGAACTGGCCGACGATGGCATCCATCTCGTCGATGCTGCGCGCCATGCTGGCGGCCAGGTCGCCGTCCAGCCGGGGCTGCGCGATCTCCACGCCCAGGCGCAGCTTGGTGAGCGGCGTGCGCAGGTCGTGCGACACGCCGGCCAGCATCAGTGCGCGGTCGTGGTCGGCGCGGGCCAGGGCGAGCGCCATGGCGTTGATGCTGCGGCTGACGGTGGCGAGTTCCTCGGGCCCCTCCTCGGGCAGGAGCGGCGGCGGCTGGCCGCGCGCGATGCGCCGGGCCGCCGCCACCACGCGCGCCAGCGGCCGGTGCAGGTGCCGCTGCAGCCACCAGGCCGCGGCCAGCGCCAGCAGCATGCCGGCCACCGTGGCCATCAGCCAGGCACCCGTGGCCTCCCGCGTGGGGAACAGGCCGGGCAGGCCGAGCCAGTGGTCCACGCCGTCGAAGGACACGCGCAGCACGAGCCCGCCGGCCTCGTCGCGCCGCCAGAGGGGGGCGGTGGCGGCGCCAGCGCGGTCAGGATCGGCCGCCAGGCGGCGCTCCACGGCCTGCATGAAGGTGCGCTCCACGGGCGAGGGCCGCGCGCCGGGCGCGGCGCCAGCGGCCGTGCCGGCCAACTGCCGGGCGCGGCGGTTGAAGGCGTCGGTGAAGGCCGCCCGCTGCGCAGGGGGCAGCGCGGCCAGCCCGGCGCGCAGCGCATCGACATGGCGGGCCACGCCCTCGGCCACCTGCTCGGCGCGGGGGCGCAGGACCATCTGCCGCGCCACCCAGGCCGCGCACAGCTGGCCCAGCACCACCAGGGCCGCCACCAGCAGCCACTGCCGCCCGAGCAGGCTGCGCGGCCAGCGCGCGCGGCGCGCCCCGGTCGCGGACCCGGCCGGGGCGCTCATGGGGCGGCCTCCGCGCCATCGGCGGGCGGCGGCGCCGTGGCATCCGGCACGAACACGTAGCCCACGCCCCACACGGTGCGGATGTGGCGCGGCCGGGCCGGGTCCGCCTCGATCAGCTTGCGCAGGCGCATGACCTGCACGTCGATGCTGCGGTCGGTGGCGGCATGCGCCGGCCCGTGGGCGAGCGCGATGAGCCGGTCGCGCCCCAGCGGGCGGTGCGGGTGGCCGGCCAGCACGCGCAGCAGCGCGAATTCGGCGGTGGTGATGGGCAGGTCCTGCCCCGCGCGCTCGAGCCGGCGCTCGTCCAGCCACAGCGTGAAATCGCCGAACGCCACGCGCCCGGCCGAGGGCGCGGGGCCGGCGTGCGCACCCAGCATGCGCTGGCGCCGCACCATGGCCTGGATGCGCGCGAGCAGTTCGCGCGGCTGAAAGGGCTTGGGCAGGTAGTCGTCGGCGCCCATCTCCAGGCCGACGATGCGATCCACCGGGTCGCCGCGTGCGGTCAGCATGAGGATGGGAATGGTCTCGCCCTGCGCGCGCAGGCGGCGGCAGATGGCCAGGCCGTCCTCGCCCGGCATCATCACGTCCAGCACCAGCACGTCGAAGCGCTCGCGCGCCAGCAGCCGGTCGAGCGGGCCGGCGCCGTCGACCGTGCGCACGGCGTAGCCGTGGTCGCCCAGGTAGCGCTCCAGCAGCGCCCGCAGGTCGGGTTCGTCATCGGCCACCAGAATCCGGGCCAGCGCATCGGTCATGGAAAAACCCCTGTGATTGACCGCGATGGTAGGGCCGGCCCGCGGCGCCATCGGCATGCCCGTGTCAGGCCATGACAGGGCTGGCGCAGCGGTCATGGTTTGTCATCACTTGGAATGCGCGGGCCATCGTTTTGGAACGGTGGCGCGGCACAGTGGCGGCGAGGGCGCAGCGATCCGCGCACGGCGCCCCACCCAACCGCCACTGTCCTCCCAGGAGTCCGATGCCATGACCGCCCACGCCCCCGCCCATACCGCCGCCCACTCGCCGTCCCACCGCCTTGCGCCCCTTGGGCTGCGCCACCCGCTCGTGGCCGCGCTGCTGCTGGCCGGCGCCGCATGGGCCTTGCAGGCGCAGGCCCAGGGGCCCTGGCAGGGGCGCTGGGCCGGGGGCGGGGGCCTGAAGACCGTCGGGTGGCTGGGAGAGCAGAGCCCCCGCAGCATTTCGCGGCTGCCCGAAGGCGTGCAGCGCCTCTTCGACGTGCCCTACGGCAACGACCCGCTGCAACGCATGGACGTGTACCTGCCGCCCGCCTCCGCGCGGCCGGCCGCCGGGCCACGGGCGCCGATCCTCTTCATGGTCCACGGCGGCGCGTGGCGCACGGGCGACAAGGCCATGGAGCGCGTGGTGCAGGAGAAGGTGGCGCGCTGGGTGCCGCTCGGTTTCGTGCTGGTGTCGGTCAACTACCGGCTGCTGCCGGACACGGGCGTGGCGCTGCAGGCGCACGACGTGGCCACGGCCCTCACCACGGTCCAGCAGCGGGCGGCGCAGTGGGGGGCCGACGGCACCCGGACCGTGCTCATGGGCCATTCGGCGGGCGCGCACCTGGTGACGCTGCTGAACGCCCAGCCGGCGCTGGCGCAGCGCGCGGGCGCGGCGCCCTGGCTGGGCGCGGTGTCGCTGGACAGCGCGGTGCTGGACCTGCCCGCCCTCATGGGGGCGCCCCACGCCGCGCTCTACGACGAGGCCTTCGGCGACGACCCGGCCTATTGGGCGGCACTGTCGCCCTACGACCAGCTGGTGCCGGGCACGGCGCCGTTCCAGTTCGTGTGCTCGACCGTGCGCCCGGACCACCCGTGCCAGCAGGCCGTGCACATGGCCCGCCGCGTGCGCGAGGCCGGCAGCCGCGCCGAGGTGCTGCCGCAGGCGCTCTCGCATGGCGACATCAACGGCACCCTGGGCCTGGACAGCGACTACACGCGCGCCGTGGAAGCGTTCATGGCCTCGCTCGACGGCGAAGTGGCGCGGCGGCTGGGGCGCTGACGGCGCGGCCGGGCGCCGGCCGGGCATGGCGGCCGAGGAAGCAGACTGGCGCGCCCCGCTGCGGGCGGTAACAACCGGACACAGACCGGATGTAACAGCTGCATCGGCCTGTCATCGGAATGGGCGGGCGCGCCGTTCCCAAAAATTCCTGCCCCTCCTCGCGCGCCGCCGTCGCCCCGACGCCCCGGCGATGCCCGTGTCCCCATCCGCCACGCTCCCGTTCGCCCGGGACAGACGCCCATGATGCTGACCCCCGCGGCACCCGCCCTCGGCGCCGACCACCCTGCGCCCCACCCATCAGGCCCATCGCCGGCCCCGCAGCCCACCCCGTCCCCCGCCCCCTCGCTGCCTTCCAGCACCCCGGCCGCCGGCGCCGCCGCGCTGTCGGCCGCCCTGCTGGCCGCCTGCGGTGGCGGTGGAGGCGGCAGCGAAGACAGCGGCACCAGCGCGCCGCCTGCGACAGGCACCCCCGCCCCCAGCCCGGCGCCCTCGGGCGGCGGCACGGGGGCCGTGAACGCCCCGGCCACCGACGAGGAGGCCGCGCGGTTTCTGCTGCAGGCGCAGTTCTCGGCCACCGACGAATCCATCGCCGAGGTGCGCGGCCAGGGCTACGCCGCCTGGCTGGCCAACCAGTTCGCCCAGCCCATCGGCACGACGGGCACCGACTGGCTCACCCAGCGCGGCTACGGCGTGGCCAATGCCGACACGCGCTTCTACAACGCGGCCTACCCGGCCGACTTCATGCTGTGGAACCAGCTGTTCACCGCGGGCGACGCGGTGCGCAAGCGCGTGGCGCTGGCCCTGTCGGAGATCATGGTGGTCTCGGTCAACGGCCTGGACCAGACCTGGAACGCCTTCCTGGCCGCCGGCTACTGGGACGTGCTGAACACGCACGCGCTCGGCAACTTCCGCGCGCTGCTGGAGGCCGTGACGCTGAACCCGGCCATGGGCGTGTACCTGAACACGCGCGGCAACCAGAAGGAAGACGCCCGCACCGGCCGCCAGCCCGACGAGAACTACGCCCGCGAAGTGATGCAGCTGTTCACGCTGGGCCTGTACCAGCTCAACGCCGACGGCACCGAGCAGCGCGATGGCAGCGGCAACCGGCTGGAGAGCTACACCGCCGCCGACGTGAGCAACCTGGCGCGCGTGTTCACCGGCTACGACTACGACCGCAGCCAGAACCAGCCCACCACCGTGGGCACCAGCACCGTGCCCAGCCCGCAGCAGGCCCGGCTGCCGATGGTGCTGACCGCCAGCCGGCATTCCACGCTGGCCGCCACGTTCCTGGGCACCACCGTCGGGGCCGGCACGCCCGGCGAGGCGGCGCTCAAGACGGCGCTGGACACCCTCTTCAACCACCCCAACGTCGGCCCCTTCATCGGCCGCCAGCTCATCCAGCGCCTGGTGACCAGCAACCCCAGCCCCGCCTACGTAGCGCGCGTGGCGGCGGCGTTCGCCAACAACGGCAGCGGCACCCGGGGCGACCTGCGCGCGGTGGTGGCCGCCGTGCTGCTCGACACCGAAGCACGCAGCGCCACGGGGCTGGCGAACCCGCAGTTCGGCCGCCTGCGCGAGCCCATGGTGCGCTTCGTGCAATGGGGCCGCACCTTCGGGCTGCGCTCCGCGCAGGGCAGCTGGAAGATCGGCGACCTGAGCGACCCCGCCACGCGCCTGGGGCAAAGCCCGATGCGCGCGGGGTCGGTGTTCAACTTCTTTCGCCCCGGCTACGTGCCGCCCTCCACCGCCATGGCCGCCAACGGCCAGGTCGCGCCGGAGTTCCAGATCGTCAACGAAACCAGCGTGAGCGGCTACCTGAACTTCATGCAGAACGCCATCCGCAACGGCATCTTCGTGAACGCGCCCGACCTGCCGCAAAACGCCAGCAACGCGAGCAACGGCTTCGACATCGCCTGCACCTACGCCAACCTGCTGCCGTTGGTGGCCGACGCCACGGCCCTGGTGCGCAAGGCAGCGCTGCTGCTGTCGGCGGGCCAGGTGTCCGCCGCCACGCAGGGCCGCATCGTGGCCGCGCTGAACACCACGCCCGTCACGGCGAGCAGCACCGCCGCCGTGCAGCTCAACCGCGTCGCCGCGGCCGTGCTGCTGGTGATGGCCAGCCCCGAATACCTCGTGCAGAAGTGACCGCCCCTGCCCCACGGACACGCCCACGGAACACGCCCATGCCCACGAACCCGTCCACCCCCTTCATCGACCCGGCCCGCCACACGCGCCGCGCCTTCCTGCGGCGCTCGGCCCAGCTGGCCGCCACCGGCACCGCGCTGCCGTTCGCCCTCAACCTCGCCGCTTTAGGCGAGGCCGCGGCGTTCGAAGCCAACGACTACAAGGCGCTGGTGTGTGTCTTCCTGTACGGTGGCAACGACTACGCCAACACCGTCGTGCCCTACGACAGCGCGCGCTACGCCCAGTACGCCACCATCCGCGGCGGCGGCGCGGACGGTGCCGCAGGCGGCATCGCGCTCGGGCGCAGTGCGCTGGGCGGCACCGTGCTGCAGCCGGCCAGCGCCCTCGCGGGCGGCCTGCAGTACGCGCTGCACCCCGCCATGACCGGCATGGCCGGCCTCTTCAACAGCGGGCGCGCGGCGGTGCAGCTCAACGTGGGGCCGCTGGTGGTGCCGCTCACGCGGGCGCAGTACGCCAGCGCCGACCGCCGCACCTACCCGCTGCCCCCGAAGCTCTTTTCGCACAACGACCAGCAGTCGGTGTGGCAATCGCAGGGCGCCGAAGGCTCCACCGTGGGCTGGGGCGGCAACCTGGGCGATCTGGCGCTGTCGGCCAACACCAACTCGCTGTTCACCTGCATCTCGGCCAGCGGCAACGCGGTGTTCCTCTCGGGCGACCAGGCGCTGCAATACCAGATCAGCACCAGCGGCGCCGTGCCCATCAACGGGGTCAAGAACAACGTCTATGGATCGAGCGCCGTGCGCGGCGTGCTGAGCGAGCTGGTGCAGGCCGCCAGCGCCCACGCGATGGAGGCCGAATACGCGCGCGTGACGCAGCGCTCCATCGGCTCGGAAGGGCAGATCTCCGCCGCGCTCGCGGGCGCGGGCGTGTCCACCGCGTTCCCGACGGGCAACCCCCTGGCCGACCAGCTCAAGGTGGTGGCGCGGCTGATCGCGGCGCGCGGCGCGCTGGGCACGCGGCGGCAGGTGTTCTTCGTGTCAATGGGCGGGTTCGACCTGCACGACAACCTGGTCTCGGGCCAGGCCGTGCTGATGGACCGCGTGAGCAGCGCCATGACCGCGTTCTACAACGCCACCGTGGAGCTGGGCGTGGCCGACAAGGTGACCGCCTTCACCGCATCGGACTTCGGGCGCACGCTCACCTCCAACGGCGACGGCTCCGACCACGGCTGGGGCAGCCACCACTTCGTGGTCGGCGGCGCCGTGCGCGGCGCGGCCTTCTACGGCACGCCGCCACCCATCAGCGTGGGCAACGGCAGCGGCAGCGAAGACCAGTGGCACGTGGGCCAGGGCCGCCTGCTGCCCAGCACCGCCGTGGACCAGTACGCGGCCACGATGGCGCGGTGGTTCGGGGTGGCGAACACCGAGATGACCGGTGTGCTGCCGAGGCTGGGGAATTTCGGGGGAGCCGCGTATCCGGTGAATCTGGGATTCTTGGGGTGATGGGTGGCGCGGTGGGTTAGCAAGCGTCAGTTGTGGGGGCCGCAATCCGGTGGCCGTGTCGGGTCCGTGCATTCGGAGGGGATGTTTTCGAAAAGCACATCGCGCCCCACACGCACTCTCTTCATGTCCATCGGCGGGTCCAGATACCAGTAGGTCTCTCCATTCAGCCATAGATCGACCACGCTGTTTTCACCCAGCAAAGTTCTGGAATCCACGCGGTACAACCGCACCACGTAAGGCATCTTGTAGTCGTGGTGAAAGACGCGCTGGAGGATCGATGCTTTGTAGAACTCCAGTCGGTAAACCCGATGCGGACTGTTCTCGCTGTCGAAAAAAATCGGTGTTGAGGCATACCAAGCGAAAGCAGCGAGGGCTACCAGGGCCGTACCCCATCCGAGGGTGGTTTTCCTGATTTGCACAGTTTCGCTCACGGCCGGCGCGCTTTCATCAAGGCTTGGCGGGACACCCACTGGCAAGCGGTGGGTCGCCACATTCCGAGGGGATGCCCTCAAACACCACTTCATTGCCTACATACACCTTGTTGGTAGCGACTGGTGGATCAAGGTGCCAGTCGAACTGCCCACCACCTTGAAGGTCCACGACTTCACTTTCTCGCAACAGCGTTTTGGGCGAAACACGATATAGCCGGACGACGAAAGGCATCCTGAAATCGTGGTGGACGATGCGCTGCAGGATCGATGCCCGATGGAACTCAAGGCGATAGATTTCATGAGGACTGTTGTAGCTGTACAGGAAGGTAGGGGAAGTGGCGCGCCACCCCAAAACAACACAACCACCCAGCGTCAGGCACCACACGACACACGGGATTTTTTTCAAAGGGCGCATCAAGGCTTGGGACAACTGACCAACGGTGACGCAGGTGTGCATTCCGCTGGGATTTTTTCAAACAAGACATCCCTGCCGACGCGCACTTCGTTCCGGTCCACCGAAGAATTCAGATACCACGTGATTTCGCCGTTCAGCCAGAGATCGACCACCTCGCTTTCACCCAGCAGCGTCTTGGGCTCGATTTTGTACAAGCGCACGACATAGGGCATCTTGAAATCGAGATGGGCGATTCTTTGCAAGGGAGATGCTTTATGGAACTCCAGGCGGTAAACGCGATATGGGCTGTTTTCGCTGTCGAAAAATGTGGGCGTCATGGCGTACCAAGCCATGACAAAGAGGGCCGTCACCGCCAAGCACCGGACGAAGCACGAGCCTCTATTGAAAACAGGTTTTTCACCATCTCTACAAGAGAAAATCATGGGTCCGGCATTGATCTGCTTCACTTCTTGGCAGGGCAATCTGGTGGCAAAGTAGGGTCCGTGCATTCGGAAGGAATGTTGTTGAAGAACACATCCCGCCCTACGTAAACTTTGTTAGTGGCTACCGGCGCATCCAAATGCCAACTGGTCTCGCCATTCATCCAGAGATCGACCACTTCGCTTTCACCGAGCAATGTCCTGGAATTAACCCGGTAAAGACGCACCACATAAGGCATCTTGTAGTCGTAATGGATGACACGCTGAACGATTGATGCCTTGTAGAACTCAAGGCGGTAAACGCGGTGAGGACTGTTCTCACTATCGAAAAAAGTGGGGGTCGCCGCGTACCAGACCAAAAAAATAATCGCATTCAGTGCAAGGCACCAAACGATACAAGGGACTTTACGAAGATCTGACAGTTTCATCACCATTCCAGCTTGATCGGAAAAGGAAGGCGCACACGGTGCACATCGGACAGGACGATGAAGTCGCCGCCGCGCCCATGCTTTGCTCGCCATTTGCGAAAGTCTTCGTTCTGCACAAGGTAAGTGTGACCACGCGCTTTGGCCTCGCTCTCATGTGACCATTGCTCAGAAATTGAAACCTGCCCGCCCGGTGGATGCACGCGGCTGACACCGCCGTATCCCCAGAAGCCCAATGGCTGGGATAGGAAAGCCTGGTCTCCGTCGCTGAAGTCGTAAGAGTCGCGCAAATAAAAGCCCAGTTCGTCGATTGCGACTGCGGTTCTACCCGTCCCTTGTCGGGTGACCCATCCTGAAACGGCCACCTTGAGGGTAGCCTCGCCCATGGCTCCGTATAAATCATCCAGAGGATCGCTCATCCGGCCAAAGGTGAGGAAATTCACTTGGCAAGTCTCATCCAGCATTTTTGCGGATTGCGCAAGATTGCCCAGTCTCCAACCTTGCGGGCTTCGAATTCCAATCCAATCGTCCGCACGCTTTTGCAACTGACGAAGGCCAGCGGGAGTGGCCCAATTCACTTGCAGCTTGGCCAACGCAGCACGCACGCGAGCAAAGCCCAGCGCCCACCCCATGGTCACGACACCTTCTTCCAATTGCATGCTGCCAAGCGTCGTCGCCTTGTAAGGGGCGCGCCCTTGTTTCATGTACTCAGGCATCTCATACCCTGCCCCCCGAAACCACCGCTCCATCAACGCCGCCGCCACTGGCCACCCCATGCGCGAGCGCATCACCCCCGGGATGTCATCCAGTTGAAAAAGCCGCACCTTGGGCGGCAGTTTTTTCTCCAGTTGCGCGCGCAGGCGCTCCTGGTCCACTTGGACCATGCCCTTGTTCATGGGACCTCCCCGTTCCGTCTTCGGTTGTTTTTAGAACCGCGGATTCTGGGGGTAAAAACCGGCGCACGGCGCGGTTCGGGGCAACGGATTTGCCACCGAAAGTAACGTAACTATCGATCAGCCCTGCGCTGTGGACGGCAGGTAGCGCGCCAGGTACCGCCCGGTGTGGCTGGCCGGGTTGGCGGCCAGGTCTTCGGGCGTTCCCTCACCCACCACGGTGCCGCCACCGGCGCCGCCTTCGGGGCCCATGTCGATGATCCAGTCGGCCGTCTTGATGACGTCCAGGTTGTGCTCGATCACGACGATGGTGTTGCCCGCGTCGCGCAGCTGGTGCAGCACCTTGAGCAGCAGGTCGATGTCAGCGAAGTGCAGGCCGGTGGTGGGCTCGTCCAGGATGTAGAGCGTGCGGCCGGTGTCGCGCTTGCTCAATTCCTGCGCGAGCTTCACGCGCTGGGCCTCGCCGCCCGAGAGCGTGGTGGCGGCCTGGCCCAGGCGGATGTACGACAGGCCCACGTCCAGCAGCGTCTGCAGCTTGCGCGCGATGGTCGGCACGTCCTTGAAGAAGGCGAAGGCGTCTTCCACCGTGAGGTCGAGGATCTGCGCGATGTTCTTGCCCTTCCACAGGACTTCGAGCGTCTCGCGGTTGTAGCGCTGGCCGTGGCAGATGTCGCAGGGCACGTACACGTCGGGCAGAAAGTGCATCTCCACCTTCACCACGCCGTCGCCCTGGCAGGCCTCGCAGCGGCCGCCGGCCACGTTGAAGGAAAAGCGCCCGGGCCCGTAGCCGCGTTCCTTGGCGGTGTTCACCTCGGCCATCAGTTCGCGGATGGGCGTGAACAGGCCGGTGTAGGTGGCGGGGTTGCTGCGCGGCGTGCGGCCGATGGGGCTTTGGTCGACGTTGATGACCTTGTCGAAATACTCCATGCCCTCGATGGCCTCGTGCGGCGCGGGCTCGTCGTGCGCGCGGTAGAGCTGGCGCGCCACGGCGGCATACAGCGTGTCGTTGACGAGCGTGCTCTTGCCGGAGCCGGAGACGCCGGTCACGCAGGTGAGCAGGCCCACGGGGAACTCCACGCTCACGTTCTTCAGGCTGTGGCCCGTGGCGCCAACCACGCGCAGGGCCTGCAGCCGGCCCTGGGTGGCGCGGTGCTCGGCCTGGCGCTCGGCGCGCTGCTCCGCGCGGCGCTTGCTGGCCTCGGTTTCAGGGAAGCGCGATTTGCCCTTCTTCGCCGCTTCGGGGGCCGTGGGGGTGCCCTCCATCACGGGCAGCCACGGCGTGCGGCGCGGGGGAACGGGGATGGACAGCGTGCCCGACAGGTACTGGCCGGTGAGCGAATCGGGATGGCCGCGCACCGCGTCGTAGGTGCCCTGCGCCATCACGCGGCCGCCATGCACGCCGGCGCCGGGGCCCATGTCGATCACGTGGTCGGCGGCGCGCATCATGTCCTCGTCGTGCTCGACCACGATCACGCTGTTGCCGATGTCGCGCAGGTGCTGCAAGGTGGCGATCAGGCGGTCGTTGTCGCGCTGGTGCAGGCCGATGCTGGGCTCGTCGAGCACGTACATGACGCCGGTCAGGCCCGAGCCGATCTGGCTGGCCAGGCGGATGCGCTGGGCCTCGCCGCCCGAGAGCGTCTCGGCGCTGCGGTCCAGGCTCAGGTAGTTCAGCCCCACGTCGTTCAGGAACGTGAGGCGCGTGCCGATCTCGCGCACGACCTTGTCGGCGATCTCGGCCTTGGCGCCGGTGAGCTTGAGCTGCGAGAACCAGGCGTGCGCGTCGGCCAGCGTGGCGTGGCTCACCTCGTAGATGGCACGGGCCTGTTCGCCCTCGCCCACCTTCACGTGGCGCGCCTCCAGCCGCAGCCGCGCGCCGTGGCATTCGGGGCAGGGCTGGGTGCTGCGGTAGCGCGCGAGTTCTTCGCGCACGACCACCGAATCGGTCTCGCGGTAGCGCCGCGCCATGTTGGGCAGGATGCCTTCGAAGGGGTGCTTCTTGACGATGGCCTTGCCCTTGTTGGCGCCGCTGTCCAGCACGTAGTTGAAGGCGATCTCCTCCTCGCCCGATCCGTACAGCACGGCCTGCTGCACCGGCAGGGGCAGCGATTCGTAGGGTGCCTCCACATCGAAGCGGTAGTGCCTGGCGAGGCTCTCCAGCATGGCGAAGTAGTAGCCATTGCGCCGGTCCCAGCCCTTGATGGCGCCGCTGGCCAGGCTCAAGGACGGAAAGGCCACCACGCGCGCGGGATCGAACACCTCCTGCTGCCCGATGCCGTCGCAGGCCGGGCAGGCGCCCATGGGCGAGTTGAACGAGAACAGGCGCGGCTCCAGCTCGGCCAGCGAATAGCTGCACACGGGGCAGGCGAACTTGCTGGAGAACAGGTGCTCCTGGCCGCCATCCATCTCCAGCGCCAGCACGCGGCCGTTGCCCTCCACGCCGCCCACGCGCAGGGCCGCCTCGAAGCTTTCGGCCAGGCGCTGCTGCATCTCGGCGCGCACTTTCAGGCGGTCGATCACCACGTCCACGTCGTGCTTTTCGGTCTTCTTGAGCTGCGGCAGGCTTTCGTATTCGTAGATGGTGCCGTCCACCCGAAAGCGCACATAGCCCAGCGCCTGCATCTGCGCGAAGAGTTCGGTGAATTCGCCCTTCTTGTCGCGCGCGACCGGGGCCAGCACCATGAGGCGGGTGTCCTCGGGCAGGGCCAGCACGGCATCCACCATCTGGCTCACCGTCTGGGCAGCCAGCGGCAGGCCGTGGTAGGGGCAGTACGGCGTACCGGCGCGCGCGTACAGCAGGCGAAGGTAGTCGTGAATCTCGGTCACCGTGCCCACGGTGGAGCGCGGGTTGTGGCTGGTGGCCTTCTGCTCGATCGAGATGGCCGGCGACAGGCCCTCGATCAGGTCCACGTCGGGCTTGTCCAGCCGGCCCAGGAACTGCCGCGCATAGGCCGACAGGCTCTCCACATAGCGGCGCTGGCCCTCGGCATAGAGCGTGTCGAACGCCAGGCTGGACTTGCCCGAGCCCGACAGCCCGGTGATCACCACCAGCTGGTTGCGCGGGATGTCCAGGTCGATGTTCTTGAGATTGTGCGTGCGCGCCCCGCGGATGCTGATGCGCGCCTGCTGCAGGGCGGCGCCCAGGTAGCGGCCGGCGGCCGGCGCCGCAGGGGCGTCGCCATCGTCGGCGGGCCGGGAGAAGGGGGAGTGGTTCACGGTGGGCGCGGCTCTGGGCGGGGAAACCCACCATGATAGGCCACGCCCCCGGCGCCGGCCGTCCGCAGGGCCACCCGGCCCCTGCTGCCGGGCGGGGGGCGGTCCGGCGGCGGGCCTGAAAACCATTTGCTCCTTATTTAATAGCAATCAGGGCAATGAATCCGCCGGCATGGTGGCCTTTTTGCCCGCAGCGGCGAAAACGGGTTCGCCAAGCCGTCAATGCCTGCGCGGTGGCGCCGGTTCCGGCCTGCGGGCGATGGGCGAGAATCGCGGCTTTGGCTTCAGGCCCTCAGCGCACCCACCGTGCCGGATTCCTCCACCCACCTTCCAGGTCCAGGCGCCACCGCCTCGCCCCCGTCCAACGCCACCGCCATGACGCCGCTGGAGCGCCGCTCCAGCCTCGCGCTGGCGCTGATCTTCGCGCTGCGCATGCTGGGGCTGTTCCTCGTGCTGCCCGTGTTCGCGCTCGAAGCGCGCAAATACCCGGGCGGCGACGATCCCGCGCTCGTCGGCCTGGCCATGGGCATCTACGGCCTCACGCAGGCGGTGCTGCAGCTGCCTCTGGGCATGGCGTCCGACCGCTTCGGGCGCAAGCGCGTGATCGTGCTGGGCCTGGCCGTGTTCGCCGCCGGCAGCCTGCTGGCGGCGCTGGCCGACTCGCTCACCGGGCTGCTGGCCGGCCGGGCGCTGCAGGGCGCGGGCGCAGTGTCGGCCGCCGTGACGGCGCTGCTGGCCGACCAGACGCGCGATGCCGTGCGCACCAAGGCCATGGCGCTGGTGGGCGGCAGCATCGGGCTGATGTTCGCCGTGGCGCTCGTCGCCGCCCCCGTGCTGGCCGCGCACATCGGCCTGGCGGGCCTGTTCGGGCTGACCTGCGCGCTGGCGCTGGGCGGCATCGCCGTGGTGCTGTGGGTGGTGCCGCCCGAGCCCGCGCGCCATGCCGACGCCCCGCGCGGGCGCCTGGCCGAGGTGTGGCGCCATGCCGACCTGCTGCGGCTGAACCTGGGCGTTTTCGTTCTCCACACGGTGCAGATGGCCATGTGGGTCGCCGTGCCCGCGCTGCTGGTGCAGGCGGGGCTTCCCAAGGCCGCGCATTGGCAGGTGTACCTGCCCGCCGTGGTGCTGTCGTTCGCCGCGATGGGCGGGCTGTTCGCGCTGGAGCGGCGCGGCCGCCTGCGCGAATCGCTGCTGGCCGCCATCGGCCTGGTGCTGCTGGTGCAGCTGGGCCTGGGCGGCGTGGCCGCGGCCGGCGCCGTGCCCGCGCTGTGGGCGCTGGGGCTGCTGCTGTTCGTGTTCTTTTGCGGCTTCAACGCGCTGGAGGCCAGCCAGCCCAGCCTGGTCTCGCGCATGGCGCCGCCGCGCCTGCGCGGCGCGGCCCTGGGCACCTACAACACGCTGCAGTCGCTGGGCCTGTTCGCCGGGGGGGCCCTGGGCGGCGCGCTGGCCAAGTGGGCCGGCACGCCGCAGCTCTTTGCCGTGACGGCGCTGCTGTGCGCGGTGTGGCTGGCCGCCAGCTGGGGCCTGCGGCCGGTGGGCCGGCAGGCGGGCGGCGCACCGGCGGGGCACTGAGCGCGCCTGCGCCGCCCGGCCTTTCCACTTTTTTCTCTTTTCAGCCCAGCCGCTGGCGCAGCCGCGCGACGGCGCTGTGCACGGTGGTGAACACCGGCAGCCCCGTGGCCGCCTCGCATGCGCCCCGGGCGCGCGCCATGCTGAATTGCGCGAGCGCGATGCGGCGGCAGCCCTGCGCCTGCAGCGCAAGTGCCTGCTGGGCGATGAGCCGGTCGTGCAGCGCCGCATCGCCCCGGTTCAGCGCGTCGAGCGCGCCGTCGGCCAGGGCCGTGTGCAGCGCCACGTGCGCAGGAAACTCCGGCGGCATGGAGGCCAGCGTGGGCGCGAAGGTGGCGATCAGGCCCACGGCCCCTTCGCCGGCGGCCTGCGCGATGTCGTCCACCATGGCCTCGTTGGGCTTGAGCACCGGCAGCCCCGCATGCCGGCGCGCCACCGCCTCGATGCACGGCCCGAAGGCCGAGCAGGTGAACAGCAGCGCATGGGCGCCCGTGCCCACAGCGTAGTCCGCCAGCCGCAGGAACCGGTCGTGCATGGCCGCATCCAGCCCCGCACCCGAGCGCGCCAGGTCGGCCGAGAGGCTGTCGTCCAGCAGGTTCATGCGCAGCGCCTCGGACCACTGCTGCGCGAAGGCGGCGTTGATGGGCTCGACGGAATGCGGCAGGGCATGGATCAGCGCGATGCGCGGCGGTGCGGATGCGGATACGAGGCTGGGTGCGGTCATGGGAAGGGGGCTCAGATGCCCTTGGAGCTGGGGTTCTGGAACGCGTCGCGCGTTTCGGCATTCAGCGGGTAGCGGATGTTGATGTTCTTGGGCGGAATGGGCGACATGAACCAGCGCTGGTACAGCGCCTCCATTTCGCCGGACCGCATCATGGCACCGACCACCCGGTCCACCAGCGCCTTGAACGGCGGATCGTCCTTGCGGAACATGAGCGACTGGTTCTCGGTGCGCAGGCTCTCGCCCACGATGGCGAAATCCTGCGGCTGGCGCGCATTGGCGATCTGCCCTGCGAGCAGGATGTCGTCCAGCACGAAGGCGGCGGCGCGGCCACTCTCCACCAGCAGGAAGGAGTCGGTGTGGTCCTTGCCCGACAGGTGCGTGATCTGCAGGGCCTGGCCCTTGTCGGCCTCGCGCAGCAGCCGCAGCGAGGTCGTGCCCGCCGTGGTCACCACGGATTTGCCCTGCAGGTCCGCGATGCCGCGGATGCCGGAATCGGCCTTGACCAGCAGGCGCACGTTGTAGCGGAAGATGTCGGGCGAGAAAGCCACCAGCTTTTGCCGCTCCACCAGGTTGGTGGTGGAGCCGCACTCGATGTCCACCGTGCCGTTCTGCACTAGCGGAATGCGGTTGGCCGAGGTGACGGCCTGGTACCTCACCTCGATGGCGGGCATCTTCAGTTCGGCCTTGACCGCCTCCACGATGCGGTGGCAGATGTCGATGCTGTAGCCCACGGGCCGCAGGTTGCCATCCAGGTACGAAAAGCCGAACGACGACTCGCGGTAGCCGAAGGTGATGGCACCGCTTTGCTGGATTTTGCCCAGGGTGCCGCCGGCCGCAGGCGCCTCCTGGGCGAAGGCCGCCGGGGCGGCCAGGGCCGCGCACGACAGAAAGGCGGCCAGGAGGCGGCGCGGGAACGAAAGGGACGGTGCGACGGGCATGGCAAAGGCTCCTTCAGGAACGAGGGATGGAATGGGAGGGAGAACGGAACGACGGGGAAGGGTGACGCTCAGGCCAGCCCGGCCGTGGCCTGCCCGATGGCGTGCGCCAGCAGGTCGGCGATGGCCTGCAGGTCCTCGCGCGTGGCGATGTACGGCGGCGCGAGCAGCACGTGGTCGCCGCGCAGGCCATCCACCGTGCCGCCGAACGGATAGCACAGCAGGCCCGCATCCATCGCGGCCTTCTTGACGCGCGCATGCAGCCGGAGCGCGGGGTCGAACGGGGCCTTCGTTGCGCGATCGGCCACCAGCTCGATGCCCCAGAAGTAGCCCCGCCCACGGATGTCGCCCACGTGGGGGTGGTCACCCAGCGCGCCGCGCAGCATGCGCTCGAACACCGGCGCATCGCCCTGCACTTTCTGCAGCAGGCCGTCGCGCGCGATCACCTGCTGCACCGCCAGCGCGGCGGCGCAGGCCACCGGGTGGCCCAGGTAGGTGTGGCCGTGCTGGAAGAAGCCGCTGCCGCGCGACATGGCCTCGACCACGCGCCCCTGCGCCAGCACCGCGCCGATGGGCTGGTAGCCCCCCCCCAGGCCCTTGGCCACGGTGATGAGGTCGGGCACCACGCCCTCCTGCTCGCAGGCGTGCAGGGTGCCGGTGCGGCCCATGCCGCACATCACTTCGTCCAGGATCAGCAGCACCCCGTAGCGGTCGCACACCGCGCGCACCGCCTGGAAGTAGCCCGGCACCGGCGTGAGCACGCCCGCCGTGGCGCCGCCCACCGTCTCGGCCACGAAAGCGATCACGCGGTCCGCGCCCTGCGCGAGGATGGCGGCCTCCAGTTCCGCCGCCAGCCGCTGGCCGTAGGCCTGCGGAGACTCGCCGTCGCGCATCTCGCGGTACGGGTAGCAGGGCGACACGTGCGTGGCCGGCACGAGCAGCGGCGCGAACGGCGCGCGCCGCCAGGCGTTGCCGCCCACCGCGAGCGCGCCCAGCGTGTTGCCGTGGTAGCTCTGCCGCCGCGCGATGAAGTGCGTGCGCTGGGGCTCGCCCCGCTCCACGAAATACTGCCGCGCCATCTTGAGCGCGGCCTCCACGGCCTCCGAGCCCCCGCTCACGAAATAGGCATGGCTGGTGCCGGCCGGCGCGCCGCGCACCAGCGTCTGCGCCAGCTCCTCCGCCACGTCGGTGGTGAAGAAGCTGGTGTGGGCGTACGCGATGCGGTCGATCTGCCGGTGCATGGCGGCGATCACGTCGGCATGGCCATGGCCGAGCGAGGACACGGCGGCGCCGCCGCTGGCATCCAGGTAGGTGCGGCCGCTGGCGTCGCGGACCACCATGCCCTGCGCGCCCGCGGCGACAGGGGGGGTCTGGTGGAGATGGCGGTGCAGGACGTGGGTCATGGCGGGGCGTGCAAGGTTCGGTGGCGGCGGGGCGGTCGACGGATCAAAAAATCCATGCTCCATTAATTTGGAACAAATATACCAATGCCAGCGAAAATTGCAACACGCGTTTTTCTTATCGACCGAATGGAACATATGTTCCACACCCCATCCCGCCATTCCTTTCATGCCTGCCCGTGCGCGCTTGCCCTACAGTCGTGCGGTGGCGCCGCACGCTGCGCCGCCCTTTGTTCAGCCCTTGTCCAGGTCCGTTTCCATGAGTCTCAGAGACACCATTCGCCAGCGCCATGCCGGGCTGTCCCCCTCGCTGCAGCAGGCGGCCAAGTTCGTCATCGACCGTCCGAACGAGGTCGTGACCACCTCGATGCGCACCGTCGCCGCGCGCTCGGGCGTGCCCCCGGCCACCCTGGTGCGGTTCGCGCAGCAGCTGGGGTTCGAGGGCTGGCCTGCGCTCAAGGAGGCCTTGGCGCAGGACATGGGCCTGGGCAGCGAGCAATACGCCCCGCGGGCACGCCAGCTGGCCGGGCGTGCCAAGGACCAGTCCCTGGTGGGCGAGATGTTCGACGTGCACCGCCACAACCTGGAACAGACCGAGCGGCAGAGCGCCGTCTCGCTGCCGCGTGCCGCGCGGCTGCTGGAGCAGGCCCGCCATGTGCACGTGGCGGGCTTTCGCGCCTGCTTTCCCGTGGCGTTTTCTTTCGTCTATGTGTACCGGCTGTTTCGCCCCTCGGTCCATCTGGTGGACGGCCAGGGCGGCTCGCTGGAGATGCAGCTGCGCGCGCTGGCCAAGGGCGACGCGCTGGTGGTGGCCAGCTTCGCGCCGTACTCGCGCGAAGCGCTGCAAGCCGCCGAAGCGGCGCGCAGCGTGGGCGCGAAGGTGGTGGCGCTGACCGACAGCGAAGCCTCGCCGCTGTCGCTGCTGGCCCATGAGACGGTGCTGTTCGCCACCCAGAGCCCGTCGTTCTTTCCGTCGATCGCCGCCGCCACGGCGGTGGCGGAATCGCTGCTGGAACTGCTGGCCAGCCGCGCGGGTGCGCCGGGCATCGAGCGCATCGAGGCGGCCGAGCAGCACCTGGTGCGCTCGGGCGCCTACCTGCAGCCGGTCACCCTGCGCAAGCCAGGGGGCTGACGCCCCTGGTGATTCAGGCCACGGTCGAGGCGCTGGCCGCAGCCGGCACCGCCTGCCGGCGCTGCGCCAGCCGGTTGGCCGCGCTCACCACCGCATGCACCGACGCCGTGACGATGTTGTGGTGCAGGCCCACGCCGAAGGTCGCGCCGGGCACGCCGTCGAGGGCCGCCTCCACGATGGCCAGGGCCTGCGCATCGGCGCCGGAGCCGGTCGCGCGCTCCTCGTAGCCGTGCACGCGCAGCGGCAGGCCCAGGGCGTCCACCGTGGCGTCGATCGGGCCGTTGCCCTGGCCCTGCAGGGTCTGGCGCGCGCCGTCGATGGTCACGTCCAGCTCGATGCCGCGGCCGTCGTCGGCCAGCCGGTGGGCATGGCAGACGATGGCGCCGGGCACGCCCGCAGGGGTTTCGAGGTAGGTGGACTGGAACAGCGACCACAGCGTGGCGCCGGTCATCTCGGTCTCGCTGGCATCGGTCTGGCGCTGCACTACCGCGCTGAACTCCACCTGCATGCGGCGCGGCATGACCACGCCGCGCTCGCGCTCCAGCAGGAAGGCGATGCCGCCCTTGCCCGACTGGCTGTTGACGCGGATCACGCTGTCGTAGGTGCGGCCGAGGTCCGCCGGGTCGATGGGCAGGTAGGGGACCTGCCACAGGCCCTCGGGGTCGTGGGCGGCGAAGCCCTTCTTGATCGCGTCCTGGTGCGAGCCCGAGAACGAGGTGAACACCAGATCGCCCACGTACGGGTGGCGCGGGTGCACGGGCAGCGCGGTGCATTCCTCGGCCACACGCGCCACGGCATTGATGTCGGAGAAGTCGAGCCCCGGATGCACGCCCTGCGTGTAGAGGTTGAGCGCCACCGTCACCACGTCGAGGTTGCCGCTGCGCTCGCCATTGCCGAAGAGGCAGCCTTCCACGCGCTGGGCGCCGGCCATCATGGCCAGCTCGGCCGCCGCCACGCCGGTGCCGCGGTCGTTGTGCGGGTGCACCGAGAGCACGATGTGCTCGCGGGGGCTCAGGCGCCGGTGCATCCACTCGATCTGGTCGGCGAACACGTTGGGGGTGGCGTTTTCCACCGTGGTGGGCAGGTTGATGATGATCTCGCGACCCGGGCCCACGCCCCAGGCGGCGATGGCGGTCTGGCAGGCTTCGAGCGAGACTTCCAGCTCGGTCGCGCTGAAGGTTTCGGGCGAATACTGCAGCGTCCAGCGGGTTTCGGGCTGGGCATCGGTCAGGCGCTTCAGGTGCGAGACGTGCTGGTCGATGAACGCCATCACCTGCGTCACGTTCATGCCGAACACCACGCGCCGCCACACGGGCGCGGTGGCGTTGTACAGGTGCACGATGGCGCGCGGCGCGCCGCGCACGGCCTCGACGGTGCGTTCGATGAGGTCGGCGCGCGACTGCGTCATGACCATCAGGGTCACGTCGTCGGGCACCAGGTTCTCGTCGATGAGGCGGCGCACGAAGTCGTAGTCGGTCTGCGATGCGGCAGGAAAGCCCACCTCGATTTCCTTGAAGCCGATGCGCACGAGCTCGTGGAACAGCTTCATCTTGCGCTCGCCGTTCATGGGCTCGAACAGCGCCTGGTTGCCGTCGCGCAGGTCAGTGGACAACCAGATGGGGGCGCGGGTGATGGTCTTGGAAGGCCAGGTGCGGTCGGCCAGCGCGATGGGGGCGATGGGCTGGTACTTGGTAGCGGGCTTGGAAATCATGAGAGGCTCCACGAACGGTGTGTGCCGTGCTGCAAGGCAGCACTGGGGCACGGGTCGAATCAACGGTGAACGGTGAACGACATCCCCTGCAGCCCTCCACCATGGGTGGAGGCTGGTTCGCGGGCCGGGGTCAGGGGGAAATCGGTGTTGCGCTTTTAGGCAACGGTGATGGCGAACGCAGGCAGACCCCGGCCAGGCACTAGGCCTAGCGATAGTGGGGATAGCAGCAGATTGCGTTGCATAGCGGCAAATCCTAGCACAGGACGATCAAATCCCGTCCACAGGGGCCAAAACGCCACAAAAACTGATTAACAATGGGTCATACATTTCGCACGTTCTTGCATTTGCAAAGGGCGTGCCGGTTCTTCTGCATCGGTTCGTCCGGGCGCGTTGGCGCCCTTGTCTGCTGTCTGCCCTCCACAGGAGCACGTTCCATGAAACGCCGTGTATTCACCACCCGCCTGGGCGCCTCGCTGGCCCTTCCCTGGATCGGCTCGGCCGCCCGCGCGGCTCCTCCGGTCGTCGTCGGCATGGTGGCGCCGCTGACCGGAGGCAATGCCGCCGAAGTGGGCAAGCAGGTGGTGCTGGGGGTGGAAACCTATTTTGCCGAGGCGCAAAAGAGCCAGGCATTTCCCGGCCTGGAGGTGCGGCTCGTCGTGGAAGACGATGAATTCAAACCCGAGAAGACGCTGGCCGGCGCCCGCAAGCTGCTGGCCATGAAGCCCGCCGCGCTGATCTCTTTCGCCACCAGCAACACCCAGGCGCTGATCGAGGCGAAGCTGCCGCAGGACAGCGGCGTGCCGCTGTTTCCCACGCGCTCGGGCTCGCAGGTCATCCGCGAGCCGGTGAACCCCTACGTCTTTCACGTGCGCGCCGGCTACAGCACGGAGCTGACCAAGCTGGTCGCGCAGATGGGCGACGCCATCGGCATGACCAAGTTCGCGGCGCTCTACCAGAACGACGCCTATGGCGAAAAGGGCCTGGAGGCGCTCACGGCGGCCCTGTCGAAGCGCAAGCTGGCACTGGTCGCCAAGGAGCCCTACGAGCGCACCTCGTCGGACATCCAGCCCGCGCTGGCCAAGCTGCTCAAGGCCGATGCGCAGGTGATCGTGATGGTGGCGGGCCAAGCCGCGGGCAGCGCCTTCGTGAAGGCCTACCGCGCGGCAGGCGGGCATGCGCAGGTGGTCGGCATCTCCGACCTCGACCCCGTGAAACTGGTGGACGCCGTGGGTGCGGAAAACGCCCGCGGCGTGGGCATGACGCAGGTGTTCCCGGCGCTCACCAACCAGTCGATCCCGGTGGTGCGCGAATTCCGCCAGGCCATGCAGGCAGCGCAGCAGAGCGCCAGCATCGCCTCGCTGGCGGCGTTCGAAGGCTTCCTCGTGGCAAAGACCATCGGCCAGGGAATCAAGGCCGTGCCGCGCAGCGGCAGCGGGGGCGTGGATGGCCGGGCGCTGGCCGAGACGCTGTCGCGCCTGCCGCGCATCGATCTGGGCGGCTACGAGGTGTCGTTCCTGAACAACCGGCGCGAAGGCAGCCTGTTCACGGAAATCGCCATCCTCGACAGCTTCGGGCGCGCGCGCTACTGACCAAAGCCGGGGCCCCTGAGCCCAGGGCATCCCCGCGAAACGAGGCCCGGAGCGGTGCTAAACGCCCGCAGTGGCCTTCGCCACCGCCGCGCCGTGCTGCGCGAACCACTTGCCCAACGCGGGCCGCGCGCAGCGCTGCAGGCCCATGAGCAGGGCATGCGCGGGGTCGGCCACCCCCCAGCGGGTGCGCAGGTCGTGCTGGATGCGGCCCAGCAGCGCCGCGGCCATCTCCGCATCGGCCAGGGCTCGGTGGGCGCGTTCCGCCAGCGGCAGATCCAGGTGGCCGACGATGCTGCCGAGCTTGTGGCTGGGCGCCTCCGGGTACAGGCGACGCGACAGGAGCACGGTGCACGCGAAGGCGTGGGGCGCCGGAAGGTCCGCACACTGCAACTCGGCCGCCCAGAACTTGCTGTCGAACGATGCGTTGTGCGCCACCATGGGCGTGTCGCCCACGAAGCGCGCCGCCTCGCGCATGACCTGCGCCGCATCGGGTGCGGCGGCCACCATGGCGTTGGTGATGCCCGTCAGCTGCGTGATGAACGGCGGAATCCACGCGCCGGCGTTCATCAGGCTCTGAAAGCGGTCCACCACCTGGCCGTTGTCCAGCAGCACGATGGCCACTTCGGTCGCCCGCGCGCCCTGGCCGGGTGAGATGCCCGTGGTTTCGAAATCGATGACGGCGATGAGGGACATGGCGGGGCGGCAAAGGGTCGGCGTGCGGAATGCCCGCATTTTCGGCGAAGTGCCCGGACCGGCCGGCGCGAAGGCGCCGCCAAGGCCGCGCGGCAGGGGCTCACTCTGCGTCGCCGTCCCCACCGCCAGCCCTGCCCCGGTCCGACAGCGCCTGCGCCACGAAATCGACGAAGGCCCGCACCCGCGCCGCGGACTGGTGGCGCTGCGGGTACACCGCGTGGATGTCGGCATCGGGCGTGCTGTAGGCGGGCAGCACCGGCACCAGCTGCCCGCTTCGCAGGTGGCGCTCGATGTCCCACTCGGCCCGCATCAGGATGCCGTGCCCTTCCAGGGCCCAGCGCACGGCGATCTCGCCGTCGTTGGTGGTGAGGCTGCCGCGCGTCTTCACCGACTCGGTGACCGCACGGCGCCCGCGGCCGCGCGTGAGCCGCCACACGCCGTAGGCCTCCTCGCCCTGGCGGATGCCCAGGCAGTTGTGGTGCACCAGGTCGTTGGGCACCTTCGGCGTGCCGTGGCGCGCCAGGTAGTCGGGCGATGCGCACAGCAGCCGCCGGTTGTGCGCCAGGTGCCTGGCGATCACGCGCGCCTCGGGCGGCGCGCCGAATCGGATGCACACGTCGAACGCATCGTCGGTGAGCGCAGGCGGGTTCACGGACAGCTGCAGTTGCACCTGCACCTGCGGGTGCAGGCGCGCGAAGCGCGAGATGAGCGGCGCGATGTGGCGGCGCCCGAACCCCAGCGTGGCATTCACCCGCAGCAGGCCCTTCGGCGTCGCGCGCGACAGGCCCAGCAGCTCTTCCAGGTCGTGGATCTCGCCCAGGATGCGGCGCGCGTGCGCCAGATACAGCTCGCCCTCGGGCGTGAGGCCCATGCGGCGCGTCGTGCGGTTGACCAGCGGCACGCCCACGCGCGCCTCCATCAGCGCCAGGTGCTTGCTGACGGCCGGCGTGGTGATGCCCAGCTCGCGCGCGGCGGCGCTCAGGCTGCCGCAACTGGCCAGCACCGAGAAGAATCCCAGGTCGGCCGGCTGGATGGCGGGAAGGGCGTGGGCGGCAGGCATGGGCAGGCGGCAGGAAAAAACCGGGTGGGCGGGCGGCTGGATTGTTGAATCCAGGTGAACAATGGTTTCACTATAGCCCCGCGCCGAAAGGCCGGCGGTGCCTAGAGTGGCGCGGTCCCCAACGCTTTTCGACCGAACCACCCATGACCACCTACGCCATCGCCACCATTCCCGGAGACGGGATCGGCAAGGAAGTGATTCCCGCCGGCCGCCAGGTCCTGCAGGCCCTGGCCGCCACCGACGAGACGCTGCGCTTCGAGTTCGAAGACTTCGACTGGGGCGGCGACCACTACCGCGCGCACGGCGCCATGATGCCGGCCGACGGGCTGGACGCGCTGCGCGGCAAGGACGCGATCCTGTTCGGCTCGGCGGGCGATCCGCACATTCCCGACCACATCACCCTGTGGGGCCTGCGCCTGAAGATCTGCCAGGGCTTCGACCAGTACGCCAACGTGCGGCCCACGCGCATCCTGCCGGGCATCGACGGACCGCTCAAGCGCTGCACGCCCGAGCAGCTGGACTGGGTGATCGTGCGCGAGAACTCGGAGGGCGAATACTCCGGCGTGGGCGGCCGGGTGCACCAGGGCCACCCGATCGAGGCCGCCACCGACGTGTCGATCATGACCCGCGTGGGCGTGGAGCGCATCCTGCGCTACGCCTTCCAGCTCGCCCGGTCGCGCCCGAGACGGCAGCTCACCGTGATCACCAAGAGCAACGCCCAGCGCCACGCGATGGTGATGTGGGACGAGATCGCGCTGGAGGTCTCGCGCGACTTTCCCGACGTGGCCTGGGACAAGGAGCTGGTGGACGCCGCCACGGCCCGCATGGTGAACCGCCCGGCCACGCTGGACACCATCGTCGCCACCAACCTGCATGCCGACATCCTGAGCGACCTGGCCGCCGCGCTGGCGGGCAGCCTGGGCATCGCACCGACCGGCAACATCGACCCCGAGCGGCGCTATCCCTCGATGTTCGAGCCCATCCACGGGTCGGCCTTCGACATCATGGGCCAGGGCCTGGCGAACCCGGTGGGCACGTTCTGGTCGGCCGTGATGCTGCTCGAACACCTGGGCGAGGCGGACGCCGCCCGGCGCCTGATGCGGGCCATCGAACACGTCACCGCGGACCCGGCCCTGCACACGCGGGACCTGGGTGGCCAGGCCACCACGGCCCAGGTCACGCAGGCGGTGTGCGACCACCTGGCCGGCACCCGCCAGGCGCAGCGGCGGGCCGCCTGAAATCCTTTTCTTTCATTCATCCGTTCCTTCCTTCGCCCGACCGCGTAGCGGCGGGCCATCCCCCAGGCGCCGCAGAGCGCTCTCCCAGGAGACCAGCATGGCCCCGAAACTTTTCCCCGCGCGCCGGCGGCGGCAGGTGCTGCTGCACGCTTTCGCGGCCGCCCTCCCGGTGCTGGCCAGCAGCAGCGCCCTCGCCCAGGCCGCCTGGCCCACCAAGACCATCAGCCTGACGGTGCCCTTTCCCGCAGGCGGCACCACCGACGTGCTGGCGCGGGCGCTGGCCGACCGGCTGACGGTGTCGCTCGGCCAGCCCGTCATCGTGGAAAGCCGCCCGGGGGCCGGCGCCACCATCGGCGCCGACTACGTGGCCCGGTCCAGGCCCGACGGCTACACCCTGCTGATGGGCGCGGTGCACCACACCATCGCCACCAGCGTGTACAAGAAACTGCCCTACGACTTCCAGAAGGACCTGGCCCCCATCACCACGGTGGCGCTGGTGCCCAACGTGCTGGTCGTGCACGCCGACAACCCGGCCAGGACCGTGGCCGACCTGGTGGCCCAGGCCAGGGCGCAGCCGGGCAAGCTGACCTTCGGCTCCAACGGCAACGGGACCGCGCAGCACCTGATCGGCACGCAGTTCCAGGGCCTCACCGGCACGTCGCTCGGCCACATTCCCTACAAGGGCAGCGGCCCGCTGGCCACCGACCTGCTGGGCGGCCAGATCACCATGTCGTTCGACACCATCACGCCCGTGCTGCCGCACATCAAGGCCGGCAAGCTGCGGGCGCTGGCGGTGTCCACGCTCCAGCGGTCCTCCGCCCTGCCCGACGTGCCGACGCTGGACGAGGCGGGCCTGAAAGGCTTCGACCTGGGCACGTGGTTCGGCGTGCTCGCCCCAGCGGCCACGCCAAGGGACATCCTGGACCGGCTGAACGCCGAGATGGTGAAGGTGATCCAGTCGCCGGAGTTCCGCAAGCGCATGGCCGACATCGGCGCCGAGCCGGTGGGCAACACCCGCGAGCAGATGGCCCAGCAGATCCGCAGCGAAACCGAACGCTTCGCCCGGCTGGTGGCGGACGCGAAGGTGGTGATCGACTGACGCCGCCGCCGCGCCTCGCGCCCGATCAACCGGCGGCGCGGGGGTGCTCCAGGAAGAACCGCAGCATCTGCGCCGTCGCGTCCACCCCGCGCGGATCGGTGTAGCTGCCCCGCGCGTGGCCCCCGGCCCAGGCATGGCCCGCGCCGTTGAGTTGCCAGTGCTCGGCCACCACCGCGCCCGGGCCGCTGCCCGGTGCGGCGCGGTACACGGTGCGCGTGTAGCGCTGGCCACCGGGGCTCTGGCCGGTTTCGGCCTCGGGCCGGGCACCGGGCGCGGACCTCAGCGCCGCAGCCAGCAGCTGCTCGCCATTGCGGGCGTGCACGGTCTCGTCGGCATCGCCGTGGAACACGATGAGCGGCGGGGCACCGGCCCCGTCCTCGTGGGCGGGGGACGCCGGGCCGGGCGTGCCCTTGGCGCCGCTCTTCATGGCCGACAGCGCGCCCATCACGTTGTGCGCGGCGCCGGCCTGCAGGCCCGAATGCACGCCCACGGCCGCGAACACATCGGGGTATTCGCGCGCCAGCAGCGCGGCCATCGCACCGCCGGCGGACAGGCCCGCCACGTACACGCGGCGGGCATCCACGGGGTGGCGCGCCATCGCATCGCGGACCATGGCGACCAGCGTGGCGGGCTCGCCGTGGCCGCGCTGCTGGTCCTGCGGACGGAACCAGTTCCAGCAGCCGTGGGCGTTGGCGCCCTGGGCCTGCGCGGGGTACAGCACGAGCGCATTCGCGGGCGCGGCGGCCTCGTTCATGCCGGTGCCGAGGGCGAAGTCCTGCGGGTTCTGCGTGCAGCCGTGCAGCATGAGCACCAGCGGCATCGGCGTGCCCGCGGCCGCGCCGGGGGGCACGCTGAGGTAGTAGTGGTCCTGCGGCGCGCCGGCCGGGCCGGCGAAGGCCACCCGTGTGAAACTGCCAGGGGATTCGGCTCTCGCGTTGCGAGGCGACGGTGACGGCGATGGCCGGTGCGCGTCCGGCGCCGGGGCGGCCGGCCGGTCGACGACCACCGCGTCTTCCACGTCGGGCGCGCCGAAGGGGGCCTTCCATGCCGCCGCGGCGGGGCTGCTGGGCGCCGCGCCGAAGCGCTCGCGCCAGGCCGCCACACGGCCGGCGGCAGCGCTTCCCGCCGCGGTGGCTGCGGCCGTGCCTTGGCCGGCCAGGGCCTGCTGGATGGCGCGGGTGGCATCGGCGAGCTGGCCGGTGCGCATCAACGGGGTGACCTCGTTCAGAAGCTGCTTGACCTTCTTGTTCCAGTCCATGGGGAATCCTTTCGAAAAGCGGGCCGCGGGGGCCCTGGCGTGCGGGGGCGGCACCGGGGCCCCCAGGGGCGCTGCGTGCCTCGTTCGTCTCGTCGTGTCTCTTGTCTCGCCGCCGCCTTCGAATCGGGCCGGTCTGCCATGGTGGTCCGGTCGCCAGCGCCGAAGGCGCGGGTCCGTCCCTTGTCGTCGTGTCCACCGGCGCGTGCCGGTGGATGTCAGCCGATGCGGCCGGCCAGCGCGGCCTTGACCGCCGCGCTGGCGTGCAGCGCCCCCAGCACATGGACCGAGGCGATGGTCGCCTGGGCCAATGCAGGGGGCACGTCGTCGTCGATGGTGCACAGGCCCAGCACGCGGATCTCCAGCGTCTGCCCTGCGGCCTGGACGGCCTCCAGTTCGGCCCGGCCGAACCGCTGCAGCCCCAGCACCAGCGTCTTGCGGGCCACCACCTGCCGCACCGCATCGGCCTGCGCAACCAGCTGGTTGCGGATCGCGGTGCGGATGAAGTCCGTGCGGTTCGAATAGAACCCCTCGGACACCAGCAGGTCGATATGGCCCAGGTCCACATACCCCAGGTTGATCGTCACCTTCTCCGAATCGGGAACCTTGTTGCTGCGCTCGAGTGCCGTCGTTGCCATAAAAACCTCGTTTTTCCATCCCATTGGATGGTAAATGGATGGTCTATGGAATCTTTCAAGGGCATCCGACCAAAATAAAGGGGCCCGAAGGCCCCTGTCATTGCCAGGGTGCAGCGGGCTTCAGCCGGCGCCGCGCCCGCCCCCGCTGCCTGCCGCGCCCTGGCGCGACTGCACCTGGTTGCCGCTGCCGATGTGCGCATCACGGTCGTGCCGGCTTTCCGGCGTGCGCTGGGCTTCGTTCTTTTGGGTGGGCTCCTGGTTGCCTTGGCGGTTGTGGTCGTTTTCCACTTTGCCCTTGCCGGGCTCCTGCTTGTCGTTGGCCATGGTGTGTCTCCTTGCGAACGGGGGAATGAAACGATGGGATCGATGGGGGGCGAAAAAGCCGCGCTCAGGACAGCGACAGTTCCTTGTGCTCGCCCATGTCCTTGGGCGGGTTGCCCGTGACGGCCGCCTTGGCCATCTTGAACAGCTGGGTCATCTTGCTTTCCTTGACGTCCCAGTACTCGGCGTGGCTGATGTGGATGGCCAGCAGCACGAGGTTGGGGTCGTTCACGCCGTCCGGAAACCAGGCCTTCGCCATGGGCGACCACAGCGCCTCTTTCTTGGCGATGTCTTCGATGAAGCCGGCCGCGCCGGACAGCGAAACGTAGCTGTCCTTCTCGGGGTTGGAGTAGGTCACGTTGACCTGGCTGTCCGAGCGCAGGCGTTCGAACAGCTCGCCGTCGCGCGGGATGAAGAAGAACAGTTGCGACTGTTCATCGATGTCCTTGTTCTGAGTCGTCAGGGGGTGGGCATGCAGCATGCCGCTGGCGGCGCGGTGCGTGAGCATGCCGAAGCGGATGTCCTTGATCAGCCGCCACAGCGTGGCATGGGGGGAAGTGGTGTCGTCGTTGCTCATGGGTGTCTCCGGCAAGCAGGGAAGGAGGCCGAACGCCGCGCGCACAGGGCGCTCGGCGCGGGAGGGAGGTCCCAATGTAGAGGGGCCCTGCTGCGCCCACGGTCGGCTCGCGGCCCGGGGCCCTGTGGGGCATGTCCGACATCTCCGCGCGGGCCGGGCTCAGGCCGCTGGGCGCCGCTCCAGCGCAAACGGCGGCAACCCCTTCAGCAGCCGCTGCCCATACGACGTGCGCACCAGCCGCTTGTCGTAGCAGTACACGTGGGCGCGGTCTTCCTCCGTGCGGATCGCGCGGCCCACCCACTGCGCCAGGCGGATGGCCGTGGCCGGCACCACCAGTTCGCTGAACGGGTCGCGCCCCGCCGCCCGCAGCCATTCGGCGCGCGACTCGCCCACCGGGTCGTCGGGCGGCGCGAACGGCAGCTTGGTGATGAACAGCGATTCGCACAGCGCGCCCGGCAGGTCCAACCCCTCGCCGAACGACTGCATGCCGAAGATGATGGACGGCTCGCCGCTTGCCACGCGCTCGCGGTGGCGCGCCAGCAGCTGGGTGCGGGGCAGCGCGGTCTGCACCAGCACGCTGCCGCGCATGGCGGTGGGCAGCGCATCGACGGCCTGGCGCATCTGGTCGCGCGAGGTGAAGAGCACCAGCGCGCCGGACTCGACCATGGCCAGGTCGGTCAGCAGCGCATCCACCATCTCGGCGGTGAAGGCCTGGGCCTCGCGCGGGTCGGCCACGGTCTCGGTGGCGATCAGCGTGCCCTGCAGCGCGTAGTCGAAGGGGCTGGGCACCTCCAGGGTGGTGACGGTCTCGTCGCCGAACAGCCCCGCCTCGCGCAGGAAGAAGTCGAACTGCCCGCAGCTCGTCAGCGTGGCCGAGGTGAGCACCGCCCCGCGCACGGCCGACCACAGGTGGTGGCGCAGCGTGTTGCCCGGCAGGATGGGGCTGGCGTGCGCCTTCACGACGATGAAGTCGCCCTCCACCTCCAGCGTGAACCATTTGGCGGCGGGCACGGCGCCCTCGGGCGCGTCCTGCAGCAGCAGTTGCGCGGTGGCGTGCACGCCCTCCAGCCGGGGCGCGAGCGCGCCGACCTGGGCATAGAGCGTGGACAGGCGCCGCGCCTCGTCGGGCTTGTCGCGGATCTCGGCGCGCAGGGCCTTGGCGATGGCGCGCAGCGCGTTCAGAAAGCCCTCGGCGTGGTGCGCCATCTGGCCCAGCGGCTCCACCAGCGCCTCGGGCAGCACGCCGCCGGCCACGCGGGCCCGGGTGGGCATGCCGGGCGCCTGCGGGCGGGCACGGCCGCCCCAGGCCGGCCTGGGGGCGCGCAGCTGCTCGCCGTACACGTCCATCACCAGCCGGGCCACGTCCTGCAGCGCGGCGCGCAGGCGCGCGGAATGGTTGGGGATGTCGGCGATCTCCTCCACCTCGACCAGCGCGCCAATGCGCAGCGCGCGGCTGGCCAGGCGGTCGATCCAGGTCAGGCGGGACAGGTCGGCCTCGCACGCGAACTGGTCGAGCGCGGTCGCGGGCAGATGGTGCGCCTCGTCCAGCACCAGCAGGCAGTTGTCCAGCTCGGGCAGCAGCCGCGCGCCCAGCGAGGACAGCAGCAGGTCGTGGTTGGCCACGATGACCTGCGCGGCCACCAGCGCCTTGCGCCGGTCGTAGTAGGTGCACTGGCTGAAGGCCGGGCAGTGCTTGCCGGTGCAGGAACTGGCCTCGGCCGCCACGGGGCTCCACACCTCGGACTCGGGCGGCACCTCCAGGCTGTCGCGGTCGCCGTCCCAGGCGCCCTTGGCGAGCACGTCGGCCATGGTGGCGTAGAACTTCATGCGCGCCTCGGTCTCCTGGCGTGGTCGGGCGGCGCGGGTGGCGGCCTCTTCCTCGGCGAAGAGGTCCTCCTCCTCCGGCGAATGGGCCTCGCCCGTGCCGGCGAGCCGCTCCAGCTTGAGCTTGCACACATAGCGCCCGCGGCCCTTGGCCAGGGCGAACTTGAAGGGCTGCTCCATGCGCGCGGCCAGGGCCGGGAGGTCCTTGTTGACGAGCTGCTCCTGCAGCGCCACCGTGGCCGTGGAAATCAGCACCCGCGTGCCGCGCGAGATCGCCATGGCGATGGCCGGCACGCTGTAGGCCAGCGACTTGCCGACCCCCGTGCCCGCCTGCACGACGGCGATGGAGCGCGTGGGCGGCGGCGCCTCGCCGTCGGGCCCCTCCTCCACCTTGCCCAGCTGCGCCACGCTGAAGGTGTGCGCCACCTGCTCGGCCATGCGCCGCTGGCCGGCGCGGCTGCGGAACCCCTCGGTGGCGCCCACCACCGCATCGAAAGACTGCAGGGCCTGCGCGGCCCATTCCTGTTGAGACATACAGTAGTGTGGCATGCCCGGGCCGGCCCCGGAAACGGTTCGGGTTCTCGGCAGGGCACGGCGCGCGGTCGCTAAACTCCCGGGGCGTCCCTTCGTTCCCCACCCCTCCAACCGACCGAACGAGACCCCCATGGCAGAACACCTGGCCTCCATCACCTGGCAGCGCGGCAGCGACGCCTTCCTGGACCGGCGCTACCACCGCGCCCACCAATGGCAGTTCGACGGCGGGGCCACCGTCGCCGCGTCGTCCTCGCCGCACGTCGTGCCCCTGCCCTACTCCGACGCAGCCGCGGTGGACCCGGAGGAGGCCTTCGTCGCGGCGCTGTCGAGCTGCCACATGCTGTGGTTCCTGGACCTGGCCTGCCGCGACGGCTGGCGCGTGGACCACTACCGCGACGACGCCGTGGGCACGATGGCGCCGGACGACCAGGGCCGCCCCGTGGTCGCCCACGTGCAGCTGCGCCCCGTCACCCGCTTCGACCCGGCCCACGCGCCCAGCCAGGAGGCGCTGGAGGCGCTGCACCACCGGGCGCACGCGGCGTGCTTTCTCGCCAACTCGGTCCGCACGCGCATCGACTGCGCGCCTGTGCTGGAAACGGCGGACGCGGCCTGAGGGGCTTCGATCCCGCCGTGGATTGCGCGCGGGGCCGGCACCGCCGCGGCGGGCGGCCGCGTGCCGAAGCACCACCCGGTTGCTATTCAATTAATAGCAATACGCCTTAGTATTGATTGCGCCAGCGGCCTGAAAGGCTTCAAATCGCCCCCGCCGTCGCCGGCTGTGCGCACCCGCCTACAGACGCCGCCGGAGGGCTTTCCTAGCATCGAGGCCATGCCTTTCCGGCACAGCCACACGACAGGAGCCCCGCAATGTCCACCCCCCGCGATTCCCTTTCAGAGACCCCGGTGCCCGAACGCAAGGAGCGCCGCGTCGACACCACGCAGTCGCACCCCGCCCCCGACGCCGACAGCAAGAACCCCGACGGCCCCGAGCCCCGCCTGCCGCACGAGCGCGATCAGGCGGTGGAGATGACCGGCGGCGAGCCATCCGAAGAGATGCAGCAGGCCTACAAGGACGTGCAGCGCGGCCTGCAGGACACCGACCGCGGCAAGCCGGCCCACGAGGCCTACCAGAAGCAAAAGCGCTGAGCGGACGGCGGGGCCACGCAAGCGCGCCGGCGCAGCAGCAGCAGCAGCAGCAGACCCCTCGCCCGCCCCCGTCGTCACTCCAGCATTTCCACCCGCAGCCGCACCGGCGCCTGCACGCACAGGCCCGGCACCTCGCGCAGTTGCTCCAGCACCGCCTGCACCTGCGCATCGGCGGCCTCGTGCGTGAGCGCCAGCACCTGGTCCACGGCCGCATCGCCCTGCGCAGCCACTACGGCGTGCACCTTCAGCGATTGCACCGCCACCCCAGCGCGCGCCAGGTGCTCCGACACCACCCCGATGGCATCCGCCCGCCCCGCCGCCACCGGCACGCGCAGGTAATGCCGCGTGCGCACATCCCCGATGGACTTCACCGCCCGGTCCTGCTGCGCATGCGGATGGAACGCCAGGTGCGGCACGCGGTGCGCGGCGCTGCCGTCGGCCGCCAAGCGCGCCACGTCCACCAGATCGGCCACCACAGCCGACGCGGTGGGCTCGGACCCTGCGCCCGCGCCGTAGTACATCGTCACGCCGCAGGCATCGCCCTTGACCAGCACCGCGTTCATCGAGCCGTCCACCTGCGCCAGCAGGTGCCGTGCGGGCACCAGGGCGGGGTGCACACGCAGCTCCACGCCCTGGTCGTCGCCCTCGCCCGCCTCCAGATTCCGGCGCGCCATGCCCAGCAGCTTGATGCGAAAGCCCAGCGCTTCGGCGCACGCCACGTCGATCGCCTGCAGCCCGCGGATGCCCTCCACGTGCGCCCGCTCGAAGCGCACCGGCATGCCGAACGCGTTGGCCGCCAGCAGCGTGGCCTTGTGCGCGGCGTCCACGCCGTCCACGTCGAACGACGGGTCGGCCTCGGCATAGCCCAGCGCCTGCGCCTGGCCGAGCGCCGCCGCGAAGTCCAGCCCCTCGTCGCGCATCTGGGTCAGGATGAAATTGGTGGTGCCGTTGATGATGCCGGCCACCCACTCGATGCGGTTGGCCGTGAGGCCCTCTCGCAGCGCCTTGACGATGGGGATGCTCACCGCCACCGCGCCCTCGTAGGCCACCGCCACGCCGCGCTGCTGCGCCGCCGCGAAGATCTCGTTGCCGTGCACCGCCAGCAGCGCCTTGTTGGCCGTCACCACGTGCTTGCCGTGCGCGATGGCCGCCAGCACCCAGTCGCGCGCCGGGCCGGTGCCGCCAGCGGCCTCCACCACCACGTCCACGCCGGGGTGGGTCGCCACGCGCAGCGGGTCGTCCGTCAACTCCACGCCCTCGGCGCCGTCCAGCACGGCCGCGGCCCGCGCCAGGTTGCGCGCCGCCACGGCCACGATCTCGATGCCCCGGCCCGCGCGCCCCGCAATGGCGGCCTGGTTGCGGCGCAGCACCCGCCAGGTGCCGGCGCCCACCGTGCCGATGCCGATCATGCCCACGCGCAGCGGACGCTGCGTGGGGATGGGCGCGCGGGCCTCGCCGGGGCCGGCGGACCAGGGACTCAGGTGGGGGTCGTTGAACATGCTCACTCTCTCCAGAAACGGGCCACAAAACGGCCAACAAAAAACCCAGCTGCCAGGCTGGGTTCGTTCGGGGAGGGAATGACACCAGGTGGCCGCCGGGACGGCCACCCTGCACCAGGGCTAGGTCGCCGCGGTGGTAATGGTGGTAATCATTCGTGCGTTCATCCGGGCCCGCGCGGTGGCGGGCGTCACCGCGGCGCGACCCGGGCGGGCAACGCGAGCGACGGTGGCAAAGGAAGAACGGCACGACATGGGCGGCAAGTGTACAGGACGCGACGCACGCCCCACAACCACCGCCTCGATGCTATTTAATTGATAGCACAATGCCCTAGTATCGATTGCGCTGGAGGCCATTTCGGCTCCAATGCGCGGCGCCGGCCGCGCGGGCGGCACGGCGCCTGCCGTCAGGCCTGGAGCGTGGCGGTCAGGGTGATCTCGGGCACGCTCGCCAGGGCCTTGGACAGCGGGCAGTTCGCCTTGGCCTCGGCGGCGATCTTCTGGAACTGCGCCTCGTCCACGCCCGGCACCTTGGCCGTCAGCGCGAGGGCGATGCGGTCGATCTTGAAGCCCTCGCCCTCCTTGGCCAGCCGCACCTTGGCGGTGGTGTCGAGGGTCTCAGTGGAAATGCCGGCCTTCTCGCAGGCGAACGCGAAGGCCATCGTGAAGCAGGCCGCGTGCGCCGCGCCCACGATCTCTTCCGGATTGGTGCCCTTGCGGTCGTCGCCGAAGCGGCTGCCGAAGCCATAGGGGTGCTGCTTGAGCGCGCCGGTCTCGGTGCTGATCTGGCCCTGGCCGGTCTTGCCAGCGCCTTCCCAATGGACGGATGCGGATTTTTCGGACATGCGGTGCTCCTTGTGCGTGAACAACTAAACAAACAAGACGCGATCACAACATGCAAGGAACCGATCGCGGGTGGGTCCAGCGCCCCGACGCCTGACGCGATTTGTCCTACAGCACCCGCGGGCAGCCCTCAGCCGGTGCGCACCATGCCGATCGCATCGAACGGACAGCGCACCGCACACAGCGCGCACCCCGTGCAGGCCGGCGCATCGTGCAGCACCGACTGCTTGCGCCCCCACGGCTGCGGGCCCGGCACCTGCAGCGACAGGACATGCGGCGGGCACACGGCCACGCACCAGCCGCAGCCGGTGCAGCGGGCGGGGTCGATGCGGGGCAGGGCCTTGCGCGGGGCGTTCATCGCAAAACGAAGAAGAAAAGAAAACGGAGAAGAAGCGGAAGGAACGCGCAGGATCTTGCCGCTTCCTACCGTGCAGGCACAAGCAGGTAGCCCCCTTCGAATCTGGGAGACTGGGCATCCACGCGCACGCAGGTCCTCTGCCGACCCTGGTGAGTGCACTGCGCGACCTCCAGGCCCGCGCCCGCCTTTCTGAGCCGATCCATGTCGGCCAACAGCATCTGCCGCTCGGCGCGCAGTGCCTTCAGCTCTCTTTCGGTCGGAGACAGGTAGGCCATCGCCGCCGCGATCAGGACCACCACGGCCAGTGCCCCCGTGCAGGCATACGCCAGCATCTTCCACTGCAGCGTTTCCTGCGCCGCTGCGAAGGTCCTCGTGGCCTCGGCGGCCGCCGCGTTCGCCTGGGCCCAGGTGGCGGTCATCTTCGCCGCGGCTTTTTCCGCGGCCGGCTCGAGCACCGTTTCGATGGCGGTGCCCACCGTCACAGGCAGCCGGTCGCTGGCCCGCTTCAGCGCGTCCGAGGCCTGGCGCGACTGGACCACGGAGGCATCGGCCTTTTGCTGCAGCACCGCCGCCTGTTGCATCAGCGACTGCAGCATGTCGGACAGCTGGTGGATGCGCTCCACGCTGCGTTGTGCATCGTTCATCACAGAGACAGGCCTTTCCCCTGGGGCTTGTGCTCCAGGGCGCGCTCCTGCGCGATGCTGGCGCTCCGCTCGTCCGCCTGCTGCCGGTGGACCTGCAGTTCCTGGCGCAGCTCCCGGATGCTTTCGAGCGCGATGTAGTGCAGCGTCCCGTCCTGGCCCACAGACACCAGCAGCCCCGATGAGGACGTGCCCGACTTGCCGGAGAAAGCGGCCACCGCGTCCAGATAGCGCTGGATGAGGGCATCGGGAAACTCCTCGGCCTGCGCCTTTCCCACGGTCTCCGCCAGCGATTGCGTGAATGCTTGAAAGTCGAGTGGAGGGCTCTGGCCCCCCGCGAAGTCCAGGTAGGGGCAGACCCGGGTGCGCCAATCCAAGGGCCCCTTGGAGGACTCCACGTACCAATGGATGGCGCGGGACACCTGCTGCAGCGCCGGCTCGTTTTCAAGCGACAGCTTGAGGGTGTCGAGCTTGTCCGACTCCTTGTCGCTGTTGTTGGACGCCCGCTTGAACTCGATCAGCCGGACGACGCCTGGATAGCGGAGCAGCACATCCCCCAAGGGACCGTCGAGCGGCGTCTGCTGGAGCAGGTTCACCACCCCTGGCAACGGCTTGTCCGGAAACCGCCGCCCGATCACGAGCCCCAGGCTGTAGAGGAAATTGCCGATCAGGATGTTTTCGTAGGGGTCTTTCATTTCGTCTACCTCCCTGTGTTTTTTGGTCATTCAATTGACGCGGACTTTAACCAACGCGTCATACAACTTTTGATCAACTCGTTTCTTGGAATAACCTTCTAGCTCGGGTAAAAGCAGTCCTTCGGCCCACCACATGCCCACTCGATGCTTCCCATCACATCGCCAGATCTGGCGCCACCCGATACAACCGACCTCATCGAACCACTGTCCGCCTCACTGGCTTTTATCGGCGGCGGCGGTGGCAAGTTCTCATTCGACCCGGACGATAGCCAGCGCCCTCGCTCCCAATTCGTCGTTGTGCGGAACGGCGAAGGCGCTGCGATGGGAACCGACACTGTTCAGTTGCTGACTCACTGGTGCCAACTCCTAGCAGCGCTTGAGCGTGGCCGTGCATCAGTGAGAGTTCGTTCCTGCCTTTTCGAGCGAAACGCTGTTGGGCGCCGTCCGTTTCCCCCAGGAGTTTTCTGATGGATGCCAGTGCACTGCGAGCCACCTTGGAATCCTTGCTGGGACTGCCGCGCGAACAGACGGTGGTGGAGTTCAAATCCAATTTGTCCGACGCCGAAAGGATCGGTGCTTACCTTTCAGGGCTTGCCAATACAGCAGCGTTGCAGGGACGAGATCGAGCCTGGCTGGTGTGGGGCGTCGAAGATGGCAGCCATCGGGTGTGGGGTACGGGGTTTGACCCGTTCCAGCAGAAGGTTGGCAACCAATCGTTGTCAATGTGGCTGCAGGTGATGACGAAACCCCGCGCCGACTTCACTTTTCATGAGTTGAGGTACGAAGGTCTCCATGTAGTGATGTTGGAGATACACCCTGCACGTGGGGCACCTGTCGCTTTTCAGCATGTGCGCTATATCCGCTTGGACAGCCATTTGGTGAAGTTGGCGGAATTTCCCAACCATGAGTCCCGCTTGTGGGGTGCGCTAGGTATAGCGGAGGATTGGACTGGGGTGGTGATGCCAGAGGCGTCGCTGGATGACTTGGACCACCGGGCCATTGATGCGGCGCGATTGCGCTATACCGAGTACTTGGTACGAAGTGAGCCAAATGGTGAACGCCATGAGGCCATCCGCTCCGAAGTTGCGGGCCTGGAGGTTTCTACCTTGCTGAACAAGGCGCGCGTGACCAAACAAGGGCGTGTGACACGTGCAGCCCTGCTGCTGCTGGGCAAGGATGAATCCGCACATCTGCTGGGCCCAGCAGATGCAAAGATGACCTGGATTTTGCGAGATGCGTTCAATGACACGGTCACTTCACAGCCATTTGGAATCCCCTTCCTTCTGGCGACCGAACAGTTGTGCGCTCGCATTCGAAATGTGACGCTGGACCACATGCCCGATGGGTCGCTGTTTCCCACGCCAGTGCCACAGTACGATAGTTGGGTACTTCGCGAAGCGCTGCACAACTGCGTCGCCCACCAAGACTATGTTCTGGGCGGCAAGATCAACCTGGTGGAGCACCCAGACCGGCTGGTGTTCAGCAACCTGGGGCAGTTCATTCCGGAAAGCGTGGCGTGGATGTTGGAACACCAGTCCCCGCCGGAGCACTACCGCAACCAATGGCTCATCGATGCGATGATCCGGCTGCGAATGATTGACCAGGCGGGCAGCGGCATACGTCGCATGTTCACGACCCAGCGCCAGCGGTTTTTTCCGTTACCCGACTACGAGTTTGGTCAGACTCCACAAGGGTTTCCACGTGTGGAGTTGACCCTGCAGGGACGGATGCTGGATTCCAAATTTGCGCGGGTACTGATGGCGCGCGCAGATCTGGGCTTGGGCCAGGTACTGCTGCTGGACAGGCTACAGAAGGGCCAAACTCTTTCAGCAGCAGAGGCCAAGAGCTTGCGTGATCTGGGGCTGATTGAAGGGCGCGCCCCAAGGTATTTCATCTCAGCCAAGATGGCCGATGCCTTGGGGCAGAAGGCGAAGTACATCCACCAGCGCGGCCTGGATGACCGGTACTACCAAAAGCTGGTGCTGGACTATCTGCAGCAGTATGGGCAGGCCACCAGAACGGATTTGGATGCCCTGTTGCTTCGGAAGCTACCCGACGTTCTGACTGAAGAGCAGAAAGCCAATAAGGTCAAAAATCTGATGCAAAGCATGAAGCGGGCTGGGCTGATAAAGCCTCACGGCGCGCGCTCTGCGGCCATTTGGCGTCTGTGCCAATCCATGGATAACTGAACCACGGCCCATGGTGTTTAACCATGGGCCGTGGTTCTAAGTCATTGATTTTTATATTGTTTAATGCTGTTTCAAGCTGCTATTTAGACAAGATATCCGGTGTCCTTAGACATCAATATTCCCCGCCCGCAACGCATTCGTCTCGATGAAGTCCCGCCGCGGCTCCACCTCGTCGCCCATCAGCATGGTGAACACCCGGTCCGCCTCGATCGCATCGTCGATCTGCACGCGCAGCAGGCGGCGCACTTCGGGGTCCATCGTGGTTTCCCAGAGCTGCTCGGGGTTCATTTCGCCCAGGCCCTTGTAGCGCTGGCGGCTGGTGGTGCGTTCGGCTTCGGAGATGAGCCAGGCCATGGCCTGGCGGAAGTCGGACACTTTTTCTTCCTTCTGCTTCTCGCCTTCGCCGCGCAGGGCCTTGGCGCCCTCGCCGACCAGGCCGCGGAAGGTGCTGGCGGCTTCGGCCAGGGCGGCGTAGTCGGCGCCGTGCACGAAGTCCTGGGTGATCAGGCTGCTCTTGACGTTGCCGTGGTGGCGGCGGCTGATGCGCAGGATGGGCTTGTCGGTGCGCACGTCGAACTCGCCGGCCACTTCAGCGGGGATGCCGTTGGTGGTCAGCTCGCGCAGCTTGGCCTGCAGCTGCACGGCGCTGGCTTCGGCGTCGGCCACGGTGTCCAGGTTCAGGCTCACGCCGTCGGCGATGGCGCGCAGGGCCTCCTTGTCCATGAAGGCGGACAGGCGGTGGATGACGGCCTCGGCGAGCTGGTGCTTTTGCGCCAGGGCGGTGAGGGTGTCGCCGGTCAGGGTCTGCGGGCTGGCGCCGCCGGTGGTCACGCTGGCGTCCTTGAGCGCGATGCGCAGCAGGAAGGTGTCGAGCGCGGGGGCGTCCTTCAGGTACAGCTCTTCCTTGCCGGCCTTGACCTTGTACAGCGGCGGCTGCGCGATGTAGATGTGGCCGCGCTCGACCAGCTCGGGCATCTGGCGGTAGAAGAAGGTCAGCAGCAGGGTGCGGATGTGGGCGCCGTCCACGTCGGCGTCGGTCATGATGATGATGCGGTGGTAGCGCAGCTTGGCGGCGTCGAAGTCGTCCACGCCGCTCTTGCCGGATTCGACCGCGGCCTTGCCGATGCCGGTGCCCAGGGCGGTGATGAGCGTGACGATTTCATTGCTGGTCAGCAGCTTTTCGTAGCGCGCCTTTTCCACGTTCAGGATCTTGCCGCGCAGCGGCAGGATGGCCTGGAACTTGCGGTCGCGGCCCTGCTTGGCGGAGCCGCCGGCGGAGTCGCCCTCGACGATGTAGATCTCGCACAGCGCGGGGTCTTTTTCCTGGCAGTCGGCCAGCTTGCCGGGCAGGCCCATGCCGTCCAGCACGCCCTTGCGGCGCGTCATTTCGCGCGCCTTGCGGGCGGCTTCGCGGGCGCGGGCGGCCTCGATGATCTTGCCGCACAGGATCTTGGCGTCGTTGGGGCGCTCTTCCAGGTAGTCGGTCAGCGTCTTGGCGACGATGTCCTCCACCGGCGCGCGCACTTCGCTGGACACCAGCTTGTCCTTGGTCTGGCTGCTGAACTTGGGCTCGGGCACCTTCACGCTCAGCACGCAGCACAGGCCTTCGCGCATGTCGTCGCCGCTCACCTCGACCTTGGCCTTCTTGGCCAGTTCGTGCGCGTCGATGTACTTGCCGATGACGCGGGTCATGGCGGCGCGCAGGCCGGTCAGGTGGGTGCCGCCGTCGCGCTGCGGGATGTTGTTGGTGAAGCACAGCACCTGCTCGCTGTAGCCGTCATTCCACTGCATGGCCACCTCGACGCCGATCTCGGTGCCGGGAATGCCGCCGTAGGTTTCGGCCGGGCGCGCGCCCGTGGCGTAGAACGCGGTGGGGTGCAGCACCTTCTTGTTGGCGTTGATGAAGCCGACGAAGCCCTTCACGCCGCCGGCGCCGGAGAAGTCGTCTTCCTTGCCGGTGCGCTCGTCCTTCAAGCGGATGCGCACGCCGTTGTTCAGGAACGAGAGCTCGCGCAGGCGCTTGGCCAGGATCTCGTAGTGGAAGTCGTTGTTCTCTTTGAAGATCTCGGTGTCGGGCAGGAAGTGCACCTCGGTGCCGCGCTTGTCGGTGTCGCCGATGACCTTCATGGGCGAGATCTCGACGCCGTTCACGGTCTCGATGATGCGGTTCTGCACGAAGCCCTGGCTGAACTCGAGCACGTGCACCTTGCCCTCGCGGCGCACCGTCAGGCGCAGCATCTTGCTGAGCGCGTTCACGCAGGAGACGCCCACGCCGTGCAGGCCGCCCGAGACCTTGTAGCTGTTCTGGTTGAACTTGCCGCCCGCATGCAGTTCGGTCAGCGCGATCTCGGAGGCCGAGCGCTTGGGCTCGTGCTTGTCGTCCATCTTCACGCCGGTGGGAATGCCGCGGCCGTTGTCGGTCACGCTGATGGAATTGTCCGAGTGGATGGTGACGACGATGTCGTCGCAGTGCCCGGCCAGCGCCTCGTCGATGGAGTTGTCCACCACTTCGAAGACGAGGTGGTGCAGGCCCGTGCCGTCGGACGTGTCGCCGATGTACATGCCGGGGCGCTTGCGCACGGCCTCCAGGCCTTCCAGGATCTGGATCGCGCCTTCGCCGTAGCCTTCGCTGGCGCCCGCCTGCTGGGTGTCGATCTTTGTGAAGGGCTGCGCTTCGCCCGCGCCGTCGGAGGAAGGCTCGGGCAGGGTGTTCTCAGCGGTCATGGATGGCCTTGGGGTCCGTGGAAACCGGGGGGTTTCCTGAATGTTCAATAAGGGTCAAATCAGCCTCCAGCGCATATTCTTCTAGGGCATTTAGCTACAAAAAGCATAGCATTCACCCCCGGCACTGGAAGGCGGGTGCGTCAGATGCGCATGGGCATCACGACGTACTTGAAGGTCTCGTTCTCGGGGATGGTCAGCAGCGCCGAGCTGTTGCCGTCCGACAGCTCCACCTTCACCATGTCCTGGCCCATGTTGGCCAGGGCGTCGATGAGGTAGGTGACGTTGAAACCGATCTCGATGGTGTCGCCGCCGTAGTCGATGTCGAGTTCGTCCACGGCCTCTTCCTGCTCGGCGTTGTTGGACGCCACGCGCAGGGTGCCTGGCTCCAGGTTCAGGCGCACGCCCTTGAACTTGTCGCTGGTCATGATGGCGGTGCGCTGCAGGCTGGCCAGCAGCGGGGCGCGGCCCAGGGTCACGCTGTTCTTGTGGTTCTTGGGGATCACGCGGTTGTAGTCGGGGAACTTGCCCTCGACCAGCTTCGTGACGAACTCCATGCCGCCGAACGTGAACTTCGCCTGGTTGTTGGCGAACTGCATCTCGATGTGCGGCTGGTTCTCGCCGCCCGCATCCGACAGCAGGCGCTGCAGCTCCAGCACGGTCTTGCGCGGCAGGATGACTTCCTGCTTGGGCACTTCAACGTCCAGCGTGGCGCTGGCGAAGGCCAGGCGGTGGCCGTCGGTGGCGACCAGGCTCAGCTGCTGGCCTTCGGCCACGAACAGAATGCCGTTCAGGTAGTAGCGGATGTCCTGCACCGCCATGGCGAACGACACCTGGCCCAGCAGGTCCTTGAGCACCTTCTGCGGCACGCTGAAGGCGGGGCCGAAGGCGGCCGACTCCTGCACCAGGGGAAAGTCCTCGGCCGGCAGCGACTGCAGCGTGAAGCGGCTCTTGCCGCCCTTGAGGATCAGCTTGGACTGGCTCGACTCCAGGCTCACGGTCTGGTCGCCAGGCATGGTCTTCAGGATGTCGATCAGCTTGCGGGCGCCCACCGTGGTGGTGAAGTCGCCCGTGTCGCCGCCCAGCTCGGCGGTGGTGCGGATCTGGATCTCCAGGTCGCTCGTGGTCAGCTGCAGCGCGTTGCCCGTCTTGCGGATCAGCACGTTCGCCAGGATGGGCAGGGTGTGCCGGCGCTCGACGATGCCGGACACCGATTGCAGAACCGCGAGAACCTTGTCTTGTGTTGCCTTCAGGACAATCATGTCGTCAACCTTTGGTGGTTTTGGGAAACGTGCCAGGACGGCGGCATGGGCCATGCCCCCTCATGCCGTCCAGCACGCCATTTTGCCCGTGAACCGGGCGCGCTCCGTGGGGGTGCGGGGCCACTTCGGCATCAACCCTTGAGCGTCTGTTCCAGCACGTGCAGCTGCTGGTTCAGTTCGGTGAGCTGCTGGCGCTCGCCGGCGATCTTGCGCACCGCGTGCAGCACCGTGGTGTGGTCGCGCCCGCCGAACAGCTCGCCGATCTCGGGCAGGCTCTTTTGCGTGAGCTCCTTGGCCAGGTACATGGCGATCTGGCGCGGCCGGGCGATGCTGGCCGGGCGCTTCTTGCTGTACATGTCGGCGACCTTGATCTTGTAGTAGTCGGCCACCGTCTTCTGGATGTTTTCCACCGAGATCTGCCGGTTCTGGATCGACAGCAGGTCGCGCAGCGCCTCGCGGGCGAGCTGGATGGAGACTTCCTTCTGGTTGAAGCGCGAGTACGCCAGGATCTTGCGCAGCGCGCCTTCCAGCTCGCGCACGTTGCTGCGCACGTTCTTGGCGACGAAGAAGGCCACTTCCTCGGGCATGTCGGCGCTTTCGGCGCGGGCCTTGTTGATCAGGATGGCCACGCGCATTTCCAGCTCGGGCGGCTCGATGGTCACCGTGAGGCCGGAGTCGAAGCGCGAGACGAGCCGCTCGTGGATGTTGGCCAGGCCCTTCGGATAGGTGTCCGAGGTCATCACGATGTGGCTCTTCTTGGCCAGCAGCGCCTCGAACGCGTTGAAGAACTCTTCCTGCGTGCGGTCTTTATTCGCGAAGAACTGCACGTCATCGATCAGCAGCAGATCGAGGGAGTGGTAGTGCTCCTTGAACTCGTCGAACGTGCGCCGCTGGTACGCCTTAACCACATCCGACACGAACTGCTCGGCATGGATGTAGAGAACTTTCGCGTCGGGCTTGTCGGCCAGCAGCTTGTTGCCCACCGCGTGCACCAGATGGGTCTTGCCCAGGCCGACGCCGCCATAGATGAAAAGGGGGTTGTACAGGTGGCCGGGCGAGCCCGCCACGTGCATGGCCGCCGAGCGCGCCATGCGGTTGGCCGTGCCCTCGACCAGCGTCTCGAACGTGAGCGCGGCGTTCAGGCGCGAGCGGAAGGCACCAGCCACCGGCTCGTCACTGGGCGCCGCGGCGGGCGTGGGCTCGGACGACACCACCTGCCCCGTCGGCGTGGATCGCACGTAAGTGCGGGCAACGGTCTCACGCTGAGCGAGCGCTAACTCAAGCGACACCGGCTGGCCGTAGAGGCCTTCCAGCAGGGCCGCGATGCGGCCGGCGTATTGCGCACGGATCCAGTCGAGCTTGAAGCGGTTGGCCACCAGCAAGGTGACCTTGGAGAAGTCGGGAGCGACCTGGGCGGTGAGCGGCTTGATCCAGGTGTTGAACTGCTGCTCCGGCAGGTCTTGCGCAAGCTGCTCGACGCAGGCTTGCCACAGTCCTTGTCCGGCATCGGCGCCTGGGTCGTTGTCGGGGCTGCGGGAAGGTTCCTCGGTCATTGATGGCGGTTCTTGTTGTGGATAGGAGGAACGAATCAGGGCCGCAGATTGTACCTTTTCAAAGGGTTATCCACAACCTCGGCCAGGGCGTCCACGGCGCGCGCCACCCGCGCCGCAAACCCCCTGTACTGCCGCCTCGCCATTGCCACGCCGGCACAAGCCTGCAATAATCGCCGGTTTCCCTGAATGCGTTCAGGGCAATAACGCCCGGGCCAAGCGCTTTGATCTTGATCGAAGTGCCGCATCCGGAGGGCCTGGAACCCGCATCTTGCGAGTTGCGCCCGGAACCGAACCCTCAAGGACATTGACCATGAAACGTACTTACCAGCCTTCCAAGACGCGCCGTGCGCGCACCCACGGTTTCCTCGTGCGCATGAAGACGCGCGGCGGCCGTGCCGTCATCAACGCACGCCGCGCCAAGGGCCGCAAGCGCCTGGCCGTCTAAGGCCGCCACGGCACTCGGCCCGGTTCCGGGCGGGAACCCTCCCATGCAACGGCTGAAAACCCGTCCGCAGTTCCAGGCCGCCATGGCCGGGGGAACGGTCTCCCGCACCGCACACTTCGCACTGCACCGACTGGGGCTCGCTCCCACCGGCGCAGCGGCCGCATCGCCTCCCGCACCTCCCACAGGGCCCGGCCCCTTGCCTGATGCGCAAGGGCCGCAGGCCCTGTTTGGCATGGCCGAGCCGCCCGGCGTCTGGCTGGGCGCCATGGTGCCCAAGCGCTGGGCCCGCCGCGCGGTCACCCGCAACACCATCAAGCGGCAGATCCATGCCGTGGCCGCCTCGTTCGAGTCCCAGTTGCCGCAGGCCGCGCACGTGGTGCGCCTGCGGGCGACGTTCGACCGCAAGCAGTTCACCAGCGCCACGTCCGATGCCCTCAAGCAGGCGGTTCGCGCCGAGCTGCTGCAGCTGTTCGGCTACGCCGTGCGGCGCAGCGGCGGCGCTGCTGCAACGGCCGCTGGGGCACCGACGGCGGCGGCGCCCCAGCCCGCCCCGGCGCCTGTGTCATGATGCGCGCGCTGCTGATGGCGCTGGTGCGTGGCTACCGGCTGGTGCTGAGCCCCTGGCTCGGATCGGCCTGCCGTTTCGAGCCCACGTGTTCGGCCTATTCGCTGCAGGCACTTGAACGCCATGGCGCCGCAGCCGGAACTTATCTGACGCTGCACCGTCTGGCACGGTGCCAGCCCTGGTGCGATGGAGGGCATGATCCGGTGCCCGAAGAACCGCCCCGCGCATTGCGGCTGTTCTCGCGCCTGTCTCCTTCCACGTCCTCCACCCCCTCCTCACCGAAGAAGTCTTCATGAACGACATTCGCCGCACCATCCTGTGGGTGATATTTGGCTTTTCCATGGTTCTGCTATGGGACAAGTGGCAAGTGCACAACGGCCACAAGGCCACCTTCTTCCCCGGTGCAACGCCTGCCGCCGTGGCGCCCGCGTCTTCGGCGCCGGCCGCCTCTGGCACCGCCGGCGCTTCCACCGTGCCGGCCCCCACGGCCGCGGCGGCGCCCGCGAATGCGCAGCAGGTGCCGGGCGGCGTGCCGCAGCCGGCGGCGGCGGCCCAGCGCCAGCGCGTCACCTTGACCAGCGACGTGCTGCGCCTGACCTTCGACAGCGAAGGCGGCTCGCTCACGCATGGCGAACTGCTCAAGTACCCCGACATGGCCGACAAGTCCAAGCCGTTCATGCTGCTGGACGAAAGCGCGCACCGCGTGTACGTGGCGCAGACCGGCCTGATCGGCGGCGCCTACCCCACGCACAAGACGGCGATGTCGGTGGTGGCCGGCAACCGCGAGCTGCAGGACGGCCAGAACGAGATCAGCGTGCGCTTCGAATCCGCCGACCTGGGCGGCGTGAAACTGGCCAAGACCTGGACCGTGAAGCGCGGCGCCTACGACGTGGCCGTGAAGCACGAGATCGTGAACACCGGCACCGCGCCCGTGTCGCCCCAGCTGTACCTGCAGCTGGTGCGCGACGGCAACAAGCCGCCGGGCGAGTCGTCGTTCTATTCGACCTTCACCGGCCCCGCGGTCTACACCGAAGCCAAGAAGTACCACAAGGTCGAGTTCAAGGACATCGAGAACGGCAAGGCCGAGATCGACAAGTCCTCCACCAACGGCTACGTGGCCATGGTGCAGCATTACTTCGCCAGCGCCTGGCTGCTGGGCAACGACGTGCAGCGCGACCTGTTCGTGCGCAAGGTGGACACCAACCTGTACTCGGTCGGCATGATCACCCCGGTCGGCGAGATCGCACCGGGGCAGTCCAAGACGGTGGACGCGCGCCTGTTCGCCGGCCCGCAGGTCGAGACGATGCTGGAATCGCTCACCCCCGGCCTGGAACTGGTGAAGGACTATGGCTGGCTCACCATCCTGGCCAAGCCCCTGTACTGGCTGCTCGACCAGCTGCACAAGGTGCTGAACAACTGGGGCTGGTCCATCGTGGCGCTGGTGTTCCTGCTGAAGATCGCGTTCTACTGGCTCAATGCGAAGGCGTACGCCAGCATGGCCAAGATGAAGGCCATCAACCCCAAGATCATGGAGATGCGCGAGCGCCTGAAGGACAAGCCGCAGCAGATGCAGCAGGAGATGATGCGCATCTACCGCGAGGAGAAGGTCAACCCGATGGGCGGCTGCTTCCCCATCATGATCCAGATCCCCGTGTTCATCGCGCTCTACTGGGTGCTGCTGTCCAGCGTGGAAATGCGCAATGCGCCGTGGATCGGCTGGATCAAGGACCTGTCCTCGCCCGACCCGTTCTTCATCCTGCCGCTGCTGATGACCGCCAGCTCGCTGCTGCAGACCGCGCTGAACCCCGCACCGCCCGATCCACTGCAGGCCAAGATGATGTGGTTCATGCCGCTGATCTTCAGCGTGATGTTCTTCTTCTTCCCGGCGGGCCTGGTGCTGTACTGGCTGACGAACAACATCCTGTCGATCGCGCAGCAGTGGATCATCAACACGCGCATGGGCGTGCCGCCGCAGTTCAACCTGCCGAAGTTCCGCTGACCCGCAATGCAGCGCGGACGCGCTGCGTTTGCGACACATTCCACGGCCGCTATACAGCGGCCGTTTTTCATTGGGTACGATGCTTGCTTGCCCCCTGCGGCATCTTTCATCCACTTTCGTTAACCGACGAGGAGACTTGGCCAATGAAACAGCAGCGTACGACTTTCAAATGGAGCGCACTGGGCATCGCGGTCCTGCTGGCAGCAGGATCGGCCCATGCCGCAACGATGCGGTGGGCCGGAGCCAACGACATCCTGACCGTGGACCCCCACGCCCAGAACCACCAGACGACGCATGCCTTCCTGCAGCAGGTGTACGAGAGCCTGGTGCGCTATGACGAGAAGTACCAGATCCAGCCCGCGCTCGGCACGAAGTGGACCCAGATCTCCCCCACGCAGGTGCGCTTCGAACTGCGCAAGGGCGTGAAATTCCACGACGGTGCGCCGTTCACGGCCGACGACGTGGTGTTCTCGCTCACCCGCGCCATGACGCCCCCCTCGAACATGCAGTCCGCCGTGCAGAGCATCAAGGAAGTGAAGAAGGTCGACGACTTCACCGTGGACCTGATCTTGAAGGGCCCCAATCCCGTGCTGCTGCGCGAGCTGACCGAGGCCCGCATCATGAACAAGGCCTGGGCCGAGAAGAACAACTCGACCAAGGCGCAGGACTATGCCGGCAAGGAAGAGAACTTCGCCTCGCGCAACGCCAACGGCACCGGCCCCTTCATCATGGTGGGCTGGCAGCCCGACGTGAAGGTCACGCTCAAGAAGAACCCGGACTGGTGGGACAAGCCCAAGGGCAACATCGACGAAGTCGTGTTCACCCCCATCAAGTCGGCGGCCACGCGCTCGGCCGCGCTGATTTCCGGCCAGGTCGATTTCGTCGTCGATCCGCCCACGCAGGATCTGGCGCGCATGAAGTCCAGCCCCGACATCACGCTGATCGAAGGCGCCGAGAACCGCACCATCTACCTGGGCCTGGACCAGTTCCGCGACGAACTGCCGGGTGCCGGCACGCCGGGCAAGAACCCGCTCAAGGACAAGCGCGTGCGCCAGGCGCTCTACCAGGCCATCGATTCGGCCGGCATCCACAGCCGCACCATGCGCAACCTGTCGGTGCCTGCCGGCACCATGGTCGCGCCGATGGTCCACGGCTGGAGCAAGAGCCTGGACGAGCGTGCCGCCAAGTACGACGTCGAAGCCGCCAAGAAGCTGCTGGCCGACGCAGGCTACCCCCAGGGCTTTTCGCTCAAGCTCGACTGCCCCAATGACCGCTATGTGAACGACGAAGCGATCTGCCAGGCCGTCACCGCCATGTGGACGCGCATCGGCGTGAAGACCACGCTGCAGGCCGCCCCCATGGCCCAGTTCGTCAGCCGCGTGATGAACAACGACGTGAGCGCCTATCTGTTCGGCTGGGGCGTGGCGACGTTCGACTCGCTGTACTCGCTGGATTCGTTGATGGCCACCAAGGCCGGCAAGACGGCTGCGGGCACCTACAACGGCGGTCGTTTCAGCGATGCCAAGCTCGACGAAATGATCAGCCAGATCAAGGTGGAGATGGATGCGCCCAAGCGCGACGCGCTGATCGCCGATGCCCTCAAGCTGGTCAAGGATGAGTACTACTACCTGCCCCTGCACCACCAGATCCGCCCCTGGGCGATGCGCAAGGGCGTGGAGACGCTGCACCGAGCGGACGACCGCCCGATGCCCAACTGGACCACGATCAAGTAAGCCCTCCGATCGGACCGAACGCAAAGCCCGCCCTGGCGGGCTTTGTCTTTTTGCGGGCGCGGTTCCGCGCCCCGTGCAGGCGGCCGCGGCATGCGAACAGCGCAGCTATCATGCCCCGTCCCCACCCCCTTCCCCATCGCATGCTGCCCCGCCACTCCGACCCCATCGCCGCCATCGCCACCGCACCGGGGCGCGGCGCCGTGGGCATCGTGCGGGTGTCCGGCCAGGGTCTGGGACCGCTCACCGAGGCGCTGTGCGGGCGCGCCCTGCGACCGCGCGAAGCCACGTACCTGCCCTTTCGCGATGCGGCCGGCCAGTCCATCGACCAGGGGCTGGCGCTATATTTTCCCGCGCCCCACAGCTACACGGGCGAGGACGTGCTGGAGCTGCAGGCGCACGGCGGCCCCGTAGTGTTGCAGTTGCTGCTGGCGCGCTGCCTGGAAGCCGCCGCCCAGGCCGATGCGGCCAGCGGCCAGGCACGCCTGCCCGGCCTGCGCCTGGCGCAGCCGGGCGAGTTCACCGAACGGGCCTTCCTCAACGACAAGATCGATCTGGCGCAGGCCGAAGCCATTGCCGACCTGATCGATGCGAGCACCGAAGCCGCGGCGCGCAGCGCCAGCCGTTCCCTGGCGGGCGCGTTCTCGCACGAGATCCACCGCCTGCGCGATGCGCTCATCCACCTGCGCATGCTGGTGGAGGCCACGCTCGACTTTCCCGAAGAAGAAATCGACTTCCTGCGCAAGGCAGACGCCAGCGGGCAGCTGTCGAATCTGCAGCAGACGCTGGCCGCCGTCATGCAGCGCACGCGCCAGGGCGCGCTGCTGCGCGAGGGCATCAAGGTGGTGATCGCCGGGCAGCCCAACGCCGGCAAGAGTTCGCTGCTGAATGCCCTGGCCGGCGCCGAGCTGGCCATCGTCACGCCCATTGCCGGCACCACGCGCGACAAGGTGCAGCAGACCATCCAGATCGAGGGCGTACCGCTGCACGTGATCGACACGGCGGGCCTGCGCGAGAGCGACGACGAGGTGGAGAAGATCGGCATTGCGCGCGCCTGGGACGAAATCGCCGCGGCCGACGCCGTGCTCTTCCTGCACGACCTCACGCGCGCCGATGCGGCCGACTACCAGGCAGCCGACGCCGACATCGCCGGCACCATCGCCCGGACGCTGCCCGGCCATGTGCCGGTGATCGACGTCTGGAACAAAACCGATCAGGTACCGGGCCACAGCGCTGCCGCCATGCCGGGCCGGCCGGCGGCCCACCTCTCGGCCCGCACGGGCGACGGGCTGGACGCACTGCGCCGCCTGCTGCTGGACGTGGCCGGATGGCAGTCGGCCCCCGAGGGCGTCTACATCGCGCGCGCGCGGCATGTGCAGGCGCTCCAGGCAGTGGACGGCCACCTGATGGAGGCCGCGGCGCAGCTGCATTCGCCGGGCCCGGCGCTCGATCTGCTGGCCGAGGACCTGCGGCTGGCGCAGCAGGCCCTCAGTGCCATCACGGGGGAATTCACCTCCGACGATCTGCTGGGCGTGATCTTCTCCAGCTTCTGCATCGGGAAATGAAGCACCCGCGGGACGGTGGCGTTTTGTAAGGAGTGGTAAAGAGTGCTTGTGCACCGAACGCATCGGGCTTAACTTCCGCGCCACTATGAATGCTGTGCTGTCATCCCACACCCCAAAAATGGACCTCACGGGTCTCGTGCAGGCCATTGCCCAGGCGCCAGCGGAAGACAGCATGATGAACCCGCTGACCACGGAGCAATGGGACCTGCTGTCGGGCTACCTGCTGCCCATGTCGCTCACCACCGGCCACACCCTGTTCACGCAAGGCGCCAGCGACCGCACGGTGTACTTCGTGGAAAGCGGCAGCCTCAGCGTGCATTACGAAGACGAAAAAGACCGCCTGCGCCTGGCGATCGTCGGCCCCGGCTCCGTGGTGGGCGAAAGCGCCTTCTTCTCGCACAAGCCCCGCACCGCCACCGTGCAGGCAGGCGCTCCGTCCAAGCTCTGGAACCTGACGGCGCTGCGGTTTTCCGAGCTCTCCAACCGCCAGCCGGCCGTGGCCCTCAGCCTGGCCATGGCCATGGGTTCGGTGCTGTCCAAGCGCCTCGGCAACCGCCGCCGGCGTGTTGCTGCGACCTGACACCTGAGCCCCCCATCGGGCCCGTGCCGGGGCCGGCGGACGCGGGAAAGCCATTGGCTCCCGGAGCGCGCGTTACACTCGTTTTCGAACTTTTGGCGCTATCCGAAAAAGGCACGGCATGTCACTTTTCAGTTGGTTCAACCGCAAACCCCCTGCGCCCCGGCAGCGCCCGGCGGTGGAGCCCTCCGGTCTGCTGAATGCAGACGCCACGGTGCCCCTGGTGCCCGGACGCGGCCCCGGCAAACCGACGGCCGAGCCTGCGGCCGAACACGCGGCCAACCGCAAGAACGAGCGCATGGAGCGGCGCGAACTGCTCTATACCGTGGTGCGCGATGCCATGGTCCGCGCGGGCGTGCTGTCCGCGGGCTACAAATTCAAGGTGCTGTCCCTGGACCAGCGCGGCCGCCAGTTCCTGGTGATGATGGATCTGGCCCGCGAATACGGCGGCGAGACCGTCCGCCTGAGCGAGATCGAGGCGCTCATCGCCCAGACCGCCAAGACCCGCTTCGACATTCTGGTGACCGCCGTGTACTGGCGCATCAATGACCACGTGGCCGTCGGCATGCCCAGCAAGGGCCTCGCGCCCCACGGCGTGGCCGGCCCTTCCGTGCCGCACGTGCCGGCCCCGGTGGCGCGCCCTCCGGTGCACGCGCCGGCCCCCGCACCCGTGGCCGCCCCGCCCATCGATCCGCTGCTCGCGCCGCGCAGCGCGCCCCTGGTGCCACCGGCCCCGCCGGCCCGCGCCCCTGCCAAGGCGTTCGACCCGATCGAGGCCGACGAAGTGGCAGCTTTCAAGCGGGCCCTGGACAACGCCGCCGCAGCCAAGCCTCCCGCACCGGCACCGCGCACGGGGGTGTCCACGCGCTCGGGACCGCTGCTGCCTTCGACGCCCACCGGCTTCGAAGACACGGAAATGCCGGGCAGCGACGCCCGCTCGCCCGATCTGAGCAACACCCAGTACGGCGACCTGCGCTGAGCCGTACCAGCGGCGGCACGGGCCTCATCACCCCAGCCGCCGCCGCGTGTCGGCCTGCAGCGGATCAGTACACGTCGCGCCGGTAGCGGCCCTCGGTGATGAGCGCATCGACGGCATCGGCGCCGAGCAACTCCACCATCGCCGCGTCCACGCCGGCCGCCATGCCTTCGGCGCTGCCGCACACATAGACCACCGCGCCCTGCGCGATCCATTCGAGCAAGGGGCCCGCCGCATCGCGCAGCCGGTCCTGCACATGGCGATGGGCCTCCCCGTCGCGGGAGAAAACCCGGTCCAGTCGTTCGAGAAAGCCCTGGTTCTGCCAGCCACCGATTTCTTCGGCGCACAGGTTGTCGTGGGCCCGCTGGCGCTCGCCGAACAGCAGCCAGTTGCGCCGGTGGCCCGCACGCACCCGGGCCCGCAGGTGGGAGCGCAAGCCCGCCAAGCCCGATCCATTGCCGATGAAGAGGCAAGGTGCATCGCCCGGGGCGGCATCGAAGCGCGGATTGGCCACCAGGCGCAAAGCCACTTCGGCACCCAGCGGGGCATGGGCGGTGAGCCAGCCCGACGCCAGCCCCAGCCCCTGGGCATGCCGCTCCTGGCGGACCAGCAGCTGCAGCGCGCCGTCGCCAGGCAGGGAGGCCACGGAGTAGGTGCGGGGCGCCAGCGCCACCAGCGCATCGGCACAGGCCTGGGCATGGACCTCTGCCGCGCCCGACGGCAGCGGGGGCAGCGGGGGCAGCACACTCACCGCCAGGGCCTCGGCCAGCGTGGTCCTGACGCCCCCATGCTGCACCGGTGCAGCGCCATCGGCACCCACGGCTTGCAGCCAGGCCACGACGGCCTCGGGCGCGTGGCGCGGCAGCACCTCCACCAAGGCGCCCGGATGCCATTCGGCCGGGGTGCCTGAGGTGAGCGACACCTCAAACAAGGGGTGGCCCAGGCTGCCCGGATTGAGGCAATCGCGCCGTTCCAGGCGCCACGGCGCGTAGACGGGCGCCATACCGCCTTCCGCCAAGGCTCCCTCCAGGGCCAGATGCGCCACGCCGTCCAATGCGGCCAGGGCCTCGCTCCAGCGGGCCAGGGCCGCAGGATCTGCGTCGTCCACTTCGATGAGCGGAAACAGCGGCCCGGCGCCCGCCCGGCGCAGGCCTTCGTCCAGGGCGTGGCCGAAGCCGCAAAAGCGCGTGTAGTTGCGGTCGCCCAGCGCGAGCAGGCCGTAGCGCACACCCTGCAGCGAGTTTGGCGGCTGTTGCGTCAGCAACCGGGCGAAGCGGCGGGCGTTGTCGGGCGGCTCGCCCTCGCCGAAGCTGCTGGCCACCAGCAGCACGCGGCGGTGCCCGGCCAGCATCGCGGGCGTGAGCGCCTGCAGCGATTGCACGGCCACACCCAAGCCGGCGCGCTGCAATGCGGCCGCGCTCTGCAGCGCCATGCGCTCGGCTTGGCCGGCCTGACTGGCGTAGGCGACCAGCAGCGTGTCGGCGCCCTGCGCCGCGCCGCCTGCCGCCAGTGGTGCGGGCTGCCCGTGGGCGGTGCGCGCGGCCTCCGTGGCACGGCGCTGGCGACGGCGCCCCAGGTAGAGCATCCAGCCGGTGACCGCGAAGAGCGGCATGGCCAGGCTGCCCACCATCACCGCCACCCGGCCGGGCAGGCCGAAGTAGGTGCCCATGTGCAAGGGATAGATGGTGGCGAGCGCGCGTGCCGCGGTGCTGCGCTGGGCATGGCGGTCGTCCACCGGCACCTCGCCGGTCAAGGGCTCGATGGACATCCGGTTGCGCTGGCGGTCATGCGTTGCATCCGCGGCCAGCCAGGTGAACTGCACGGCCTGCGTGGGCCGCGCCGGCAGGCGCAGGCTGGCCTGGGTCCAGGGCCCTGCCCGCTGCTCGAACGTGCGCCAGGCGCGCGTGAGGTCCAGCGGCGCGGCCTCAGCGGCATCGGGCCCGGCCTTGTCGCCCGCGCGCGGGGCAGGGGCTGCCGTGCGCGCTGGGCGCGGAATGCCGGCCCAGCCGTCCACCGTGTCGCGCACCGCATCGAACGCCCAGTAAAGCCCGGTGGCCGTGAGCATGAGGTACACCACCAGCGCCCACGTGCCGACCACCGCATGCAGCGCCCACAGGAACGAGCGGCCCTTGAGCGCCGGATCGAACGTAAGCCAGGTGCGCCAGCGCAGCGGGTGGCGCGGCCAGCGCAGGTACAGGCCCGAGAGCGACAGCGCAAGCAGGCACAGCGCGAGCACGCCCGTGGCCACGCGGCCAGAGTCGCGCGGTAGCAGCAGCCAGCGGTGCAGCGCCTCGATCCATTCGAAGGCGTCTTGCCCCTTCAGCGCCGGCTGCAGCGCGCCGGTGTAGGGGTGCACGTAGACGGTGTCGCCCCGGCGCTCGCCGGGACGCGCCTGGAAGATCACCCGCGCCGCCGCGCCGGGTTGCGATTGCACCGTGAGGGTGCTGATGCGCGGGTGGCCGGGCACGCGCGCCACGGCATCCATGATCTGCTGCGGGGTGAGCATGGGCCCGGCGTGCGGCGTGACCTGGCGCACGCCGGGGTTGAGGGCGTCCAGGATTTCCTCATGGAAGGACAGCAGCGCCCCGGACAGGCCGATGACCACGAGCACGGTCCCCGCCGTGATGCCCAGGAACCAGTGCACCTGGAACCACGCCTGCCGCAGCGAGGGCAGCGACAGCCGGCGCCATGGAGCGCGCCAATCCGCCAATTCTCCGCCCTGCGGCTGGCAAGCCCCGTCAGGGGCCAATGCACCAGCGCTCTGGGCCAGCGGCTGGGATGTGGCGCCGTCGCGGTTCACAGGCCCGCCCCTTCGCCAGGTCCGGCGTGCGCCAGAGCCAGGCCGGAGGCGGAAAGAGAGACAGCCCGCAGGCCGGAGCAGCGCGGGTCGAACGGGACAAGGCGGGACATAGCGGACGAAACCCAGGAAAGAAGCGAACGAGAAAAAGCCATTCCATCTGCAGCAGCGCCAACGGCCCACGCCGCGGCGGTCTCCAGCCGAACGCCGGAACGAATCCGCCGGATGAGAATGATTGCTAATTTTATCGCCCCAGCCCACCCTGGGGCCGTGGCGGGCCCGGCCAGCGGCTTTCCGTCCCCGGGCTCAGTGGCCGGCGAAATCCACCAGCGTGTACAGCGGCAGGCCCGCGTCCCGCAGGCGCTGCGAGCCACCCAGCTCGGGCAGGTCCACGATGGCCGCGCCCTCGGTCACCGTCGCGCCCAGCCGCTCCAGCAGATTCTTGCCCGCCATCATCGTGCCGCCCGTGGCGATCAGATCGTCGATGAGCAGCACGCGGTCGCCGGGCTTCACGGCATCGGCATGCAGCTCCACGGTGGCGCTGCCGTATTCCAGTTCGTAGGTTTCCTCGACCGTGGTGAAGGGCAGCTTGCCTTTCTTGCGGATCGGCACGAAGCCCACGTTCAGCTCGTAGGCCACGACCGCGCCCAGAATGAAGCCGCGCGCATCCAGCCCGGCCACCACATCGGGCCGCAGGGCCCGGTCCATGTAGCGGTGTACGAAGGCATCGATGAGCACGCGGAACACCTTCGGGTCCTGCAGCAGCGGAGTGATGTCCCGGAACTGCACGCCCGGCGCGGGCCAGTCGGGCACCGTGCGGATGTGCTGGCGAAGGTATTCGTTGACGCTGAGGGCTTGCATGGCGCGGTGGAGAAGGCTGGAAGGAAAAGGCCGCCCGCGCACGGCCGCACAGGTGCCGCCACGCCAGGGGGAGGGAAAGAAGGGAAGGAATGCAGTGTATCGGCGGGGCAGCCGCCTGCGGCTGCCAGGCGTTCACACCCGCAGCAAGGCGTCTTCCGCCAGCGCCAGCGCCGTGGGGTGGCCCGAGAGCACCAGCGTGTCGCCTTCGGCCAGCACCGTGGCATCGTCCGGCTGGGACATGCGGCCGTCCTTGTGGCGCAGGTTCACCACCCGAACACCCATCGCCTGCAGGGCCAGCGGCCCCAGCGCCTGGCCCAGCGGCCGCACCCCGGGGGGCAGCGTGACGGACGCCAGCCGCTCCTGGTCGCGCTCGGACACGGTGTCGTCGTCCGCCCCGTGGAAGTAGCCGCGCAGCAGGTTGTAGCGGGCGTCGCGCTGGTCCTGCACCAGGCGCAGCACCCGCCGCATGGGCACGCCGACCAGCGCCAGCGCATGGCTGGCCAGCATCAGCGAGCCTTCGATGGCCTCGGGCACCACCTCGGTCGCGCCGGCGGCCTGCAGTTTGTCGAGGTATTGGTCGTCCTGCGTTCGCACCACCACCGGCACCTGCGGCGCGTGCTCGCGCGTATTGGCCAGCACCTTGAGCGTGGCGGGAATGTCCAGGTACGTCACCGCCACGGCACTGGCGCGCACCAGCCCGGCCGCCATCAGGGCCTGCAGCCGCGTGGCATCGCCGTACACCACGGAATCCCCGGCCGCCGCGGCCTGGCGCACCCGGTCGGGGTCCAGGTCCAGCGCCATGTAGGGAATGCCTTCGCGCTCCAGCATCCGCGCCAGGTTCTGGCCGCAGCGCCCGTAACCGCAGATCAGCACGTGCTTGCTGGTGTTGATCGACTTGCGTGCGATGGTGGTCATCTGCAGCGACTGCTGCAGCCAGTCGCTGGCGACCAGCTTCATCACGATGCGGTTGCTGTACAGGATGAGGAACGGCGTCGCCAGCATCGACAGCACCATCGCGGCCAGGATGGGGTTCATCAGCGCGGGCTGCACCAGCCCGTGCTCCTGCGTGAGCGACAGCAGCACGAAACCGAACTCCCCCGCCTGCGCCAGATACAGCCCGGTGCGAAGCGACACGCCCGTGGTGGCGCCCATGCCGCGCGCCAGCACCAGGATCACGCCGGCCTTGACCAGCAAGGGCACCACCAGGAGCAGCAGCACCAGCGCCCAGCGCTCCAGCAGGATGTGCCAGTCCAGCATCATCCCCACGGTGATGAAGAACAGGCCCAGCAACACGTCGTGGAAGGGACGGATGTCCGTGCCCACCTGGTGGCGGTATTCGGTTTCGGACACCAGCACGCCGGCGATGAAGGCCCCAAGCGCCAGCGACAGCCCCGCCGTCTCGGTCAGCCAGGCCAGCCCCAGCGTGATGAGCAGCAGGTTCAGCATGAACAGCTCGTCGCTCTTGCGGCGCGCCACCAGCGTGAGCCACCAGCGCATCACCCGCTGGCCACCCGCCAGCAGCACGCCCACCAGCACCGTGGCCTTGAGCAGCGCCAGGCCCAGCGCGACGAACAGCTGGTCCGGCCGGGAGCCGAGCGCCGGGATCAGCACCAGCAGCGGCACCACGGCCAGATCCTGGAACAGCAGGATGCCCAGCACGCGGCGGCCGTGCTCGCTCTCCAGCTCCGCCCGCTCGGCCATCAGCTTGACCACGATGGCGGTGCTGCTCATCACCAGCGTGCCGGCCAGGGCCAGCGCCGTCTGCCAGCCCATGTCCCAGATGCCGCCCACGTAGCGCGACAGCAGCAGCACACCCGCCATGGTGACCGCCATGGTCAGCGCGACCTGCATCAGCCCCAGGCCGAACACGAACTGGCGCATGGCGCGCAGCTTGGACAGGCTGAATTCCAGGCCGATGGCGAACATGAGGAACACCACGCCGAACTCGCCCAGGTGGCGCACGCCTTCCGAGTTCTGGGCCAGCGCCAGCGCATGGGGCCCGATCAGGATGCCCGCCGCCAGGTAGCCCAGCATCGGCGGCAGCTTGAGGCTGCGGCACGCCACCACCCCCAGCACGGCAGCCAGCAGGTAGAGCAACGTCAAGGCAAGTGAGGACATGCACGGATGCTAGCCCAGGCGCGGCGCAGGCCCATGGTCCGGCCGATAGAATCCGCGCATGCTTTCCGCCCCCGCCGCGCCTGCGCCCTTCCATGCCGACCAGGCGCTGCGCCTGGCCCGCGAAACCTTCGATATCGAGGCCGCCGCCCTGGCCGGCCTGTCGGCCCGCGTGGACGCGAGCTTCGCCAGTGCCGTCGAGCGCGTGCTCGCCACCACGGGGCGCGTCGTGGTGATGGGCATGGGCAAGAGCGGCCACATCGGCCGCAAGATCGCCGCCACCCTGGCCTCCACCGGCACGCCCGCCTTTTTCGTGCACCCTGCGGAAGCCAGCCATGGCGACCTGGGCATGGTCACGCCGGGCGATCTGGTCCTGGGCATTTCCAACAGCGGCGAAAGCGCCGAGCTCACCGTGCTGCTGCCCGTGCTCAAGCGCCTGGGCGTGCCGCTCGTGGCCATGACCGGGGGGCTTCAGTCCACCCTGGCGCGCCATGCCGATCTGGTGCTGGACTGCAGCGTGGACCGCGAGGCCTGTCCGCTCAACCTGGCCCCTACCGCCAGCACCACCGCGCAGCTGGCCATGGGCGACGCCCTGGCCGTCGCCCTGCTGGACGCCCGCGGGTTCCGGTCCGAAGACTTCGCGCGCTCCCACCCCGGCGGGGCCCTGGGCCGCAAGCTGCTCACCCACGTGAGCGACGTCATGCGCTCGGGCGAAGAAATCCCGCGCGTGGCGCCCGGCGCATCGTTCAGCGAACTCATGCGCGAGATGAGCGCCAAGCGCCTGGGCGCCTCGGCCGTGGTGGACGATGCGGGCCGCGTGCTCGGCATCTTCACCGACGGCGACCTGCGCCGGCGCATCGAAGCCGGCGCGGAACTGCGCGGCGCGACCGCGCGTGAGGTCATGCACCCCGGCCCGCGCACCATCGCCCCCGACGCGCTGGCCGTGGACGCCGCCGAAATGATGGAGCGCCACGCCATCACCAGCGTGCTGGTGGCCCATCCCGACGGCCTTCTCATCGGCGTGGTGCACATCGGCGACCTGATGCGCGCGAAGGTCATCTGATGGACCAGCCCCTCGCCCACGCCACGGCCGGGGCGGCAACGCCCGCCAGCCAGCCGCTGCCGCCCCTGCGGCCCGCCCTGCAGTTCGATGCGCAACTGCTGCTGCGCGCGCAGGGCGTGCGCGTGGCGTTTTTCGACGTGGACGGCGTGCTCACCGACGGCGGCCTGTACTTCAGCGAAGCCGGCGAGACGCTCAAGCGATTTCACACGCTCGACGGCCACGGCATCAAGCTGCTGCAAAAGGCCGGAATCACCCCCGCCGTGGTGACGGGCCGCGATGCCTCCGCGCTGCGCCTGCGCCTGAAGAACCTGGGCGTGGTGCATGCCCGCTTCGGCACCGAAGACAAGCGTCCGGCCGCCGAATCCATCCTGGCCGAACTGGGACTCGACTGGGCGCAGGCCGCCGTGATCGGCGATGACTGGCCCGACCTGCCCCTGATGCGCCGCTGCGCCCTCGCCTGCGCGCCCTGCCATGCCCACATCGAGGCCCGTGCGGTGGCCCACCACGTCACCGCCGCAGCGGGCGGGGCCGGCGCGGCGCGCGAGTTCTGCGACCTGCTGCTGGTGGCCAGTGGCCGCTATGCCCAACTGCTGGAGGCCTACACCGCATGATCGCCACGCTGCGCCGGGGCTGGGACCGGCTGTCCATCTACCTTCCCGTGGCCCTCATGGGGCTCATGGCGCTGGGCACGTGGTGGCTGGTGCGCAACGCGCCCACACCGGTCAAGCCCGTGCAGGAGCGCCCGCTGACGCACGAGCCGGACTATTTCATGAAGACCTTCTCGGTCAAGAGCTTCGATGCCACCGGCCGGCTGCAAAGCGATGTCCGCGGCGATTTCGCGCGCCACTACCTGGACACCGACACGCTGGAGATCGACAAGGCCCACATGCGCTCGGTCGCGCCCGATGGCCGCCTGACCATCGCCACAGCCGACCGCGCGCTCACCAATGCGGACGGTTCCGAGGTGCAACTGTTCGGCAACGCCATCGTCACCCGCGAGCCCCTGGTGCGTCCCGGGCGCGAGCCGCTGCCGCGCCTTCAGTTCCGGGGCGAGTTCCTGCACGCGTGGCTGAACGACGAACGGGTGCAGTCGAACCAGCCAGTCACGCTGACGCGGGGCAAGGACCAGTTCACCGCGGACACCATGGACTACAACAACCTCAGCCAGATCATGCAGTTGCAGGGCCGCGTGAAGGGCATGCTGATGCCGCCACCCGGCAAGTGACCGGCACCGGACGGCGCACGATGCCTAACCCCCCCTCAGGAGCCCCCATGCCTTCCAGCCCCCTGGTGTTCATCACCGGCGCATCCAGCGGCATCGGCCAGGCGCTCGCACTGCGCTATCACCAGGCCGGGTACCGGCTTGCGCTGGTGGCCCGCCGCACGGCAGACATGCAATCGTGGGCCAGCGCAAGCAACATCCCGGCAGATAGCTATCAAATTTATAGCGCCGATGTGGCGCAGCCCGACAGCATCGTGGCGGCGGGCCAGGACTGCATGGCCCGGCAAGGGGTGCCCGATGTCGTCATCGCCAACGCGGGCATCAGTGTGGGCATGGACACTGCCGTGCGCGAGGACATCGACGTGATGGCCCGCACCTTCGCCACCAACAACATCGGCATGGCGGCCACGTTCCAGCCGTTCGTGGATGCGATGGCCCAGCGCGGCAGCGGGGCGCTCGTGGGCATCGGCAGCGTCGCCGGCATCCGGGGCCTGCCCGGCCACGGCGCCTACTGCGGCAGCAAGGCGGCGGTCATCAGCTACTGCGAAAGCCTGCGGGGCGAATTGCGTTCGTCGGGGGTGCGGGTGGTCACGCTGTGCCCGGGGTACATCGACACCCCGCTCACCCGGCAGAACCGCTACGCCATGCCCTTCTTGATGCAGCCCGGGGACTTTGCCGACCGCGCGTTCGCCGCGATCCGCGCGGGCGCGAGCTACCGCGTCATTCCCTGGCAGATGGGCGTGGTGGCCAAGTTGCTGCGTGTGCTGCCGAACGGGCTTTTCGACCGCCTGCTGTCGGGCCGCCCGAGAAAGCACCGGCAAAAAAGCGGGGCTCCGCACTGACCGGGCACGGGGCCCGCCTCAGGGTTCCAGCCGGCGGCTCCCACAAAAAAGGCCCCTGACAAGGGGCCTTTTTTGGTTGCGCGAGAAGCCTTCACGGATGGGAACAGCCCTCGCTGCGGGAGAGGATCAGTAGCCGCCGTTGCCACCACCACCGTAGCCGCCACCGCCACCACCGCTGCGGCCACCGCCGCCGCCATTGCGCGAACCGGAACCATAGGGGCTGCGGAAACCGCCATCGCCGCGACCACCGCCGCCGCCATAACCACCGCCGCCGCCTTCGCCACGGCCACCACCACCGTAGCCACCGCCGCCGCCATCACCGCGGCCGCCACCGTAGCCACCGCCACCGCTGCGACCACCGCCGCCGTATCCACCGCCGTAGCCGCCACCACCACCACCGCCGCCAAAACCGCCGCTGCGGGGGGGACGGGGTTCCATGGGACGCGCCTCGTTCACCACGATGCTGCGGCCGCCCAGGGGCTGGCCGTTCATGCCCTGGATGGCGGCTTGCGCTTCAGGGTCGCTGCCCATCTCGACGAAGCCAAAGCCCTTGGAGCGGCCCGTGTCGCGCTCCATCATGACTTTGGCGCTCGTCACGGCTCCGAATTGGCCGAAGGCCTGCTCCAGGTCACTGTCACGCACCGAGTACGGCAAATTGCCGACGTACAGTTTGTTGCCCATCACGGGACTCCTCAAAAACACATTGATAAAGCGATGGAGTCCCGAAAACGCAGCCAGTGAATCACAAAGATGTCCCATGCGCGAAACTGACGGATCCCCGCAAACGTCGACGCGAAAAATATCTCGCCGATGCATTATGGGCCATAAATTCCGCAAAAAAGCAAGGTGCCGGACACGGGCCAAACGCGCTGGCTCAGCCATGAAAAAAGGGCCCCGAAAGGCCCTTTTTTGAAATGCTGTCAGCGTGAGCTTAGTAGCTGCTGCGGCCACCGCCGTAGCCACCACCGCCACCACCACCGCCGAAACCACCGCTGCGGCCGCCACCACCGCCGTAGCCGCCGCCACCGCCGTTGCCGCCACCGAAGCCGCCGCCACCGCTGCGGGGGGGACGGGGTTCCATCGGACGGGCTTCGTTGACCACGAGGTCACGGCCGCCGAAGTTTTGGCCATGCGCGCCTTGGATGGCGGCTTGCGCTTCGGCATCGTTGCTCATTTCGACGAAGCCGAAACCCTTGGAGCGGCCGGTGTCACGTTCCATCATGACCTTGGCGCTCACCACGTTGCCGTACTGGCTGAACGTTTGTTGCAGGTCGTCGTCGCGGAAAGAATAGGGCAGGTTGCCCACGTAGAGTTTGTTGCCCATGAAGGACTCCTAAAAAAACAAGAAAACGCGATGGAGCCCGACGCAATCAACAAACCTGTGACGACTTCAAAGACGCGAAACCGACCAATCACCGCTACTTGCGTTCCTGCTTGGCAGAAAGGCAAGGCCCATTATTAACCATCTATTCGGGGTCCAAGCACGAAAATTGGCGCGCCTGCAACGTTTTCGTTGGGTATTTACCCGAAGGCTGGAAGCGCATCGTTACAATCGGCCCGTCTTTGGGGAGTAGCCCGCCCGGCGCACAGACCGCACGGGGGCATGCATCAACAAACTCGGGCCTGCGCGGCCTGTGGTGCATGCGGTTCCATCGGAACTGGGCGAGACCATTGACTGCACACCGATCCCAAAGGCCGGCGTCGGGGTGCAGTCAATGCTCTGCGACCTGTCCGGCCGGACAACTCCCTGCCCCCCAATGGAAGCCTTTTTCGTTTCGACCGCCATCGTCGCCCTCGCGGAGATGGGCGACAAGACCCAACTCCTTTCCCTCGTTCTCGCGGCGCGTTTTCGCAAGCCCTGGCCGATCGTGCTCGGCATCCTGGTCGCCACGCTGGCCAACCACGCGCTGGCCGGCGCCGTGGGCGCCTGGGTGACGACCGTCGTGGGCCCTCAGGTGCTGCGCTGGGGTCTCGGGCTGTCGTTCATCGCGATGGCGGTGTGGATGCTCATCCCCGACCGGCTGGACGACGACGCATCGGGCGGCGCGCCGCGCTTTGGCGTGTTCGGCACCACGCTGATCGCGTTCTTCCTGGCCGAGATGGGCGACAAGACCCAGGTCGCCACGGTGATGCTGGCCGCGCGCTACAGCGCCTACTGGTGGGTGGTGGCCGGCACGACGCTGGGCATGATGCTGGCCAACGCGCCCGTGGTCTGGCTGGGCGAGCGCATCACGCGGCGGGTGCCGATCCGCGCGGTGCACATGGTGTCGGCGGTGATCTTCCTCGTGCTGGGGCTGATCGCGCTTTTCGCACCCGCGGCCTGAACGCGCACGGGCCCATGGCCGGCGGGCCCGGGCTTTGGTATAGTGCCCCTCGCGCCGATTTGCATAGCTTGCGGGCGCTTTATAAATACCGCTAAAGACCCGTCCGCCAAGTGACAGACACACCGACCCGGCCTCGTTTTTAGCGACGCCGGGTTTTTTCATGTCCTTCATTGCCACGCCCCAGTCCCTGCATTTCGCCGACGCGCTGCCGCTGCAGGGCGGCGGCGCCATCCGCGACTACACCCTTGCCTTCGAGACCTACGGCACGCTCAACGCCGACCGCTCCAACGCGGTGCTGGTGTGCCATGCGCTGAACGCCTCGCACCACGTGGCGGGCGTGTACGAGGGCCAGCCCAGGAGCGAGGGCTGGTGGAACAACATGATCGGCCCCGGCAAGCCGGTGGACACGAACCGCTTCTTCGTGATCGGCATCAACAACCTGGGCTCGTGCTTCGGCTCGACCGGCCCGATGGACACGCACCCGGACACGGGCGAGGTGTACGGCGCCGACTTCCCCGTGGTCACGGTGGAGGACTGGGTGAACGCGCAGGCCCGCCTGCTGGACCGCATCGGCGTGCAGCAGCTCGCGGCGGTGCTGGGCGGCAGCCTGGGCGGCATGCAGGCGCTGTCGTGGACGCTGCAGTACCCCGAGCGCGTGCGCCATGCGGTGGTGGTGGCCAGCGCCCCCAATCTCACGGCGGAGAACATCGCCTTCAACGAAGTGGCGCGCCGGGCCATCGTGACCGACCCGGATTTCCACGGCGGGCACTTCTACCGGCACGGGGCGATCCCGCAGCGCGGCCTGCGCATCGCGCGGATGATCGGCCACATCACGTACCTGTCGGACGACGTGATGAACGAGAAATTCGGCCGCCAGCTGCGCCAGACGGTGATGGAGGAGACGCTGCCGGCGGGCACCGCCGGCGGTGCGCCGGCCGCGCCTGGCACGCCCGGCGCGGGGCCGGGCTACCGCTACAGCACGCAGGACATCGAGTTCCAGATCGAGAGCTACCTGCGCTACCAGGGCGACAAGTTCAGCGAGTATTTCGACGCCAACACCTACCTGCTGATCACCCGCGCGCTCGATTACTTCGACCCCGCGCTCGCCTACGGCGGCAACCTCACGCTGGCGCTGGCGCGCGCGACGGCCCGGTTCCTGCTGGTGAGCTTCACCACCGACTGGCGCTTTTCACCCGCGCGCAGCCGCGAGATCGTGAAGGCGCTGCTCGACAACCGCCGCGACGTGAGCTACGCCGAGATCGACGCACCGCACGGCCACGACGCCTTCCTGCTCGACGATGCGCGCTACATGGGCGTCGTCGGCTCGTATTTCGACAGCATCGCCAAGGAGTTCGCATGACCGAGAAAGCCACCATGCATGCGATTTCCCGGCTGGTGCCGCACGGCGCGCGGGTGCTGGACCTGGGCTGCGGCGACGGCGCGATGCTGTCGTACCTGCAGCGCGAGCGCGGCTGCACGGGCTACGGCATCGAGATCGACGACGCCAACGTGCTCGCCTGCGTGCGCCGCGGGGTGAACGTGGTGCAGCTCAACCTGGAGGAAGGGCTGGCGATGTTCGGCGACAACTCGTTCGACCTGGTGCTGCAGATCGACACGCTGCAGCACCTGCGCAACACCGAGGTGATGCTGCGCGAGACGGCCCGCGTGGGCCGCGCGGGCGTGGTGGCGTTTCCCAATTTCGCCCACTGGCCCAACCGGCTGTCGGTGCTGCGCGGGCGCATGCCCGTCACGCGCCGGCTGCCCTACCAGTGGTACGACACGCCCAACATCCGCGTGGGCACGTTCAAGGATTTCGAGGTGCTGGCGCACAAGAACGCCCTGCGCTTGATCGACGCGTTCGGCCTGCAGGACGGGCGCGAAGTGCGCTTCCTGCCGAACGCCCTGGCGGGCACGGCGGTGTTCCACTTCGAGCACGCCTGACGGGCGCGGGGCTGCGGCCCGGAGGGCGACTTGCCGAGGCACGGGGCTGCGTCGGGCGCTGTCCCACGTGCCCAAGCTCCCCCGCACCGGGTCGCCAACACCGTGGAAGTGTCACGAGCACTACAAAACACCCGAACATCCGATTGCTATTATTAATATAGCAATACGCCCTAGAAAAACATGCCCTGGAGGCATTTTTCGCCCCCGAAATCGCTGCTGCCAAGCAGACTAAATCCCTCAGTACATAGGGTTTTCCCTTAAAGGAATGCCTTCATCCTGCCAAAGTTACGGTTGCTTACGATGGGGTCGGCGTCTTCCGCAGCGCACCCGCCCCGTCTCCCTTCCCTGCGACCGAACCCCAAAAACCGCCATGACTCCACCCGTCCGCACCCGATCGGTCGCCCGCCGCGTCACCCTGCTGGCCCTGTCCCTGGTGGCGCTGGCCCTCATTGCGGTGGGCATCGCGATCTCGCTCATCACCACGAAGGCCGCGCGCACGCAGATCACCGAAGGTGTGCGCGATGCGGTCGATGCGGTAGGCCAGTCGCTCAACGCGGTGGACGAGGCCAACCGCGAACTGGTGCGCCGCTCGGCCCAGGCGTTCCAGCGCGGCTTCGACCCCAGCATGCAACTGGACGAGGCCAGCGGGCAACTGACGAGCTTCGGCGTCGCGGTGAACGACGACTACGGCACGGTGGACAAATTCAGCCAGGACACGGGCGGCGTGGCCACGGTCTTCGCGAGGAAGGGCGAGGACTTCATCCGCATCACCACCTCGGTCAAGAACGAAAAGGGCGAGCGCGCCCAGGGCACCCTGCTCGACCGCGCCAGCCCCGCCTACGCGCCCGTGCTCGCGGGCCAGCCCTACACGGGCCGCACCATGCTGTTCGGCAAGCCGTACATGGCGCACTACGCGCCGGTGAAGGATGCGGCGGGCAAGGTGATCGCCATCCTGTTCGTGGGCAACGACCTGTCGGCCTTCCAGGAGCAGATGCAAAAGCAGGTGGCCAGCATGCAGTTCTACGAGCACGGCGGCATGTACGTGATCGATCCGCGCAAGCGCCCGCAGGATGCGGTGTTCGTCGCGCACCCCACGGCGCGCGGCAAGAAGGTGCTGGAGGCCTATCCGGGCGCGGCCGATTTCCTCGCCGCCCTGAACGCCAGCGCCGACGGCTCCGTGCCGCAGGCCGCCGCGCTGCTGCCCGCCCAGGGCGCGGACCCGTGGGCCCTGAGCGCCCGCACCGGCTCGGGCTGGCAGGTGGTGGCCGAGGTGTCCGACCACGAAGCGCTGGCCAGCCAGCGGCGTGCGATGGGGGCGGTGTGGCTGGTGATGGCCGTCGCCCTGGCGGTGGTGGGCGCGGGCATCTTCGCAATGGTGCGCCGCGGCGTGAGCGAGCCGCTGCGCGAGCTGACCGGCGCCGTGACGCTGGTGGCGCAGGGCGACCTCACCCAGGCGTTCGAGACGCGCCGCGCCGACGAAATGGGCGCCCTGGTGCGCGAGGTGGAGGGCATGCGCCAGCGCTACCTGCAGGTGCTGCAGCAGGTGCGCACTGCGGTGGACAGCATCACCACCGCCAGCGCCGAGATCGCCACCGGCAACCAGGACCTGTCGGCGCGCACCGAGAACGCCGCCAGCAGCATCGCCCAGACGGCGCAGAGCATGGAGCAGCTCACGGGCACGGTGCACCAGTCGGCCGATGCCGCGCGGCAGGCCAACCAGTTGGCCGGATCGGCCGCCGAGGTGGCCCAGCGCGGCGGGCGCGTGGTAGGCGAAGTGGTGTCCACCATGGCCGAGATCAACGCCAGTTCGCGCAAGATCGCGGACATCATCGGCGTGATCGACGGCATCGCCTTCCAGACCAACATCCTGGCGCTCAACGCCGCCGTGGAAGCCGCCCGTGCGGGCGAGCAGGGCCGCGGCTTCGCCGTGGTGGCGAGCGAGGTGCGCTCGCTGGCCGGGCGCAGCGCCGAGGCGGCGCGCGAGATCAAGGCGCTCATCGGCAGTTCGGTGGCCCGGGTGGAGGCCGGCACCCGGCTGGTGGAGGACGCCGGGCGCACCATGGGCGAGATCGTGGGCTCGGTGCAGCGGGTGGGCGACATCATCGGGGAGATCACCGCCGCGGCGTCCGAGCAGTCGAACGGCATCGTCACGGTCAACACGGCCGTCAATCAGCTCGACCAGATGACGCAGCAGAACGCCGCGCTGGTGGAGGAATCGGCCGCGGCGGCGCAAAGCCTGCGCGACCAGGCGTCGCAGCTGGCGGATGCCGTGCAGGTGTTCCGCCTGACCACGGCGCAGGCCACGCCGCTCGCTCAGCCCGCACGTCCCGCCCTCGCCGCGGGCTGAGCGGAACGCGCCCCCGCGCGAGCGGCGCACCAGCGGCGTCGCCACTCGCGCTGCGCTGCCGCGCCCAGCCGTCCCACCCGCGCCAACCGGCCGGCCAGTGTGGTGGTATATGCTGCGGCCCCCGAGCTGCCCTGGCCGGCACGCCCCGCCGCACCCGACATGCCCACATTTGCCATCGATCTGCCCACGCTGCTGGCGATGACCGTCATCGGTTCCGTCGTCATGGCCGCCTGCCTGGTGCTGGTCGGCCACGAGCGCCGCCGCGACGGCCTGGGCCTGTGGGCCGCCGCGCTGGTGCTGCAGTCGCTGGCCTACGTGCTGCTGGCCCTGCGCGGCCGCGTGCCGGACATGCTCTCCATAGTGGCCGCCAACGGCCTGCTGTCCAGCGTGTTCGCCTGCCTGCTGGCGGCCGTGTGCCAGTTCCACCGCCGGCCGCTGCCCTGGGGGCGGCTGATCGGGCCGGTCGTGCTGACCCTGGCGCTGTTCGTGGCGTTCCTGCAGGACTACGAAATGCGCCTGATGCTGGCGGGCGTGGTCTTTCCCGCGCAACTGGCCCTGGTGCTGTGGACGCTGTGGCGCTATCCGTCGCCTGGGCGGGGCGCCGGCCTGGTGGCGCTGGGCATCGTGCTGCAAATGTCGGTGCTGGTGGTGCGCGCCGTGGCCGCGGCGACGGGCGCCATGCCGCTGACCGGGCTGCTGCAGGGCGGCTGGCTGCAGCACGCCACGTTCCTGTCCACCTTCATCGCCGTGCAGGCCTCGTCGTTCGGCTTCATCTTCATGGCGCGCGACCGCGCCGACGACACCAACCGCCGCATGGCCGCGCGCGACCCGCTCACGGGCGTGGCCAACCGCCGCGCGGCCATCGCCGCGCTGGACCGCGACATCGCCCGGGCCATCCGCACGCGCGAGCCGCTGTCGCTCATGATGGTGGACATCGACCACTTCAAGCGCATCAACGACGGGCTGGGCCACCTCGTGGGCGACCAGGTGCTGTGCCGCGTGGTCGATGCCATGGGCGAGCGCCTGCGGGCGCAGGACATGATCGGGCGCTATGGGGGCGAGGAGTTCCTCGTGGTGCTGCCCGACACGCCGCTGCACGGCGCGCGGCAGCTGGCGATCCAGCTGTGCCGGGCGATCGAGCAGACGCGCTTCGACCTGGGCGGGCACACCGTGCCGGTCACCCTGAGCATCGGCGTGTTCGGCGGACGCATCGAGGAGGGTGACAGCTGGGACATGCTGATCGCCGCCGCCGACCGCGCCATGTACGAGGCCAAGCGCAGCGGACGCAACCGCGTTGCCGTCGCGGGCGATCTGCGCGGGGTGGTGCCCGCCTCCGCACTGCACGACAATCCGGAAACCCTTCCTCCACCGGAGCGGTGAACTGCAACGCACCGGCGCGCCCGCCGGATGCCGCGGCCGGTGGCAGGATCTTTTCCTGGAATGCCCCCGAGGAACCGCCATGAACGCCCGCACCGCCCCCGACCTCCTGCAACCCGCCGAAGCCCTGGCCCACGTCAGCCGCCAATGGGACGGCGACATCCTGCGCCAGCTCACCGAATACATCGAGATCCCCGCCAAGTCGCCCGGCTTCGCCCCCGACTGGGAGCAGCTCGGATACCTGGACCGCGTGCTGCGCAATGCCGCGAACTGGGTCGAAGCGCAGAAGGTGGCGGGCCTCACGCTCGAGATCGTGCGCCTGCCCGGCCGCACGCCGGTGCTGTTCTTCGAGGTGGCCGCCACGCAGCCCCAGTCGAGCCAGACCGTGCTGATGTACGGCCACCTGGACAAGCAGCCCGAGTTCGAGGGCTGGCGCAAGGACCTGGGCCCCTGGACGCCCAAGTACGAGGACGGCAAGCTCTACGGCCGCGGCGGCGCTGACGACGGCTACGCGGTGTATGCCAGCATCGCCGCCGTGCAGGAGCTCAAGCGCCAGAACGTGCCGCACCCGCGCATCGTCGGCCTGATCGAGACCTGCGAGGAAAGCGGCTCGGGCGACCTGCTGCCCTACATCGACCTGCTGCGCAGCCGCATGGGCGAGGTGGCCCTGGTGATCTGCCTGGACAGCGGCGCCGGCAACTACGACCAGCTGTGGCTCACCACCAGCCTGCGCGGCATGGCCAGCGGCACGCTCAAGGTGGAGATCCTCACCGAAGGCATCCACTCGGGCGATTCGTCGGGCCTCGTGCCCTCGTCGTTCCGCATCATGCGGCAGGTGCTGGACCGGCTCGAGGACAGCGCCACCGGCCGCCTGCTGCCCGCCAGCTTCCACTGCGACGTGCCCGCCGACCGCCTGGCGCAGGCCCGCGCCACCGCCGGCATCCTGGGCGAGGAGGTGTACAAGCGCTTTCCCTGGGCGCACTACGACTGCGGCGGCTCCACCACCTTCGCGCTGCCCACCACCACCGACCCGGTGCAGGCCCTACTCAAGCGCACCTGGGAGCCCACGCTCAGCGTGACCGGCGCCGAGGGTTTTCCGGCCCTGAAGGACGCGGGCAACGTGCTGCGCCCCTACACCGCCTTCAAGCTCAGCCTGCGCCTGCCCCCGCTGGTGGACGCCGCGCAGTGCGTGCAGGAGATGAAGGCGCTGCTGGAGGACAATGCGCCCTACCAGGCCAAGGTCACCTTCGAGGGCGGCGGCGCGGCCAGCGGCTGGAACGCGCCCGACACCGCGCCGTGGTTCGAGGGCGCGCTCAATGCCGCCAGCCAGGCCCACTTCGGCGCGCCGTGCGGCTACATCGGCCAGGGCGGCACGATTCCGCTCATGAACATGTTGAGCCAGGGCTTTCCGAAGGCGCAGATGATGGTCTGCGGCGTGCTGGGCCCCAAGAGCAACGCGCACGGCCCCAACGAGTTCCTGCACGTGCCCTACGCCAAGAAGCTCACCGCCGCCGTGGCGCAGGTCATCGCCAGCCTGCCGCCCGCAGGCGCCCAGGACGGCACGGCCGCCGCCGCGGCCGCCTGAAGCCGCTGCCCGCCGCCACCGTGGCCGCGGCCATCGCCAGAACCCGCCCGCGCTCCGGCGCGCGGCGCACGGGCTGCTGACGCCGGCCGCGCCCACCCCTTTTCCCGGGCGCGCCACCACATGGCGCGCCTTTTCCGACAGGCCCTAGCCCCCTTCGCATGGTCGATCCCGACGCTCCCTCCACCCTCAGCCCCTTCACCGCCGCCGATGGCGAAAACCTCGCGCTGCAGGACTGGCCGCTGCCGCACGCCGACGCACGCGCCACCGTGCTGCTGGTGCATGGCCTGGGCGAGCACGTGGGCCGCTACGACCGGCTCGCCCGGCGGCTGAACGCCTGGGGTTTTGCCGTGCGCGGCTACGACCAGTACGGCCATGGCGAATCGGGCGGGCTGCGCGGCGCCCTCACGCCCCCGAACCGGCTGATGGTGGACCTGGCCGACATCGTCGATGCCACCCGGGCCCGCATGCCACCCGACCAGCCGCTGGTGCTGCTGGGCCACAGCCTGGGCGGGCTGGTGGCCGCCAGCTTCGTGGCGCAGGCGCTGCGCCCCGTGGAGGCGCTGGTGCTTTCCTCCCCCGCGCTGGACCCGGGCCTGAGCTGGACGCAGAAGTTCCTGGTGGCCACCCTGCCCCGCGTGCTGCCGAACCTGCGCCTGGCCACCGGGATCGACCCCGACCACCTGTCCCACGACCCCGCCGTCATCGCGGCCTACCGCGCCGACCCGCGCTGCCACGACCGCGTCGGTGCCGGGCTCGCGCGCTTCATCGCCTACACCGGCCCGGCCGTCGTGGCCCGCGCCGCGCAGTGGAGCGTGCCCACGCTGCTGATGTGGGCGGGCGCCGACCGGCTGGTCAACCCCGCCGGCAGCCGGGCCTTCGCCCGCGCCGCTCCGCCGGGCGTGGTGCACGCGCAGGAGTTCGCCCTGGCGTACCACGAACTGTTCAAGGAAAGCCCGGAGCACGCCGCGCCGGTGTTCGCGGCCTTGCAGCAATGGCTGGACGCCCGCTGCCCCGCGCCAGCGGCCTGGAGCAAAATCGGGCTCCAGCACAATAACCATTAGGGCATAGTGCTACATTTTTTATAGCAACCTGCAGAAACCCCGCCGGGGCCGGGTCACAGGAAAGCGGGAGGCCCCTTGTCGGCCTTGCTTTCCACCGGGTTGGCCAGCAGCCACTTGGCCGGGTACTGGCGCATGAACTCCCGCGCCTTCTCCGGCCGGGCCGACAGCCAGGCGCCGTAGGCGCCTTCGTTGAGCAGGGCCGGCATGCGCTTTTCGCTGCCGGGCGGCTGGTAGCGGTGGATCAGCGCATGGCTGTTGGCGTTCACGGTGAGCACGGTGTAGCTGACCAGCTCCTCGCCCTCGGGGCCGGTCCACCGGGCCCACAGCCCCGCCGCTCCCATCGGCAGGCCATCGACGCGCGCGATGCGCGTGGGCACGGCGTTGCCGCTGCGCCAGTCGTCCTCGAAAAACGCCGCCATGGGCACGATGCAGCGCTGGCCTTTCAGCCACGCCTCGCGGAACGGCGTGGCGGTGGAGACCGTCTCGGAGCGCGCGTTCACCAGCTTGGGGGCGCGCAGCCGCCCGTCGGAGGCCGATTTCACCCAGTGCGGTACCAGCCCCCACTGGGCGTGCACCAGTTCGCGCGCCAGCCGGGGGGCGCCGTCCGCATCGGGAGCGGCATCGGAACCGGCATCGGGATCTGCCCCCGCCGCCGATCCGGTATCGCCCGGCGGGGGCGCCACGGCGCGGATGAAAAAGCCGGGCTTGCGGGGCTTCACGTAGCGTTCGCCGCGCGTGTCCGGCGGCTCCACGCCGAAGGCCTCGCGGTAGGTTTCGGGCAGGGGCAGGGTCTCGTAGCGCGTGGTCATCCGGGGATCGTACCTGCGCCCTCGCCCGCCGCTTCGCACAGGGGTGCCCACACGGCCTGGTCGCGCCCCTGCGCCTTGGCCGCATAGAGCGCGCGGTCCGCCCGCTCCAGCGTCTGCTCGATCGACTCGCCCACCACGTGCTGCGCCAGGCCGATGGAGACGGTCAGGTGGATCGGCGCCGAGCCCGGGTGCGTGAGCCGCAGCGCCGAGACGGTTTGGCGCACCCGCTCCAGCAGCGCGCTGGCATCGGCGGGCTGGGTGTTGCACAGCATCAGCACGAACTCCTCGCCGCCCCAGCGCGATAGCACGTCGGAGTCGCGCACGCTGGCTTTCACCGAGCGGGCGAAGGCCTGCAGCGCGCGGTCGCCCGCCGCATGGCCGTGGGTGTCGTTGATGGCCTTGAAATGGTCCAGGTCCAGCTGCACCAGCACCAGCGAATGCCCGCTGCGCGCGGTGCGGCGCTGCTCCAGCCGCATGAGCTCGATCATGTGGCGGCGGTTGAGCAGCCCGGTCAGCTCGTCGTGCGTGGCCAGCTCGCGGATGTGCTCCAGCGCCTCGGCCAGATCGTGCTTTTGCTGGCGCAGCTGCTGGCGCGTGGCCTGCACCCGCGTGGTGAGGAAGGTGCTGCCCACCAGCACCACGAGGATCATGATCGCGTAGGCGGCGGCCATCGCGGGGCCCTGGTGCAGGTCCTCGCGCAGTTCCAGCAGCACGCCCCCGGCCCCGAACGCCGCGAGCGAATAGAACAGCACCCCCACCATCTGCCGCGTGGACAGACCGAAGATCCCGAACATCAGGATCACCGCCAGGATCGGCAGCGTGATGCCCCGCGCCGGCCCCGCGATCACGAAGGCCGCGGCGTTGCAGGCCACGGCATAGAGCATCTGGAACAGCGTGAGCGAAGGGTCGCGAAAGCGCCGCGACACCCCGCTGCGGATCAGCGCGAAGACCCCGATCAGGCCCGAGATGCAAAACAGCGTCCACCAGCGGACCCATTGCGCATCCGCGATGCCCGCCCGCGCCACGATGTGCATCGCCACCACGCAGCACAGCATGAGCAGCCCCGCCAGTCCCGCCATGGCCGATCGCACGCGCAGGCGCCGTTCCGTGCCCAGCAGCCCATCGAGCACGCGGGACGGGGTCGGGAACAGGGCGCGGTCGCGCCATCTCGCAAGCCGTGGCGGCAAGGGGTCTCCTTGGAGTGGGTCGCAGGCCAGGCCGGCCATCGGGCGGCCCACGGCGCCGCCGGGTGGGCCAGCACCGATGGTGCCTGCGGAATTCTAGGAGTCCTGTCGCCCGCGCGCCCACCCGGCATGGGAGGGTTTATACCCATCCCTCTTGCTCCGCCTTACGGCCACCCGTACCAAGGACTTCGCGCAATCGAACCAGCGATGCAGGCAGATCGGCTTGCAATTGCAGCCGTGCCAGCAACGCGCGGTCAAAATCGTTCAACGGCGAGGTGGCGGCCTGTGCCCAATCCTCCGGCGCCATGCGATCAGGCGTCCAGGCCAGCCCACGCTTGGACCAGAGCGCACCTGCTGACATGGCAATGGCGATGCCGGCCGGGTCCGGATCGCAACTGATGGCCGCGGGGGCGGGGGCGTTGTCGAGCAGCCATCCCATGGCAGTAAGCCAGCCAGTGGGCGGCTGGCCTGGTAACCACACCACGCATGTGCCGGCCTCCGGCTGAATGGCCTGGCGCTCAAAACTCGCCCGATTCTCGATGAGCCAATATCGACGGGGTCCTTGCGCGGTAGTACCCGCATTGAACGCCGCCGTCGGCACGCCACAAAAACCGGCAGCAGAGACATCAATGCGGCCTTGCTGCGTCTGCAGAGACAACGCTCCACCCAGCCAAAGAAGCGGGGAAAAGCGGACAATGCCGAACGATTCGAGCGCAAGATGTTCGGCCATCCATGCCCATTCCGACACGGCAATTCCCTTTGTGTGGTCGCGCGCCCGCAAGGCAAAGTCCCTGTGGGTACCGAAACGCTGCTCGGCCTTCCACTGCGCCAGTGCTTGAAGCAAGCCGTATCGAGCTTGCAGCGTAGCCATCGGCAGCGACCCTTTCAAACAGCTATTGACGGCGGAAGCAGACCAAGAGCAGACCCGCTCCAACGCATGCAGAGAGGCCAGCACGCCGTCGCGCGATGCCGCGCGATCTGCCGCGTTGCGAAGGCCCACCGCCTGTTGGAGGGCAGACACATCAAACCAGACCACACGCTCCGGATGCCAAAGCCCACGGGTGAAACGCTCCTTCACCTTCAAAGCCCCCACAGACAAGAGAAGCTCGCGCAGTTCATCAGCCAAGTCCAATTGCTCACGCCCGGCCCGCTCCAGCAATGACTGCCATTGCCGCTCCGCTGCATCCGAGGCCAGCCAGCGCCGCAGCAAGTCCCGTTGCGCCGGACGCAGTTCGGGAAGTCCTACAAAAGGACCGCTGGCCTGCCGCGTCTGTCGGTTACGTCCGGTCGGGATGGTCTGCAAAGCAGTCATTGCATGCCTGGAATCTCTGTGCGTTGCGGGATACGACTGCCAATGCCTACGCCCGCACCGGCTCCAGCACCGGCACGCCGCGCCGCTTGGCCACGGCGATGGGTGGGGCCCAGCGCGAGCCCTGGGGTTTCTTGCTGGTCACCAGGGTGATCTCGGCGGGCTCGAAGACTTCCAGGTTGTGGGTGATGGGCGTGGTCAGCACGTATTGCGCCTGGGTGGAGCGCAGGAAGTGGCCGACCAGCTGGATGTTGCGCACGTCCAGGTGGGCGAAGGGCTCGTCGATGAACACGAAGCCGCCCGAGCCGCTTTCCTCGTCCTTGAGCAGGCCCACGAGCAGGATGAGCGACTTGATGACCTGCTGGCCGCCCGAGGCCTCGCCGTCGTTCATGCCGATGCTGCCCTTGCCGTCGAACGCGAAGTGCACCTTCAGGCCCGCCTGCGCGAGCACGGTGTCGTCGTTCTCCAGCAGCGGCAGGTCGGCCGCCACCTCCACGCCGGCGAGGGCACCCAGCTCCTGGATGTTCTTGCGGTAGCGCCGCACGGTGCTGCGCAGCACCTCAATGTAGCTCTCGCGCGCGTTGTGCACGGCGGTGCCGGCCTGGGCATTCTTGGCCTGGTGGTCCGACAGGCTCAGGGTCTGCTCGCGCACGGTGGTCTCCATGCGGCGGTGGCGCTCCTCGACCGTGGCGTCCTGCTCCCAGGTGTTGTGCTCCAGCTCCTGCTCCACGGACTGCAGCCGCAGGCGGGCCTGGGTGTCGTTGACGTATTCGTCCACCAGGGCCTCGCGCGTGGCCGGGGCGATCCAGCGCGGCGGAAAGCCGTGGCGCTGGCGCTGGCTGTGTCCGGCCGCGGCCACGTGGTTGCGCCGGCGGGCGGTCCATTCGTGTGCGGCGCGGTCGCTGTCGCTGCGGGCGCGCTGCAGCTGCTGCTCCAGGCGCTGGTGCTCGTCGGCGAAGGCGCGGTGGCGGTCGTGGGCGCGGGTGGCCTCGGTGTCCAGGCGCTGCCAGCGCTGGGCGGCGGCGATGCGCGCCTGCCTGGCCGCGGGCAGCACCTCGCGCGCCTGGGCGAACTCGTCGCTGCGGCGCGCCAGTTCCTCGGCGGCGCTGTGGCCTTCGAGCGCGCGGCGGGTGTCGGTGATCTGCCGCTTGAGCGCCAGCACGCGGTCCAGCACGGGCGCGAGCTGCGCATCGATCTGGGCCGCGTCGCGCTCGGCGGCGGCGCGGCGGGCGTGCACGGCCGCGGCGCCGAACTGGTGCTCGCGCGGCTCCACCCACATGGAGCGGGCGCCGCGCCCGTCGTGCATGTAGGCCTGCGGCGTGATCCAGGTGCCGCCCAGGCGCTTGCCCTCGCGCGGATCGGCCACGCAGCGCAATTGCTGCATCTGCTGCACCAGCCAGCGCGGCACGGGCGCGGTGAAGCGCACATGGGACAGCAGCGTGCCGGGATCGCCCTTCAGGGCCTTCTCGCCCGGGCCGACGAGGTAGTGGCGGTAGCGCTCGCGCTCGCCGATCTCGTAGGCCTCGGCCAGGTCGCTCTCCTTGTCCAGCAGCACCACCCAGCGGTGGCCGCGCAGCACGCCTTCGATGGCGGCGCGCCATTGCTCGTCGGCCACCTCGACCACCTCGGCCACGAACCGGTGGCCGATGCCCTGGGCCACCAGGCGCTTGCGGAACTGCTGCACCTCGTGCGGCAGCGGCGGCAGGTGCTGGCCTTCCAGGGCCTGGAGGGCCTGCTGCGCGAGCTTGCGCCGCTGCTGCAGGGCCGACCGCTCGTCCTGCGCCTCGGCCTCTTCGGCCTGCAGCCGGGCCAGGTGGGCTTGCAGCTCATCGGCGTTGCTGCCCTTGTCCACCAGCGCCAGCAGCTCCTGCTCGCGCTTGGCGAGTTGCTCCAGCGGCGATTCGTGGCGCGTGGCGTCGTCCAGCGCGGTGCGGGCCTCGTCGCGCTCGGCCAGCAGCCGGGTGGCGTCGGACTGGGCGCGGGCGCTTTCTTCGATCAGCGTGAGCAGGCGCTTGTTCTGCACGGCCTGGTCGGCCAGGGCGCTGCGGTGCTGGGTCTTTTGGCGGCGCAGTTCGCGCGCCTGCCTGGCCAGGGCCTCGCGCTCGCCGTGCCAGGCCAGCACGGGCAGCACCTCGGTGGCCAGGCGCTCGCGCTCGGCCACCTTGAACTGCCAGCTCTGGTAGCTGGCCACGCGGTTCTGCAGCTCGGCCAGCTGCGCGCGGCCGTGGTCGAGCTCGCGCTCGGCCTGGGCCATCTCGCGCACGAGTTGCTGCTGGTGCTCGCGCGCCTGGTCGTAGGCATCGAGCACCTGCTGGTCGCCGAACACGTCGAACACCAGGCGCAGCAGCTCGCGCGGGCTGAATTCGCACAGGCGGTCGGTCTGGCCCTGCTCCAGCGAGAGCACGCGGGCGATGGCGGGCGACAGGCCCGCCGCGCCCAGCACGCGGCCCCAGGCCTCCACGCCCATGAACCCGAGGTCTTTCTCGGGCGTGTCGCGCAGTTGTTCGATGCCCACGTCGCCGTCGAGCAGGCAGTAGCGGCGCTGCCAGTCGCCGCCGTTGCGGTCGATGCGGCAGGCCAGCGTGACCTGGTCGCCGTACAGCAGGCGCCGCGCGAACGGGCGGCTGGAGGTCTGGCGGCCCTGGGGCCGGTTGTCCACCACGGCGCGCAGCCAGGCGGTCTGCGCGCCGGCGTGGCGCGCGTAGGTGCGGTAGTCGCGCGGGGCCGAGCAGCGCAGGCCCAGCAGAGTGCGCATGGCATCGAGCAGCGTGGTCTTGCCCGAGCCGTTGGGCCCGGCGATGGTGATGATGGACGCATCGAGCGGCAGGGCCACGCGCTGGCAGTAGTCCCAGTGGACGAGTTCGAGGGTTTGCAGGTGGAACATGGGGGCGCGGGGTTCGTCGTCGGTCAGGCAGCGGGCGCCGGGGTGGGGTCCGTGGCGGGCGTTGCAGCGCCCGGCGTGGCGGCGGCCTCGCTGCGCTCGCGCGCCAGCACGTCGGCCAGGGCGCCGTCGAGGATGCGCGGGGCCATCACGTCGTAGTCGAGCAGCACGTCCAGCAGCGGGCCTTCGGCGATCTCGTCCTGGCGGCGCAGGATGAAGCCGTGGCGCTCCAGCAGCTTGAGGTTGGCATCGAGCCGCATCTTCTTGCCCAGCTGGTTGCCGTAGTCCTCCAGCAGGGTCTTGTACGACAGCACGGGGCTCACCAGCCGCGCGGACGGCAGCGGCTTGGCGCCGGGGAACATGTCGTTCTGGCCCTCGTCGGCCTGCTCCACGCGGCTGGTCTGGCGCTCGCGCTTCGGTAAAACGATCAGCGCCCACAGCACCACCAGCAGCGCCTGCGCGTCGCGCGGCAGGTCCAGGTTGTTGTTGGCGTTGACGCCGGCCTCGCCCAGCACGGCGGTCTGCGCGGGCGGCAGCAAGGCCACGCTCACGTGGTCGGCGTAGATGCTGTCCATGAAGCGCAGGCCCACCTGGGCCAGGCGCTGCTCGACCAGGGCGAAGAGTTCGGCATCGACCAGCGCGCGCTTGACGCGCGGGTGGCTGCGCGGCAGCCAGCGGCGCGTGAGGAGTTCGGCAATCAGCAGGGCGGCATCGTCCATGGGGGTCTTCAAAGGGTCTCGGGGCCGGGGTTCGGCGAAGGATCGGGCGCGGTGGCGGCCTTGGCCGGTGCGTCGGCCGGCACGGCGGTGGCGGGCACCATGCGGCCCTGGCTCAGCAGCTCCACCTGGGGATGGTCGATGGCCTCGGTGGCGGCCTCCCACTGCACGCGCCAGGGCAGGCGCGCCAGCGCGCCGGTGGCGCCCGGCAGCACGCCGGCCTGGGGGTCGCCCAGCAGGGGCAGCAGCTGGGCCTTGTAGGCCACCTGGGCGTAGCGGGCATCGGCGGGCGTAGCGCCCAGCAGCGCCGCGGCCACGCCGTGCGGCGCTGCCTCGCCGTCCGCATTGATCGACCAGGCCTGCAGCAGGGCCGACAGGTCGCCCAGCTCGCTCGGCAAGGCCACGGCGGTGAGGTTGCCGGCCGGCGCCGGCTGCGCGCCGGGCAGTTCCTCGGCTGGGCCGGCGACGGGGCGGTCGCGTTCGAACTCGGCCTCGGTCACGTCCAGCAGCTCGTGCGGGGCCAGGGCCGACAGGCCCGCGGGCACGCCCAGGGCGCCGTCCAGCAGCGCATGCGGCGAGCGCACGGTCTGCAGCCAGCGCTTGACGTCGGTGCTGGTGATGCCGGTGGTGCCCAGGGTCACGCGCTGGCGGTCCACCTGCTGCAGCGCGCGGTTGAACTGGCTGGCCATGGCCAGCAGCCGCGACTGGGCCTGCCCCAGCCCGCGCGCGGCGCGCTCCAGCGCGATGTGGCCGTGCGCGTGGCCGATGATGGCGGTGATGGCCTCGGAGGCGCGGTCGATCAGCACCGCCGCGCGGTCGTAGCGCTGGCGCGCGGCGCGCAGGCGGAACTCCGACCCGCTGGCGATGGCGTCGGCGAATTCGCCGTGCAGCCGGGTGAGCTGCGCCTGCAGCAGCTGCACCTGGCCCGCATCCAGCGCGCCGAGCTGGTTGGCGCCCACCACCTGGCCGAGCAGCGCGGCCAGCTCGCCGCCATCCTCGTCCCCGCCGCCGTCGCTGGCCAGGGGCGCCAGCAGGCCGGCCACGCGCTGCGCGAGCGGCGGCAGCGCATAGGTGCGGGCGCTGTCGTCCCAGGCCAGCAGGCCCACGTCGCGAAAGCGCTTGAGCACGGTGTCCAGCGCCTCCGGGCGCAGGGCGTGGAAGATCTCGTCGATGCGCTCGCGCGCCAGCGTGGCCTCGCCCTGGCGCGCCAGCTGCAGGAAGGCCCACAGCCGCAGCTGCACCAGCGCCGCCGGGCCGTGGAACAGCCCGCTCAGCGCCTGGGTGACGGCCTGCTCGCGCGCAATGCGCCACAGCAGGGCCGAATCGCCCGCCGCATCGGCATCCCGGAAAAAGTCGAACAGCCCGCCCTCGTTCTCCGCCCCTCCAGGCCACGGCGCCTCGGCCGCCAACACAGTGCTCTCCATGCCGTCCTGTTCAGTGTTCCGTCGTCATTCGAAAGCCAGCTGCGCCAGCGCGGCGACCGAGGCGGTCTCGGCCCGCAGCACGCGCGCGCCCAGGCTGGCCGGCGCGAAGCCGTGGGCCAGTGCCAGGTCTTCCTCCTGCGCGGTCAGCCCGCCCTCGGGGCCATGCAGCACCTGCACGCGGCCGGCGCTGCCGACCGCCTCGCGCAGCGGGCGGGAACCGTCCCGCAGCGACAGCACGAGGCGCGCCAGGCCGCCCTCCCCCGCGTGGGCGTCGGCCGCGTGCGCGCGCAGCCAGTCGGCCAGGGCCAGCGGGGCATGCACCTCGGGCACCCGGTTGCGCCCGCACTGCTCGCAGGCCGCCACGGCGATCGCCTGCCAGTGGGCCTGGCGCTTTTGCGCGCGCTCGCCCGACAGTTTCAGCACGCTGCGCGCGGCCGCCACCGGCTGGATGCTGGCCGCGCCCAGTTCGGCGGCTTTCTCCACGAGCCAGTCCATGCGCTCGTTGGCCGGCATGCCCACCACCAGGTGCACGGCGCGCGCGGCCTCGCGCTCCACGGGGTCGTGCGCGCCGACCTCCACGTCCACATCGGAGCGGCCCATGCGGGTGATGGTGGCGGCGTATTCGCCCCCGCGCCCGTCGAACAGCGTGATCGCGTCGCCGGGCTGCAGGCGCAGCACCTGCACGTGGCGCGCGGCCGAAGGCGGCAGCGCCAGCGCGGCGCCGCCCGCCAGGGGCAAGGGGCAATGGAAACGGGGCATTTGCTACTATTTTTATAGCTACACGCCCTAGTACTGATTGCGGCGGTAGCGGTTTTGACTCAAACTCTTCCGAAAGCGAAGCCGGTGGCTTCCTGCGTGCCTTCGATCTCGTCCACCAGCCGCAGCAGCGGCTTGAGTTCGCGGTAGCGGCTGGCCGTCGCGCGGATGTAGCCGATGAAACGCGGCGTGTCCGCCAGGTACTTGGGCTTGCCGTCGCGCAGCGTGATCCGCGCGAAGATGCCGGCCACCTTCAGGTGCCGCTGCAGGCCCATCCATTCGACCGCGCGGTAGAACTCGCCGAAGTCCGCGCCCCAGCCGCTGGCGCTCGCCGCACCGACCAATCCCGACTTTCGCGCTTTTTCCCAGTAACGCACGGTAATGTCGATGACGAAATCCTCTTCCCAGCTGATGAACGCATCGCGCAGCAGGCTGGCGATGTCGTAGGTGATGGGCCCATACACGGCGTCCTGAAAATCCAGCACGCCCAGCGGCCCGCCCGCCGGGGGCGCCATGAGGTTGCGCATCATGAAGTCGCGGTGCACGAACACGCTGGGGGCTTCCAGATTGTTGGCGACCAGCACGTCGAAGGTCTTGGCGAGCACGCCCTGCTGCGCCTCGGTGAGCGCCACGCCGCGGTGGCGCGCCAGGTACCAGTCGGGAAAAAGGGCCAGTTCGCGCCGCAGCAGGGCCTCGTCGTAGGGCGGCAGCACGCCGGGGCGCGAGGCCTGCTGCCATTGCAGCAGCACGTCGCTGGCCTGCAGGTACCAGGCGTGCGCTGCCTCGGGCGCCGCGGGGTCGAGCCGCTCGATGACCGTCTGCGCGCCCAGGTCGGACAGCAGCATGAAGCCGTGGGCCTCGTCCCAGGCCAGCACCTCGGGCACGTGCAGGCCCGCGTCGGCCATCAGGCGCTGCACGTGGGCGAAGGGGCGGCAGTCCTCCTTGTCCGGCGGGGCATCCATCACGATGCGGGGGGTGCCGTCGGCGGCGTCGATGCGCAGGTAGCGGCGAAAGCTCGCGTCCGCCGAGGCGGGGCGCACGCTCGCGGGGCTCAGGCCGTGCGTGGCGGCCAGCGGCGCCAGCCAGGCCTCGAACGCGGTGCGGCGGGCGGCGTCGGGCCAGGCGACGGCGGGAAAGGCGGGAGCGGCAGCCGCGGCGCCGGCCGGGGCCGGATCGGCCACGATGGGGGAAGGAGGGTGGCTCATGGATAATCCGATTTTACAAACCCGGCCTGCCCGGACCGGGTGGCCTGCGGTGCCTGCTCCGCGCCGCCGACCGGCTGATTCCATGGACATCCCTTCCTTGCCCGATCCGTTCCGACCGACGCCCCCCTTCCTGCCCGCCCGCCGCGGCGCTGCGGCCCGCCGTCCCTCGGCGCCCGCGTTCGAGCGCCGCGCAGTGGCCCGCCTGATCGCCTGGATGCTGTGCGGCGCGCCCCTGGCAGCGCTCGCCCAGTCGGAGGCCGAGCCCGGCGCGCCGGCCGTGCCCGAAGCGGCGCCCGCCCTGCGCGCCAGCCCCCTGCTGCAGGAGAAGATCCCCGAAGCCGTGCGCCCGCAGCTGCCGATCTTCGTGAAAGGCGACAGCGTGACCGGCCAGCCGGACATCAACGCCGTCGTCGAAGGCAATGCCGAACTGCGCCGCGGCGACACCATCATCCACGCCGACCGGCTGGAATACGCGGTGCCCGACGACCTCGCCAAGGCGCGCGGCCAGGTGCGCATCAACCGCGCGGGCAACGTGTACGAAGGCTCGGAGCTGGAACTGCGGGTCGACGCCTTCTCGGGCTATTTCGATGCCGCCAACTACCGCTTCCTGATGAACGGCGCCCACGGCGAGGCCAGCCGCGTGGACTTCATCGACCGCGATCGCTCCGTGGTGCACAACGCCACCTACACCACCTGCCAGAAGAACGACGAAACCACCTGGCAGCCCGACTGGGTGCTGCGCGCGCGGTCGATCCGCATCGACAACGAAGAGCAGGTGGGCACGGCCGACGGCGCGGTGCTGGAGTTCAAGGGCCTGCCCATCCTGCCCATCCCGCACATCACGTTCCCGCTGTCCGACCGCCGCAAGTCGGGGTTGCTGCCGCCCACCGTGGCCATCGACAACGTGAGCGGCGTCGAGTACGCGCAGCCCTACTACTGGAACATCGCGCCCAACCGCGACGCCACCATCACGCCCACCGTCATGTCCAAGCGCGGCGTGAACCTGGGCGGCGAATTCCGCTACCTGGAGCCCACCTACCGGGGCGAGCTGCGCGGCGATTACATGCCGAACGACAAGCTGCGCGACCGCGACCGCTGGGGCTACGGCCTCAAGCACAGCGGCACGTTCGATACGCCGCTGGGCGGCCTGAACTTCAACATGGACGTGAGCCGGGTCAGCGACGACAACTACTGGCGCGACTTCACGCGCAACGTGACCGGCATGACCCAGCTCACCCAGCGCCTGCTGCCCGGCGACGCCACGCTGTCCTGGGGCAAGGACGACATGTCGCTCAGCCTGCGCACCCTCAAGTGGCAGACGCTGCAGGACGTGAGCGCGCCCATCGTGCCGCCCTACGACCGCATGCCGCAGCTGCGCTGGGGCTACAACCCCACCATGCTGCCTTACGGCCTGGATGCCAGCGTGGAGGCCGACTACACCAGCTTCCATGCGGACCGCGCCCTCACCGGCCAGCCCAACGCCCAGCGCAGCTACGCCATGGCGCAGATCAGCCGGCCATTCCTCGCGCCCGCCGGCTTCATCACACCGCGCGTACAGCTGCACGCCACGCAATACCAGTTCGACAGCCCGCTGGCCAACGGCCAGCGCAACGCGCAGCGCACGCTGCCCACGTTCAGCCTGGACAGCGGCCTGGTGTTCGAGCGCGATGCGCGCTACTTCGGCCGCAACTTCCTGCAGACGCTGGAGCCGCGCGCCTTCTACACCTACACGCCCTACCGCGACCAGAGCCTGCTGCCGGTGTACGACACGGCGGCCAACGACTTCAACTTCGCCACCATCTACACCGAGAACGGCTACGGCGGCAACGACCGCCTGGCCGACAACAACCTGCTCACCCTGGGCGTGACCACGCGGCTGCTGGACCCGGACGACGGCGCCGAGGCGGCCCGCTTCGGCATCGCCCAGCGGGTGCGGTTCTCCGACCAGAAGGTCGTGCTGCCCGGCGAGTCCACCGTCAGCGAACGGCTGTCGGACGTGCTGCTGGGCGCGGGCCTGAACTGGACGAAGCAGTGGGGCTTCGACTCCACGGTGCAATACAACCCCAAGACGGGCCGCTCCATCCGCTCTACCGTGGGCGCGCGCTACAACCCCAGCGCCTACCGCGTCATCAGCGCCGCCTACCGCCTGCAGCGCGGCACCAGCGAGCAGATCGACGTGGGCTGGCAATGGCCCATCAACGACCTGTGGGGCGACAAGGGCCAGGACCTCGGCCCGGGCCGTGGGCAGGGCCCTGGCCGCTGGTACACCGTGGGCCGCCTGAACTACAGCATGCAGGACCGCAAGCTGGTGGACACCGTGGTGGGCTTCGAATACGACAGCTGCTGCTGGGTCGGCCGCGTGGTGCTCGAGCGCCTGCAAAGCAGCGTGACCACGGCCAACACCCGGCTGCTGTTCCAGATCGAGTTCGTGGGCTTTTCCCGTCTCTCGCTCGGCTCCAACCCCCTCACCAGCCTGAAGCAGAACATTCCGCGCTACCAGTACCTGCGCGAGCAGACCAGCACGCCCAGCCGCTTCACCAATTACGACTAACCCGACACCTGCCAACCACATGAACCATCGCGCTTTCACCCTGGGCCTGGTGTGCCTGGCCACCCTGGCCTCCCTCGCACCCGCGGGCGCCTCCGCGCAAGGACTGCGCGCCTCGGGCGCTGCCAGCGGCACCGGCGGTACCGGGCTGTCCTCGCGCGCCCTGCCGCCCGTCACCGTGCCCGACGCCCGCACCGGCGCAGACCGCAGCGGCATCCGCCAGGCGGACTACATCGTGGCCGTGGTCAACACCGCCCCCATCACCAACAACGAGGTGCAGACCCGCGTGGCCCGCGTCGAGCAGCAGCTGGCCGCCCAGGGCGGCGAGCGCCCGCCCCGGGACGTGGTGGCGCGCGAAGTGCTCGAGCGCGTGATCAATGAAAAGATCCAGGTGCAGATGGCCAACGAGAGCGGCATCAAGGTGGACGACATCGCCGTCTCCCAGGCCGAGCAGTCGGTGGCGCGCCAGAACAACGTGAGCCTGGAGGAAATGCACCGCCGCCTCGCGATCGACGGCATCAGCAAGGACCGCTTCCGCGAAGAACTGCGCAACCAGCTGCTGGTGCAGCGCCTGCGCGAGCGCGACGTCGAAGCCCGGGTGCGCGTGAGCGACCTGGACGTCGACCAGTACCTGCGCGAGCAGCAGTCCGCGTCCGATCCGGCCAAGGTCGAACTCAACCTGGGCCACATCCTGGTGCTCGTGCCCGAGAACGCCAGCCCCGAGGTCGTGGAGCAGCGCCGGCTGCGCGCGCAGCAGGCGGCCGACAAGGTGCGCGCCGGAGACGATTTCGGCCAGGTGGCGCGCGAGTTCTCCGATGCGGCCGAAGGCGCCTCCGGCGGCCTGCTGGGCCTGCGCCCCGCCGATCGCTACCCCGAGCTCTTCGTGCGCTCGACCCAGCAGACGCCCGTGGGCGGCATCGTCGGCCCCGTGCGGTCGCCGGCCGGGTTCCACGTGCTGAAAGTGGTGGAAAAGACCAATGCCGCCGCCCCCACCGTGGCGGTGCAAAGCCATGCGCGGCACATCTTGCTGCGTGCCAATCCGCAGCTGACCGAGACCGCGGCGGCCGCACGGCTGGCCGACTACCGCCGGCGCATCCTGGCGGGCCAGGCAGACTTCGCCACGCTCGCGCGCGAGAACTCGCAGGACGGCAGCTCCAAGCAGGGCGGCGACCTTGGATGGGCCAGCCCGGGCCGCTACGTGCCCGAGTTCGAGGAAGCGCTCAATGCGCTCAAGCCCGGCGAGATCAGCGAGCCCATCGTCACGCGGTTCGGCGTGCACCTGATCCAGTTGCTGGAGCGCCGCGAGGCCAAGCTCACCCAGCGCGAACAGCGCGACATGGTGCGCGACGTGGTGCGCGAAAAGAAGCTGGACGAGGCCTACGCCACCTGGGCACAGGAAGCCCGGGCCCGCGCGTATGTGGAATACCGCGATCCGCCGCAATGACGCGCCGCCTGCCCACGCGCCTTCGCCGCGCAGCGCCATGAAGCACATCCCGCGCAAGCGCTTCGGCCAGCATTTTCTGTCGGACCACGGCATCATCGATGCCATCGTGCGCGCCATCGGCCCCGAGCCGGGCCAGCCCATGGTGGAGATCGGTCCCGGCCTGGCAGCCCTCACGCAGCCGCTGGTCGAGCGCCTGGGGCGCCTCACCGTGATCGAGCTGGACCGCGACCTGGCAGCGCGGCTGCGCCTGCACGGCCAGCTGGACGTGGTCGAATCCGACGTGCTGAAGGTGGACTTCGCCCAGGTCGCCCAATCGCTGAACGCGCCCAAGGTGCGCGTGGTCGGCAACCTGCCGTACAACATCTCCACGCCCATCCTGTTCCATCTGCTTGAGCAGGTCGATGTCATTCAGGACCAGCATTTCATGCTGCAAAAGGAAGTGATCGACCGCATGGTGGCGAGCCCCTCCACGGGCGACTACGGGCGGCTGTCGGTCATGCTGCAGTGGCGCTATGCGATGGAGGATGTGCTGTTCGTGCCGCCGGAGAGCTTCGATCCGCCGCCGCGCGTGGACAGCGCCGTCGTGCGCATGGTGCCCCATGCCTCGCCGGCCCCCGTATCACCCGCCCTGCTGTCCGAACTGGTGCAGGTGGCCTTCAGCCAACGCCGCAAGCTGCTGCGGCACACGCTGGGCCGCTGGCTGCAGGAGCGCGCCTTCCCGGGCACCTTCGATACCCAACGCCGGGCCGAGGAAGTGCCAGTGCACGAGTACGTGGCCCTGGCTCAGTCACTGCACCCTGCCTGAGCGCAGGCGGTGCAATGCGGGGACCGGGCCACCCGGCCCCGTGCACTGAAAAGAGTCAAACGCGGCAAGCAGTGGCCTGAGGGCCCTGCCTGTCGCGCATGACCGCCTGAGGTCAGGCGGCGGCGAGCCAGTAACCCGCGTTGAACGGGCTGCTCATGCGCAGCGCCAGGGGCGATACGTCAACGAGCTTGTCGGTCGGCATTTTTTCCGCGGAAGGATCGACTGCGATTTCAATGGGCTGCGCTGCGGCGGTCTCGTTAGCCTCGTTCGCCCGTTCTGCCTGGCTGGTGGATGCAGAACGGGCTACAGAAAAGAATAGAAACACCGGAACGGTATCTTTCGATCGCTCCAGTAGTCCGCCGCTTCGCGGAAGATGTCGAGCAACTGCTCGCGTGCTTCCTTGTCGAACTTCACCGTGGTCGGAATCTGCTCCAGCACCACGATGAAGCCCGGTTGCGGGCCCGATTTATGCAATGGGTCCGTCATGCAGTCGTACAGCGCGTCGAAGTTCTTTCCGAAGTGCGCCGGGAACATGAACTGGCCTGCGATCAGGTCCAGCACGTCCTGTTTGGTTTGTGCGTGTGCAAGGTTGGCGTACAGGAAGTGTTGGCCGAGCGCCTTGGCCGACTCTTGCAGGTCTTGCACGCGAAAAGCGCGAATAGACTGCACGATGTTGGGGCGCACGCCACGCAATGGGTTTTCCTGATCGTTACGAAGTGGCATTTCCATCTCCGCTGCTCTTTCTTTATGTAGTCACCAATGAGGAATATCCGGAAGTTCGGTCCAGCGGCCCGCCACCAAGGCGGGGGGCCGACAGGCGGGCAACCGATCGCGGCAATGCCGGCGAGCGCTTTTGGCGTCCAGCGTCATTCAACAATTTTTCGAAAGCTCGCGTAGTGGTCGCCGGTGTAGTAGCAGGCATCGGGAACGCGGGGCGCTCCTCCGCACACGATGCGCCGGGCACCACGGTTCTTCGCACCCGGCGTTCTGACGGTGTATTCGCGGTAATAGCCCCGTTTTTCCAGGGGCAGCAACCGTTCGCGATTGCCGAACACCGAACCATCCTTGTCGTAAGGAAATGGTCCACCTTCGCGGATGAGCCCGTAGGTCGCCCGCCCTTGCGGGGGCAACTCGGCCAGTGCGATGGTGGTCACTCCGTCGGAAGACGGGGGTTTTCGGGCCTGTCCCGTGGTCGGGACCAGAACGAACGCGGCACCCAGTACGCACGCAAGACCTGTCTTGTACGCCTGGATGGCGATAGCCTTCAGCATCAACTACACCTTTCAGAAACTACGGGTTTACCCGAAATTTCGAGCCGTTAGTTTGACTTAATCGCCCCCAAAAAGCAAGCGCCTGCCCAATAATTGGGCAGGCGCTTTCAAGGCCAAACGCGTCTAAAAGTTAGCGCTTGCTACGTCATCACCGCTCTACCGGGAGGCATTTGCATCGGCCACCGTGAGTGCCGTCATGTTGACGATGCGGCGCACGGTGGCGCTGGCTGTCAGGATGTGCACCGGTTCCGCCGCGCCCAGCAGCACGGGGCCGATGGCGATGCCACCGCCGGCCGCCGTCTTGAGCAGGTTGTAGGAAATGTTGGCCGCGTCGATGTTGGGCAGGACCAGCAGGTTGGCGCTGCCGGCGAGCGTGCTGTGGGGCATGACCACGGCGCGCTGGGCCGCATCCAAGGCGACATCGCCGTGCATCTCGCCATCCACTTCGAGCCACGGCGCCTGGATGCGCAGCAGGTCGAGGGTCTGGCGCATCTTGACGGCGCTCGGCTGGTTGCTGCTGCCGAAGTTGGAGTGCGACAGCAGCGCGGCCTTGGGCTTGATGCCGAATCGCATCATTTCCTCGGCCGCCATGACGGTGATCTCGGCCAGCTGTTCGGCCGTCGGGTCGTAGTTGACGTGCGTGTCCACCAGGAACACCTGGCGGTCGGGCAGCAGCAGGCCGTTCATGCAGGCGTAGGTGTTCACGCCGGCACGCTTGCCGATCACCTGGTCGATGTAGTTCAGGTGCAGCGCCGTGTGGCCCCAGGTGCCGACGATGAGGCCATCGACCTCGCCCTTGTGCAGCAGCATGGAGCCGATCAGCGCCAGGCGGCGGCGCATTTCGATCTTGGCGATGGGCACGGTGATGCCCTTGCGCTCGGTCATGCGGTGGTAGGTCTGCCAGAAGTCGCGGTAGCGGTGGTCGTTCTCGACGTTGACCACGTCGTAGTCCACGCCTTCCTTCAGGCGCAGGCCGAACTTCTCGATGCGCTGCGCGATGATGGACGGGCGCCCGATGAGCGTGGGCCGTGCAACTTTTTCGTCCACCACGATCTGCGCGGCGCGCAGCACGCGTTCTTCCTCGCCCTCGGCATAGGCCACGCGCTTCTTGGCGGCCGTCTTGGCGGCGGTGAAGATGGGCTTCATCGTGGTGCCGGAGGCATACACGAAGGTCTGCAGATGGTCGCGGTACGCGTCCATGTCGATGATCGGGCGCAGGGCCACGCCGCTGTCGGCGGCGGCCTGGGCCACGGCCGGGGCGATCTTCATCATCAGCCGCGGGTCGAACGGCTTGGGGATCAGGTATTCGGGGCCGAAGGCCAGCGGCTCGCCCACGTATGCGGCGGCCACCACCTCGCTCTGCTCGGCCTGGGCCAGTTCGGCGATGGCGTGCACGGCGGCGATTTCCATCTCCAGCGTGATCGTCGTCGCGCCGCAGTCCAGCGCCCCGCGGAAGATGTACGGAAAGCACAGGACGTTGTTGACCTGGTTCGGGTAGTCCGTGCGGCCGGTCGCCATCACGACGTCGCCGCGCACGGCGTGGGCGTCTTCGGGCGTGATCTCGGGATTGGGATTGGCCAGCGCGAAGATGACCGGGCGCGCGGCCATTTTGGCCACCATGGCGGGCTTGAGCACGCCGCCAGCGGAGAGGCCCAGGAACACATCGGCGCCCTCAATGACTTCGGACAGGCTGCGGGCTTCGGTCTTCTGGGCGAACAGGATCTTGTCCTCGTCCATCAGCTCGGTGCGGCCCTCGTAGACCACGCCGGCCAGGTCGGTGACGAACACGTTCTCGCGCTTCAAGCCCACCTTCAGCAGCAGGTTCAGGCAGGCGAGTGCTGCGGCACCCGCGCCCGAGGTGACGAGGCGCACGGAACCGATGTCCTTGTTCACCACCTTCAGGGCGTTGAGCATGGCGGCGGCCACCGTGATGGCGGTGCCGTGCTGGTCGTCGTGGAAGACGGGGATGTTCAGCCGCTTGCGCAACTCGCGCTCCACGTAGAAGCACTCGGGCGCCTTGATGTCTTCCAGGTTGATGGCGCCGAAGGTCGGCTCCAGCGCGGCGATGACCTCGACGAGCTTGACCGGGTCCTTCTCGTTGATCTCGATGTCGAACACGTCCACGCCGGCGAACTTCTTGAACAGGACGCCCTTGCCTTCCATGACGGGCTTGGAAGCCAGCGCGCCGATGTCGCCCAGTCCGAGAACCGCGGTACCGTTGGAGATCACGCCAACGAGGTTTCCGCGCGAGGTGTAGCGGAAGGCGGCGGCAGGGTCCTTGACGATCTCTTCGCAGGGAGCGGCCACGCCCGGGGAGTAGGCCAGCGCCAGATCGTGCTGGTTGACCATCTGCTTCGTCGCGGCGATCGCGATCTTCCCCGGCTTCGGAAACTCGTGGTACTCAAGGGCAGCCTGGCGCAGCAGGGCGCGTTTGTCGGGCGTGGCATTCACCGGGGGGGTCTCGGACATCAAGCGTCTCCAGCTCTATGAAATTCTGCCGAACCCCGCGCCACGGAGGGTTCCAGGGCGAGGTCACGTCTTCAAGGGTGTGAGATTGTAGTCAGCCCGCCGTAGAAACCCTGGTAAGCAATTCCGCTTAACCGGGGCAAAGCACCCATGACCTGGAAACCCCCAGCGCCGCTCCGCCGCTCAGGCCGGATCGAGCGGGAACACCGGCCGGCGCACGTTCCTGAACGGGAACAGCGCGTAGTTGGAACTCGTCACCCCTGTGGGACTGTCGCACTCGACCAGCGCGTGCGACAGCGGCACGAACACCGGGCGGCAGTACATGCGCGATTTGAGCAGCACGAAACGGTGGGCCGTGGGGTCCAGGCCCACGCAGGAGAACACGCCCAGGTCCCACGGCTCGTGCGTGCGCTCGGTCACCACGATGCGCGCCGCGCCGGTATCGAACAGCACCGTGCGCCCCATGGCGCAGCGCTGGCCGGTATAGATGGGGCCGGTCACGGTGTATTCGCCATCGCTGATGGCCACCACCATGCCCTCGACCGCCACGGGCGCCTTGGCCACGCCGAGTTGCGTGAGCGGCACCTTGTTGCCCAGCCGCACGGCGACGCGCGCGCCGACGCCGGCCGCCACCAGTTCGGCGACCGCCCCGGGGTCGCACAGCGGGCCCACGGCGATGTCTTGCAGGCCGTTGGCGAGCGCCGCCTGCAGCACGTCCATGGCATCGCAGGTGCCGCCGGACATGCAGTTGTCGCTGTGGTCCAGCAGCAGCACGGGGCGGTCCGCGCCCACGGCCAGGGCCTGCGCGCGCTGCAGGGACTGATCTAGCGGCTCGCTGTCGTAGACGAACTCGGCGCGCTCGCTCCACATGGCGGCAGCGATGCGGTCGGCGGCCGCCTGGGCCGGTTCGGGATCGTCGGCCGGGGCCGTGACCACCACGCTCATGCACGGCGCCTCGATATCGGCGAGCGAAAAGCCGGCGAACACCGTCACCGCCGGAATGCCGCCGGCCTCGGCCGCGCGGGCCGCGTCCACCGCGCGGAGCATGGCACCCTGCAGCGTGGTGCTGCGCAGCGTGTGGCCCATCATGGGCAGCGGGTGCCAGCGGACGGTGTAGCGCGCCTGGCCATGCAGCATGGCCAGCAGCAGGCGCCCGGCGTGTTCGCCGGTTTCGTACATGTCGATGTGCGGGTAGGTCTTGAAGCCCACCATCACGTCGGCATTGGCGACCATCTTGGGGGTGATGTTGCCGTGCAGGTCCAGCGCCACGCCGACGGGCACGCCCGGTGCGGCGGCCCGCACGCGCTCCAGCAGGTCGCCTTCGCCGTCGGGGCTGTTCTCGGCCACCATGGCGCCGTGCAGGTCCAGCAGGATGGCATCGCAGCCCGGGGCGGCATCCACGATGCGGCGAGTCAGTTCATCGTAGGCCGCGGCATGCACCGGCCCGCTGGGGTTGGCCATGGCCGACACGGGCGTGACCAGTGTGGCGCCCAGCCCCTTGGCCAGGTCGATGAACGCCGCCATGGCCGTGCGCATGCCCTCGTTCTCCTGCAGCGCCTGCGCGCCATAGGCGGGCGAAAAGGCCTCCAGCGGCGTGGGAACGGGCGAGAAGGTGTTGGTCTCGTGGTTGAGCCGCGCGATCAGGATCTTCATGCCGCCACCCCCGCGCTGCGCAGCATGGCCTGCAGCAGCACGTTGCAGCCGGCCTCCAGATGCTCGGGCCGGGCGTCTTCGATCTCGTTGTGGCTGATGCCGTCCGCGCAAGGCACGAAGACCATGGCGGTGGGCGCCAGGCGCGCCAGGTACACGGCGTCGTGCCCGGCGCCGCTCACCACGTCCATGGCGGTGTAGCCCAGGGCCTGGGCATCGGCGCGCACGCCTTCGACCAGTGCCGGGGCGAAGGGCTGCGGCGGAAAGTACACGACCTGCTCCACGGCCACCGGCGTGCGGTGGGCCGAGCCGATGCGCTCGCAGGCGGCGCGCAGGGCCGCATCCATCTGCTGCAGCACCGCGTCGTCGGCGGCGCGCAGGTCCACGGTCATGCGCACGCTGCCGGGGATGACGTTGCGCGAGCTGGGGAAGACGTCCAGCACGCCCACCGTGCCGCGCGCATGCGGGGCGTGGTCGAGGGCGATGCGATTGACCTCGGCCACCAGGCGGCTCGCCGCCAGCAGCGCGTCGCGGCGCAGCTCCATCGGCGTGGGGCCGGCGTGGGCCTCCATGCCCTGCACGGTCACGTCGTACCAGCGCTGGCCCAGCGCGCCCTGCACCACGCCGATCACGCAGTCGTTGGCCTCCAGCACCGGCCCCTGCTCGATGTGCGCCTCGAAATACGCACCCACCGCGGGCGTGGGAGCCAATGTGCCGGCATACCCGATGGCGGCCAGCGCCTCGGCCACGCTGGTGCCCTGCGCATCGCGCTGGGCCAGTGCATGTTCGAGCGTGAATGCCCCGGCGAACACGCCGGAGCCCATCATCACGGGCACGAAGCGCGAGCCTTCCTCATTGGTCCACACCGCCACCTCGATCGGCGCCTCGGTGGCGATGCCCGCATCGTTCAGGCTGCGCACCACCTCCAGGCCGGCCAGCACGCCGTAGTTGCCATCGAACTTGCCCCCCGTGGGCTGCGTGTCGATGTGGCTGCCGGTCATCACCGGGGGCAGGGCATCGTTGCGGCCCGCGCGGCGCGCGAACAGATTGCCGATGGCGTCGATGCGCACACTGCAGCCGGCCTCGCGCGCCCAGCGCACGAAGAGGTCGCGGCCTTCGCCGTCCAGCGCGGTGAGCGCCAGCCGGCACACGCCGCCCTTGGGCGTGGCGCCGATGCGGGCCAGGTCCATCAGCGATTGCCACAGGCGCGCGCCGTTCACGCGGGGTTGCAGAGCAGGGGAGAGGGTCTTCATGTCCACGGTGGTGATCCTGAAAGAGAAAGCAGAAGCAGAAAGCCGGTTTCGAACAGGCAGGCTCAGGCCAGGCCCACGCCCAGATAGCGGTCCTTGGTGGCCTCGTCGGCCAGGAACGCGGCGTTGCCGGCCTCGTGCACGATGGCGCCCTGCTCGATGATGTAGTGGCGGTCGGCCAGCTGGGTGCAGACCTCCAGGTTCTGCTCCACCAGCAGGATGGCCACGCCGGCGGCCTTGATGGCTTGGAGCTGCGCCACGATCTCCTCAACGATCACAGGGGCCAGGCCCTCCACGGGCTCGTCGAGCATGAGCAGGCGCGGCGCGTTCATCAGCGCGCGGCCGATGGCCAGCATCTGCTGCTCGCCGCCCGACAGCTGCCCGCCGCCGTTGCGGCGCCGCTCCTTGAGGCGTGGAAAGATGCGGTAGATATCGGCCAGTTGCCAGGGCGACTGCTTGCGCAGGCCCAGCAGCAGGTTCTCTTCCACCGTGAGCAGCCGGAAGATGCCCCGGTGCTCCGGCACCAGGCACACGCCGCGCTGGGCGATGCGGTGCGCGGGCAGGCCCTGCACGTCGTCGCCCATGAAGCGCACACGCCCCTGGCTGGGCGGCACCACGCCGCAGATGGCCTTGAGCGTGGTGGTCTTGCCCGCGCCGTTGCGCCCGAGCAGCGTGACCAGTTCGCCATCGTTCACGTGCAGGTCCACGCCCTGCAGCACATGGCTCTTGCCGTAGTGGGCGTGCAGCCCTTCGATCTGCAGGATCGTCATGCCTTGCCTCCGGTGATCATGTTGCCCAGATAGGCGCTGCGCACCCGCTCGTCGCTGCGGATGGCGTGCGGGTGCCCCTCGGCCAGCACGCGGCCCTGCTGCATCACGGTGACGGTGTCGGAGATGTCCATGACGATGTTCATGTTGTGCTCGATGAGCACCACGGTGTGCTCGTCCTTGAGGCCCTGGATCAGGCGCTTCATCTCGTCCAGGTCGTCGATGCCCATGCCCGAGGTGGGCTCGTCCAGAAAGATCGCCTTCGGCCCCGCCGCCAGCGCCATGCCCACCTCCAGCCGCCGCTGCTGCCCGTGCGAGAGGTTGCCGACCGGCGTGTCCGCATGGCGCTCCAGGCCCAGGCGCGCCAGCACGCTGGCCACCACGTCGGCGCGGGAGCGAGGGCCCACGGGCGCGCTCCAGCAGTTCAGGGCCTGCGCGGGCGCGGTGCCCTGCGCGGCCAGGCGCAGGTTCTCGCGCACGGGCAGGGTGAGGAACAGGCTGGTGACCTGGAACGAGCGGGCCATGCCGCGCTGCACGCGCCGGTGGTCGGGCTCGCGCGTCACGTCGTGCCCGTCGAACACGATGCGTCCGCCGCTCACGCCCTTGGTGCCGGTGAGCATGTGAAACAGCGTGGTCTTGCCCGCGCCGTTGGGGCCGATCACCGAATGCACGGTGTTCGCGCGCACCTTCAAGTCCACGCCCGAGAGCGCGGCAAACTTGTCGTAGCGCTTTTCCACGCCGATGGCTTCCAGCAGGATGGGTGCGGCGGTCATGCTTTGTCTCCCGTGCCGGCGGTGGTGGCGTTCGCGCCGCCCCGAAGGCCGCGCAGGCGCCCCCATGCGGATTCCAGCAGGCCCCAAAGGCCGCGCTGCATGCCCAGGCTCACCGCCATCAGCACCACGCCCAGCAGCAGCAGCCAGCGCGGCCACAAGGTGGAGAGCCAGTCGCCCACGATGAGGTAGAAGGCCGATCCCAGCAGCGAGGCCAGCAGGTTGCCGGTGCCGCCGATTACCGTCATCACCAGGATCATCTCGCTCGTGTGGTACTCGGCGCTCGCCAGCGGGGCGATGCCGGTCATCATGGCGTGCAGCGCGCCGGCCAGGCCCGTTACCGCGCCCGAGATCACGAACGCCTGCAGCTTGAGCAGCCGCAGGTTGTAGCCGATGGCGCCCGCGCGCTCCTCGTTGTCGCGCACGGCCAGCAGCGTGCGCCCGAAGATCGACGCCGACACCTTCTGCAGCAGCCAGAAGGCCAGCAGGAACACCACCGCCACGAAGCCGTAGTACTGCCAGGGCGACTGCAGTGGCCACAGCGTGAACCCGCCCACGGCCAGCGAGGGGCGCGGAATGTCCATCAGGCCGTTGTCCCCGCCCGTGAGGCTGGGCAGGGAATAGGCCAGGAAATAGAACATCTGCGCGAACGCGAGCGTCAGCATCACGAAGTAGGTGCCGCGCTGGCGGATGGCCACCCAGCCCACCAGCGCCGCGCCCAGCGCGCCCGCCGCCACGGCGAGCGCCAGCGCGAGCGGCATGGGCAGCGGCCACCGCGTGAGCGTGAGGGCGATGGTGTAGCTGCCCAGCCCGAAGAAGATGCCCTGCCCGAAGGACAGCAGCCCCGTGTGGCCCAGCAGCAGGTTGCAGCCCATGGCCGCCAGGCCGTAGATCAGCACCTCGCTGGCGAGCGAGCCCGACTGCATGGTGAGCGGCATCGCCAGCACGAAGGCCAGGGCCAGCAGCAGGTGGAAGTGTTTGCGCAAGATCGTCATGGCGGTGTTCATCCTTTGCGGCCCAGCAGGCCATGCGGGCGCAGCAGCAGCACGGCGGCCATGGCGATGTAGATCATCAGGCGCGCGCCTTCGGGCCACACCGTGCTCATCACGCTCTGCACGATGCCGATCAGCAGGCCGCCGACCAGCGCGCCGCCGAAGCTGCCCATGCCGCCCACCACCACGACCACGAAGGCCACGCCCAGCGCCTCGATGCCCATGAAGGGCTCGGCGCCGCGGATCGGCGCGGCCAGCACGCCCGCGATGGCGGCGGTGGCCGCACCCAGCGCGAACACCAGGCTGAAGATGCGGAACACGTTGATGCCCAGCAGCGACACCATCTCGGTCGATTCGCTGCCCGCGCGCACCGCGCTGCCCAGGCGCGTACCTTCGAGCACCCACCACAGGCCCACGGCCAGCACGGCGGTGAAGCCGATCACGAACAGGCGGTACTTGGGATACACGAAGCTGCCCCACATCACCACGCCCTGCAGCAGGTCGGGCACCGCCACGCTGTCGCCCAGCGGCCCCCACTGCAGGATGACCAGCTCCTGGATCGCCAGCGCCAGGCCCACGGTGACCAGGATGTGGAACTCGTGCGGCTTGGCGTAGACGTGGCGCAGCACGAGCTTTTCGGTCAGCCAGCCGAGCGCGCCCACCACGAGCGGCACCACGGCCAGCGCGAGCCAGAAGCTCAGCCCCCAGCGCGTCATCTGGTAGCAGAAATACGCGCCCAGCAGGTAGAACGCGCCGTGCGCGAAGTTCACGAAGCGCAGCAGGCCGAACACGATGGACAGGCCGACGGCCAGCAGGAAATACAGCATGCCGATGCCGATCCCGTTGATGACCTGTAGCAGGTAGATGCTCATGGAAGTGGGGCAGTCAAGGCTTTGGCCCCGCGGCTGCGGAGCGGACGGTGAAGGGCTAAGGCGCGGGGCGCAGGAAGGCGGGAGCGAGCGGTCAGCCCAGCTTGCAGCCGGTCTGGTCCAGCGGCAGGAACGACTTGCCCGAACTCACCACGTCCACGTAGTCGTCCTTGTTGGCCATCCTGGCCTTGGGCTTGCCCTTGAGCAGGTAGTAGTTCTTGAGCACCTGGTGGTCGCCCTTGCGGATCTCTTCCTCGCCCGTGAGGCCCGCGTACTTCATGCCCTCCAGCACGGCGATCACCGCCTTCTGGTCCACCGTGCCGGCCTTGAGGATGCCGTCGATCAGCAGCTTGGTGCAGATGTACGAGCCCGCCAGGCTGTAGTTGGGGTTGGACTTGAACTTGTCGTTGCTGCGCTTGACCAGCTCCAGGTTCAGCGGGGCATCGGCGGTGTGCCAGTACTGCGCGCCGAAATACACGCCGTCGCACAGATCCGCGCCCAGCGACTCGAACTGCTCCAGCCCCGAGGCCCAGGCGATCAGGATGGTCATGTTCTTGTGCATGCCGAAGCTCACCGCCTGGCGCAGCGCATCCGACGACTGCGAGCCGAAGTTCAGCAGCAGCAGCACGTCGGGCTTGGCGGCCATGGCGTTGGTCAGGTAGCCGCTGAACTCCTTCTCGGCCAGCGAGTGGTAGCTGTTGCCCACGTGCTCCAGGCCCTTTTCCTTGAAGACGTTCTTGGCGGCCGACAGCAGGCCGTCGCCGAACACGTACTGCGGCGTGATGGTGTACCAGCGCTTGGCCTTGGGCAGCGCGTCGGCCAGCGGGCGCACCGTCTGCTCGATGGCGCCGAAGGTCGGCACCGACCAGCGGAACGTGGCGCTGTTGCAGTCCTTGCCGGTGATCTCGTCGGCCCCGGCCGTGGTGATGAAGATGCCGCCCGCCTTCTCGGCCTCCTTGCCCATGGCCAGCGATTCGGACGACAGGATGCCGCCCGCGAAAAAGCGCGTGCCCTGCTGCTGCGACGACTCCTGCACCTTGCGCACGGCCGTGGCGGGCTTGCCTTCGGTGTCCAGCACCGTGTAGGCCAGGGGGCGCTTGAGGGCCGAGCCGTACTGCTCGATGGCCAGCTTCATGCCCAGGTCGGCGAACTTTCCGTTGGCGGCGAAGGCGCCCGACATGGGCACCGGGCAGCCGAACTGGATGGCGCCGGCGGACTGCGCCCAGGCGCTGCGTGCCAGGCCCAGCGATGCGGGCAGCGCGCCCAGTGCGGAGAGTTGCAAGAGTTGACGACGGTGCATGAAGGGGCTCCTGTGGGGGTTGGGTCGGCCGGCCTGCAGGCCAGGGCACGGCTTTTTGCAAAGCACGCGGCGTGCCACGTGTTTTTCCTATTTATAGTGATAAATAGAACAAATCGCGTGCACGTAAACCCTGCCCGACCCGCCGCTGCACGGCCCTGGTGCATACACTGCACCACGGAAGCGACAGCCGGGTGCCAGGCACCGCGCTGCGCCTTGCCCCGTCTTCAACCCAGCAACGCACCCATGGCCACGAAACCGCCCGCCGGCAAGCCGATCAAGCCCCTGAAGCGCCCCGACCTGGTGGCGCAGGAAATCAAGCGGCTCATCACCGAAAAGAACCTGAGCCCGGGCGACCGCCTGCCGCGCGAGAGCGAGCTGCAGGCGCAGTTCGAAGTGAGCAAGGGCACCATCCGCGAGGCGCTCAAGTCGCTGGAGGTGCAGGGCCTGGTGACCATCTCCACCGGCCCCTCGGGCGGCGGCACCATCGCCGAGGTGTCGCTGGACCGCACGCTGCAGTTCCTGCAGAACTACCTGTTCTTCCAGGACGTGACGATCGACAACATCTACGCCGTGCGCCAGTTCCTGGAGCCCGAGCTGGCCGCCGGCGCCGTGCCGCACCTGACCGAGGCCGATTTCGAGGCGCTGGAGCACAGCATCGCCTGCTGCGATCCCAACTCCAGCAGCGAGGACCTGCTGAGCCAGCGCCGCGAGGACGTCAACTTCCACGACATCCTGGCCGCGGCCAACCCCAATCCGTTCCTGCGCTTCACCTGCGAGCTGATCAACGAAATGCTGCGCCAGCTCATCGTGTACGGCAACCGCACCCCGAAGTCGGAGCACCGGCGCTTCGGCGAGGCCAACGCCAACTTCCACCGCGAGATCGTGCAGGCGGCGCGCGCCCGGGATGCGGAAAAAGTGCGCGAAATGATGGCCCGGCACATGCTGGATGCGGCCAGCAGCGTCAAGCGCATGAAAGGCCGCATCCAGGGGCGCCTGATCCTGGACGCCGACACGCTGCGCAGCCCCCGCTCGGCCCACGTCCGCAGCCGCTGAACGGCTCGCCGAACTCCCCAAAACGCCAAAAGTTGGTGTTGGGGCGTGTTATTTTTGAATCAATTGGTATCTTCGGGAACCTTTGACATCGATTTCGCGGCTTCCGCGGCGACACTTCGCGCCTGCGGGCCCCCAATGACCGGGAAAGCGCGACCGGGAGGGCGCGGCCGGCTCGGGCACCCGATACATTCCATTTCCATTCTTTGATGCACCCATGAACGCAGTTCTTCCGTGGGCCGGCTGGCTGGCGGCCGCCATGCTGTCCGCTGCGGTCCACGCCGGGGCGAAACCCCCCATGGCGCTCGACCCCGCCCAGTGCCAGCCCCCGGACGCGGACCTTTCGCTGCCGGCGGCCTGGGAGCCCTACCGCGACGCGGTGCGCGCCTGCCCACTGGTGCAGGGCGGTGCCGCCGGGAATGCGCCGGCCAAGGCCGCCAAGGTGCGCCTGCTGGCCGTGTTCACCGACGCCCACTACCGCGGCCTGCCGCCCGATGCGCCGTGGGAGCGCTTTCCGCTGCCCCTGCTGGTGGACGACACCGGCCGCTGCGTCGGCAAATTGACCCACCTCTTTCCCGCGGACCCGCCCGAGGAACTGGACGTGGTCCCCGGCCGCTGGCGCGACGGCGTGCCGCACGAGATCCAGCTCCAGGTGCGCTCGCCCGCCGTGGGTGGCGACTACCACCTGCCCACCCTGCGGTGGGATGCCAAGAACCGCCTGTACCGGCCGGCAGCCTCCGGGCCCGCCTCCGCCAAGCCCCCGACGCCCCCGGACCAGGACAAGACCCCATGCCCGTAGACGCCACTGCGGTCGCGAAGCTGAAGCAGGCCTGCGATCAGGCCGCCGACCTCCATCCCAACTCCTGCAGCCACGCCGTCTGGCACGTGATCAAGCAGTACCTGCCCGACCAGCCCTACATGAGCGCCAACGCGCTGATGGACCACGTGCAGGGGCAGCGCCACTGGCGCTCCGTGCCCGCCTCGCAGGTGGGCGACCTCGCGCGCGGCGGGGCGGTCATCGTCGGGGGCAAGAAGGAGTCGGGCAACGGCCACGTCATCGTGGTCTACCCGGGCCCCGACAAGGCCGCCGGCGGCTATGCCTACACCCGCGGCGGCAAGACCGAAACGCTGCGCACGCGCGGCAGCTACCCGCCCGCGATGTCCACCTCGCTGGGCAACTGGGAAGGCGCCCGCAGCAAGGGCGACAAGACCATCTGGGACCCCTGGGCGAGCGACGCCAAGTTCGCCAGCGTGACCTTCTGGCAGCTGGTGCAGTAAGCCGTTCGCCGCCCGCCGCCCCGCCCGGCCCCTCCCCCCGATCCGTTTTTTTCATTCACAGCAACAGGTGATCTCCATGGCCTCTCACAGCAAACTTCTGGGTCTTCTTTTCAGCGCCGCACTCCTGGGCGGCTGCGCCAACACGTCCAACACCGAAGCCAGCACGGCGGCTGCGGACGCATCGGCCCAGGCGGCCGCAGCGCCCGCCCCGGCGCCCGTCGCGCCCCCGCCAGCACCCGAACCCGAGCCGCTGCGCATTCCCGAAGACGGCACCGTGGCCGAGTTCTCGGGCCTGGAGACCGAACTGCCGGCCGACACGCCTGCGCTGCTCGACATCCTGACCGCCGACAAGGCCGGCAACCAGCGCTGGGAGATCAAGGGCTACGCCGACCGCAAGACCGCCAAGAACGCCCGCGAGATCGCCCTGGCCCGTGCCCTGGCCGTGCGCAAGGAACTGGTGTCGCGCGGCGTGCCGGCGAAGAACCTGCGCGTGATGTTCAGCACCGACCAGGCCCGCAACGCGGTGACCGTGCTGCCGCGCTGATCGCGCGCGCCTCCGTCGCCTGCACCGGAGTCATCGCCCGGGCAGGCCACCCGGCGGCCCGGGCGCCTTGCGCGCCCCGGGCCGCTGTGCTTTGTGGGGCTCAGCGGCTGCTCGGGAAGGCGAACACCGCGCCTTCGCGCACGCCGGCCGAGGGCCAGCGCTGCGTGATGGTCTTGCGCTTGGTGTAGAAGCGCACGGCGTCGGGGCCGTAGGCATGCAGGTCGCCAAACAGGCTGCGCTTCCAGCCGCCGAACGAGTGGTAGGCCACGGGCACCGGCAGCGGCACGTTCACGCCCACCATGCCGACCTGGATGTGGTCGGTGAAATAGCGGGCCGCCTCGCCGTCGCGCGTGAAGATGCAGGTGCCGTTGCCGTACTCGTGGTCGTTGATGAGCTGCATGGCCTCCTGCAGCGTCTTCACGCGCACCACGCCCAGCACGGGACCGAAGATCTCTTCCTGGTAGATCTTCATGCCGGGCTTCACGTGGTCGAACAGGCAGGCGCCCAGGAAGTAGCCCTGTTCATGGCCGGCCACCTGCATGCCGCGGCCATCAACCACCAGCGTCGCGCCTTCGGCCACACCGCTGTCCACATAGGCCTTCACCTTCTCGAAGTGCGCTTGCGTGACCAGCGGGCCCATGTCGTTGCCGCCGTTGTCGGTCTGGGTGCCGGGGCCGACCTTCATCTTGGCGATCTCGGTCTTCAGGCCGGCGATCACCGCGTCGCCCACGGCATCGCCCACGGCCACCAGCAGCGGGATCGCCATGCAGCGCTCGCCGCACGAGCCATACGCCGCGCCCATCAGGGCGCTCACGGCGTTGTCCACGTCGGCATCGGGCATGAGCACCGCATGGTTCTTGGCGCCACCCAGGGCCTGCACGCGCTTGCCATGCTTGCAGCCTTCCGAATAGATGTATTCCGCGATCGGCGTGGAGCCCACGAAGCTCACCGCCTTCACGCGCGGGTCGCGCAGCAGCGTGTCCACCGCCGTCTTGTCGCCGTTGACCACGTTCAGCACGCCGGGCGGCAGGCCGGCTTGCAGCGCCAGCTGGGCGATGAACAGCGTGCTGCTCGGGTCGCGCTCGGACGGTTTCAGCACGAAGGTGTTGCCGCAGGCGATGGCCATGGGCCACATCCACAGCGGCACCATGGCCGGAAAGTTGAACGGCGTGATGCCGGCGGTGACGCCCAGCGCCTGGAACTCGCTCCACGAGTCGATGTTCGGGCCCACGTTGCGGCTGTGCTCGCCCTTGAGCAGCTCGGGCGCGTAGCTGGCGTATTCCACGTTCTCGATGCCGCGCTGCAGCTCGCCGTGCGCATCGCTCAGCACCTTGCCGTGCTCGGCGGTGATGAGGGCAGCGATTTCATCGGCGTGCTCTTCCAGCAGCACCTTGAGCCTGGACATCACGCGGGCGCGCTTGAGCGGCGGCGTGTTGCGCCAGGCGGGGAAGGCTGCCTCGGCCGAAGCGATGGCCTGCTCCACCGTCGCCTGCGAGGCCAGCGCCACGCTGGTGGACGACTGGCCCGTGGCCGGGTTGAACACGGGCTGCGTGCGGACGGTGTCGGCCACGATCTGGCCGTCGATCAGGTGGCCGATGGTGGCGGTGACGTTCTGGTCTTGGTGCATGGGAATGGAGTTCAGGGTAAAAAGTGCCCCCAGTGCATATTCCACTAGGGCATACAGCTACAAAATAAATAGCAATCGCTGGCAGCGGGGCTCAAGCCGTCTCGGCCAGCGCATCGCCCAGGGCGCTCACCAGCCGGTCGATCTCGGCGCGTTCGCTGATGAACGGCGGCGCCAGCTGGATCGTGTCGCCGCCGTAGCGCACGTAAAAGCCCTTCTTCCAGCAGTTCATGGCGATCTCGTAGGGCCGGCGGGCCGGCTCGCCCGGCAGCGGCGCGATGGTGAAGCCCGCGGCCAGGCCGTAGTTGCGGATGTCCAGCACATGCTGCGCGCCTTTCAAGCTGTGCACCGCCTGCTCGAAGTACGGCGCCAGCGCCTTGGCGCGGCCGGGCATGTCTTCCTTTTGCAGGATGTCGAGCACCGCCAGGCCGGCGGCGCAGGCCACGGGGTGGGCCGAATAGGTGTAGCCGTGCGGGAATTCGAGCATGTACTCGGGCCCGCCCTGCGCCATGAAGGTGTCGTAGATCTCCTTGGAGGCGACCACGCCGCCCAGCGGCTGCGCGCCGTTGGTGACCTGCTTGGCGAAGTTGAGGATGTCGGGCGTCACGCCGAAGGCCTCCGCCCCCGTCCACGCGCCGCAGCGGCCGAAGCCGGTGATGACCTCGTCGAAGATCAGCAGGATGTTGTTCTGCGTGCAGATCTCGCGGATGCGCTCCAGATAGCCCTTGGGCGGAATCACCACGCCGGCCGAGCCCGAGAACGGCTCCACGATCACCGCCGCGATGTTGGAGGCGTCGTGCAGCGCGATCACGTCCAGCAGCTTGTCGGCCAGCGCCCGGCCGCCGTCCTCGGCCATGCCACGCACGAACGAGCCCATTGCCGGCTGCGTGTGCGGCAGGTGGTCCGCCTCCACGCCCTGGCCGAAGGTCTTGCGGTTGCCCACCATGCCGCCCACCGAGATGCCGCCAAAGTTCACCCCGTGGTAGCCCTTCTCGCGGCCGATCAGGCGCGTCTTGCCGGCCTGGCCCTTGGCACGCCAGTAGGCGCGCGCCATCTTGAGCGAGGTGTCGGCCGACTCCGAGCCCGAGCCGGTGAAGAACACGTAGTCGAGCCCCGCGGGCGTGAGTTCCTTGATCTTGTTGGCCAGCGCGAACGACGCGGGATGGCCGAACTGGAAGGCCGGCGAATAGTCGAGCGTGGCGGCCGCCTTGCCGATCGCCTCGGCGACGTCCTTGCGGCCATGGCCCAGCCCCGCGCACCACAGGCCCGAGAGACCGTCGAAGATCTTGCGACCTTCGGAGTCGGTGTAGTAGGCGCCCTGGCCCGAGACGATCATGCGCGGCGCGGCCTTGAACTGCCGGTTGGCGGTGAAGGGCATCCAGTGCGCATCCAGCCAGGCCGCGTCCATGCGCGGCGCGGTGGCTTCGGGAGCGGAGTCGAGGACGGTGAAGCTCATGGTCGGTCCAATCACAAAGAAAACAAAAGGGGCGCAAGGCGCTGCCGCACAGGCCGCAGGTGGCCCTGCCAGCGGGCGGGTGGCCCCATTGTTCCGGCGGTCGATAATCCCTCCAATGGACAAATATCAATGTTTACTTGACGATTCATGCAAGTAAAGCCCACCCCGCTCGCCATGCCCGACGACGCCCCACCCCCCGCCTCGCCCACGCTGCCGTCCCCGGCGCCCCAGGCCGCGCGCGAACGCGCGGTGCTCGGCCAGTTGAGCGACATGGACCTGCGCCTGCTGCAGGTGTTCAAGAGCGTGGTCGATTGCGGCGGCATGGCCGCGGCCGAACTGGAGCTGAACATCGGCACCAGCACCGTCAGCCGCCACGTGAAGGACCTCGAAACCCGCCTGGGGCTGACCCTGTGCCGGCGTGGCCGGGCGGGCTTCGCGCTCACTCCGGAAGGCCAGCGCGTGTACGACGAAACCCTGCGCCTATTGGCCGCCGTGCAGGGCTTTCGCGACAGCGTGGACGGCATCCACTCGCGCATGGGCGGCCAACTGGCCGTCGCCGTGTTCGACAAGACCGCCAGCAACCCGGCCGCGCGCATCGGCGAGGCCATCGCCGCCTTCACCGCCCAGGCGCCGGACGTGCACCTGCAGATGCACGTGGGCTCGATCAACGCCATCGAGCGCGGCGTGATCGACGGCACCTACCAGGTGGGCATCATCCCCGCCCACCGCGCCTCGCAGAGCCTGCTGTACACCGACCTGTTCGGCGAGACCATGCTGCTGTACTGCGGCGCGGGCCACCCGCTGTTCGGGGCGGACCACTCGGCGCTCGACTGGGACGCCGTGCGCGCGCACCCTTTCGCCGGCCTGGGCTACCACTCGCCCAACATGGAGCTGAGCCACCAGGCTCGCCTCACCCGCACCGCCACGGGCTTCGACCAGGAATCCATCGCCACGCTGGTGCTCTCGGGCCGCTACCTGGGCTTCCTGCCCGACCACTATGCCGAAGCCTTCGAGCGCACCAGCCGCCTGCAGGCCGTGCGGCCCGAGGCGCTGCGCTATGAATGCCAGTTCGTGAGCCTGCTGCGAAGGTCGCCCGAGCCGCCGAGGGCGGCGCAAGCGTTTCAGCGGTGTTTGGTGGGGGCCCATGCACCGCCCTGAAACAACGATGGCCCGCGATTGCGAGCCATCGTTCAGTTCAGAGCGGAACCTGTGCTCAATCCGCCGAAGCCCCCGACTTCTTCACCAGTTCCGCCCAGCGCGGAATCTCCTTGGCCATGTGCGCCGCCAGCGCTTCTGGGGTGCTGCCCACGATGTCCATGCCCAGCTGCGTGTGCAGCTTGTCCACCACGTCGGGCTGCTTGAGGGCCTTGACGATCTCGGCGTTCAGCCGCTGGACCACGGCCTTGGGCGTGCCCTTGGGGGCGTACACGGCCTGCCAGGACGACATCTCGAAGCCGGCCACGCCCGATTCGATCATGGTGGGCAGCTCGGGCGCGAGGGCGATGCGCTGGCCGGTGGTCACGGCCAGCAGCTTCACGCGGCCGGCCTTGGCCAGGGGCAGGGCGGCGGTCATCTGGTCGAACATGAACGACACCTGGCCGGCGGCCACGTCGGTGAGGGCGGGCGGCGTGCCCTTGTACGGCACGTGGGTGAGCTTCACGCCGATCAGGTCGCCGAACATCTCGCCCGCCAGGTGGGTGGAGGTGCCCGCGCCCGACGACGCGAACATGCGTTTGGACGGGTCTTTCTTGAGCAGCTCGATCAGTTCCTTGACCGAGTTCACGCCCAGCGCGGGGTTGACGATGAGCACGTTGGGCAGCGTGGCCACCAGGGCCACGGGCTCGAAGTCCTTGACCGGGTTGTACGACAGGTTCTTGTACAGGCTGGCGTTGATGGCGTGCGTGCTGATGGTGCCCCCGAAGAGGGTGTAGCCGTCCGGCGGGGCCTTGGCCGCGTACGAGGCGCCGATGCCGCCGGCCTGGCCGGGCTTGTTGTCCACCACCACCGATTGCTTGAGCGCCTCGCCCAGCTTGTTGGCGAGCACGCGGCCGATGATGTCGGTGGAGCCGCCGGGCGTGAACGGCACGACGTAGGTGATGGGCTTGGCGGTGGGCCATTCCTGGGCGCCCGCAAGGAATGGGGCCAGGGCCAGGGCGGCCAGCAGGGCGGTGTGTCGGATGAATCGCATGGGGTTTGTCTCCGGGTGTCGTTGTGGTGCTGCGATGTGGGGAAGGGGGAACAGCGGAAAAAAGCGGTTCGGGCGGTGTGTGCCGGGTGTCAGCGGCCTTTCTCGGCGCGCCAGGCGGCGAAGTCGCCGTGGGTGGCGGGGTCGGTGGGCGGGTACAGGCCGATGATCGAGCGGCCTTCCAGCACCTTCTCGGTCACGAAGTCTTCGAAGGCGGTCATCTCGGTGGCTTCGGCGGCGATCTCATCGGCCAGGTGCGCGGGGATGACGATGACGCCCTCGCCATCGCCCACCAGCACGTCGCCGGGGAACACGGCCACGTCGCCGCAGGCGATGGGCCCGTTGATGTCGATGGCCTGGTGCAGCGTGAGGTTGGTGGGCGCCGAGGGGCGCTGGTGGTAGGACGGCATGTCGAGCGCGGCGATCTCGGGCGTATCGCGAAAGCCGCCGTCGGTGACCAGCCCGGCCACGCCGCGCTTCATGAGGCGCGAGGCGAGGATGGAGCCGGCCGATGCGGCGCGCGCGTCCTTGCGGCTGTCGATGACCAGCACGGCGCCGGGCGGGCAGTCTTCCACGGCCTTGCGCTGCGGGTGGTCGGGGTTCTTGAACACGTCGATGGTGTTCAGGTCTTCGCGCGCCGGGATGTAGCGCAGCGTGAAGGCCTCGCCCACCATGTTGGCGCGGCCGGTGCGCAGGGGGTGGACGTTCTGCAGGAACTGGTTGCGCAGCCCCTTCTTGAAGAGGGCGGTGCACAGCGTGGCGGTGCTGACGTGGGCGAGGCGGTCGCGGGTGGCGGGGTTCAAGGGCATGTCTCCGGGGGTCAGAAGATGTCGGGCTCGGGCACGGGGGCGCCGAAGCCGGTTTCGAGGAAATCGAAGTCGCAGCCCTGGTCGGCCTGCAGGATGTGGCGGCTGAACATCCAGCCGTAGCCGCGCTGGTAGCGTGCGGGCGGCGGCGTCCAGGCGGCGCGGCGGCGGGCGAGTTCTTCGTCGCTCACCTCCATGTGGATGCGGCGCGCGGGCACGTCCACGGTGATGAGGTCGCCGGTTTTCACGAGCGCCAGCGGGCCGCCGATGTAGGCCTCGGGCGCGGCGTGCAGGATGCAGGCGCCGTAGCTGGTGCCGCTCATGCGCGCATCGGACAGGCGCAGCATGTCGCGCACGCCCTGCTTCACCAGCTTCGCGGGGATGGGCAGCATGCCCCATTCGGGCATGCCGGGGCCGCCCTGCGGGCCGGCGTTGCGCAGCACCAGGATGTGGTCGGCCGTCACGTCGAGGTCCGGGTCTTCCACCGCGGCCTTCATGCTGGGGTAGTCGTCGAACACCAGCGCCGGGCCGGTGTGCTGCTGCAGGTGCGGCGCGCAGGCGCTGGGCTTGATGACGGCGCCGTCCGGCGCGAGGTTGCCGCGCAGCACGGCGAGCGCGCCCTCGGCGTAGATGGGGCTGTCCAACGGGCGGATCACGTCGTCGTTGAACACGGCGGCGCTTTCGATGTTCTCGCCCAGCGTGCGGCCGGTGACGGTGCGCGCACCCAGGTGCAGGTGCTGCGGCATGCGCGACATGAGGCCGGGCAGGCCGCCGGCGTAGTAGAAGTCCTCCATCAGGTAGGTGTCGCCGCTGGGCCGCACGTTGGCGATCACGGGCACGTGGCGGCTGGCGGCGTCGAAGTCATCCAGCGTGACGGCGCAGTGCGCGCCCGCGCGGCGCGACATGGCCACCAGGTGGACGATGGCGTTGGTGGAGCAGCCCACGGCCATGGCGACGTTGATGCCGTTCAGGAACGATTCGCGGCTCAGCAGCTTCGCCGGGGTTTCGTCCTGCCAGACCATCTCGACGATGCGGCGGCCGCTCTCGGCGCTCATGCGCACATGGTTGGCGTCCGGCGCGGGGATGGACGAGGCGCCCGGCAGCGTCATGCCGATGGCCTCGGCGATCGCCGTCATGGTGCTGGCCGTGCCCATGGTCATGCAGGTGCCGTGGCTGCGGGCGATGCCGCCTTCCACCCCGAGCCACTGCGTCTGCGTGATCTGGCCGGCGCGGCGCTCGTCCCAGAGCTTCCACGCGTCCGAGCCCGAGCCCAGCACCTGCCCGTTGTAGTTGCCGCGCAGCATGGGGCCGGCGGGCACGAAGACGCAGGGCAGGCCCATGCTGATGGCGCCCATCAGCAGGCCGGGGCCGGTCTTGTCGCAGCCGCCCATCAGCACCGCGCCATCGACCGGGTGGCTGCGCAACAGCTCTTCGGTCTCCATGGCCAGCATGTTGCGGTAGAGCATGGTGGTGGGTTTGACGAAGGCCTCGGCCAGCGAGATGGCGGGCAGCTCGATGGGAAAGCCGCCCGCCTGCAGCACGCCGCGCTTGACGTCTTCCACCCGCTGCTTGAAGTGGCCGTGGCAGGGGTTGATGTCCGACCACGTGTTGACGATGGCGATGATGGGCTTGCCCACCCAGTCTTCGGGCGCGTAGCCCATTTGCATGATGCGGGAGCGGTGGCCGAAGGAGCGCAGGTCGTCGGGGGCGAACCAGCGTGCGCTGCGCAGGGACTCGGGGGTGCGGCGGGTCGTCGTCATAGGCTCCATTACAGGTTTCGGTGCATTAAAGCACTAATATATTAGTACGTCAAAATCGTGCGGTGCGACAATCCGCCGCCTATGAACGTGAGAGACAAAGTCCGCCTCGACCGGTCGCGCCATGCGGCGCCGCAGATCTTCGAAAAGCTGCGCGCGGCCATCGTGTCGCTGGACCTCACCCCCGGCACCGTGCTGGCCCGCGCCGAACTGGCCGAGCGCTTCGGCATCAGCCAGACGCCCGTGCGCGATGCGCTGATGCGGCTGGGCGAAGAGGGGCTGGTGGACATCTTTCCGCAGCACGCCACGGTGGTGAGCCGCATCGACGTGGCCGCCGCGCGGCAGGCCCACTACCTGCGCCGGTCCATCGAGCTGGAGGTGGTGCGCACGCTGGCGCTGCAGGGCGGCGAGGCCGTCGCCCGGCGCCTGCAGGCCCAGATCGGCGTGATGCAGGCCGCCGCCGACCCCCTGGAGCCCGAGGCGTTCTCGCAGGCCGACCTGGCGTTCCACCGCCTGATGTACGAGGCCGCCGAGGTGCCGCGCCTGTGGGAGCTGGTGCGCAGCCACTCCGGCCACGTGGACCGTCTGCGCCACCTGCACCTGCCCAGCGCGGGCAAGGCCGCGTCGGTGCTGGCCGACCACCGCCGCATCGCCGAGGCCATCGCGCAGGGGGACGCATCCGGCGCCCAGGAGGCGCTGCGCACGCACCTGTCGGGCACGCTCAGCCAGGTGGACGAGATCTGCGCCCGCCATCCGGAGTACGTGAACGCCGACTGAAGGCGGAGCGCAGCGGACCCGGGCGGCTCGGGGCGAAAGGGGCCCGCGCCGGCCCATGGTCAACCCCATCGGCCTCCAGCGCAATATCTACTAGGGCATACCGCTATTTAATTGATAGCAATCGAATCAGGCAACGAACCGGATGGTCTGCGCCACCAGGCCGAAGGTGCCGGCGGCCACCTGCGCCTGGATCTCCACGGAGCGGTTCTCGGCCAGGTCGGACGCGGTGCCGCCCTCGAAGCGGGCGCTGGCGTAGTGGACCGGCACGCCGCGCACCACGATCACCGAGGCCGCCGGGATCACGCGCTGGATCGATCCCTTCACGTCGAAGCTGCGGCTGGCCAGGCTGCCGGCCTCTTCCAGCGCGATCTCGCTCGCATTGAACTGGCCGCTCATGAACACGCCCTTCACGTCCACGCGCCGGCCCAGCGCCAGGCCCGCAGGCGGGTTGGCCACGCCGCTGGCGTTCACCGGCACGCCGTTCACGCTGAAGGCCGTGTTGCTGGTGAACGCGGTGACGTAGCCCTTGAGTTCGACCGCCACGTTGCTGCCGCTGGGCAGCGTCACGCTGCTGGCGGTGGTGCGCAGGGCCGAGGCCACCCAGCGCCCGGACGCGTCGGGCGCCGTCTGCAGCTCCACGCGGGCGTACTGCCCGTTGGCGATGCCGGGGGCCTGCGGCGCAACGGCGCCGTAGGCGATCACCGCGCCGCCGATGCGGAAGGTCTGCGCCGTGCCGTCCAGCGCAGCGACCACGCCGCGCAGCTTGTAGCGGGTGGGCACGGGCTCGTCGCGCACCACCAGCGTGGCGCTGTACAGCCCGTCGGGGTTGCGCAGGCCGAACACCTGCACCACCTGGCCCACCGCCAGGCTGGCCGCGCCATTGGGCAGGTTGTCGCTATAGAGCGTGGCATCGGCCCACTGCACGGTCTGGCCCAGCACGGCGAAGGTGCGGGCGGCGGTGTCGATGGCGGTGATGGGCCCCTCGATCTCGCTGCGCAGGCTGATGGTCGAGGCCACGGAGCGGCGCAGCCCGCTGGCGTCCACCGCGATGCCCGAGCCGTTCACCTCCACCACCATGCCCAGCCGCAGGGCGGCGGTGGTGACGGCCTGGCCGGCATCGTCCAGGATGCGCGCGGCGGTGTCGTCGTAGCGCAGGTTGTTGACGATGATGGAGCCGAAGCCGCTGATGGGGCCGCTGGAGAACGACGCATCGGCCGTGCTGCCGACGCCGGAGACATCGCCACCGCCGCCGCCCCCTCCACCGCAACCGAACAGCGCCAGGGTGGCGGAAGCCGCGCCACCGGCCAGCAGGCGGCGGCGCGCGGGGGATGACGGGTGGACAGCAGGGAGCAAGGTGGACTGCATGGAAACCTCCGAAGGCGATGGGATGTTGAAACGGCGAGGCCGGGCGGCGCTGGCGGTTGAGCGGCCAGAACCGATGCCGCGCGCCACGCCAGCGCCTGGCGGCATCTTGGAATCACCGGTCGCGCCGATGATTTCAATATGTGTACTTACTTGTTCAGTTTTAGAAGGGATTTGGCCACGGCGCCGACCGGGCTTTGGCGGGGCGCCTGTCTCGATACCTCTCGATACCGCGCCTGGCGTGCGCTGCGGCGCGCAGCCGAACGCCGAGCCGACCGTGCAGCCACAGCCATTTCATTTCGAAACACTTGTGTACGCTTTAGCGTTTCGCGCCACGCCGGGCCCTGCGTGCCCTGGTGAAAAAACCAACGCCTCAGCCATGCGGAAGCCAGCGCAGGGGGCCTGCGATCGTTCCCAGTCGTTTTCACCGCCGGGCTGGTCATTCCTGCACCTGCGGCGGATAATCCAGGCACTTCCTCGCCCTCCACCGGAGCACTCCCATGGCCTCTGTTTCCTCGATCGCCGCCTCCGGCCTGCGCGCCGCCCAGGTGCGCATGGATGTCTCCGCCAACAACGTCGCCAACATGAACACCCCTGGCTTCAAGCGCCAGACGGTGGACCAGGAGGCCGTGGCCTCCCAAGGCGGCGTGGCCACCACCAATGTGGGCCGTGCGGCGCAGGAAGGCGCCTCGCTCGAGGCCGATGCGGTCGACCAGATCTCGGCCACCTATGCATTCAAGGCCAATCTGCAGGTGTTGCGCACCGAAGGCCGCATGATGGGCTCGCTGCTCGACACGCGGGCCTGAACCGCCGGATACGCCTCTTGCCCGTCCGCTGGGCCAGCCCGGGCCGACGGCAGCCTGGCGGCCCTCTTTCCTTTTCCCTCTTCTCTCAGACCATCACAGCGCGCCGGCCAGGCCGGCCAGCCGCTCGATCAGCCAATGCTGAAACGGCCCGCCCGCCTGCCGGGGGCGTGAATCAGAGGTGGTATTCATGGCCGCTTCCTCAAGCCGCCAGGGGCGCATCGCCGGCCGCTGCCGCGCGGCGGCGGGCCGCCCGCTCCCAGGCCTTTTCGTGGAAGAAGAACGCCACCGCCTGGACCGTGGGCTCCAACAGGCTCAGCGTGATCGAGGCGATCAGGTTGCCGGTGACCGCGTAGGCCACCAGGGCCGCCACACAGATGTGGATGAGGTAGTAGCTGCCCGTCTTCATGAGGGTGGGCAGGTTGCGGAGCGTGGCTTGGCGGATGCGGGACATGGCGGACTCCTGTGGGGCAATCTCGGATGGGAACGAACAACTGCACGAATGCTAGTGATTCGCATTGGCGAGCGCCAATTGATCGTGTCCAACGCCGCGATAGCCAAGCCCCGGGGCGCCGCTATGATGGCCGCACTTTCCAACCCTCCGCACACCTCGAACGGGAGCACCGCATGGCCCTCATGGACTTCATCAAGAAACAGTTCATCGACATCATCCAGTGGACCGAGGACAGCGACGGCACGCTGGCCTGGCGCTTCCCGATGCGGGACATGGAAATCCAGAACGGCGGCACGCTCGTGGTGCGCGAGTCGCAGATGGCGGTCTTCGTGAACGAAGGCCAGGTGGCCGACGTGTTCGGCCCCGGCACCTACAAGCTCACCACGCAGACGCTGCCGGTGCTCACCTACCTGAAGAACTGGGACAAGCTCTTCGAGTCCCCGTTCAAGAGCGACGTGTACTTCTTCAGCACGCGCCAGCAGGTGGACCAGAAGTGGGGCACGCCACAGCCCATCACCATCCGCGACAAGGATTTCGGCGCCGTGCGCCTGCGCGCCTTCGGCAACTACGCCTTCCGCGTGGCCGACCCCAAGCTGTTCCACACCGAGATCTCGGGCACGCGCGCCGAGTACACCGTCTCCGAGATCGACGGCCAGCTGCGCGGCCTGGTGCTGCAGAACATCAGCAACGCCATCGCGGGCAGCGGCCTGCCGTTCCTCGATCTGGCGGCCAACCAGGTGATGTTCGCCGAGGCCCTGGCCAAGGAGCTGCAGCCCGCGTTCGCCAAGATCGGCCTGCTGCTGGAAGGCATGACGGTGCAGAACGTCTCGCTGCCCGAAGAGCTGCAAAAGATCATGGACCAGAAGATCGGCATGGGCATGGTCGGCAACGACATGGGCAAGTTCATGCAGTACCAGACGGCGCAGGCGATCCCGAAATTCGCCGAAGGCTCGGGCAACGGCGGCGGCGGCATTGCCGGTGACGCCATGGGCCTGGGCGCCGGCGTGGCGCTGGGCCAGGTGCTGGCGCAGAACCTGCAGCAGGGCCTGCAGGGCCAGAACCCCGCCGCGGCCCAGCAGGCCGCAGCTGCCGTGGCCGCCGCGCCTGCGGCGGGCGTCAAGCCCGAGGACGTGATGGCCACGCTGGAGAAGCTGGGCGAACTCAAGGCCAAGGGCATCCTCACGCAGGAGGAGTTCGACGCCAAGAAGGCCGAACTGCTCAAGAAGTTGGTCTAGTCTTCGCTATCGATTGAATAGCATCCTGCCCAATCGATACTAGGGCAGGAGGCCAAAAACACTCAAAAAACATGGCCGAGAGCGGCACCCAGCGTACCTACCGCGCGCCCTGCCCCGGCTGTGGCGCCCCGGTCGAATTCAAGAGCGCGCAGTCCACCCACGCCGTCTGCCCCTACTGCCAGAGCACGGTGGTGCGCAGCGGCGAGGTGCTCACGCGCGTGGGCAAGATGGCCGAGGTCTTCGACGACCACAGCCCCCTGCAGCTCATGGCCAGCGGCCGCATCGTGCTGGACGGGCAGGACCTGCCCTTCACGCTGATCGGGCGCCTGCAATACAAGGGCGACGCCGGCACCTGGACCGAGTGGAACGCCTTCCTCGAAGACGGCAGCACCGCCACGCTGGGCGAGGACAACGGCGCCTACGTGTTCACGCGGCCGGCCGCGGCGGGGCGCGAGCTACCCGCGGCCGAGCAGTTCCGCGTCGGCATGACCACGGCGGTGGCCGGCAAGCCCTACAGCGTGGCCGCCAACGTGCAGGCGCAGCTCATCTCCGCCCAGGGCGAACTGCCCAAGCTGCCGCCGCTGGGCCACCCGTTCAGCATGGTGGAGCTGCGCAGCGCGGACGGCGAGGTGCTGTCGATCGACTACGGCAGCACACCCCCGAAGGTGGACCGCGGCCGGGCCGTGCAGCTCGAGGATTTGAAGCTGCAGGGCTTGAAAGACGCCTCCGCCAAGGACGAGACAGGCCGCCAGTTCAATTGCCCGAACTGCGGCGCGCCGGTGCCCGTGAAGCTGGGCAGCACCAAGAGCCTGACGTGCCCGTCGTGCCACAGCCTCATCGACCTGTCCAGCGGCCTGGGGGCCGAACTGCGCCACGCGGTGCAGGACGAGCCGGTGAACCCGCTCATCCCGCTGGGCCAGACCGGGCAGCTGGAGGGCGTGCACTGGCAGGTCGTGGGCTTTCAGCACCGCATGGGCGTGGAGCCGGGCGACGACGAGCATTTCGGCTGGGACGAATACCTGCTCTACCACCAAAAGCGCGGCTTCGCCTTCCTGGTGGACGCGACCGACGGCTGGAGCCTGGTGCGGCCCACCACGGGCGCGCCGCAGCTGACCGGCGGCGGCCAGAGCGCCACCTACCTGGGCACCACCTACCGCCTGTCCAGCCAGTACGACGCCGAGACCACCTACGTGGCCGGCGAGTTCTACTGGCCCGTGGAGCGCGGCCAGAAAAGCGCCAACCGCGACTTTGCCAGCAGCACCGGCCGCGGCATGCTGTCGATGGAGCAGACCCCGCGCGAGATCACCTGGTCCAGGGGCAGCAAGATCGACAGCGCCGTCGTGGCCCAGGCCTTCAAGCTGGACGGGCAAAAAGACCTGTTCCAACGCGCGGATGCCGCGCCGCTGGCCAGCGCCACCAGCATGGGCTGCATGACCATCATCGTCATAGCGGTCATCCTCATCATCATCCTGCTGCTGATGAGCAACTGCTCGGGATCGTCGGGCGGCGGATACCGCAGCTCGGGCGGCTCCTTCGGCGGGTATTCCAGTGGGGGCGGGCACAAATGACGGCACAGCAACGCCCCCGCGCGCTCTTGTTGCATCCACTTTTCATCTGACGGAGGTCATCATCATGGCTCTTGAATGGCTGCGGCCCGCCGCGTTTTTCGGCTCCATCCTGTTCGCGCTCATCGGCGTGCTGGTGTTCTGGGTGAGCTTCATCATCATCGACAAGATCACGCCCTACGACCTGTGGGCCGAGATCGTCGAGAAGCAGAACAAGGCCCTCGCCATGGTGGTGGCGGCCATGTGCCTGGGGATCAGCATCATCGTGGCGGCGGCGATGCACGGGGGGTGAGGCGCGGGGCAGGGGGCGGATGGCCGCCCGAATGCCCTTTTTTTGGCCAGATTCCAAATACGAATCGTTATCAGTAACGTTACAATTTTGCTCTTTCCGATACAGACGGCTGCCCCTGCCGGGCGGCCGTTTTCTTTTCCAGAGAGAGCGAATGACACATCCGGACCATGCACCAGCGGCCGCCGCCCTGGCCTTCTTCCATTCCCGGGCCACGGCCACCGCGGCGGCGCTGCTCGCCGGCATGGCGGGCCTGCCGGCCACCGCCCTGTCCCAGCCGCAGGCCGAAGCCGCATCCCAGGCGGCCCTGCCCACCGTGCACGTCACGTCGGAGTACGACGCCGACGATGTGCGCCCCGAAGGCGTGACCACGGCCACCAAGACCTACATGGCGCCCAAGGACATCCCGCAGACCATCGACACGCTGGAGGTCAACAAGTACAAGAGCTACGGCATCAACGACCTGGCCGTCATGCTGGACGGCGTGCCCGGCGTGAACACCAAGTACGACATGCGGGGCGAAGGCGTGATGATCCGCGGCTTCAACGCCGACTCGGGCGACATCTACCGCGACGGCGTGCGTGAAAGCGGCCAGGTGCGCCGCAGCACCGCCAACGTGGAGCGCATCGAGATCCTCAAGGGCCCGGCGTCGGTGCTGTACGGCCGCAGCAGCGGCGGCGGCATCATCAACATGGTGAGCAAGCAGGCCCGCTTCGATGCCAAGAGCAGCATCAACCTGCGCGGCGGCTCGTGGGACAACGTGGGCGGCACGCTGGACATCAACCGCGTGCTGAACGAGAACGTGGCCGTGCGGCTGACGGCCGACCGCGAGCAGGCGAACAGTTTTCGCAGCGGCATCCGCAACCGCAATGAAATGGTCTCGCCCAGCATCCTCGTGGACACGCGCACCGGCCTGCGCTGGACCGGGCAATACACGTACGACACGGTGTGGCGCGTGCCCGACCGTGGCCCGGCCTACGACCAGCTGCCCGCCGGCGTGTCGATCCGCACCGGTTTCGCCCACCCCGGCGACATGGTGGAAGACCGGCTGCGCGTGCTGCGCTCGGACCTGAGCTACGACTTCAACCCGGCCTGGAGCGTGCGCTGGGTGGCGAGCAAGCGCGAGGCCAGCCAGGACTTCGACCACTACTTCGCCGGCACCTACTGCAACGCCCGGGGCCGCACCTCCACGGGCGCCAGCTGCGACTATGCCGGCCGCGTGCGGCCCAACTACGCCTGGCAGCAGACGCGCAACGAGACGCTTTCCAACACCGTGGACCTCACCGGCAAATTCACGCTGGCCGGCCTGCAGCACGACCTGCTCGTGGGCATGGAAGCCAGCGAGGAAGAGCGCCAGCCGCGCCTGTCCAGCGGCGCGGCCAGCTTCACCTACGACCCGCTGCGCCCCATTCCCTGGGCTCCCAAGCCCGCCCAGGGCGCGCCCACCCAGTACAACCTGCACGAGGCGCAGAGCCGCGCGCTCTACCTGCAGGACCTCGTGAGCCTGGGCACGCAGTGGAAGCTGCTGGCCGGGCTGCGCTACGACCGGTTCGACTTCCACAGCACCAACCTGCTCACGTCCGCCGGGCGCGGCTACGACGGCGACTCGGTCAGCCCCCGGCTGGGCGTGGTCTGGCAGCCGGTGCGCGAGCACAGCATCTATGCATCGTGGAACAAGAGCTACTCGCCCTACGGCGGGCGCGGCATGATCACCGTGGACACCTCGGCCAGCGCCGTGTACGACGACGAGCCCCAGCATTCGCGCCAGTTCGAAATCGGCGCCAAGAGCGACTGGCTGGACGGAAAGCTGTCCACGCAGGTGTCGGTCTACCAGTTGGAGCACTACAACATCCGGTACCGCCCCGATGCGGTCAACGACCCGTTCACCTGGGCCGTGCGCGGCAAGGAGCGCTCGCGCGGCATCGAGTTCAGCGCGGCCGGCCGCGTGGCGCCCTCGTGGTACGTGCGCGGCGGCGTGGGCCTCATGAGCGCCAAGGTCACCGAGGACCGCAGCGCGCCCGCGAACGTCGGCAAGTACCTGCAGGACACGGCCCAACGCAATGGCAACGTCTTCCTGCGCTATGCGCCGCAGGGCCCATGGTACGGCGAGATCGGCGTGACGCACACCAGCGCCCGCTGGCTCAACGCGGCCAACACCTCGCGCCTGCCGGGCTACACCCGCTGGGATGCCATGGTGGGCTGGCGCGCCGCGCCCTGGACCGTGACCGCCGCGGTCACCAACCTGCTGGACAAGGAATACTGGCGCTCCGTCGACATGCCCGGTGCGCCGCGCGGCGTGCTGGTGAGCGCCACCTACCAGTTCTGACCCGGGAGCCCGGGCGATGCCGGGCGGGCGAAGAAGGCGCCCTCGCCCGGTGGGCCTGCGGCGGCCGCCGCCGGGGCCCATCCCGCAAAATAGCGGCTTGACCGCCGCTGCCCACCCCACCCCTTCCGCCGCGCCCGCGCCCCGCCCCATCGACATCGCGCTGCTCGCCAGCGTCTTCGTCGTCGCCGCCTGCGGCCTGCTCTACGAGCTGGCGGCCGGCGCGCTCGCCTCGTACGTGCTGGGCGATTCGGTGCTGCAGTTCTCCACCATCATCGGCACCTACCTCTTCGCCATGGGCGTGGGATCGTGGCTGTCGCGCTACTTCGAACGGCAATTGCCCGCGCACTTCCTGCGCATCGAACTGCTGGTGGCCCTGGTGGGCGGCGCGCTGCCGGCCACGCTGTTCCTGGCCAACGCCTATGCGCCGGGCGCGTTCCGCGTGCTGCTGTACGGCATGGTGCTGCTGGTGGGCACGCTGGTGGGGCTGGAGATTCCGCTGGTGATGCGCATCCTCAAGCGCAACGCGGTGCTGAAGGACCTGGTTTCGCAGGTGCTCACGTTCGACTACCTCGGGGCGCTGGCGGTGTCGCTCGCGTTCCCGCTGCTGCTGGTGCCGCACCTGGGGCTGATCCGCACGGGGCTGCTGTTCGGCCTGATGAACGCGGCGGTGGCGCTGTGGGCGGTCTGGCTGTTCCGCCACGAGCTGCGGCGCCTGCGCGCGCACGTGCTGGCCTGCGTGGCCGTGTTCGGCGTGCTGCTGGCGGGGCTGGTGGGCGCGGAGCACATCACGCGCTTTGCCGAGGACAAGTTCTACCAGGACCGCATCGTGGTGAGCCGTGCCACGCCCTACCAGCGCATCGTGGTCACCGAGGGCAAGGCGGGGCACCGGCTGTACCTCAACGGCAACCTGCAGTTCGCCGAGCGCGACGAGTACCGCTACCACGAGGCCCTGGTGCACCCGGCGATGGCGGCGTTCGCCTCGGGCGGCGCCGGGCCGCGGCGCGTGGCGGTGCTGGGCGGCGGCGACGGCATGGCGGTGCGCGAGATCCTCAAGTACCCCTCGGTCGAGTCGGTCACGCTGGTCGAGCTGGACCCGGCGATGACGCGCCTGTTCACCGACGACCCCACGCTCGCGCGGCTGAACGGAGGGGCGCTGTCCAACCCCAAGGTGCATGTCGTGAACACCGACGCGTTCCAGTGGCTGCAGCAGGGGAGCGTGGGGGCGCAAGACTCCAGCGCCGCAGGGCCGCCCCAAGGCGTGGGGGCGCAAGACTTTTTCGACGTGATCGTGGTGGATTTCCCCGACCCGACCAACTTCGCCATCGGCAAGCTCTACACCAACAGCTTCTACGCCCTGCTGGCGCAGCGCCTGTCCGCCAGCGGCTATGCCGTGGTGCAGACCACCTCGCCCCTGGTGGCACGCCAGAGCTTCTGGACGGTGGTGCAGACCATCGAGTCGCTGGGGCTGCGCACCGCCCCGTACCACGCCCATGTGCCCAGCTTCGGCGAATGGGGCTTCGTGATCGCCAGCCGCCGCCCCTGGCATCTGCCGCAGGCGCTGCCCGAGGGGCTGCGATTCCTGTCGGTGCCCACGCTGGCGCTGCTGTTCGACTTTCCGCGCGACATGGCGCGCGTGCCGGCCGAGGTCAACCGCCTGTCCAACCAGGTGCTGGTGCACACCTACGAGCAGGAGTGGGGTAAGGTGGCGGCCCACTGACCGCGCTGGCCGCCCGGCCGCACCGCCCACATGCAACGCCGCCAATTCCTCGCCGCCTCGGCCACCTCGGCCGCTGCCGCCGCCCTTGCCGGGTGCGGCGCCCCGCCCGAACTGGAGGGTGGCTTTGCCGGCATCGACATGGCGCGCGGCCACGCGCTGCGCGACCGGCTCCAGAAGGGCGGGCCGATCGAGCCCGACATCGTCCGGCGCACCCAGGTGGTGATCGCGGGCGGGGGCGTGGCGGGCCTGGCCGCCGCGCGCTCGCTGCGGCTGGCCGGCACCGACGACTTCGTGGTGCTGGAGCTGGAGGACACCGCTGGCGGCAACAGCCGCGCCGGCAGCGTGGCCGGCCTGGCCTGCCCGCTGGGCGCGCACTACCTGCCCGTGCCGGGCGACAGCGCGCGCGAGGTGCAGGACCTGCTGGAAGAACTGGGCCTGCGCCAGCGCGTGGCCGGGCGCTGGCGCTACGACGAGCGCCACCTGTGCCACAGCCCGCAGGAGCGCCTGTTCTTCCAGGGCCAGTGGCAGGACGGGCTGCTGCCCGTGCAGGGCGTGGGCGCCGAAACTCTGGCGCAGTACCGGCGCTTTTCCACCCGCGTGGCCGAACTGGGCCGCGCGGCGCCCTTCACCATGCCGGTGCTCAAAGGATGGAAGCCCAATCAGCCCCTGGCGCAGATTCATCTAGGGCTTGACGCTATTACTTTCATAGCATGGCTGGAGCAGGAGGGCTTCGACGACACGCACCTGCGCTGGTACCTGGACTACTGCTGCCGCGATGACTACGGCGCCGGCGTGGCGCGCGTGTCGGCCTGGGCGGGCATCCACTACTTCGCCAGCCGCCACGGCTTCCATGCCCCCGGCGATGCGGCCACCGAAGACCGCGAGGGCGTGCTCACCTGGCCCGAGGGCAACGGCTGGCTCACCCAGCGCCTGGCCGCGCCGCTGCAGGCCGGCGGGCAGCTGCGCACCGGCAGTTCGGTGCTGCGCATCGAGGAAACCCGCCAGGGCGTGGAGGTGGACGTGTTCCACCACGCGAGCGAGAGCGTGGAGCGCTGGCAGGCGCGCCGCTGCATCGTGGCGCTGCCGGTCTTCGTCGCGGCGCGCGTGGTGCGCAACCCGCCCGGCTTCCTGCAGCAGGCGGCGCAGCGCCTGTCGTGGGCGCCCTGGCTGGTGGCCAACATCCACATCGACGCCCCGCTGGCCGACCGCGAAGGCGCGGCCCCCGCCTGGGACAACGTGCTCTACGCCGACCCTACGCCCGGCGGCCTGGGCTACGTGAACGCCGGCCACCAGCGGCTGGACCCGCGCCCGGCCGCCACCGTGCTCACCTACTACCAGGCGCTGGGCGACGTGGCCGATGGCCGCCGGCAGTTGGCGGAGCAACCCTGGGCGCACTGGCGCGACGCCATCCTCGCCGGGCTGGCCGCGCCGCACCCCGACCTGGCCAAGCATGCGCGGCGCATGGAGATCACGCGCTACGGCCATGCCATGTCGATCCCTTTGCCGGGCACCCAGGCGTTTCTCAGCAAAATCGCGCCCCAGCGCCCGTCTGGCAAGCGCTATGCGCTATCGAATGGAGAGCGCGTGCCCGTGCCGCCCACGCCCGGCACCGCGCGGCTGGCGTTCGCGCATGCGGACTGGTCGGGCTATTCGGTGTTCGAAGAGGCTTTCACACGTGGGCACGCGGCGGCACTGGCCTGAGCGCTTTTCTCTGGCCCCCTCTGTCCATCAATGGTCATCGGTAAAGCCGTGATAGCTCCTGCGCAGCGTCAGCCCATGTTCTCTTCGAATGGAGTTTTCTGAAGGGACTTCGTCGGCATAGGGTCCGACGCCGATCGTGCGCAACTCCACGGGCAGCAGCGCTTTCTCCAAAGGACGGTCCGAGCCCTGATGACCAGAGGTCGAGGTGTCTTCCGAGCGGTGTGGCTGAATGCCGTGCAGGCTGTCCCGCGCATGGATCATTTCGTGGCCGAGCGTTGCAACGTAATGGTCTGCGCTCAACTCGTACTCATCCGAGTCCTCGGATGAAAACTTCATGCCGATGTCTGGATCGGTGCGGATCCAGACTTCGTCTGCGCCGGGAGTCTCCCTGCCGGGCATCGGGGCGGCCGCCACTTCGGGCATGAACGAATCGCCCGACGGACGGCGGCTCATGTAGCTGTCGATGTCGTCCCAATTGTCCATGGGCCGCAACTGCGTGTTGCCAGCGATCTGCTGGCAGGAAAGCGCTTGCGGCCAACCCCCTTGCGAAGGCGTCAGCACCACGCGCTTTCGGGGCGCCATGGTGGTGATGGATTCGATCTGCCGCAGCAGCGTGCGGCCGGAAGATTGGGACGCCAGTTGCTCCAGGATTTCCTGGTTGCGGCGCAAGAAATCCTGGTTCTTGGCTTCAAGGGCTTCCACCTGCTGGAGGGTGCGAGCGCCCGCTTCCTGCGGCCGGGGCGTATGGATGTAGACACCGGGAAAATCCGTGCGGTGGATGGGCATGGGACACCTCCTGGCGGCGTTTGCCGAAAAGGGAAAGACGCTACCGGCATCCCGGTCACGCGGCGGCCCGCGACGCGAAGGAAGTGACCAGGTTCCGAACGGCATCCCGGGAAGGGGTTGGGCACTGGCGAGCTCTCACAGACCATGGAGCCTGCAGGGATACCCCAGGCAGCCAATCAGCCCGCTTCCAAAATAGATATATCTTTTGTTTTTTAGATATATCTAATTTCCCCATGAAGCATGAATTCCTGGATGTGCGCCAGCCCCCTCTCGAGCGGCGTGGTGGCGGCCGCGTGTTCGGCCACGGCGGGCTGCGCCTCGTGCTGCTGCAGCTCATCGCCGACAAGCCGCGCCACGGCTACGAGCTCATCAAGGCCATCGAAGACCGGTTGAACGGTGCCTACAGCCCCAGCCCCGGCGTGATCTACCCCACGCTCACCCTGCTGGAAGAGATGGGCCATGTCACCGTCACCGCCGATGGCGGCCGCAAGCTGCACACGCTGACCGATGCGGGGCGCGACCACCTGGCCGAGCACCGCGCCGAGGTGGATGCGCTGCTGGCCCGCATGGCCAGCGGCCTGCCGATGCGCGGCGGCGGTCACGGTGAGCGCCCGGCGCCCATCGAGCGCGCCGTGCACAACCTGCGCCATGCGCTGCACCTTCGCCTGGCGCGCGAGCCGCTGGCCGAGGCGCAAATCCATGCCATCGCCGATGCGCTGGACGCCGCGGCGCGGCAGATCGAGCGCCTTTAGCACCTGTTCCCCGCCGGCCTGCAGGGCGCCCCAGAGCGACCGCCCCGGCCCCCGTTGCCCGGAGTGCGCCCCACGACGCCCTGGCCTCCCTCCGCAACGCCGGCATCGCCCCGGCAGAAAGCCCTGAAATGACCACACTGTCCGCTTCGACCACCACCCCAGCCACCTCTGCCGCCACCGCAGCGCAGCCTTCCCCCGAACTGCTGGCGGCCCGCGCGCCCCAGCGCATGCGCCATGAACTGCGCCGGCGCATCCTTACTGTGCAAAGCGCCGAGCGCGTCACGCCGCACTGCGTGCGCATCGTCCTCACCGGCCCCGACCTGGAGGGCTTTGACAGCGCGGGCTTCGACGACCACGTGAAGCTCATCCTGCCCGACCCCGCCACGGGCCGGATCGACTTTCCCGTGCCGGCGGACACCGGGGGCCTCGCGCCCGACTCGCCCCGGCCCACCATGCGCGACTACACGCCGCGCCACCACGACATCGCCGCGCGCACCCTCACCATCGACTTCGCGCTGCACGACGCGGGCCCGGCCACGCAATGGGCGCTGCAGGCCGCGCCCGGGCAGACCGTGGGCGTGGGGGGCCCGCGCGGCTCCATGGTCATTCCCACCGCCTTCGACGGCTACGTGCTGATCGGCGACGACACGGCCCTGCCCGCCATCGCCCGCCGCCTCACCGAACTGCCCGCTGGTACGCCCGTGCTGGTGCTGGCCGAGGTGGACGGCCCGGCCGACGAGCAGCCCCTGCCCACCGCCGCCGATGCCCGCATCGTCTGGGTGCACCGCCAGGGCGCCGAGGCCGGCACCGCCGAGCCCCTGCTGCAGGCGCTGCGCGCGCAGACCCTGCCCGCGGGCGACTTCCACGCCTGGGTGGCCTGCGAATCGGCCGTGGCCAAGGCCCTGCGCGCGCACCTGGTGGGCGAGCGCGGCGCCTACCCCAAGTGGGTCAAGGCCTCGGGCTACTGGCGCCGGGGCAGCGCGGCCACGCACGACACGCACGAGGACTGACCGGCAGGGATCGGCAGGCGCCGCGCGGGCCCCTCATGCGGGCCGCGCGGCCAGCCCCTGCGCCACATGGTCGATCCAGGCCCGCACCCGCGCCGGCAGAAAGCGGTTGGGCGGGTACAGCAGCCAGGCCATGCCGGAGTACGCCGTGGTGTGGCGCCAGCCGGGCAGCACGCGCACCAACGTGCCGGCCGCCAGGGCCGCCTGCGCCGTGAAGCCCGGCAGCGAGGCGATGCCCAGGCCGCCCAGGGCGGCCTCGCACCGCACCTCGCTGTGGTTGGCCACGTAGCGGCCGCGCACCTTCACCATGGCGGATTCCGCTGCGCCACCCCCGCCACCCGGCCGCTCGAAGCGCCAGTGCCGGTCGCGCTCGTCCTCGCCCAGGGGCAGGCAGTCGTGCTGCGCCAGATCGCGCGGGTGCTCCGGCAGGCCGCGCTGCGCCAGGTACGCCGGGCTGGCGCACACCACGTGTTCCACCGGCTCCAGCGGCCGGCCCGCCAGGCCCGGGGGCGGCGCGTCGGTGATGCGCACCGCCACGTCGATGTGCTCGGTGAACAGGTCCACGGTGCGGTCGGTGATGACCAGCTGCACGTCCACCTGCGGATGCGCGGCCAGGAAGGACGGCACCAGCGGGTGCAGCCGCTGGCGTCCGTAGGCCTTGGGCGCGCTCATGCACACCAGGCCGCTGGGCACGTCGGCATGGTGGCCGGCCAGCGCCAGCACCTCGCGCGCGCACGACTCCAGCCCCTGGCAGCGCGCGAACGCCGCGTGGCCCGCCTCGGTCAGGCGCAGGCGCCGGGTGGTGCGCTCCAGCAGCCGCACGCGCAGCACGCCTTCCAGGCGCGCCACCTGGCGGCTCACGGCCGACGGGGTCAGGCCCAGCTCGCGCGCCGCCGCGGAAAAGCTGCCCGCCGCCGCCACGCGGGCGAACACCGCCATGTCAGGCAGGCAGTCCAGGGCGTCATTTGTGCGCATGGGGAACCAATGTTGTTCTCTGAGGGGCCATTATCGATGGCGCGGCATGAATTTACGATCGCCGCATGACCACGCTGCCCCTCGCCCGCCCCGCCACGCTGCTGCGCAGCGCCGACCTCGTCCTGCTGCTGGTGGCCGTGGTCTGGGGCACCAGCTACGGCGTGGCCAAGGGGGCGCTGGCGTTTTACCCGGTGCTGGGTTTTCTGGCCGTGCGGTTTTTGCTCACGGCGGCGCTGCTGGCCCCGGCGTGCCTGCGGGCCACGCGGGCGCAATGGCACGGCGCCCTGCGCGCCGGCCTGCCGCTGGGCGCGCTGCTGATGGCGATCTTCGTGTGCGAGACCTATGGCGTGGCGCACACGCAGGCCAGCCAGGCGGCGTTCCTCATCAGCCTGTGCGTGGTGTTCACCCCGTTCGCCGAATGGTGGATGCTGGGCCGGCGGCCGGCCGGCGCCGTGTTCGGCTTTGCGGCCGTTTCGCTGCTGGGCGCGGCGCTGCTGGCGGGCGGCGGCCTGCAGATTCGATGGGGCCTGGGCGACGCACTGATGCTGGCCGCCGCCGCGCTGCGCGCCGTGACCGTGTGCGCCACCAGCCGCCTCACCCGGCGGCATGCCCAGGCGCCCATGCTGCTGCTCACCGCCGTGCAGTCCGCCGCGGTGGGGCTGGGGTGCCTGCTGGTGGCCGTGTCGCTGCCGGGCGGGCTGCCCGCCCTGCCGGCCGAGGGCGCCTTCTGGGCCGCGAGCCTGTACCTGGTGCTGGGCTGCACGGTGTTTGCCTTCATCGCGCAGAACTGGGCGCTGAAACACACCGCCCCCAGCCGCGTGGGCCTGCTGATGGGCACCGAGCCGGCCTGGGGCGCGTTGTTCGCCGTGCTGTGGCTGGGGGAGAGTCTGGGCCCGGTGCAATGGCTGGGCGGGGCGCTGATCGTGGGGGCGGCGTGGTGGACGCTCGCGCGCCAGCGCGCGGGCTGATCACCGGCTCGAAGCTCCCATTGCACCGCGACACTGCACGGCGATACTCCGGCAGACAACGCGCCCGCCCGAGCCGCAGTGGCGGCGCCGACCCCCACAAGGAGCTTTCCGATGACCGACCTTCGCGACATCCTGGCGCACCTGCGCGCAGGGCGCTGGAACGAGGCCCACCAGCAGGTGCAGGACGATGCGACGCCGCTGGGCGCCTGGCTGCACGGCATCGTGCATCTGCAGGAAGGCGACCTGGAAGACGCCGAATACTGGTACGACCAGGCCCAGCGCCATTTCCGCAGCCGCGGCACGCTGGAGCAAGAGATGCAGCGGCTGGAAGCGGCCCTGCCGCAGAAGTAGCGCTGGAAAGCGCCGCGCACGGGCGCGGCCCTGCACCGTCATGGCCCTGTAACGGCGCGCCGGCATCGTTGCGGTTTTCGTTCGCCACAAGCCATCGCATGCTGCCCTCTTTCCGCCTCGCCCCCTTCGCCCTGCTGGCCTGCGCCGCCGCCCTGCTGCCCGCCCACGCCCAGCAGGCCTTTCCCGCCACGCTCGCCGGCCATGCGGTGCTGCCGGCGCAGACCTTCATTCCCGCGCCCAAGGATGCCCCGGCCGATCTGCAGACCAGCGGCAAGTTCACCACGCCACAGCGCGTGGACCAGCTGGGCAGCGTGGAAGGCACCTCCGCCGGCCGGCCCACGGGCGTATCGCTGCCGTTCAAGGGCCAGCCCGCGCAGGGCCATTCGGGCATCAAGCGCATGGCCGACGGGTCGTTCTGGATCCTGACCGACAACGGCGCGGGGGCCAAGGCCAACTCGCCGGACTTCATGCTGTACCTGAACCACTACACGGTGGACTTCCGAAGCGGCCAGTTCAAGCGCCAGAAGACGGTGTTCCTGCACGACCCGGACAAGAAGGTGCCGTTCCGCATCGCCGAAGAGGGCACGAAGGAACGCTACCTGACCGGCTCGGACTTCGATCCCGAGAGCTTCCAGTTCGCCGGCGGCGCGCTGTGGATCGGCGAGGAGTTCGGCCCCTACCTCATCAAGGCCGACCTGTCCGGCCGCGTGCTGGCCGTGTTCGAGACGCAGGTGGACGGCAAGGTCGTTCGCTCGCCCGACCACCCGGCCATCGCCGCAGCGGGCGCGCCCGATGCCAAGGCGCCGGCCTTCGAGATCAAGCGCTCCAAGGGCTTCGAAGGCATGGCATCGTCCAGGGACGGCAGCAAGCTCTACGCGCTGCTGGAAGGCCCGGTGTGGAACGAATCGGCCAAGGCCTACGAAGCGGTGGAAGGCGGCAAGCAATACCTGCGCGTGCTGGAGTTCGACGTGAAGCAGGAAAAGTGGACGGGCCGCCACTGGAAGTACGTGCTGGAGGCCAACCACCACGCCATCGGCGACTTCAACATGATCGACGAGAACACCGGCCTGATCATCGAACGCGACAACGGCGAGGGCACGGCCGACAAGGCCTGCCCCGAGGGCCAGAAGCGCACCGACTGCTTCCACGACCTGGCGAAGTTCAAGCGCGTGTACAAGGTGGAGCTGACCGATGCCAACGCCGGCGCCGAGCTGCGCAAGGTGGGCTACATCGACCTGCTGAACATCCAGGACCCGCAGCGCCTGGCGAGAAAGCCCTTGAACAACGGCGTGCTCACCTTCCCGTTCTTCACCATCGAGAACGTGGACGTGGTGGACGCCACGCACATCGTGGTGGGCAACGACAACAACCTGCCGTTCAGCTCCAGCCGCGAGCCCAACCGGGCCGACGACAACGAGCTGGTGCTGCTGGAAGTGGGCGAGCTGCTGCGCGCGCGCTGAAACCCTGCAGGCGGCGGGCCCCGACCCGGGTGGCAAAATCGCCGCACCCTCGGGGCACCCGGTTGCGCGGCGCTGCCCCCGGCGGCCTTTTTCCACGCACCGGGAATCCACACGCATGTTCACTGGCATCGTCCAAGCCACGGCGGCCCTCGCCGCCATCCATGACCGCGAAGGCCTGCGGACCTTCATCATCGATTTTCCGCCCGGCTTCTGCCAGGACCTCGCCGTGGGCGCGAGCGTGGCGGTGGATGGCGTGTGCCTCACGGTGACCGAGCTGCTGCCGCCCAACGCGGCGGCGTTCGACGTGGTGCTGCAGAGCCTGAACGTGACCACCCTGGGCAGCTACGCCGTGGGCGACCGCGTGAACGTGGAGCGCGCGGCCAGGGACGGCGCCGAGATCGGCGGGCACCCGCTGTCGGGCCACATCGACTTCGCCACCACGCTGCAGTCGGTGCGCGAGTCGGACAACAACCGCGTGTGGCGCGTGGACATTCCGCCCGCCTTTCGCAAGTACATCTTCGCCAAGGGCTACATCGCCATCCACGGTGCGAGCCTGACGGTCTCCGAGGTGAACCGCGCCGAGGGCTGGTTCGAGGTGTGGCTGATCCCCGAGACGCGCCGCGCCACGGTGTTCGAGCACAAGCAGGCGGGCGACCGCCTCAACATCGAGATCGAGCGCAGCACGCAGGTGGTGGTGGACACCGTGCGCGAGGCGGTGCAGGAAAGCCTGGGGGCCCTGCAGCCGGTGCTGGAGGCGCTGCTGCGCGACAAGGGCCTGTCGCTCGAAGACTTCGTGCAGCCGCCCGTGCTGCCGCGCTGAAGGGCCACCGGGCTCCGGGTGTGGCAGCCGGCATCAAAACGGGCTTCAGCACATATTCCACTAGGGCGTATCGCTATTAATTCAATAGCAAACACCTGAACACGTCAAAGAATGACCAGCTCCCCGGCGCCCGTGTCCGCCCGGGGCTCGGCCAGCACCACGCGGTTGCGGCCCGTTTCCTTGGCGCGGTACATCGCCGCGTCGGCCTCGGACAGCAATTGGTCCAGCACCAGGCCGTGGCGGCCGGAATCGGCCACGCCGAAGCTTGCCGTCACGCGCAGCGGCTCGGGCGATGCCGGCAGCAGCAGCTGCAGGTTCGCCACCACCTCGCGCAGGCGCTCGGCCAGCCGCACGCCGTGCGCGGGGTCGCAGTGGCTCAGCAGCACCACGAACTCCTCGCCGCCGAAGCGGCCCACCAGATCGCCCAGCCGCAATTCGGCCCGCAGCGCGCGCGCCACCGACACGAGCGCCTGGTCGCCCACCGCATGGCCCCACTGGTCGTTGAGCATCTTGAAGCGGTCCACGTCCAGGATGACGATGACCACGCCGAAGCCGTGGCGCCGGGCCTGCGCGAGCACGCTTTCCGCCGCGTCGAAGAAGGCGCGCCGGTTGGGCAGGCCGGTGAGGAAGTCGGTGTTGGACTGCTCGCGCAGTTGCGCGATCAGGCTGTTGCGCTCGCGCTCCAGGGCCTCGCGCTGGCGGGTCTGCAGCTGCAGTTCGCGCGCGGCGCGGATCACCGCGGCCATTTCGTCGTTGGCGGCGGGCTGGGGCAGGGGCGCATCCAGGTCGTTGTTGGCCAGCGCCTTCAGCGCCCGCGCGGTCTGCACCAGCGGGCGCAGGACGCGGCGGTCCACCATCGACAGCGCCACCAGCAGCAGCGCCAGCAGCACCACCGAGCCCGCGGCCACCAGGCCGAGCATGCGCACGGCCCGGGTGTATTCGGCGCTGGCGCGCTCGCGCAGCTGGTTGAGCAGCGTGTCGCGCACATCGAAGATGGTGTTCATGTCGGGCACGTAGAGCGCCGCGAACCCTGCGGCGTCCAGTCCGTAGCGGCCGTTGCCCTCGCCGGCGGCGATCATGCGGTCGATGAGCGGCCCGGTGTCCCGGAAGTAGCGCTGCTGCACCGTCTGCCACGCCTGCGCGATGGGGCGCGGCTGCTCGGGCACCGAAAGCCGCAGCTCGATCAGGAAGCGCAGCTGCGCGATGCGCCCGCGCGTTTGCTCGATGGCCCGGCGTTCCTCGGCCGTGAACGGCTGCTGGCGCGCCAGCGCCGCCGTGAAATGCGAGCCCAGCAGCCCTGCGAACTCCCGCAGTTCGGCCGCGAGGCGCGCAACCTGCACGTCATCGGCCAGGGCCGGGTAGTGCTGCCGCGCGGCATTGGCCAGGCTGCTCGTGACCGGGGCCAGCAGCGGCACGATCGCCACCATGCCGTAGACGGCCGAACGGATCGACTCGGGCGCCCGCGCCTCGCGCGGCTGCGCCACCACCTGATCCACCCCCGCCCGGGCCGTGGCCAGCGCCATCTTGGCGGCGAGCACGCGCCGCGCGCCGTCGGCCAGCGTGGGATCGCCCGTGCGCGCTGCCAGCACGCCATGCAACGCGTCGAAGGCGCGGTCGGTGCGGGCACGGGCCTGCGCCAGCGGCTGCTGCAGTTCCGGCGGCAGGGGCGACGGGCCGCCCAGCGCCCCGTTGGTGGGACCGCGCTCGCGCGACACCATTTCGGCAGCGAGCAGCCCCGCGCGCAACTGGTCGATGGCCTCCACGCTGGCCGCCGACGCGCGCACCGACTGGTACTCCGTCGTGGCGATGCGGCCGACCAGCAGCATCGTGGCCAACACCACGAGGGCCCCGAAAAGGCGGAGGAATCGGCTTAAAGACATGGTGTCTGGCATCAGTACGGCGGGGCAACGGTATGGAAATTCTCTCACCTGCATCCGATCGGGGCGCTGCGGCCGCGAACGGATGGGCCAAATGGCGACGGTTTTCGGGGAATTGGCAACGAAAAGGTGCAAGAAATGCGCCTGCACGGGCCGGCGGGCACCGGCCGTAGGATGGAGGCCTTCGCTGCCCGTGCCGCCCCTTCGCACCGCCCACGCCCATGCCCGCCCACGCCCGATCCCACCCCCCGCCATCCGCCCCGCCCCGGGCGCGCCCGCTGGCCGCGGCCGATCTGCCCGGCCTGTTGCAGGTGCAGCGCGCCTGCTATGGCGAGGGGTTCGAGGAAAGCCATGCGGTGTTCCTGCGCCGCCTGGCGAGCCCGGCGCAGTGCTCGCTCGCCCTGGAGCGGGACGGCCACCTGTGTGCCTATCTGGCGGCCTACCGCTCGCTGCGGGGCAAGGTCACGCCGCTGCACGGCGATTTCGAGGCCGCCCAGGCCCCCGACACGCTGTACCTGCACGACATGGCCGTGTCACCCGCGCTGGCAGGGCAGGGCCTCGCGCAGGTGCTGCTGGCCGCGGCCTGGGCCACGGCACGCCGCGAAGGGCTGCGCCACAGCGCGCTGGTCTCGGTACAGGGATCGCAGGGCTACTGGGCACGGCACGGCTATGCCCCCGCACCGTTGCAGGACGCTGCGCAGCGCACGCGGCTGGCCACCTACGGCGAGGGCGCGGTCTACATGGTGCGGGCATTGCCGGGGGCGTGAAGCCCGGCGCCGGCCACATCGCTCAAGCGCCGCCGCCGCGCTCCTGCCCAGCCTGCGCGACGATCCAGTCGCGGAAACGCCGCAGCTCCGGATCGATGAGCGCGGGTGCCGCATAGACCAGGTGGTACGCCAGCGGCGTGGCCAACGCACCCGCCTGCACGCCGATCAAGGCGCGCGTGGCCAGCTCGCGCCCGATGAGCGCGCGGCGCACCAGCGCGAAGCCCCGGCCGGCCACGGCGGCTTCGATGGCGCCGTTGGAATCAGCAAACACCACGCCCTGTTCGGTGTTTACCCGAGGCATACGGTGCGCCTCGCACCACAGCCGCCAGTCGCCCCGGTGCTCGTCGTGCAGCAGGCGATGGCCGTCGATGTCGCGGGCGCGCGCGATGCGCCGCGGCGCGATGAGGCGGGGGCTGCACACGGGCACGAGATCGTCGGCCAGCAGCGCTTCTGCCCGCAGGCCCGGGTACTTTCCCATGCCGTGGCGCACCGCGAAATGCACGCCCTCGCCGGCCAGATCGACCGTGCGGTTGGTGGTGCTCACGTGCACGTCCAGGCCGGCTGCGTGCTGCTGAAAGTCCTGCAGGCGCGGCACCAGCCACTGCACGGCGAAGCCAGGCGTGCAGCTCACCAGCACGACGCGCCGCGCGCCGGCGGCCACCCGCGAGGTGGCGTGGCCGATGACCGCGAGCGCATCGCTGCAGGCCGACTGGTATTCGGCACCCGCCCGCGTGAGCGCCAGGCCGCGCGGCAGGCGCTCGAACAGCGTGCAGCCCAGGAACTCCTCCAGCTTGCGCACCTGCTGAGACACGGCGCCCGGCGTGACGTGCAGCTCGGCGGCGGCGCGGCGCACGCTCAGATGGCGCGCAGTGGCTTCGAAAAATCGCACGGCGATGAGGGGAGGCAGGCGCATGACCGTTCAGTCAAAATAAACAGTCGCGCAGCATAAATGGTTTGCGCGAACCCACCGGATTTCGAAGAATGGGCCTCCAGCGCCGGGGGCGGCCCGGGCCCGCCAGGGCTTGGCGAAAGCCTTCGGTTTCGTCGTTTCGTTTTGCCGATTCGGCGGGGTCCATGCCCCGCCGGCGCCACCCATGACCCTCGCCAGCTTGATCCGCCTGTTCGCCCTCGCCGCCCTGTGGGGCGGCAGTTTTCTGTTCATGCGCATCGCCGTGCCGGTGCTGGGCGCGGTGCCGACGGCCTTCGGGCGCGTGGCGTTGGCGGCGGCCGGGCTGATGGCGTTGCTGGCGTTCGCGCGGCTGCGGCCGGCCTTTCACGGCAAGCTGGGCGCGGCGCTGGTGCTGGGCGTGGTCAATTCGGGGGTGCCGTTCCTGATGTTCGCGCTCGCGGCCCGCACGCTGCCGGCGGGCTACAGCGCCATCCTGAACGCCACCACGCCGCTCATGGGCGTGCTGATCGGCGCCGCGGCCTTCGGCGAGCGGATCACCGCCGCGCGCACGGCCGGCGTGCTGCTGGGCATGGCCGGGGTGGCCGTGCTGGCGCAGACGGGCCCCGTGGCCCTGTCGCCGCAGGTGCTGGCGGGCATGGGCGCCTGCCTGGTGGCCACGGCCTGCTACGGCGCGGCGGGCTTTCTCACGCGCCGCTGGATCACCGCGCGCGGCGGGCTCGACAGCCGCCTGGTGGCGGTGGGCAGCCAGTGGGGCGCCGTGCTGGTGCTGGCGCCGTTCGCGGCCTGGGAGGTGTGGCGCCAGCCCGGCCTGCCCGCCACGTGGATGGCCGCGCCACCCGTGGTGTGGGCCGCCATGCTCGCCATGGGGCTGCTGTGCACGGCCCTGGCCTATGTGCTGTATTTCCGGCTCATCGCCGACGTGGGGCCGCTCAAGGCGCTGTCGGTGACCTTCCTGGTGCCGCTGTTCGGCGTGGCCTGGGGCTGGCTGGTGCTGGGCGAGGCCGCCACCGCCGCGCACGCGGCCGGCGGCGGGCTGATCGCCGCGGCGCTGTGGCTGGTGCTGCGGCCGACGGCCGTGGCGAAACCTGGACGTTAGCGCGGCAACGGGGGTGGGGCGCCCGGTGGTTCGCCCGCGCCGTCCAGCAGCCAGCGCCGCACCTGTGCGACCGATTCGGGATGCCGTTGCTTGCGGGGGTGCACGAGGTAGTAGCCCGCGCCGGTGCGCAGGGCCTCGGGAAAGGCCAGCACCAGCCGCCCGGCCGCCAGATCGGGCGCCACGAATTCCTGCTGGGCCAGCGCCACGCCCTGCCCCATGGCGGCGGCATCGATGGCGAGCGTGGTCTGGTTGAAATGCAGGGCGCGCGCCGCAGGCGCCCTGGCCTGCGGCGCGCACTGCTCGAAGTAAGTCTCCCATGGCGACTGCGCATCGTGCAGCAGCACCTGCGCGATGCCATCGCCGGCCTGCGCGCTCCGTTCTCGCCACCGCGGGCTGCAGACGGCGACCAGGCATTCCTCGAACAGCAGATCGGCGGACAACCCGGGACCGAACGGGGGCCGGCCATAGCGCACGGCCAGGTCCACCGCTTCGTTGTGGAAGTGCGCCAGCCGCTCCGTGGCCAGGATGCGCAGATCGACGCCTGGGTGCCGGCGCGTGTAGCCGTCGAGCCGCGGGATGAGCCATTTGGTGGCGAAGGTGGGCGTCACGCTCACGGTCAGTCGCAGGGGCTGGGGGACCAGGCTCTCCGTGGCCTGGGCCAACAGTTCGAAGGCCCGCCGCACGCCGACGATGTATCGCTGGCCGTTGGACGTGAGCGCCAGCGCGCGGGGCAGGCGCTCGAAGAGCTTCAGGCCCAGTTCCGCCTCCAGGGCCCGCACCTGCTGCGCCACGGCGCCTTGCGTCACCCCCAGTTCCAGCCCGGCCAGCCGGAAGTTGAGGTGGCGGCTCGTGGCCTCGAAGGCACGCAGGGCATTGAGCGAGGGCATGCGCCCGAGGGGTTCCGTCATGGGTGCAGATTTTCTACTGATTCGAGGCAGGCGATCTGCCGGGCTCCATGCCCCCGAAACGCCTGGGCTGTCGAACAATCTCCAGGTGCCACTGGCGGCACGCAAGGACCGGCAAATGGCAGTAGAAAAAGTGGCGCTCATCACCGCCGGCGGCAGTGGCATGGGGGCGGCGGCCGCACACCGGCTGGCCGCCGATGGCTTTCGCATCGGCATCCTTTCCTCCTCCGGGAAAGGGCAGGCGCTCGCCGAGGCGCTGGGGGGCGTGGGGGTCACCGGCTCCAACCAGTCGGTGGAGGACATCGGGCGGCTGGTGGACCTGGCCCACCGGCGCTGGGGCCGCATCGACGTGCTGGTCAACAGCGCCGGCCATGGGCCTCGGGCGCCATTGCTGGACCTGTCCGACGAACAGTGGCTCGAGGGCATGAACACCTACCTGTTGAACGTGATCCGGCCCACCCGCCTGGTGGCGCCCCTCATGCAAAGGCAGGGCGGCGGGGCAATCGTCAACATCTCCTCGGCCTGGGCACTGGAGCCCAGCGCGCTGTTCCCGGCGTCGTCCGTCATGCGCGCCGGGCTGGCCTCGTTCACGCGCATCTTCGTCGACAGCTTCTCAGCCGACAACGTGCGGATGAACAACGTGCTGCCCGGCTGGATCGACAGCCTGCCCGTGTGGGAAGAGCGGCGCACCGCCGTGCCGCTGCAGCGCTACGGCACCGTGGAGGAAGTCGCCGCCACGGTCGCCTTCCTGGCCTCCGACGGGGCGGCCTACATCACGGGGCAGAGCCTGCGGGTGGACGGCGGGCTCATGCGCGCGCCGTGATCCGTCCGGGCCCTTCCACGGCCACGGCGGCGGCCCTATGATCCGCGCACCGGGAACACAGCCTCCCGTCCCGCCCCGGGTAGACGGTGTCCCGTCCAAGTGCTGGCAGCTCTCATGGAATCGATCATGGACACCGCCTTGCCCGACGACGCCGCATCGGCACGCCCCCACCCGCTGCCACTCTCCGTGGCCCTGCTTTTCTGGCTGAAGCTCGGCTTCATCAGCTTCGGCGGCCCGGCCGGGCAGATCGCCCTCATGCATGCGGAACTGGTGGAGCGCCGCCGGTGGATCTCGGAAAAGCGCTTTCTCCACGCCCTGAACTACTGCATGCTGCTGCCCGGGCCCGAGGCCCAGCAGCTGGCCACCTACCTCGGCTGGCTGCTGCACCGGACCTGGGGCGGCATCCTCGCCGGCACGCTGTTCGTGCTGCCGTCGCTGTGTCTCCTCATCGGGCTGTCCTGGCTCTACATGGCCCATGGGGACATGCCGGTGATCGCCGGGGTGTTCTACGGCATCAAGCCGGCCGTCACGGCGCTGGTGGTGCAGGCGGCCTGGCGGATCGGAGGCAGAACGCTGAAGAACCGCTGGCTGTGGGGCATCGCGGTGGCCGCGTTTGTAGCCATCTTCGCGCTGCAGGTGCCGTTTCCCGCGATCGTGCTGCTCGCGGCGTTTGCCGGCCATGTGGGCGGCCGGGTGTCGCCGCAGGCTTTTTCCGCAGGTGGCGCCCATGGCGCGGCAACGGCATCGGCCGGGCCGGCACTGATCGACGACGACACGCCCGCGCCGCCCCACGCCTTGTTTTCGTGGACGCGGTTTGCCAAGGTGCTGCTGGTGGGCGCGGGGTTGTGGCTGCTGGCGCTGGGAGGGCTCTGGGCGCTGTTCGGATGGCATGGGGTGCTGACCCAGATGGGGTGGTTCTTCACCAAGGCCGCGCTGATGACCTTCGGCGGCGCCTACGCCGTGCTCCCCTACGTCTACCAGGGCGCGGTCGACCACCACCATTGGCTGAGCGCCACGCAGATGATCGACGGCCTGGCGCTGGGCGAGACCACGCCCGGCCCGCTCATCATGGTGGTGTCGTTCGTGGCCTTCGTCGGGGGATGGACCCATGCCCTCTTCGGGCCCGGATCGCTGTTCCTGGCAGGCGCCGTGGCCGCCACCGCGGTGACGTTCTTCACCTTCCTGCCCTCGTTCGTCTTCATCCTGCTGGGCGGTCCGTTCATCGAGTCCACCCACGGCAACCTGAAGTTCACCGCGCCGCTGACCGGCATCACCGCCGCCGTGGTCGGCGTGATCGCCAACCTGGCGGTGTTCTTCGCCTATCACGTGCTGTGGCCGCAGGGCCTGGGAGGCCGCTTCGACGCCGCCTCGGCCGCCATCGGCGTGCTGGCCGCGGTGGCCCTGTTCCGGCTCCGATGGGGTGTGATTCCGGTGCTGGCGCTCTGCGGACTGCTGGGCGTGGCGTGCCGGCTGTCGGGGGTGTGACAGGCCTTGGAAAATGCCGTGGCGGATGGCAAGAGCCACCGCCACTACCCAGCGCAGCCCGGACCAGCCAATTGCCCCACGGCGGATGAGCGGGTCATTGAACTCCGCACAGCCGCTTGCGGAGCGAGACGCGGCATCTGCTACTCGGGGTTCACCATCTTGATGGCACGCGTGCCGATTTCGGCTCCCGTCACCGCATCGATGGCGACGGGCTGGATGTCGGTGCCGTTCTCGGCATCCAGGAAACGCACCAGTTGGCCTGCGCCCCGGTGCTTTCTCCCCCACGCGCCAATCATGAAAAGCACCGGCAGGTAGTCGCGCCCCGCTTGGGTCAGAACGTATTCCTCGCGGGGCGGACGCTCGGAGTACTGCCGCTTTTCCAGCAACTTTTCGTCGGTCAGTGTCGCCAAGCGCTTGGTCAGCATGGTGGGCGCAATCCCAAGGCTCTTCTTGAACTGATCAAAGCGTGTCAGTCCGGAATTGGCGTCTCGCAGGATCAGCATCGTCCAGGCGTCACCCAGGACATCCAGGCTGCGCGCGATCGGACAGGTGCTTTCGGAAGATTTCTTGATGTTCATATCTTTTTAGTATTGACTCACTATTTAATCGATACTAACATGCGGGCCATCGCCAGTCCATCCCCTCACGTGTCCAGAAGGAATCCATGTTCAGCACCGTTTTGTATTGCACAGGTCACGCAGTCGCCTTGGGGCTGGGGCTTCATTCCACCACCCGATGAATTCGCGTCCCTTGCCCATTCTTTAGTTCCGCATATCCCTTTCAGAAAACATCACCCATGAAAAAGACTGTCTTGATTACCGGCGCATCCTCCGGCTTCGGTTTGCTGCTCGCCAACCAGCTTCAACAGCAAGGCTTCAATGTGATCGGCACCAGCCGCGAGCCTGAAAAGTACGCGGGCAAGGTGCCTTTCAAAATGCTGCGACTGGACATCGATGATGACGAATCCATCCGGCGATTCACCGACCAGCTGTTTGCCCACACCCAGCAACTGGACGTATTGGTCAACAACGCGGGCTACATGGTCACCGGCTTGGCCGAAGAAACCTCGGTGGCCGTGGGCCGTGACCAGTTCGAAACCAACTTCTGGGGCACGGTCAAGGTCACCAACGCCTTGCTGCCCCATTTCCGCAAGCAAAAGCGGGGGCAGATCATCACGGTGAGTTCCATCGTCGGCCTGATCGGCCCACCCAACCTGTCTTATTACTCCGCATCCAAACACGCGGTGCAAGGGTTTTTCAAATCCCTGCGGTTCGAATTGGACCCGTTCAATATCAAGGTCAGTATGGTGGAGCCCGTCTGGTTCAAAACCAATCTGGCCCACAACGCCGTCGCGGCCAACACGGCTCGCATCGCTGACTACAACGCCTACCGCAGGCAGGCCGATGCAGCGACGCAAAAGGGCATTGACGAAGCCGAAGCACCCGATGCCGTGGTGCAGACCATTACCCGGTTGATCGGGACGAAAGAGCCCAGGTTCAGCAACCCGGTGGGGAAGATGACCGGAATGATTCTGTTCCTTCAAAGCTACCTTCCGAAAATGTTCGAAGGCGCGATTTTGAAAAGCGTGAAAACCGCAGCGTGACACTGGAAAAACCGGGGTTTGGCAAACCAACCGAAAACACACCATGAAATATTTTCTCTGCAAATTCATTCCTCCCCGCGCGGATTTTCTATCCACGATGTCTGCCGATGAGCAGGAGGGAATGAAGCAACACGGGATGTACCTGGACAAGCTGCTCGCTCAAGGGCTGATCGTCGCCCATGGTCCCGTGATGGACCCTGCGGGGGGTTATGGCGTATCGCTCTTTCAAATCGCCGACGACCAGGAAATCACCGCACTCACCTCCGGGGACCCGCTGATCCGACAAGGAATCGGCCATTACGAGCACCACCCCATGCTCCATTTGAAAACCCGCGCTTGATGCGGCCCCACCCATTCCTTGATTGATTTGGAGAACCTGAAATGCCTTATTCCCAATTGCATGCCGTGTCTTCCATGAAGACCGCCCAGAACCCATCGGGAGCACGCCGCGGCATGCTCCCGGCAGCCGCTGCGGTGCTGGCCCTTGCCATGTCCTTCGCGGTGCCATCCCAAGCACAGGAAGGCGCGTCCAGGCAACAAGAATTGTCCCGTGCCGAGGTGATCGCGGACCTCGCCCTGTGGCGCCGTTCGGGAGCCGATCGGTATGAAGAATTGTCGCGTTCGTATGGGCTGGACACAAAGGCCTACGAGGAGGCCTACCAGGAATACCTGCGCCTTCGCAGCAGCGACGCGTTCCAGTCGGAAATCCAGAAGGCCACCGACAAAAAGTGAGCCGCAGGGCATGTCAGAGGGTGGCGCGGGCATGGCATGGGCTCCGTCCGATCACCCCAGGCGGGGGCACGCCTCAACCCGCCAGCCATTCCTTCGCAGGCGCCACCTGCATCTGCGGCGGGATCGCCACCCCGTTGCGGACACTCAACACCTCGGCCATGACGCTCACGGCAATCTCCGCCGGCGTCTTGCTGCCGATGAACAGACCGATGGGCCCCTTCAACCGCGCCAGCGCCGGTGCGTCCAGGTCGAAGTGCTCAGCCAGCCGCTGGCGCCGCGCTGCGTTGTTGCGCCGGCTGCCGATGGCGCCGACATAGAACGCATCGGTCTTCAGCGCCTCCAGCAGGGCGAGATCGTCCAGCTTGGGGTCGTGCGTCAGCGCGATCACGGCGCTGCGCCGATCGGCGCGGAAGGCCAGCACCACGTCGTCGGGCATGCCATCGGCCAGCGCGGTGCCGGGCACCGACCACGCGCCGCGGTACTCCACCCGTGGGTCGCACACCGTCACCGCGAAGCCGTTGAAGCCGGCCATGGTGGCCAGGTATTCGGCCAGTTGCCCCGCGCCGATCAGCAGCATGCGGTACTGCGGGCCGAAGGTGCTGGCCACCGTTTGCGCATCCGCATGGAAGGCCTGCGCGCCGCGGGCCTCGGACAGGGTGACCGCCCCATCGGAGAGCCGCACGCTGCGGCGCACCAGGCAGCCCTCGGCCAGCGACTCGACCAGGGCCTGCAGCGAGTCGAGCGCCGGATCGCGCTCCACCAGCAGCTCCAGCGTGCCGCCGCAGGGCAGTCCGAACCGGTGGGCCTCATCGGCGGACACGCCGTATTTCAGGAGCACCGGGCTCGCCGGGTCGCGGGGCAGGGCATCGTCCCGGCCGGGCGTGCAGCACCGGGCGATCAGGTCGTCCTCGATGCAGCCGCCACTGACGGAGCCCACGACCGCGCCGCGGTCCGACAGCGCAAGGATGGAGCCCACGGGCCGGGGCGACGAGCCCCACGTCCGCACCACGGTGACGAGCCAGCCGTGCCCCCCCGCGCGGCGCCAGTCGAGCAGGGTGTGCAGCACCCGGAAATCGAGGTTGTCCACGGCGCGTTCCCTTCGGCGTCAGGCCTGGGCCGGCAGGTGCGGCAGCAGCTTGTCCAGGGTGATGGGGTAGTCGCGCACCCGCGCACCCGTGGCGTTGTAGACCGCGTTGGCCACGGCGGCGCCGACGCCGCACAGGCCCAACTCGCCCACGCCCTTGGCTTTCATGGGCGAGGAGATGGGGTCGGTCTCCGGCAGGAAGATGACCTCCTGGTGCGGGATGTCGGCATGCACCGGCACCTCGTAGCCGGCCAGGTCGTGGTTGACGAAGAAGCCCCGGCGCTTGTCCACGGCCAGCTCTTCCATGAGCGCCGAACCCACGCCCATGGTCATCGCGCCGATGACCTGGCTGCGGGCAGTCTTGGGGTTGAGGATGCGGCCCGCCGCGCACACGGCCAGCATGCGGCGCACCCGCACTTCGCCCGTGTCCACCGCCACGCCCACCTCGACGAAATGCCCGGCGAAGGTGGACTGCTGGTACTGCTTGTCGAGGTCGCCGTATTCGATGGCGTCCTCGGCCACCAGGCCGGCCTCGCCCGCCGCCTCGCCCAGGGGCACCGAACGCCCCGCCGCGCGCACCATGCCATCGGCGAACACGGCATCGGCCGGCGCCACGCCGAGCTTGCGCGCGATCGTCTCGCGCAGCTTCATGCAGGCCGCATACACGCCGGCCGTCGCGTTGTTGGCGCCCCACTGGCCGCCCGAGCCGGCCGAGACCGGAAAGGCGGAATCGCCCAGGCGCACGTCCACCTGCTGGAGCGCAACGCCCATCACCTCAGCGGCCGTCTGGCCCATGATGGTGTAGCTGCCGGTGCCGATATCGGTCATGTCGCTTTCCACGGTCACGCGCCCCGTGCGGTCCAGGCGCACGCGCGCGGCCGACTTCATCAGCAGGTTGTTGCGAAAGCCCGCGGCCACGCCCATGCCGACCAGCCACCGGCCCTCGCGCCGCTGGCCTGGTGCCGCGCTGCGCTGGCTCCAGCCGAAGCGCTCCGCGCCCAGGCGCAGGCACTCGACCAGCTGGCGCTGCGAGAACTTGCGGCCCGGCTTTTCAGGATCGGTCTGGGTGTCGTTGAGGACGCGGAATTCGATGGGGTCGATGCCCAGCCGCTCGGCCATTTCGTCCATGGCGATCTCCAGCGCCATCAGCCCGGGCGCCTCGCCGGGCGCGCGCATGGCATTGCCCTCGGGCAGGTCCAGCTGCGAGATGCGCAGCGCCGTGTAGCGGTGGGCACCGGCATACAGCAGCCGTGTCTGCGCGATGGCGTCCTCGGGGTCGCCGCCGGGCAGGTTGCCGGACCAGCTTTCATGGCCGATGGCGGTGATCCGCCCGTCTTGGCCCGCGCCGATGCGGATGCGCTGGATGGTCGCGGGCCGGTGCGTGCCGTTGTTGGCCATGAGCGGGCGCTGCATCGCCACCTTGACCGGCCGGCCTGCCGCGCGCGCGCCCAGCGCGGCCAGCACGGTGTCGGCCCGCAGGAAGAGCTTGCCGCCGAAGCCGCCGCCGATGTAGGGCGACACCAGCCGCACCTTGTCCGGCGCCAGGCCCAGGGTCTTGGCCAGGTCGCCCGCGGTCCAGGCGATCATCTGGTTGGACAGCCACACCGTGAGGTGGTCGCCCTCCCAGGCCGCCAGCGAGGCGAAGGGCTCCATCATCGCGTGGGTGTGGTCGGGCGTGGTGTAGGTGACATCCAGCCGCACCGGGGCCTCGGGATAGCGGCCGGCGAAGTTGCCGAACGCGCTCTCGGGCTTGGAGGACTTGGGCACGGTGGCGGAACCACGCTCAGCCGCCAGGTCGAACGCGCCAGGCGTGCTGACGTAATCGATCTTCAGCAGATGCGCCGCGGCGCGGGCCTGCTCGAAGGTTTCGGCCACGACCAGCGCGACGGCCTGGTGGTAGTGCTCGATGCCGCTGCCGCCCAGCAGGCGGGCGACGTTCATCTTGCCCTTGCCGAGCTTGCCGGCGTTCTGGGCATTGACGATGGCCAGCACGCCCGGCGCGGCGCGCGCGGCGGTCAGGTCCATCGAGGCGATCCGCCCCTTGGCGATGGACGATCCCACGATGTAGCCGTACGCCTGGCGCGCCACGACGTCGTGCTGCTCGTAGGCATAGCGCGCCTGTCCGCTGGTCTTGAGCGGGCCGTCGATGCGGTCCAGCGGCTGGCCGACCACCTTGAGCTGGTCGATGGCATTGTGCGAAGCCGGGGTGTCGAATTTCATGATTGGCCTTTCGCCTCGGCCAGCACGCCGGCAAGCGTGCGCTCGACCAGGGCCACCTTGAATGCGTTTTCGTGGGTGGGACGCGCCGCGCCCAGCAACTGCGCCGTGGCGGCCTGCGCGCCTTGCGGCAGGGCCGCGTCCGCCGACGCCATGCGCCAGGGCTTGTGCGCCACGCCGCCCAGGGCGACGCGGCCCGTGCCGTCCTTTTGCAGCACGGCCGCCACGGAAATGAGCGCGAAGGCGTACGAGGAGCGGTCGCGCACCTTGCGGTAGATGTGGGTGCCGCCCGCGGGCGTGGGCAGCGTCACGGCGGTGATGAATTCGCCGGCGTCGAGCGCGGTCTCGATGTGCGGGGTGTTGCCCGGCAGCCGGTGGAAGTCGGCGATGGGAATGCGGCGTGGCTGGCCGTCCGCCCGCACCGTCTCGACCACCGCATCCAGCGCCCGCATGGCCACGGCCATGTCGCTCGGGTGCGTGGCGATGCAGGCCTCGCTCGCGCCCACCACCGCATGCTGGCGCGTGACGCCGCCGATGGCCGCGCAGCCCGCGCCCGGCTGGCGCTTGTTGCACGGCATGTTGGTGTCGTAGAAGTAGGGGCAGCGCGTGCGCTGCAGCAGGTTGCCGGCGGTGGTCGCCTTGTTACGCAACTGGCCTGACGCACCGGCCAGCAGGGCGCGCGACAGCAGGCCGTAGTCGCGCCGCACGCCGGCATGCGCCGCCAGGTCGGTGTTGCGCACCAGCGCACCGATCCGCAGGCCGCCCTCCGGCACGGGCTCGATGCGGTCCAGGCCCAGGCCGTTGATGTCGATGAGGTGCGTGGGCGCCTCGATCTGCAGCTTCATCAGGTCCAGCAGGTTCGTGCCGCCGGCGATGAACCGGGCCTGCGGGTTGCCTGCAGCGGCGGCTGCGGCGGCCTGCACCGAGGCCGCGCGTTCGTAGGTGAATGGCTTCATGCAGCACCCCCGTTCGTGGTGGCCACTTCGGTGATCGCATCCAGGATGTTGGAATAGGCCCCGCAGCGGCACAGGTTGCCGCTCATGCGTTCGCGGATCTCGTCGGCCGAGAGCAGGGGCTGCGCCGTGAGGTCGCCGCTCACATGGCTGGGAATGCCGGCCTTGATTTCCTGCAGCACCCCCACGGCCGAGCAGATCTGGCCCGGCGTGCAGTAGCCGCACTGGTAGCCGTCGTGCTTGACGAACGCGGCCTGCAGCGGATGCAGCTTCTGCGGCTGGCCCAGGCCTTCGATGGTGGTGACCTGCGCGCCCTCGTGCATCACCGCCAGGGTCAGGCAGGCATTGATGCGGCGGCCATCGACGATGACCGTGCAGGCACCGCACTGCCCGTGGTCGCAGCCCTTCTTGGTGCCGGTGAGGTGCAGGTGCTCGCGCAGGGCGTCGAGCAGCGTCGTGCGGGTGTCCAGCGACAGCGTGTGCTGCTGGCCGTTGATGGTCATGCGCACCGGCATGGCCGTCTCGCCCTGGGGCGCCAGCGCGCCGGACTTGGCCGGCAGCGGCGCCGCGGTGCGGGCGGCGGCCCCGGTGGCGGCCACCGCAGAAGCCGAGGCGGCCCCCACGACGAACAGGTCTCGCCGGGTCAGCGCTGGGTCGGAGAAGTTTTGCATCGTGGGATCCTTTATGGGGGAAGGGGCGGGGGAGCCCTCTGGCCACTCGCCGGGGTGCGGGAGCGCGTGCGCGGGCATGTCTTTGCAAGCCTCACCCAATCCATCTTGCGCAGACGCCAAGGAGAAGGTTTGGAGGCCAACGCCGCGTCCGCTTGTCAGCCACCGGTGGCGCGGCAGGCGATCGGCAGGCCGTACCCTTCGATGTCCGTCCATGCCGATGCCGGGCGAATCGCCGTCCTCGCCCGCGTGTCGCGCATCCCCTACACGGCCTGACATGCCCTCTCGTCATAATGGCCGCCATGCCGAACCGCTGGAAACCCAACGTCACCGTGGCCGCCGTCATCGAACAGGACGGCCGCTTCCTGCTGGTGGAAGAAGACACGGCCGACGGGCTGCGGTTGAACAACCCGGCGGGCCACCTGGACCCGGGCGAGTCGCCCATCGACGGCTGCGTGCGCGAGGTGCTGGAGGAAACCGCCTGCGACTTCACCCCCACGGCACTGGTGGGCGTGTACCTCAACCGCTTCACGCGCACCCGCACGGGCGACGACATCACCTACCTGCGCTTTGCCTTCGCCGGCTCGGTGGGGCCGGTGCATGCCTGGCGCACGCTGGACGACGGCATCGTTCGCACCGTGTGGATGACGCTCGACGAGATCCGCTGCTGCGCCGACCGCCACCGCAGCCCGCTGGTGATGGAGTGCATCGAGGACTACCTGGCCGGCAAGCGCTACCCGCTGGAGCTCATCCACACCGACGCCAGCGTGCTGCAGCCGCGCTGACCCGGGCGGGCCGCACGGCGCCCACCACCGCCGCGTTTTGGCCCCTCATCGCCTCCATGCCGGCGGATTGATTGCCTTTTCTGCTATTAATTCAATAGCAAAACAGATCCGGCCGGATCGCATGCCCCGCGGCGCACCTGGCGTTCTGCCGGCAGGCCCCCGGCCGCGGCGGCATAAAAAATACAATCCCGGCCATGACAGCAACCCCCAAGCACCGCGTCGTCGTCGGCCTGTCCGGCGGCGTGGATTCCGCGGTCACCGCCCATCTGCTGAAAGCCATGGGCCATGAGGTCGTCGGCATCTTCATGAAGAACTGGGAAGACGACGACGACAGCGAATACTGCTCCTCCAACATCGACTTCGTGGATGCGGCCGCCGTGGCCGACGTGATCGGCATCGAGATCGAGCACGTGAACTTCGCCGCCGAGTACAAGGACCGCGTGTTCGCCGAGTTCCTGCGCGAGTACCAGGCCGGCCGCACGCCCAACCCCGACGTGCTGTGCAACGCCGAGATCAAGTTCAAGGCCTTCCTGGACCACGCCATGCGCCTGGGCGCCGAGAAGATCGCGACCGGCCATTACGCGCGGGTGCGGCAGAACGCGGCGAGCGGCCTGTTTGAACTGCTCAAGGGCCTGGACCCGTCCAAGGACCAGAGCTATTTCCTGCACCGCCTGAACCAGGCGCAGCTGTCGAAGACGCTGTTTCCCGTGGGCGAGCTGCACAAGACCGAGGTGCGCCGCATCGCCGAAGAGATCGGCCTGCCCAATGCCAAGAAGAAGGACTCCACCGGCATCTGCTTCATCGGGGAGCGGCCGTTCCGCGAGTTCCTGAACCGCTACATCGCCCATGCGGCGGGGCCGATCCAGGACGAGCGCGGGCGCACGCTGGGCCGCCACCAGGGCCTGAGCTTCTACACGCTGGGCCAGCGCCAGGGCCTGGGGATCGGCGGGGTGAAGGAAAAGGGCGCGCAGCGGGGCAGCGGGGACCACGCCCCCTGGTTCGTCGCGCGCAAGGACCTGGACAAGAACGTGCTGCGCGTGGTGCAGGGCCATGACCACCCCTGGCTGCAGTCGCACACGCTGCAGGCGGGCGATGCGAGCTGGGTGGCCGGCGCGCCGCCCGCCGCCGGCCTGCTGGTGGCCAAGACGCGCTACCGGCAGGCCGATGCGCCCTGCCGCATCGATCCGCTGCCGGACGGCGGCTTCGCGCTGGAATTTCCCGACGCGCAATGGGCTGTCACCCCGGGCCAGTCCGCCGTGCTGTACGACGGCGAGGTGTGCCTCGGGGGCGGCGTGATCGCGTCGGCCACCACCGTCGCCTGACGGGCCCGCCGCACGCATGGCCCCGCCGCGCATTCCGCCGATCCAGGGCCTGCTGGCGTTCGAGGCGCTGGCGCGGCTGCGCAGCGTGACGCACGCGGCCGAGGAGATGAGCGTGACGCCCAGCGCGGTGAGCCACCGCATCCGCCAGATGGAGACGTTGCTGGCCGTCAAGCTCTTCGCGCGCGGCGATTTCAGCCTGACGCCCGCCGGCGCCGCCTACCTGGAGCGGGTGCGCGAGGCCATCGCCGCGCTGCAGCACGTGCCCGGCACCCTGGGCGTGGGCCAGGCGACGCGCCTGCGCCTGGGCGTGACGCCGACCTTCGCGCGCCAGATGCTGCTGCCGCGCATCGCGCAGTTCCGCCATGCCTACCCGGACATCGAGCTGCAGCTGCAGGTGTCGCTGCCGGTGCACCACATGATGGCCGAGGAGGCCGACGTGGAGGTGCGCTTCGGCACCGGGCACTTTCCCGACCGCGAATCGGTGCAGCTCTTCGCCGACCGGATCACGCCGGTGTGCAGCCCCGAATACCTGGCCGAGACCGGTCCGCTGGACGGCCTGGCGACGGAAGAGGCGGCGGCGCGCGTGCGCTTCATCCGCTGCGCGCTGGAGCCCTGGCGCACCTGGTTCAAGGCCGTGGGCATCGCCCAGCCCGAGCCGGTGGTGGGCAGCCAGTTCAACGACCTGGGCATGGCCTGGGACGCGGCGGTGGCCGGCTTCGGCGTGGCGCTGCTGCGCCTGCGCGCGGGCCAGCCCTGGCTGGAGAGCGGCCAGCTCGTGCGCCTGTCGCGCGACAGCCTGCCGTCGCCGCACGACTATTTCCTGTGCTGGAAGGCCGGCGCGCTCGAGCGCTGGGAGTGCGCGGCCTTCGTGGACTGGCTGCGCCAGGCGCTGCACGACGGCCCCTGACGGGCGCCGGGCGCTCCGGGGTGGCGGGGCGCAGCCCCTGCGGGCGCAGCGGCTGACACGGAACTGACACGGTTTGAAAAGCCTTCACGCGGGCCGCGAAGGTTTTTCACGCCGCGCGCTCCGCAAATTTCTACAGTGGGCCGGCGCAGGTCCCGGCAGAGGGCCGCGGCACGGGGCCCCGCGGTCCGCACACCGATAGAACACCGGAGACAAACCCATGACCTGGCAGCAAATCTACGACCCGTTCGGCAACATGATCATTTCCACCGCGCTGGCCGCGATCCCGGTGGTCGTGATGCTCGCCGCGCTGGGCTTCTTTCACATCAAGGCGCACATCGCGGCCGGGCTGGGCCTGGTCGCGGCGCTGCTGGTGGCCATCTTCGCCTACGGCATGCCGGCCGACATGGCCGGGCGCGCAGCGCTGTACGGCGGCTTCACCGGCCTGCTGCCCATCGGCTGGATCGTGCTGAACATCATCTTCCTGCACCAGCTGACCGAGCAGAACGGCAGCTTCAAGGTGCTGCAGGATTCGCTCTCAGGCATCACCGGCGACCGGCGCATCCAGCTGCTGCTGATCGCCTTCAGCTTCGGCGCGTTCTTCGAGGGCGCGGCGGGCTTCGGCACCCCGGTGGCGGTGACGGCGGCCATCCTGATCGGGCTGGGCTTTTCGCCGCTGGCCGCCTCGGGCCTGTCGCTCATCGCCAACACGGCGCCGGTGGCGTTCGGGGCGCTGGGCACGCCGGTCATCACGCTGGCCAAGGTGCACGGCTACGACCTGATGGAGGTGACGGCGATGGTGGGGCGGCAGCTGCCGTTCTTCTCGCTGCTGGTGCCGTTCTGGCTGATCTGGGCCTTCGCGGGCCGCAAGGGCATGTGGGAGATCTGGCCCGCCATCCTGGTGACGGCGGTGTCCTTCGCCGTGCCCCAGTACCTGGTGTCCAACTTCATCGGCCCCGAACTGGTGGACATCATCGCCGCCATCGTCTCCATGGCCTCGCTGGTGGCCTTCCTGCGCGTGTGGAAGCCCAAGACGGTGTGGACCTCGGCCTCGCTGCGCGGGCGCGACGTGAGCGCCTCGGAAGCCAAGCCGCCCCAGCCCGTCACCGCGCACAGCCGCGCCGCGCTGGTGGCCGCCTGGACGCCCTGGGTCATCCTGTCGGTGTTCGTGTTCATCTGGGGCCTGCCGCCGGTCAAGGCCTGGCTCAACGGCCTGTTCGCACCCGCCTTCCCCATGGCCGGCCTGCACAACCTGATCGAGAAGGTGCCGCCCGTGGTGCCCACGCCCACCAAGGAGGGCGCGGTGTACACGCTGAACCTGCTGTCGGCCACAGGCACCGCCATCCTGCTGTCGGCGGTGGTGAGCGCGTTCTTCATGAAATACAACCCGGTCGCCATCGTGTGCACGTTCTTCAAGACAGTGTGGCTGGTGCGCTTTTCGCTGCTGACCATCGTGCTCATGCTGGCCCTGGGCACGCTCACGCGCTATTCGGGCACCGACACCACGCTGGGACTGGCGTTCGCCAACACGGGCGTGTTCTACCCGTTCTTCGGCACGCTGATGGGCTGGCTGGGCGTGGCGCTCACCGGCTCGGACACGGCCTCGAACGTGCTGTTCGGCGGCATGCAGAAGGTCGCCGCCGAGCAGTTGGGCCTGTCGCCCAACCTCATGGGCGCGGCCAACAGCTCGGGCGGGGTGATGGGCAAGATGATCGATGCGCAGTCGATCGTGGTGGCATCGACGGCCACCCGCTGGTTCAACCACGAGGGCGACATCCTGCGCTACGTGTTCTTCCACTCGATCGCGCTGGCCTGCCTGGTGGGGCTGTACGTGACACTGCAGGCGTACGTGTGGCCCTTCCACCTGATGGTGGTGCACTGAACGGGCCGTGGAACCGGCGGCGGCCTCCACGTCAGGCGCTTGAAGCCTTTTGGGCCGCGACCGCATGTTCCACTAGGGCATACCGCTATATTTTCAATAGCAAGCAAAAGGGGCGCACGGGCGCCCCTTTTTGTTTTTTGCTGCGTTGCCGCGCCACGTCAGCCGGTGCGCTTGGCGTCCGGGTCGCTCGGGCCGTTGCGGTCGGAGAGCATCTCGGCCGGTGGCTCCAGGTCGCCGCTGTCGCTGCCCTCGGCCTCCCAGGTGCCGCCGTCGCGGCCGGTCTTGCCGCGGGGGTGGGCCATGTCGGTGCCGTCGTCGAAGTTCAGCGGGCCGCCGCTGCGCGGGTCGTCGAAGGCCTGCACCGAGATGTCCTCGATGCCGTCCGAAACGTCCTGCTCGGCTTCCAGATGGTCGTTGATGTCGTCGCCTTCCGGCATTTCGGCCGTGGGATCGTCGGTGGGGTCGATGGCGGTGTCGGGAACGATGGGGGTGCGCATGGCGGGCTCCTTGGGTCGGTCGGTGGGGACGCGGTCCGTGAAACGGTGCGCCGGATGCCTACAGCTTCGCCCCGTGCCAGCGCCGGGGCAGTGGGCCCGGCACCTGTTACCGGGTAGGAGCGATCCCGCACGGCCCGACAACGCCCGGGCTCAGGCGGCCGGCGGCGTCCCGAACGCGTTCAGCGGAATGCGCAGGTAGGCGATGCCGTTCGCCTCGGGGGGCGGCAGTTGCCCTGCGCGCACGTTGACCTGCAGGGAGGGCAGCAGCAGCGCCGGCGCGCCCAGCGTGGCGTCGCGCGCGCGGCGCAGGGCGACGAAATCCGCCTCGGCCACGCCGCCGCCCACGTGGATGTTGTGTTCGCGCTGCGCCTGCACCGTGGTCTCCCATTGCGGCGCGCGCCCGGCCGGTGGGTAGTCGTGGCACACGAACAGGCGCGTGTCGCCCGGCAGCGCCAGCAGCCGCTGGATGGAGCGGTAGAGCGTGGCCGCATCGCCCCCGGGAAAGTCCGCCCGCGCCGTGCCCACGTCGGGCATGAAGAGCGTGTCGCCCACGAAGGCCGCGCCGTCCACAAGGTAGGCCATGTCGGCCGGCGTGTGCCCCGGCACCCACAGGGCCGTGACGGGCGTGTCGCCCAGCCGCAGCGTTTCGCCATCGCGCACCAGATGGTCGAACGGGCTGCCGTCCGCGGCGCCGGTTTCGGCGGGAAAGAGCCGGCCGAAAGCGGCCTGCACCGCGCGGATGTGCTCGCCCACCGCGATGCGGCCCCCCGCCTGCGCCTTCAGGTACGGCGCGGCCGACAGGTGGTCGGCATGCACATGGGTCTCCAGGATCCACTGCACCGTGAGCCCCCGCTCGCGCACACAGGCCAGCACCGCATCGGCCGAGCGGGTGGCGATGCGGCCCGCGGCGGCATCGAAGTCGAGCACCGGATCGATGATGGCCGCGCACCGCGTCGCCAGATCCCACACGAGGTGGGTCACCGTGCCCGTGGCGGGATCGAAGAACGACTGCAGGGAAGTGGTGCGGGGCATGGCGGGCGGCCTTTCAGGCGGTTCAGCGGACAACAATCTTTCCACAGATATTATGTGATTTGATATATTGAATCCAACGCCGACCTTTCGGTGGCCTTGTGACGGCTTTTGCACCGATCTTCCCATGGACCCCATCCCCATCGACCCCGAGCGCCTGCGCCAGGCGGCCAGCCAGGCCGTCTCGGCCCTGAAGGCCCTGGCCAACGAAGACCGGCTGCTGCTGCTGTGCCAGCTGTCGCAGGGCGAGCAGTGCGTGAGCGACCTGCAGGCACGCCTGGGCATCCAGCAGCCCACGCTGTCGCAGCAGCTCGGCGTGCTGCGCACCCAGGGCGTGGTGGAGACCCGGCGCGAGGGCAAGAACATCCACTACCGCGTGGCCGACGCCGCGCTGCTCGAGATCCTGGCGGTGCTGTACCGCCTGTATTGCCCCAAGGAGTGAACCCCATGGCCATCGACTGGAACGCCTTCACCCCCGGCACCGCGTTGGCGGGCGGCGCGCTCATCGGCCTGGCGGCCGGGGGCTTTTTCCTGCTGGCGGGGCGAATCGCCGGCATCAGCGGCGTGGTGGGCGGCCTGCTGCGGCCCCGGCGCGGCGACCGGGCCTGGCGCGTGGCCTTCGTGGCGGGCCTGGTCGCGGCGCCGCTGGCCTATGCACTGGCCGCACCCCTGCCGGCAGTGCGCATCGACGCCGGCCCGGGCCTGCTCATCGCCGCGGGCCTGCTGGTGGGCGTGGGCACGCGCTACGGGGCGGGCTGCACCAGCGGCCACGGCGTGTGCGGACTGTCGCGCTGGTCGGTGCGCTCCCTGGTGGCCACGCTGGTTTTCATGGCGGCCGGCATGGGCACCGTCTTCGCGCTGCGGCACCTGGCCTGAACGGAGGGAACGCGCCATGACCGTTCTGATCGCCTTTGCCGCGGGCCTGGTCTTCGGGCTGGGGCTGCTGGTGTCCGGCATGGCCGACCCGGCCAAGGTGCTGGGGTTCCTGGACATCGCGGGGTCCTGGGACCCGTCGCTCGCCCTGGTGATGGCTGGCGCCGTGGGCGTGGCCCTGGTGGCGTTCACGATGGCGCGCCGCCGGGGCACCACGCTGCGCGGCACACCGCTGCAGTGGCCCGCCGCGCACGGCATCGACGCGCGGCTGGTGGGCGGCAGCGCGTTGTTCGGCATCGGCTGGGGGCTGGCCGGCATCTGCCCCGGCCCGGCCCTGGTGCTGCTGGGCATGGGGGTGCCGGACGGCGTGTGGTTCGTGGCCGCCCTGCTGGCCGGCATGGCGGTGTTCGAGGGTATCGAGCGCTGGCGCGGTCGCGGCTGACGACCGCCATGCAGGCCGATGTCCTGCGCCGCGATGGCAGTTGGCCGACACGCCACGGGCACCACGGCCCCTAGATTGGTGGCCTTTGAAAGGACCCCACCCATGACCGCATCCTCTCCCGCCGCCAGCGCCCGCACCGTCGCCATCCTCGTGACCGACGGCTTCGAACAGGTCGAGCTGACCGGCCCGCGCGACGCGCTGCAAAAGGCCGGCATCGCCACCCGGATCATCGCCCCGAAGGCCGGCCAGGTGCAGGGCTTCCACCACGACGAAAAGGCCGATACCTTCGCGGTGGACGGCACCCTCGACCAGGCCGATCCCGCCCGGTTTGATGCCGTGCTGCTGCCCGGCGGCGTGCTCAACGCCGACACCCTGCGCACGGACGCGAAGGCCCAGGCCTTCGTGCAGGCCATCGACCAGGCCGGCAAGCCCATCGCCGTGATCTGCCATGGGGCCTGGCTGCTGGTGGACGCCGGCCTGGTGCGCGGCAAGACCCTGACCAGCTGGCCCAGCTTGGCCACCGACCTGCGCAACGCCGGCGCCACCTGGGTGGACGAAACCGTGCACGTCGAGGGGCAATGGGTCAGCAGCCGCAAGCCCGACGACATTCCGGCGTTCAACCAGAAGCTGCTGCAGGCCGTGGGCGCCTGACCGCGATGGACGACTGGCTCGGCCTCTTGCAGTGGCCGGCATTCGCGGCGTCGGTGCTGGCGGCCTGGCTGGTCGCCTCCACGCACTCAGCGCGGCGCAATGCCGGGTTCTGGATCTTTCTCGGCAGCAACGTGCTGTGGCTGGCCTGGGGATGGCACACCCGCGCCTGGGCGCTCATGGCGCTGCAGTGCTGCCTGGCGGCGATGAACGTGCGGGGCCTGTGGAAAACGGAGCCGGCCGGCGAGGAAAAGGAAGGCGCGGGCAAGGAAACCGCCTGAAAAAGCAGCCCATCGGTGGCCCGGCACCCCGCGCGAAAAAGGTGCGAAAAAGGCCTGTCTCCTTGCGAAGACAGGCCTTTCATGGGCCACGACGGCGCGACGGCTTCAGAACGGAATGTCGTCGTCCATGTCGTCGAAGCCCGAGGCCGCGCGCGGGGCCTGGGCGGCGGGCGCCGGTGCCGGACGCGGTGCGGGCGCGGCAGGGCGCTGGACCGGTGCCGGTGCCGGGCGGCGCGCCGGAGCGGGCGGGGCGCTGTTGTCGTAGCCGCCGTCGTTGCCACCGCCGCCATAGCCGCTGTCTTCGTAGCCGCCACCGCCGCCCTGGCCGCCGCCCATGCCCTGGCGGCTGCCCAGCATCTGCATGGTGTCGGCGCGGATTTCGGTGGTGAATTTTTCCTGGCCGGCCTGGTCGGTCCACTTGCGGGTGCGCAGGCTGCCTTCCACATAGACCTGCGAGCCCTTGCGCAGGTACTGGCCGACGATTTCGGCCAGGCGGCCGTTGAACACCACGCGGTGCCACTCGGTGGCTTCCTTGTTCTCGCCGGTGTTCTTGTCGCGCCAGCGGTCGGTGGTGGCGATGGTGACGTTGGCGACCTGGTCGCCGCTGGGGAAGGTGCGCATTTCGGGATCGCGCCCGAGATTGCCCACGATGATGACTTTGTTGACGGATGCCATGGTGTAAGGGCCTGTAGAGAATGGTGGAGAGAAGGCACTACGGCCTGCGCGGCCTGCCAGGGGCCGCGGGGAGCCGTCGATTGTGCCCGATTCGCCCCGTTCGCGGACTGGCCGTGCGACAAGCCCGTGCCACAATCAAAACGCCTTGTTCCACCGCCTGCCCTGGCCATTTCCCATGCATCGCGAACCCGACTTTCTTCACAACCTGCGGCAGGAGTTCGCGGACGGCTGGCGGTGGGTGGAGCGCGCGATCGTGCTGGCCTACGCCGCGGCGGCCGGGCTCTTCGTGGTGGCGTTCACGGTCCTGGGGGAATGGGCGTTCGCACGCTTCGAGCAGGTGCTGCACTGGCAGGGCGGCTGGGGCGTGCTGCTGTGGACCCCGGCGCTCACGGCGGCCATCGTGTGGGCCACGCGCCGCTTCGTTCCCGGGGCGGCAGGCTCGGGCATTCCGCAGGTGATGGCGGCGCTGGAGCCGGGCCTGCCGCCCGGCCAGCGCGGCTACTTCGTCTCGCTGCGCATGTCGCTGGGCAAGGTGCTGCTGGGCAGCGCGGGCTTTCTGGCCGGGCTTTCCATGGGCCGCGAGGGCCCGTCGGTGCAGGTCGCGGCGGGCGTGATGCAGCACGCGCAGCGCTGGCTCGGGCCGCGTTCGGGCATCACCAGCCATGCGCTGCTGGTGGCGGGCGGGGCCGCCGGCATCGCCGCGGCGTTCAATGCGCCGCTGGCGGGCGTGGTGTTCGCGATCGAGGAGCTGTCGCGCAAGCTCGAATCGCGCAGCAGCGGGCTGATCATCGCGGCCATCGTGCTGGCCGGGCTGATGGGGGTGTCGTTCTTCGGCAACCTGACGTATTTCGGGGTGATTCGCGTGCCCCGCCTGGGCTGGGACGCGCTGCTGCCTGGCCTGGGCGTGGCCCTGGTGTGCGGCGTGCTGGGCGGCCTGTTCGCCAAGCTCATCACCGCTTCGCTCACCGGTGCGCCGGGCCGGCTCAACCAGTGGCGCGCCCGGTTCCCGGTGCGCTTCGCGGCAGCGGGCGGGCTGGCGGTGGCGGTGATCGGCCTGGCCACCGGCGGCGCCACCTTCGGCGCCGGCTCCGAGGCGGTCAAGCACATGCTGGCGGGGCAGGCCGATGTCCCGGCGTTCTATGTCACGCTGAAATTCATCGCCACCTGGCTCACGGCCTGGTGCGGCGTGCCCGGCGGCTTCTTCGCGCCAGCGCTGTCGATCGGCGCGGGGGTGGGGCACAACATCTCGCTGCTGACCGGCGCGGACATCGCCCCGGCCCTGATCGCCATGGGCATGGCGGCCTTCCTGGCGGCGGTCACGCAGGCGCCGCTCACGGCCTTCATCATCGTGATGGAGATGGTGGACGGCCATGCCATGGTGCTGAGCCTGATGGCCTCGGCCATGCTGGCCAGCCTGGTGTCGCGCATGCTGGTGCGCCCGCTGTACGAAACGCTGGCGGAACACCTGCTGCACAAGGTGGGCGCGGGGCCGGCGGCACCGGCGGACGCATCGCCCCGCTGACATCCACGCTCGCGCGCCTGGTGCCGCAGCACATCCGTTACCCTCGGCGCATGCGTGCCTCCCTCTGCCTTGCACTGTTGTCCGCCGCCTTGCTGCTGGCCGGCTGCGGTACCACGCCACAGCCGCGTTCGCCGCGCACCAGTGTGACGTATTCGCAGCTGTCGCCCGACCAGTCGAGCGACATCGCCATCCATGCGCTGGGGCTGGTGGGCACGCCGTACCGCTATGGCGGCAACACGCCCGAAGGCGGATTCGACTGCAGCGGCCTCATCGGCTATGTGTACAAGAGCCGCGCGGGCATCGCCCCGCCGCGCACCGTGGCGCAGCTGAGCGACTTCGGGCTGCCGGTGGACAGCGGCGACCTGCGCACGGGCGACCTGGTGGTGTTCGGCGCGGGGCGGCCGACGCATGCGGGCATCTACGTGGGCGAGGGCCGCTTCGTGCACGCGCCCTCCACCGGCGGCGAGGTGCGGATGGACCGGCTCGATTCGCGCTACTGGTCACGGCAGAAAACCGCCTTCCGCCGGCCCTGAGCGGGGCCAAGGGGCAGCGGCGGGCGGCGCGCGACAATCGCCGCCATGACGACCCCAGCCACCCCCCACGTGCACCGCACCGCCACCCCGCTCTCCACCCACGACACGACCCGCATCGACGACACGCGCATCAAGGCCGTGCGCCCGCTGATCACGCCTGCGCTGCTGCAGGAATGGCTGCCCACGCCGCCCGGCGCGCTGCAGCTGGTCGAGACCAGCCGCGCGGCGATCTCGCGCGTGCTGCACGGCCAGGACGACCGTCTCGTCGTGGTGGTGGGACCCTGCTCGATCCACGACCACGGGCAGGCCATGGAATACGCCCGCCAGCTCAAAACGCAGGCCGATGCGCTGTCGCAGGACCTGCTGGTCGTGATGCGCGTGTACTTCGAGAAGCCCCGCACCACCGTCGGCTGGAAGGGCTACATCAACGACCCGCACCTGGACGGCAGCTTCGCCATCAACGAGGGGCTGGAGATGGCCCGCGCGCTGCTCCTGGACATCCTGGCGCTGGGCCTGCCGGTGGGCACCGAATTCCTCGACCTGCTCAGCCCGCAGTTCATCAGCGACCTGGTGAGCTGGGGCGCGATCGGGGCGCGCACCACCGAAAGCCAGAGCCACCGCCAGCTGGCCAGCGGCCTGTCGTGCCCGGTGGGCTTCAAGAACGGCACCGACGGCGGCGTGAAGGTGGCCAGCGACGCCATCCTGGCGGCCCAGGCGCCGCATGCCTTCATGGGCATGACCAAGATGGGCCAGTCCGCCATCTTCGAGACGCGCGGCAACAACGACTGCCACGTGATCCTGCGCGGCGGCAAGCAGCCCAACTACGCGGCGCCATCCGTGGACGCCGCCTGCCAGCTGCTGCAGGCGGCGGGGCTGCGCGCGCAGGTAATGGTCGACGTCTCGCACGCCAACAGCAGCAAGCAGCACAGCCGCCAGATCGACGTGGCGGCCGATGTTGCCGGGCAGGTGGCCGGCGGTGACCGCCGCATCGTGGGCCTGATGATCGAGAGCCACCTGCAGGAAGGCCGGCAGGACATCGTCGCTGGCCAGCCCCTGGCGCAGGGCGTATCGGTGACCGACGCCTGCATCAGCATGGCGCAGACAGTGCCGGTGCTACAGGCCCTGGCCCAGGCGGTGCGCGAACGGCGGCAGGCCCGATAGGCCAGGAAGCAACACCGGCCGGCACGGCGCCGGTGTAGCATTCACCGTTACTTTTTGTAGTCATTTGCCGCCGCAGATCCCGATCCGCCCGAATCCCATGCAGGTGCTGTCGCCTACCGACCCATGCCCACGGTCACTTTCCCGTCCGCTGGCCTTTTGAGCGTGCCGCCCAAGGTTGCGCCCGTGGGCAAACGCCTGGAGGCGCTGCGTGCCTGCGCGGTGCTGGACACCCCGGCGGAGGAGGCGTTCGATCAGCTGACCCGGCTGGCCGCCCGCCTGTGCGGCATGCCCATGGCGGCGATCGGTTTCATCGACCAGGGGCGCGAGTGGTTCAAGGCCAGCACCGGCATCGAACTGCAGTCGCTGGATGCGGCCCACCCGCTGTGCGCCCTGGCGGTGGACGGCCGGGTGGTGCAGGTGCAGGACACCCACGCCCATTCCACGCTGCGCCGCCATCCGCTGGTGATCGCCGGGCCGCGCGTGCGCGCCGTGGCCTGCATGCCGCTGATCACCGCGGAGAAATGGGTGCTGGGCGCCGTGGTGGTGATGTCCACCGAGCCGTGCGTGCTGCAACCACCCCAGCTCGAATCGTTGCGCGCGGTGGCCGGGCAGGCCATCGCCCTGCTGGAGTTGCGCCGCAGCCAGCGCAACCAGGCGCGCATGGCCACCGAGCGGGCCGCCAGCGACGAGCGCTTTCACCTGGTGGCGCGCGCCACGGCCGACGCCATCTGGGACTGGAACCTGCACGACGACTCCATGTGGTGGAACGAGGGCATGCAGACGCTGTTCGGTGTGCCCATGCAGACCCTGCCGCACGACAGCACGTCGTGGACGCTGCGCCTGCACCCGGAAGACAGCGACGCGGTGCTGGAGAGCATCCACGCGGCGATCGAGGGCACGGCCAAGCACTGGGCCGAGGAATACCGCTTTCGCCGCTACGACGGCAGCTACGCCTGGGTGCAGGACCGCGGCTTCGTGATCCGCGACGCCGAAGGCCATGCGATCCGCATGGTGGGCGGCATGACCGACATCAGCGCGCAAAAGGACAGCGCGCTGCAGGCCAAGGACGAGGCCCGCACCCACGCCGAGCTGGTGCGCGTGCAGCAGAAGATTTCGTCGCTCGAACTGTCCATGGACGAGGTGCTGCAGCTGGTGGCCCGCACCGCGATGGAACTGTCCGATGCCGGCGGTGCGATGGTGGTGATGCGCGAAGGCGACAAAGCCCGGGTGCAGGCCAGCACCGGCATGCGCGCCGTGCCGCTGAACGACGTGCGCCCGCTGGAAGGCTACGAGCTGTGGCACCGCATCGACGCGGGCGAGACCGTCTGCAGCCAGCCGGCCGTCGCGCAGGCCATGCCCTCGGCCGCCCTGTGCGAGCCGGGGCCGGTGGCCTTCATCGCGGCGCCGGTGCGCGCGGGCGACGCGGTGGTGGGCATGCTCAAGGTCAACGGCGACCCGCTGGCGTCGTTCTCGCAGCGCCACCTGGCGCACGTGCAGATCCTGGCCGAGTCGCTGGGCGCCGTGGTGCAGCTGCGGCGCTATGCCGCGCAGCTGCACGCGTCAGAGCAGCAATACCGCCTGCTGTTCGATGCGCACCCGCAGCCCATGTGGGTGTACGAGCTGGGCACCCTGCGCATCCTGGCCGTCAACCGGGCCATGGTGCGCCAGTACGGGTACAGCGAGGCGGAACTGCTGTGCATGACCACGCCTGACCTGTGGCCCCAGGACAACCGCGAAGCCCGCATACGGGAAGCGCACACCATTCCCCACAATGCCCGGCGTGACGCCGTGCACCGGCGCCACCGCAAGAAGGACGGCACGGTGATCGACACCGAGGTGTATGCCGGGGGCATCGAATTCAACGGTGTGCCTGCACGCCAGGTGCTGGCCACCGACGTCACGCAGCGCATGCGCCTCGAACGGGAGCTGGCGCGGGTGGGCAGCATCCAGCGGCTGCTGGCCGCCTGCAACGAATCCCTTGTGCGCGCGACCTCCGAGGCCGACCTGCTGCGCGAGGTCTGCCGCATCGCCACGGACGTGGGCGGCTACCGGATGGCCTGGGTCGGCATGGTGCGCGACGATGCGCGCCAGAGCATCGAGCCCGTGGCCTGGAGCGGCCACCACAGCGACCACTATGCGGAGACACTGCAGCTGAGCTGGTCGGCCGACCAGCCGGGCGGCCAGGGCCCGGCCGGGCTGGCGGTGCGCAGCGGCCGCCCGGTGATCGTGCGCGACATCCGGCTCGACCCGACGTTCGCCAGCTGGACCGAGCGCATGCTGCGGCAAGGCCTGCATTCGGTGATCAGCCTGCCGCTGCGCAACGCCGAGCGCTCGTTCGGCCTGCTGTACCTCTACCCGCCCGAAGTGCTGGAGATCGGCTCCGAGGAGACCGAGCTGCTGCAGCAGCTGGCCAACGACCTGGCCTTCGGCATCGAGAGCCTGCGCACCCGCCAGGACCAGCAGCGCCTGCAGAGCGTGGTGCTCAAGGCCGCCGCTGCCATCTCGGCCAGCACCGGGACCGAATTCTTCAAGCAGCTGGCCAGCAACATGGCGGACGCCCTGGGCGCACAGGCCGGCTGCGTGACGCGGCTGCTGCCGCCGGTGGAGGGACAGCCGCCGCGCGCCATCACGCTCTCGCGCGTGCAGGATGGCGTGGTGCAGCCCAATGCCGAGTATTCGCTGGAGGGCACGCCCAGCCTGCGGCTGGCGACCGAGGCGGAATACGTGGTCACATCCGGCGTCTGCGAGCTGTACCCGCGCTCACCCGTCGCGGCGCTGGGCGCCCAAAGCTACGTGGGCCAGCAGCTGCGCGACGCCGAGGGGCGGCCCATCGGGCTGATCTTCGTGATCTTCCGCGAGCCGCTGGAGCGGCCGGCGCTGGTCTCCTCGACCTTGCGCATCTTCGCGGCGCGCGCCACCGCCGAAATGGCCCGCCAGGCATCGGACGCCCACATCCGGCGCCAGGCCTCGCTGCTGGACAAGGCCCGCGACGCCATCATCGTGCGCGACCTGGAGCACCGCATCACGTTCTGGAACCAGGGCGCGGAACGCATGTACGGCTGGTCGCAGGCGCAGGTGCTGGGCCGCACCATCGACACGCTGCTCTACCAGAACGCCACCGAATTCCTGCGCGCCACCGAGGCCACCCTGGCCCAGGGCGAGTGGACGGGCGAGATCGTGCAGTTCCACCAGGACGGGCATGCGATCGACGTGGAAGGCCGCTGGACCCTGGTGCGCGACGAGGGCGGCCAGCCCGAATCCATCCTGGCCATCCACACCGACATCGGCCACCGCAAGGCCACCGAGCGCGAGATCCAGCGCCTGGCGTTCTTCGACTCGCTCACCGGCCTGCCCAACCGCATGCTGCTCATGGACCGCATGCACCAGGCCCTGGCCACGGCGCAGCGCCAGCGCCAGGGCGGGGCGCTGCTGTTCATCGACCTGGACAACTTCAAGACGCTGAACGACACGCTCGGCCACGACAAGGGCGACCTGCTGCTGCAGCAGGTGGCGCAGCGCCTGAACACCTGCGTGCGCACCGTCGATACCGTGGCGCGGCTGGGCGGCGACGAGTTCGTGGTGATGATCGAGGCGCTCAGCCCCCGGCCCGACGAACTGGCCGTGAGCGCCCGCGTGGTGGGCGAGAAGATCCTGTCGGTGCTGAGCGCCCCCTATGCCCTGGACGGCTACCAGTACCGCAGCACGCCCAGCATCGGCGTCGCCCCGTTCACCGACGGCCAGTCCACCGTGGGCGAGCTGCTCAAGCAGGCGGACCTGGCCATGTACCAGGCCAAGACCGCCGGCCGCAACACCCTGCGCTTTTTCGACCCCGGCATGCAGGCCGTGGTGACGGCCCGGGCCGCGCTGGAAGACGACCTGCGCACGGCGATCGCCCGCGAGGAATTCCTGCTGCACTACCAGCCCCAGGTGGACACGATGAACCGCGTGGTCGGGGTGGAGGCGCTGGTGCGCTGGCCGCACGCCAAGCGGGGCATGGTGCCGCCAGGCGATTTCATCCCCCTGGCCGAAGAAACCGGGCTCGTGCTGCCCCTGGGCCGTTGGGTGCTGCACACCGCTTGCACCTTGCTGGCCAGCTGGCAGGACGAGCCCTCCCTGTCGCACCTCACCATGGCGGTGAACGTGAGCTCGCGCCAGTTCCACCACGCGGGCTTCGTGGACGACGTGGTGCGTGCGCTGGTGTTCACCGGGGCGCCGGCCGACCAGCTCAAGCTGGAGCTGACCGAAAGCCTCTTCGTGGACGACATGGAAACCACCATCGCCACCATGTCGGCGCTGCGCGCCCATGGGGTGGGTTTCTCGCTGGACGACTTCGGCACCGGCTACTCCTCCCTGAGCTACCTCAAGCGCATGCCACTGGACCAGCTCAAGATCGACCAGAGCTTCGTGCGCGACCTGCTCAGCGATCCCAACGATGCGGCCATCGTGGACACCATCATCGCGCTCTCGCGCAGCCTGGGCCTGAACGTCATCGCCGAAGGCGTCGAGACCGGCGCCCAGCGCAACCGCCTGGCCCAGGCGGGCTGCCAGCTCTACCAGGGCTATTTCTTCAGCCGGCCGCTGCCGGCCGACGTGCTCGAGCGCTTCCTGCGGAACGCGCCCGTCTGATCTTTTTCCTCTGACAGCCCCCGGCAGGCCCCTGCCGGGCGGCTGGGCGGCCTTCCACGCGCCGGGTGTCCCCTCCCCCTGCCTCCGCTGTGCCGAAGGCCCCTGGCGCCTTCCTGCGCCACGCGCGTCTCGTTCTGCCACACCTCCTCGCCATCCGGGGCGGGCCGCGGGCGACGGTTTTTTCTGTCTTCTCCTTAATGTCTTTATCAATCCATAGTAGTCGTAGTAAGCACGGCCTCCAACTGTGGACAACTGCATTTTTCCGTTGCGGATCAACGGACTTGCGATGCCGTGAACCTTGTGGGCGGCACCCGGCTCCTGCTGTCGCGGCGGCGGGGACAAAACCGGCGCATCGCATTTCGCTGTGGACAAGTGGCCGGTTGTGCGGGAAATATCCACAGACTTGTTCCCGTGGCCGCCCTTTTTCGCTCATTGGCGCGAAAGCGGCCCCCTTCCGTGCGATGTCGCCAGGTCCGATATCTGCCGACCATGGATCGGGCGCAGCCCGTCGATCGGACGGCGAGGCGTTCGCCCCTTTCTTCTTTTTCTTTCCCTTCCCTTTTTCTTTTCCCACGGCGGGCGGGATGCCTTCGTTTTGCGCCGGGCCCGGGTGACGTCGGGCAAGGAGCGCGGCGGTCGGTTTTCGGCGGCCCGGAGGTTCCTTGTTATTCCATTAAAGGTTCTATCAATACATAGCAGTAGTAGTAGAGGAGCCCCGTTTCTGTGGACAAGGCCGATTTCCTCAACGCTGCCAAGCACTTGGATGGTCGCAAACCCTGTGGCGCTGGCCGGGTGAACCGGCATGCCGGGCGACAACAACTTCGGCGCCTCGGCGTCTTCTGTGGATAACCCATGGGTTGCTCCGGAAATGTCCCCAGGCTTGTCCACAATGCGCCCCGGATCGGCATCTGCCAAAGAAAAAGGGCCCCGAAGGGCCCTTGTTGGCATGGATGAAACAGGCAGGGATCAGAAGTGGTACGCGTAGCGCAGCTGCACGAAGTTCTCGCCCGGGTTGGGCTTCTTGATGCCCGCGTTGGACAGGTGCTGCACCCGCAGCACGATCTCGTGCTGGCGCTGCGCGCCCAGGCTGTAGCCCACGCCCAGGTGGGAACCGAAGTTGTAGCGGGTGCTGAACTCCTTGTCGGGGGTGTGGTACTTGCGGTCGGCATACGTGATGCCGACGCCCCCTTCCCAGAACCAGTTGGCGCGGCCGTTGTCGGGGCGCAGGCGGAAGGTGGGGGTGAAGCCGACCACGGTCAGGTCGCCCGAGCCATTGACCCCGTTGTACGACCAGCGGCTGGCGGAAATGTCCCAGTAGCCGCGCACTTCATGGCCCCACAGCTCGCTCTGCCAGTTCCAGGGCAGCGTCACACCCACGGCGGCGGAATCGGTCTGGTGTTCTGCCCAGCCGCCTTGCACGTAGACGGACGGGCTGGTGCCCGAAGGCTGGGCGTGAACGGCGCCTGCGCCGGCGACGCAGGCCAGCGCCAGGAAAAAAGCGTTCCCGCGCAGCAGGGCGCGGGAACGCAGGAGGTGGGTGATCGGCATGGAAATTCCCTCGATGGAATGACTGTGGGTTTGCACAACGTGTGTAACCCACTGTATTCCGCCCATCGGGGGGTGCGTTGTAGGCAGTCGCCTCAACCGTACTGATCGGTCGGGATCTGACCGGGGGGTATGCAGAGATATCCAGACTGTGCGCAAACCCTCCCGGACCGGTCGCTTACTGCGGCGCGGGTGCGGGCACCGGCGGCACGGCCGGGCGTTCGCCGCGCGGGCCGCCGTGGCGTCCGTCCTTGCCGCGTTCACCATCGCGTGGGCCGCCCATGCCAGGGTGGCGGTGCATGCGGCGGCTTTCCTGGTCGAAGGTCTTTTGCTGCGCCGGGGTCAGCGTGGCGTAGAAGGCCTTGGTGGCTTCATCGCGGCGGTCGGCCTCCGCGCTGTGCTGGGCGCGCATGGCCCGCATGCGGTCGATGCGCTCGGGCGTGGTCAGCTGGTCGAGGCCCTTGGGATCGAGCCGCGCGCCGCGCTCCTGCGGCTGCATCGCGGCCTTGAAGGTGTCCCAGGCGGGCTGCTGGGCCGGGGTGAGCTGCAGCTTTTGCTGCAGGGCGTTGGCGCGCTGCTCCATGTGCGCCTTGCGCTGCTCGGGGCTGGGCATGCGGTGGCGCGGGCCGTCCTGCGACGGGCCGGCGGCGGGCGGCGCGGACGGGGCGGGGGGAGGGGTCTGCGCGAAGGCGGGTGCGGCCAGGGCGGCCAGCAGGGCGGTGGCGGCGGCAGCGCCGGCGATGCGTCGTTGGAAGAAGATGGACATGGTGGTTCCTTTCTTGCCCCAGGGGGCGAGTGGGTCCGCCGCAACGACCGTTGCAGCGGTTGAGGGCCAGTGTCTTCCCCCTGTGTAACGCCGGCGTGAGGCGTTCGTGTGGCTGTGTAAAGTTGTGACAAGGGTTGGTTGCCCTGTCCGTGCAACGGGGGATGGGAATGGCCCCATGCCGGCGTATTGATTGCCTGTGCAGCTATTGAATCAATAGCAAACGGGGTGCCATGCCAGCGAAGGCCACGCCAGGCCGCGGGCCCGGCGCCGACCGCACCCCCGACAATGGCACCCCGCTGCACCGCGCCGCGCCCCCGGGCGTGCGCCCCAGGGTGTGCCAATGAACGTCAGAGCTGAAGGATTTCCGTGTTCAAGAACATGATCGTGTACCGCATCGCGCCGCAGTGGCAGGTGGACCTGCCGCAGGTGGAGGAGGCGCTGGCCAAGACGCCGTTCGTGGAGTGCGGCGCCACGCAGGAAAAATCGCTGGGCTGGGTGCCGCCGCGGGGCGACGCGCACGGCCCCATGGCCGAATCCGTGGGCGGGCAGTGGGTGCTGCGCTTCATGGTCGAGTCCAAGATGCTGCCCGGCTCGGTGCTCAACCGCAAGGTCAAGGAAAAGGCCGCGCGCATCGAGCAGGAAACTGGCCGCAAGCCCGGCAAGAAGGAAGCCAAGGAGCTCAAGGACGAGGCCAAGCTCGACCTGCTGCCCATGGCCTTCACCAAGCAGGGATCGATGTGGGTGTGGATCGACCCGCAGGCCCACTGGCTGGTGCTGGACACCAGCAGCCAGTCGCGGGCCGACGAGGTCGTCACGCTGCTGGTCGAGGCGCTGCCCGGCCTGTCGGTGGCGCTGCTCGATACGCAGACCTCGCCCCAGGCCGCCATGTCGCACTGGCTCAGCACGCAGGAGCCGCCCGTGGGCTTCAGCGTGGACCGCGAGTGCGAGCTCAAGAGCGCCGACGAGGCCAAGGCCGTGGTGCGCTATGCCCGCCATCCGCTCGACATCGACGAGGTGCGCGAGCACATCGCCGCCGGCAAGCTGCCCACCAAGCTCGCGATGACCTGGGACGACCGCGTGTCCTTTTTGCTGAGCGAAGGCCTGCAGGTGCGCAAGATATCGTTCCTGGACACGGTGTTCGAAGGCACCAAGGCCGATGACGGCGGCTTCGACACCGACGTGGCCATCGCCACGGGCGAACTCAGCAAGTTGATTCCCGACCTGATCGAGGCGCTGGGTGGCGAAGGCCGCACCGAACTGGGCGGCACGCCCCCGGCAGCGCCGGCGGCCGACCCTGCCGCCCCTGCGCCTTCGAGCGGCCCTGCTGCCGTGGCGGCCAACGGTGCCGAAGACGACGACGCACCGTTCTGACCCGCGGGCCCGCGGCCCGGGACAGCGCGCCGCCGCGCGGGCGCGAACCCCCATCGCCGTGGGGCCATCGTTTGGCGATGCGCCGCGCTGCGTGCACGATGGCTGTCGCGGCAGGGCCGGCCTGGACCGATGGCCGACCGGCGCATTCCCCACGTCCCGTGAAAACCGTTGCCTGGAGGTATCCGATGACCGTCATCACCCGTTCCGTTGTCAGCACCGCCGTCGCCCTGGCGGCCCTGTGCGCCGGCCCCGCGCAGGCGCACCACGGCTGGTCCTGGGCGGAAGAAGCCCAGTCCGAGCTGGCCGGCACCGTGCAGCGCGTACAGATCGCGCCGCCCCACCCGACGCTGGAGGTCAAGACCGCCGAGGGCGCCCTCTGGCGCGTGGAACTGGGCAATCCGTCGCAGACCGAGCGCTCCGGTTTCACCGCGGCCTCCGCCAAGCCGGGCGATGCCATCACCGCCATCGGCAACCGTGACCGGGACACTTCCCAGCGGCGCATGAAGGCCGTGCAGATCCAGGTCGGCGGCAAGACCTACGCCCTCTACCCCGAACGCATCCAGAACCCCAAACGCTAGAAGGCCCCATGGATTTCGCCGGGCTCACGCCCCTGCTGGACACCCTGGCCGCGTCCGCCCCGGCCGCGTGGCTGCGCCAGTCCGGCACGGCCTACCTGGTGGTCAACGCCCTGCACATCGCCGTGCTGGGCCTGGGCGTGGGCGCTGCCGTGCTGCTGGACCTGCGCCTGTGGGGCGCCATCGGCCGGCGCATTCCCCTGGCGCTGCTGGGTCCGTTCCTGTCGCGCGCGGCGGGGGCGGGGATCGCGCTGGCTCTGGTCACCGGGCTGTGGCTGTTCGCCACCCGGCCGGCCGACTACCTGGCCAATCCGGCGTTCCTGGTGAAGGTGGCGGTCATCGGGCTGGCGCTGCTGAATGCGCTGGCGCTGCATGCCGGCGGGCACTGGGCGCGCGCCCTGCGCGAAGGGCGCGCTGGCGGCTGGGTGCGCATGCAGGCTGCGGTGTCGCTCGCGCTGTGGCTGGGGGCCGTGCTGGCGGGGCGCTGGATCGGATTTCTCTGAGAACGCCGGGCGATTGAGCGCCAACGCGATCTCCAGAAAGACATTGGACAGGTTCTCAGGGTCCGTGCGGCTACCATCCCGGCCATGGCGCTCAACTGGGTCTGGATCGGGTTCTTCACCGTGGCGTTCGCCACCGCTGTCGTGCGCTGGCTGCTGGGCGCGGACGGCATCTTCCAGGCCTTGCTGGCCGCGCTGTTCGATGCGGCCCGCTCGGGCTTCGAGATCTCGCTGGGCCTGGCCGGCGTGATGGCGCTGTGGCTGGGCCTGCTGCGCGTGGGCGAGCGCGCCGGCATGATCGAGCTGCTCGCCCGCGCCGCCGCCCCGCTGCTGCGCCGGCTGTTCCCCGGCGTGCCCGACGGCCACCCGGCGCAGGGCGCGATGACCATGAACCTCTCGGCCAACCTGCTGGGCCTGGACAACGCCGCCACGCCGCTCGGCCTCACGGCCATGCGCGAACTGCAGACCCTCAACCCCGGCCCGCCCGACACCGCCAGCAACGCGCAGATCATGTTCGTGGTGATGAACACCGCGGGGCTCACGCTCATTCCCACCTCGGTCATCGCCATCCGCCAGAGCCTGGCCCTGAAGCAGGGGTTGGGCGCGGGCTTCAACGCGGCGGACATCTTTTTGCCGACGCTGCTGGTCACCTTCGCGTCGCTGCTGGCGGGCGTGCTGGCCGTGGCCGTGTGCCAGCGCCTGCCCCTGTGGCGCGCGCGCCTGCTGCTGCCGGTGCTGGCCGTGGCCGGGCTGCTGGCGGCGGCGGTCACCGCGCTGGCCCGGTTGCCGGCCGAGCAGGCCGCGCGCATCGCCGGCACCACCGGGGCGGCGGTCATCCTGGGCGTGGTCATGCTATTCGTGCTGGCGGGCGCCGTGCGGCGCGTGAACGTCTACGACGCCTTCATCGAAGGCGCCAAGGAAGGCTTTGGCGTGGCGGTGCAGATCGTGCCCTACCTCATCGCCATCCTCGCGGCCATCGGCATCTTCCGCGCGGCCGGCTGCATGGATGCGCTGCTGGGCGCCATCGGCGCGGGCGTGGCGGCGATGGGCTGGGACACCGCGTTCCTGCCGGCCCTGCCCGTGGGGCTGATGAAGGTGCTCTCCGGCGCCGGCGCGCGGGGCCTGATGATCGACGTCATGCAGACGCACGGCGTCGATTCCTTCGCCGGCCGCCTGGCCGCCATCGTGCAGGGATCGACGGAAACCACCTTCTACGTGCTGGCGGTGTACTTCGGCAGCGTGGGCATCCGGCACGCGCGCCATGCGCTGGCGTGCGCGCTGGTGGCGGATGCGGTGGGGCTGGCGGCGGCGATCGGGGTGGGGTACGCGATGCTGCGGTGACTGCGCTGCCTCTCAAACCTTGGACAATTCACCCCTTCGACTGCCATCCCATTCACGCCTTCCCTCAGAAAGCCTTTCCGTGACCGACGCTCCGCAACGCCCCGACCTGCCCGACCACCTCTCCATCGACCCGCGCAGCCCGCACCATGTCGCCGCCGTGTTCGAGCACGACATCGGGATCCGCTTCAATGGAAAGGAGCGCTTCGACGTGGAGGAGTACTGCGTGAGCGGGGGCTGGGTGAAGGTGCCCGCGGGCAAGACGGTTGACCGCAAGGGCCGGCCGCTGATGATCACGCTCAAGGGCGCGGTGGAAGCGTTCTACAAGTGAAAACCCCGCCATGCCGGCGGATTGTTTGCCTGGATTGCTATTAAAAAGATAGCTAATTGACGGCGGTGCCTGTCGCGGCGGATTCCCGCCTGCCCGGACATCCGCCGCGCGCCCTCAGGCGCGGCTCACTCGCACTGGAAGCGCGTCTGCAGCGTGGCCGGGTTCTTCGTGGTGCTTGATCGGGCGGTGCAGCGCTTCACCGCGTCGTCCACGCGCTGCACCACGCGCACGGCGCCGCCGGCGTAGTCGCACGCGAGGAACTTGCCCTGCGGGTAGTCGCCTTCGAAATTCCACACGGCTGTGGCCCCCCCCTTGCCGGGCTTGTCCGACTGGGGCATGAGGACGGCGCCCTGGGCGGGCGGGCCGTCGAAGACGTTGTGGCCGGTCAGGCGCAGGGGGCGCTGGTCGAGCACGATCTCGGTGCCGGCCGGAAGGCCTGCGGCCTCCGCGCGGGGCGAGGTGAGGCGCACGGTGGCCGGGCAGTCCAGCGATGCCGTGGCGGCAATCGCTGGAGCGGACACGCCAGAGAAGAGCGCTGCGGTGAGGGCAACCAGCGCCCCCGCTCGGGCTGCGGGGCGGCGCAAAAGGGGGGTGGAGCGCATGTGGGCCTTTTCTTGGTCGATCACTCGATGACGGAATACGCGGCGGCGTTGTTGCTGGGATCGGCGAAATCCCCGTTCTTGCGCTGGACCTTCGGGCGGATGTAGCGCATGGAGACCTTGGGTTTTTGCGTATCGCTCAGCCACTGGTCCATGATCCAGATGCCGCCAGGGTCCTGTGAGATGAAGAACGCCGCGTGGTTGCCTGTGGGCAGGCTGCCGTAGCGTCCTTTGTCGTTGAAGGTGGCGATGGCCGTGCCCTTCTTGATGTTGGCGTTGCCGAAGACGGTCTCGCCCGGTTTCCAGGAACTGGTGTGGGGCAGTTGCGCATAGTGCTGCAGCAGGGCCACGCAGTGCTTGCTGCCGACCTTGCTGGTTCCCTCCAGGGCTTCGGCGTTTTGGTAGATGTAAGGCATCGTCGAGTGGGCGGACAAAAGCAGCGATCCTAGTCGGCCGCGTGCCTTTTGCCCTGGCTGTTTCCAACCGTTTCAAACCCGCTCGAAGATGGCCGCGATGCCCTGCCCGCCGCCGATGCACATCGTGACCAGCGCGTATCGCCCGCCGGTACGGTGCAGCTCGGCGACGGCCTTGGTCGTGATGATCGCGCCGGTGGCGCCCACGGGGTGGCCCAGGGAGATGCCCGAGCCGTTGGGGTTGACCTTGGCGGGGTCCAGGCCGAGTTCCTGGATGACGGCGCAGGCCTGGGCGGCGAAGGCCTCGTTGGCCTCGATGACGTCCATGTCCTCGATCTTCAGGCCCGTGCGCTGCAGCACCTGGCGCGTGGCGGGCACGGGGCCGATGCCCATGTAGGCCGGGTCCACGCCCGCGTGCGCGTAGCCGACCAGGCGGGCGAGCGGCTTGGCGTTCAGCGCGGCCACGCGGTCGCCGGCCACCAGCACCACGGCGGCGGCGCCGTCGTTGATGCCCGAGGCATTGCCGGCGGTGACACTGCCGCCGTCCTTCTTGAACGCGGGCTTCATGCCGGCCAGCACGTCCAGCGTGGTGTTGCCGCGTACGTGCTCGTCGGTGTCGAACAGCACGGTGCCCTTGCGCGTGGCGATCTCGACCGGAACGATCTGCGCCTTGAAGTGCCCGGCGGCAATGGCCGCGGCGGCGCGGTGCTGGCTGGCGGCGGCCAGTTCGTCCTGCATGGTGCGGCTGATGCGGTAGCGCTCGGCCACGTTCTCGGCGGTGATGCCCATGTGCATCTTCTGCCAGGGGTCGTGCAGGATGCCCAGCATGTAGTCGATGCTCTTGGCGTCGCCCATGCGCTGGCCGTAGCGCGCGGCGGTGTCGAAGTAGGGGCCGCGGCTCATGGATTCGCTGCCGCCGCCGACGGCCACGTCGCAGTCGCCCAGCACGATGGCCTGCGCGGCCGACACGATCGCCTGCAGGCCGGAGCCGCACAGGCGGTTGACGTTGAAGGCCGGCGTCTCGATGGGGCAGCCCGCATCGATGGCGGCCACGCGGGCCAGGTAGGCGTCCTTGGTGTCGGTCGGGATGACGTTGCCCATGACCACGTGGCCCACCGTGTCGGGTGCGAGGCCGCTGCGTTCGATGGCGGCGCGCGTGACCGTGGTGGCCAGCTGGCTGTTGGGCACGTCCTTGAGCGTGCCGCCGAAGGTGCCGATGGCGGTGCGGGCGGTGCCGACGATGAAGACGTCGCGGTGGTTCATGGCAGGGGTCTCCTCAAGGAATGAATGAATGGACGGACAGGTGCTGAAAATCGGGGGCCGGTCGTTGCGCTGCGCTGCGGATCGGACGGAATGGTAGGGCCGGGCGGCCGGCAGGGCAGGCGCGTGGGCGTCAGCGGCCGCTGCCGTGTGGTGCCCTGCCGCGCAGGGGTGCCTACCGCCCTTCGAAGCGCGGTTTTTCCTTGGCGTAGAAGGCGGCGATGCCCGCGGCCAGGTCGGCCGTGCGCGCGCAGTCGCCGAAGGCGCGGGTTTCCGCCTCCAGTTGCGCGGGCAGGTCGCGGTCGAACGAGGCGCGCATCAGCCGGCGCATGTGGCCCAGCGCCACCGTGGGGCCGGCGGCCAGGCGCTCGGCGAGTGCGTCCACCGCCGCATCGAGCTGGTCGGCGGGCACCACCTGGTTGACCAGGCCCAGGCGCTCGGCATCGGCGCTGGTGAGCGTGTCGCCGAGCAGGGCGATCTCCAGCGCGCGGCGCAGGCCCACCTGGCGCGGCAGGGCCCATGAGGCGCCCACGTCGCAGCTGGTGCCCAGGTTGATGTAGGCCAGGTTGAAGCGCGTGCCCTCGGCGGCGAGGATGAAGTCGGCCAGCAGCATCAGGCTCATGCCGGCCCCGGCGGCCACGCCGTGCACCTTGGCGATGACGGGCGCGTCGATGTTCGCGAGCAGGGTGGCGGCCTCGTTGAGCGGGCCCAGCAGGTCGGCGGCGCCCTGGACAGGGTCTTCGCGCAAGGTGGCCAGATCGCCCCCGGCCATGAAGCCCTTGCCCGCTCCACACAGCACCACGGCCCGCACGCCGGGATCGGCCGCGATGCTGCGCGTGGCGGCGCACAGGGCCTGGGCCATGGGCACGTCGATGGCGTTGAGCGCGGCCGGGCGGTGGAACTGCAGCGTGGCAACGGCCCCCTCCCGGCGAAAGACCAGGGGCGGGCTGGCGGCGTCGGGTGCGGGTGGTTGCGGCATCGTTGTCTCCTGTGTTTTGCTATTGAAAAATGAGCTGCCATCGCTTTTACTGCAGCCATTTGCGAGGATTTTTTGCCTAAATGGCAATGAATGCTAGGGCATGCTGCTATCTTTTTTGATGCGGATGGGCGGATGCGCAGCGCTTTCGGGCGCTGCGGCCAGATCGTCCAGGATCGGGCAGTCCGGCCGCTCGTTCCCCTGGCAGCAGCCCACCAGCGACTGCAGCGTGCGCTGCATGGCCTGCATGGCGGCGATGCGCTGGGCCAGGTCGTCGATGTGGGCTTGGGCGATCTGCTTGACGTGGGCGCTGGCGCGGCGCTTGTCCTGCCACAGGCCGAGCAGGGTGGCGATCTCCTGCATCGAGAACCCCAGGTCGCGGCTGCGGCGGATGAAGCGCAGGGTGTGCACGTCGGCCTCGGTGTACTGGCGGTAGCCGCTGCCGGTGCGCGCCACGCCGGCCAGCAGGCCCAGGGCCTCGTAGTGGCGCACCATGCGCGGCGAGACCCCGGCCCGCTCGGCCGCGGTGCCAATGGGCACTGGCCCGCCCTGCGGTGCGGCCGTGGCGCTCATGCGGCGACCGTGTAGCCCTCTTCGGTGATCGCGGCGGCCAGCGCGTCGCGCGCCCGGTCGCTCTCGACCACCACCTTGCCCTGGGCCAGATCCACCTGCACGGTGGCGTCGGGATCGACCTGGCGGACGGCGTGGACGACGGCGCGTTCGCAGTGGCCGCAGGTCATGCCGGTGACTTGGAGATGGTGTTGCATGGGGTGCTCCGTTCGGGAAAGGGTGGAAGAACAATGGGTGCCTGCATCATGAACCCTGACATGGTGGCAGAGTCAAGCGGCCCCGTGCTTTCCGCGGGGCGCTTGACCTTGCCATCGCGTCAAGGTTTAAGGTGCCCACCATGAACCCGACACCCACCGCCCCGCCATCCCCCTCCGATTCCGCCCCGGGCACGCTCGACCTGGGCATCGGCGGCATGACCTGCGCGAGCTGCTCGGGCCGCGTGGAGCGCGCACTGCGCAAGGTGCCGGGCGTGCAGGAGGCCACGGTCAACCTGGCGACCGAGCGGGCCCATGTGGTCTATGCGGCCAGTGCTGCCGGTGTGGCCGGTGCGGGCGCGGCGATGGAGGCGCAACTGCGCCGGGCGGTGCGCAACGCGGGCTACGAGCCCCGCGCCCCGCAGGCGCAGGACGCCGAGGCGCGCGGCCAGTCGCCCTGGGCGGGCTTCGGGCCGGTGGCCCTGGGGCTGGCGCTGTCGGCGCCGCTGGTGCTGCCGATGCTGCTGGGCCTGTTACCGGAGCGCTTCGGCGCGCTGCTCGGCCCGCACGGCATGCTGCCGGCATGGCTGCAGTGGCTGCTGGCGACGCCCGTGCAGTTCTTGCTGGGCGCGCGCTTTTACAAGGCGGGGTGGCACGCCCTCAAGGCGCGCTCCGGCAACATGGACCTGCTGGTGGCGATCGGCACCAGCGCGGGCTACGGGCTGTCGCTCTGGCTGTGGCTGACCGCGCCCGCCGGCCATGCCCCGCACCTGTACTTCGAGGCCTCGGCCGTGGTGATCACGCTGGTGCTGCTGGGCAAGTGGCTGGAGGCGCGGGCCAAGCGCCAGACCACGGCGGCCATCCGGGCGCTGCACGCCCTGCGGCCCGACGTGGCGCATCTGGTGGGTGCCGATGGCGAGGTGGACGTGCCCGTGGCCGAGGTGATGGCCGGCGACCGGATCGTAGTGCGCCCGGGCGAGCGCATTCCCGTGGACGGCACGGTGCTGGAGGGGCACACGCAGGTGGATGAATCCATGCTGACCGGCGAGCCGCTGCCGGTGCCGCGCACCGCGGGCGAGGCGCTCACGGGCGGCTCGATCAACGGCGACGGGCGGGTGGTGGTGCAGGTGTCGGCCGTGGGGGCCGAGACGGTGCTGGCCCGCATCATCCGGCTGGTGGAAGACGCGCAGGCCGGCAAGGCGCCGATCCAGCGGCTGGTGGACCGGGTGTCGGCGGTGTTCGTGCCGGTGGTGCTGGGCATCGCGCTGGCCACGCTGCTGGGCTGGCTCTGGGTGGGCGCCGGCGGCGAGGCGGCGGTGATCCACGCCGTGGCGGTGCTGGTGATCGCCTGCCCCTGCGCTTTGGGCCTGGCGACGCCGGCGGCCATCATGGCGGGCACGGGCGTGGCGGCCCGGCACGGCATCCTGATCCGGGACGCCGAGGCGCTGGAGCGCGCGCACCGCGTGGGCACGGTCGCCTTCGACAAGACAGGCACGCTGACGGTGGGCCAGCCCCGGCTGACCGCCTTCGAGGTGGTGCCCGGGCAGGACGGTGACGCGCTGCTCGCGGCGGTGGCCGGCGTGCAGGGCGGCAGCGAACACCCGCTGGCCCGCGCCGTGGTGCAGGAGGCCCGCCGCCGCGGCTTGGGTGTGCCCGCGCCGCAGGCCGTGAGCGCCGTGCCGGGCCGGGGCACCCAGGGCACGGCGGCCGGGCGCCATTTCCGCGTGGGCAGCCTGCGCTGGATGGAGGAACTGGGCGTGCCGCTGGGCGCCCTGGCCGCACCCGCCGTCGCGCTGCAATCGGCCGGTGCCACCGTGTCGGCGGTGGCCGAGGCACCGCCGGGCGAAGTGCCAACGGGGCAGGAGGCGGCCGGCCCGGCGTGGGTGCTGCGGGCGCTGCTGGCCTTCGGCGACGAGCCCAAGCCCGGCGCGCGCGAGGCCCTGGCGGCGCTGCGGGCGCGTGGCCTGCGCGTGGTCATGGTGTCGGGCGACCACCGGGGCGCGGCCGAGGCCATGGCGCGCCGCCTGGGGCTGGACCCGGATGCCGGCGAGGTGATGGCCGAGGTGCTGCCCGGCGACAAGGCGGCGTGCGTGGCGCGCCTGCGGTCCGAGGCCGCGGCGGGGCCGGGCGCTCACCGCCCGGCACGCCACGCGGTGGCCATGGTGGGCGACGGCGTGAACGATGCGCCGGCCCTGGCCGCCGCCGACGTGGGCATGGCCATGGGCAACGGCACCGATGTGGCCATGCAGGCCGCGGGCATCACCCTGATGCGCGGCGACCCCCGGCTGGTGGCCGCGGCGCTGGACATTTCGCACCGCACGGTCGCCAAGATCCGGCAGAACCTGTTCTGGGCGTTTGCCTACAACGTGGCCGGCATTCCCCTGGCCGCACTGGGCTACCTGAGCCCCGTGGTGGCGGGCGCGGCCATGGCCCTCAGCTCGGTGAGTGTGATGGCGAACGCTTTGCTATTGAAGCGCTGGCGCGTTTGATAGTTACATTCGGTTAAAAGTCGGCAGGTCTGGCACACTGCAACGTTTGGTTGCATATGGTGGGCATCCTTTTGCTGGTCACCGAAGAGATTAGAGGACGACAACTATGAATTTCTTTTCGCTCATGCGGGGTTTTTCCATCCGGGTACGCATGCTGGGTGCGATCGGCGTGGTGCTGGGTTTGCTGGGATTGCTGGGGGGCGCAGGCATGCTGGGCATGTTCCGCATCCACGCGATGAGCGAGGAATTCATGGCGAATTCCTTCTCCGAGGTGGGCTACATGGCCGAGCTGCGCGGCGAGATGGGAGCCATCCGCCAGTTCGAGAAGGACATGATCATCCAGTACGAAAAGCCCGAGGGCGTCAAGCAGGCGCACACGGCCTGGCTGGCCAGCCTGGACCGCGCCAAGAAGGTCGCGGCCCGCTTCCTCGAAGGCCCCGAAGACCCGGACAACGCCCTGGTGCGCGACATCGTCAAGCGGCTGGACAGCTACCGCGAACAGTTCGCGCACGTGGCGCGGCAGCTGGAGGCCGGCGGCTACGACACGGCCACCATCGCCAACCGCATGAGCGGCAAGGCCGTGGCCGAGTTCGCCGAGGCCGACAAGCTCATGGTCCAGCTCGATACCAGCCTGCGCAACGAGGTGGCCGAGGTGGCCGCCCGGCAAAAGCAGGTGTCCGGCGAAACCCAGTGGCTGTTCGTGCTGGCGGTGCTCATCACCATCGTGGTGGTGGTGCCGCTGACCTTGCTCAACATGGTGTCCATCTGCCGTCCGCTGGCCGAGGCCCAGCGCATGGCGCAGGCCATTGCCGGCGGCGACCTCTCGCAGCGGGTGCAGGTGGAGGGCCGCGACGAAGTGGCCGACCTGCAGCGCGCGCTGGACGACATGCAGCAGGGCCTGGGGGCGCTGGTCTCGCAGGTGCGCGATGCGAGCGGCAGCATCGCCACCGCCAGTGCCGAAATCGCCACCGGCAACCAGGACCTGTCCGGCCGCACCGAGCAGACGGCCAGCAACGCCCAGGAGGCCGTGGCCTCGCTGGCGGAGCTCACCACCACGGTGCAGCAGACGGCATCGTCCTCGCAGGTGGCCAACCAATTGGCGTCGTCCGCCTCGGGCATCGCCACGCGCGGCGGCAGCGTGGTGCAGCAGGCCGTGGCCAGCATGCACGAGATCTCCAGCTCCAGCCGCAAGATCAGCGACATCATCGGCGTGATCGACGGCATCGCCTTCCAGACCAACATCCTGGCGCTGAACGCGGCCGTGGAAGCCGCCCGCGCGGGCGAGCAGGGCCGGGGCTTCGCGGTAGTGGCCGGCGAGGTGCGCAGCCTGGCCCAGCGCTCGGCCGAAGCGGCCAAGGAAATCAAGGCGCTGATCAGCTCCAGCGTGACCGCGGTGGACGGCGGCGTGCGCCATGTCGAGGACGCCGGCGCGGCCATGAAGGAAATCGTGGACAGCGTGCAGCGCGTGTCCGACATCATCGGTGAGATCAATTCCGCCTCGGCCGAGCAGACCGCCGGCATCGGCCAGGTCAACGGCTCGGTGGGCGAGATCGACCGCATGACGCAGCAGAACGCCGCGCTGGTGGAGCAATCCGCCGCCGCCGCCGAATCGCTGCGCGAGCAGGCCGCGCGCCTGTCGCAGGTGGTGCAGCAGTTCCATCTGGCCGACGGGCAGGCCTACGCCTCGGTGCACGCTGATGCGGCGCTGCAGGGCCTGCCTGCCTCCAGCGGCCTGGTGCGGCCGCAGCTCACCGGGGGCTGACCCGGCGGGAGGGCTGGTCCTCCCGGCCTTTCCTGTTCCCTGTTTCCCCGACCGGCGCCGTGGCGGCGCGGGCCGGGGGGCTTTCAGGTCAACGCCCTGGGGGGCTCGCCGCCGGGCGAGGGTTCACCGGCACGGCCCTTGCGCGGCCCGAACCACGCCACATACAGCGCCGGCAGCACCACCAGCGTCAGCAGCGTCGCCGTCACCAGCCCGCCGATCACCACGATGGCCAGGGGCCGCTGCGTCTCCGAGCCGATCTCGTGCGACAGGGCCATGGGCAACAGGCCCAGCATGGCGAGCATGGCGGTCATCAGCACCGTGCGCAGGCGCTGCATGGAGCCCTGGCGCACGGCATCGACCACGGCCATGCCGCCCGACTGCAGCTGCTGGAACACCGAGAGCATCACCACCCCGTTGAGCACCGCCTGGCCCGACAGCGCGATGAAGCCGATGGCGGCCGACACCGACAGCGGGATGCCGAACACCCACAGCGCGATGAACCCACCGATGAGCGCCAGCGGCACGTTGATGAGGATCAGCGAAGCCATCTTGAACGACTTGAAGGCGTCGAACAGCAGCACGAAGATCAGCAGCAGCGAGATGGGCACCACCACCGACAGGCGCTTCATCGCGCGCTCCTGGTTCTCGAACTCGCCCGACCAGTTGACCTGGTAGTTGGACGGGATCTTGACGTTCTTTTCCACGCGGGCCTTCATGTCGGCCACCACCGAGCCCATGTCGCGGCCCGCGATGAAGATGCCGATGGCCGTGGTGCGGCGTCCGGCCTCGCGGGCGATGTTCATGGCGCCCGTGCCCTCGCGGATGTGCACCACGTCGCCCAGCTGCACGTAGCCGCCGTCGGGTGTGGCGATGGGGGTGCGCGGCAGGTTGGAGATCACGCGTTCGTCCTTGGGCAGGCGCACGGCCACGGCGAACTTGCGCTCGCCCTCCCACAGGCTGGTGGCGGCCTTGCCGGCAAGGGCGGCCTCGATCACGTCCTGGATGTCGCCCACGTTCAGGCCGTAGCGCGCGGCGCGGTCGCGGTCGATGTCCAGCAGCAGCTGCGGCACCTGGCCGTCGCGGTCGATCTCGGCGCGGGCCACGCCCTGCACCTGCTTGATCTCGCGTGCGATCTCGTCGGTGATGCGCTTCATCTCCACCAGGTCGTCGCCCGCGAGCTTGATGACGATCTGGCCCTTGATCTGCGAGATCGACTCCAGCACGTTGTCGCGGATGGGCTGCGAAAACGCGGGGTCGATGCCGGGGATGGCCGACAGCGCGCGGCCCATCTCCTCGGTGATCTTCTCGCGCGTCATGCCGGGGCGCCATTGGTCCTCGGGCTTCACGTCCACGAAGATCTCGGCCATGGAGATGGTCTTGGGGTCGGTGCCGTCCTCGGGCTGGCCGGCCTTGGAGACCGTGGTGCGCACCTCGGGCACGCTCAGCAGGGCCTTGCGGGCCATGCGCAGCACGCGCGCCGCCTCGTCGGTGGAGACGTTGGGCGAGAGGGTGAAGTTGACCCAGGTGGTGCCCTCGTCCAGCTCGGGCAGGAACTCCGAGCCCAGGCGCGAGGCGGCCACCAGCGCCAGGCCGAACACGGCCAGCGCGATCACCACCACCGTGCGGCGGCGGGCCAGGGCCCAGTCCAGCACCGGGGCGTAGGCGCGCTTGGCGAAGTTGACCACGCGGTTGTCGCCGTGCGGCAGCTTCCTGCGCAGCATCCAGTAGGCCAGCAGCGGCACCAGGGTGAGCGAGAAGATCAGCGAGCCGACGAGCGCGGCCGAGACCGACAGCGCCATGGGCTGGAAGATGCGGCCTTCGTGGCGCTGCAGCGCGAAGATGGGGATGTGCGCCGCGATGATGATGAGCATCGAAAACAGCGTGGGCCGGCCCACTTCGCCGGCGGCCTCGATGATGGTGTCGCGCCGGTCGCGGTCGTCCATGTCCTCGCCGCGCTCGGCCAGGCGGTGCATGATGTTCTCGATCACGATCACCGCGCCGTCCACGATGATGCCGAAGTCCATGGCGCCCAGGCTCAGCAGGTTGGCCGGCACGCCCATGATCTTGAGGCCCATGAAGGTCGAGAGCAGGGCCAGCGGAATGACCACCACCACGGCCAGGCTGGCGCGCAGGTTGGACAGGAAGATGTACAGCACCAGCGCCACCAGCAGCGCGCCTTCCACGAGGTTGTGGAACACGGTGGTGAGCGTCTTGTCCATGAGCCAGGTGCGGTCGTAGAACGGCACGATCTGCACGCCCGGCGGCAGGCCGCGCGCGTTCAGTTCGGCGATGCGGTCCTTCACGCCCTTGAGCACCACGCTCGGGTTCTCGCCCTTGCGCATCACGACGATGCCGGTGACCACGTCGTCGTCCAGGTCCTGGCCGACCACGCCCAGGCGCGGCACGGCGCCGATCTTGACCTGGCCGATGTCGCGGATCAGCACGGGCGTGCCGTTGCGCGAGGCCACCACGATGCGGCCGATGTCGTCGGCCGAGCGCAGCAGGCCCAGCCCGCGGATGGTGTACTGCTGCGCGCCCTGCGCCACGTAGCTGCCGCCGGCGTTGGCGTTGCCCCGGCCCAGCGCGTCCAGCAGGTTCTGGAACGTGACCTTGTACGCGCGCAGCCGGTCCATGTCGGGCTGCACCTCGTACTGCTTGATCGAGCCGCCCATGGCCACGACGTCGGCCACGCCGGGGACCTGGCGCAGCGCGCGCTCCACCGTCCAGTCCTCCACGGTACGGATGTCGGTGGTCGACAGGCCGTCGCCCTTGAGGCGGTAGCGCATGATCTCGCCCACCGGCGTGGCGTTGGGCGCGATCTCGGCCTGCACGCCGGGCGGCAGGTCGATGCTGGACAGCCGCTCGGCCACCTGCTGGCGCACGATGTTCGTGTTGGCCGCGTCGTCGTATGTGACCACGCTGAACGAGAGGCCGAACTGCGTGTGCGAGAACACGCGGATCGAATTGGGCAGGCCCGCCAGGGCCGTCTCGATGGGCAGGGTGACCTGCTTTTCGACTTCCTCGGGCGCGCGGCCCGGGTACAGGGCGATCACCGTCACCTGGGTGTCCGTCACGTCGGGAAAGGCCTCGACGGACAGGTTCTTGAACGAGATGAATCCCGCCAGGGCGAACAGCACCGTGCCCAGCACGATGAACAGCGGCTGGTGCAGCGCGTAGTGGATGAGGCGCCTCATGGCTTGGCCGTCCCTTCCGCCTTGCCGCCCGCCGGGCTGGCGGGCGCGCCGGGTACCGGTGCGGGCGCGTCTTCCTCGGCGGCCTGGAACTGGCGGGCCAGCAGCAGCACGTTCTCGGCCACCACCTTCTCGCCGGCTTCCAGCCCGCGGGAGACGACCACCTCGCGCGGGCCTTCGTAGCCCAGCACCACCTTGCGCGGCTCGAACACGCCGGGCTCGCGCTGCACGTACACGGTGTGCTGCGTGCCATTCAAGGTGACGGCGGCGGCCGGGATGACGACCCCACTCTCGCGGCTTTCCTGCAAGTGCACGGTGGCCAGCATCTCGGCCTTCAGGCGCCGGTCGGCATTGGGCACCACGCCGCGCACCTTGAGCGTGCGCGTGCCGGGATCGATCGCGTCGGCCGCGGCGGTCACGCGGCCGGTGAAGGTGGCCTCGGGGTAGGCCGGCACCTGCAGCGTGAAGCTGTCGCCGGGGCGCAGCGAGGCCAGGTCGCCCTCGCGCGCGTCGATCTGCACCCACAGCGAGGCGGGGTCGGTCACCACGAACAGCGCCGGGTTGCCGGGGCCGGACTGGTCGGGCCGCACCTCCTGGCCAGGATTGAGGTTGCGCTCCACCACCACCCCCGCCATGCCGGCCGTGAGCGCGAGCTGCTGGTTCACGGCGTTGCCGCCGCCGTAGAGACTGGTGCGCGCGGCGGCGCGGGCCACTTCGGCCTGGGCGCGCGCGGCGTCGGCCTCGGCCTGCTCCAGGTCCTTGCGGGCCACGATGCCGGCTTCGAACAGTTCCCGCTGGCGGCGCAGGCCCTGCTGGGCGAACGACTGGTCGGCGCGGGCCTTGGCCGTGTCCGCCTGGGCCTGGCCGAAGTCGGGCGAGGCCAGCAGCGCCAGCGGCGCGCCCGCCTTGACCGACTGGCCCAGGTCGGCGCGGATGGCCGTGACGCGGCCGGCGAACGCGGGGTACACGCGCTGGGTGCGTTCCTCGTTCCACACCAGGCGTGCGGGCAGGTCCACGGCGATGTCCTTGCTGGCGCGCGCGGGGGCCACGGTCAGCAGCGCCAGCTGCGGGTGGCCGGGCGGAAAGCGCAGCTGCCCCGACTGGGCGATGGGGGGTGCGGCTTCCGGCGCCGCGGCGGGTTCGGCGGCCTTGCTGCAGCCTTGCAGCAGCGCGCCGCCGCCCAGGGCGAGGACGAGCAGGCCGCAGGTGGTCAGGCGCGGAAGGGAGAGGGCAGGGTGCACCATGGTGGACTTCGCGATACGAGAGGTGGAAGGGGAACGGCGGGGCATGGATTGGCGTGGCTGGACTTGGGGCGGGGGGCGTTCAGGGCAGGCTGCCCAGCAGGGTTTGCGGCTGCGTGCGCAGCAGCCAGGCGCCCTGGGCCTTGGCATAGTCGGCACGGGCCGAGAGCGCCTCCAGCGCCGTGGCGCGCAGGGTGCGCTGGGCATCCAGCAGGTCGGTCAGCGGCATGGCGCCCTTGCGGTACGCCAGCTCGGCGCTCTGCGCCACCTGGCGGGCGCGCGGCAGCACGCCTTCGTCGTAGCTGGCGGCGCGGCGCGCGGCGCTCAGCGCGGCCTGCTGCAGGTGCTGCAGGTCCAGCAAGGCCAGGCGGCGCGTGTTGTCCAGTGCGTCCTGCGCGCGGGTCAGCTCGGCCTGGGCGCGGCCGATCTCGCCCTGGAACTGGTAGCCCCATTGCAGCGGGATCTGCACGCGCACTTCCAGCAGGCGGTTGGAGGTGCCGGGGTAGTGGTCCACCGAGGCCCCCACCGTCCAGTCGGACTTGCGCAGGGCGCTGGCGTTGTCCAGCGCCGCCTGGGCGGACTGCACGCGGGCGATGGCGGCGCGCACATCGGCGCGTGCCTCGGCCCAGGCGCCCAGATCGCCGCCGCCGTCCAGCGGGCCGCTGCCGGGGGCGGCGCCGGAGGCGGCGGCCGGGGGCAGGGCGGGCCAGTCGGTGCCGCCGGCCTGCACTGCCAGGCTGCTGGCCGTGACCTGCGCCAGCGCCAGCGCGGCCTGCTCCTGCAGCTGCGAGGCGGCCTGCGTGTCGGCGCGGGCGCGCTCAGCCTCGATGCGGGTGCGCGACGCGTCCTGCGCGGACAGGTCACCCGCCTTCACGCGGCGGTCGGCCAGGCGGGCCAGCTCGGCCACGCTGCGTTCGATCTCGGCGGTTTCGCGCACGCGCTCCTGCGCGGCCAGCAGGTCGTAGTAGGCGGCCAGCGCGGCCTGCAGCTGCTGGGTCTGCGTGTCTTCCACATCCGCCTGGGCCGCATCGGCGGCGCGCTGGGCGGCCTGCGTGCGCAGCTCGCGCTTGTTGCCGCGCTCCCAGGTCCAGTCGATGCCCACCGACTTGTCGATGCGCTTGCGCGTGAGCACGTTGCCGGGCCCCAGGCCGTGCTGCAGGTCCATGGAGGTGGCCTTGGAGCTGAACACCGGCAAGGGGGCATGGTCGGCGCTCAGCACGTCGGCGCGCGCCGCAGCCAGGGCCTGGCGGGACTGGATCACGTCGCTGTTGTCGCGGGCGGCGGCCAGGGCCTGCGCCAGCGTCCACTGCGGCGCCAGGGGGGCAGCGGCAGGGACCGTGGCGACGGGTGCCGCGGGGCTGTCGGAGGCGCGGGTCTGGCTCCAGCCCGGCAGTGCGCAGGCCAGGGCGCAAAGGAGGATGCAGGGGTGTCGTATGCTCATGCCGCGTTTATCGGCGGGGGTGCCTGACCGCTACCTGACCTCGGGACTGCGGAAACTGCGTACCCCTCGCCCCGGCGCACCGCACAGCCGCCCAACAACCCAGCCCCAACCCATGCGAATCCTGGTCGTGGAAGACGATGACGTGCTGCGCGGCGTGATGCTGCGCAGCCTGACCGATGCGGGCCACCGCGTGGATGCCGCCGCCAGCGTGGCCGAGGCGCACCACTTCTGGAGCGTGCAGCCCTTCGATGCCGTGCTGCTGGACCTGAACCTGCCGCAGGGCGGCCCGCCAGGCGGCGCCCTCGCCAGCGCAACGGCCAGCGGCCTCACGGTGCTGCGCGCGGCGCGGGCCCGGGGCGACCGCACGCCGGTGCTGGTGCTCACCGCGCGCGACCGCACCGAGGAGCGCATCGCCGGCCTGGACGCCGGCGCCGACGACTACCTGGGCAAGCCCTTCGATCTGGCCGAGGTGGAGGCCCGCCTGCGTGCCCTGGCCCGGCGCACGCTGGGCGCGGACGACCGTGCCGCCGTCGGCGCCCTGGTGCTGGACCGCCGGGCGCGCCGCTTCACCCTGCACGGCGCGCCGGCCGAACTGCCCGCGCGCGAATTCGAGGTGCTGTGGGAGCTGATGACGCCGCCCGGGCGCGTGGTGAGCAAGCGCACCCTGTCGGACAAGCTCTCCGACTTCGACGAGGCCCTGGGCGACAACGCGCTGGAGGCCTTCATCTCCCGCCTGCGCAAGAAGCTGCAGGGCAGCGGCGCGGGCATCCGCACGCTGCGCGGCCTGGGCTACATGGTGGAGCCCGAGGCGGGCGGGCCCGGCGCGCCATGACCGCCACCCATCCCCCCTCGCCCCCGCCGGCGCCTGCGCAGCGCGAGCCCCGCTCGCTGCAGGCGCGGCTGCTGCGCCACGTGCTGGTGCCGCTGGGCCTGACGTGGCTGGTGGGCACGGCCGGCTCGGTGCTGCTGGCCAATGCCTTCACCCAGCGCGCGTTTGACCGCTCACTGCTCGACGATGCCTACGCGGTGGCCGCCAACGTGCGCGCCAAGGGCGACGCGCTCGATTTCGCGCTCACCTCGCGCGAGGTCAAGGCCGTGCTGTTCGACCAGGTGGAGACGGTGTACTTCGCGGTGCTGCGGCCCGATGGCTCCATGCTGGCGGGCAATGCCGGCGGTATGCCGGTGCCGCCGCCGCGCGGCGACGAGGCCTACCGGTTCTCCGACATCCAGTTCCATGGCCGGGCGCTGCGCGCGGTGCGGCTCGATGTGCGCGAGCCCCTGCCGTTCGAGGTCGTCACCGCGCAGACCGTGCACAGCCGCAGCGCCATGCTGCGCAGCGTGCTGCTGTACTCGGGCGTGTCGCAACTGCTGCTGCTGGTGGCGCTGGCCGTGTGGCTGCGCCGCGCCATCCAGCGCGACCTGCAGCCCCTGGCCGCGTTCCAGCAGGCGCTGGACCGCCGCGACGCGCGCGACCTGGCCCCCGTGCCCGTGGAGGCCTCCACCCGCGACGTGCAGCACCTGGGCGCCGCGGTGAACGACCTGCTCGCGCGCGTGGCCCAGGGGGTGCGCGCGCAGCGCGAGTTCGCCGGCAACGTGGCGCATGAACTGCGCACCCCGCTGGCGGGCATCCGCGCGCTGGCGGGCTACGGCCTGGCCCACAGGGACCCCGCCGTGTGGCGCGAGCAGCTGGCCGGCATTGCCGACAGCGAGGCCCGCGCCAGCCACCTGGTGGACCAGCTGCTCGCGCTGGCCCTGGCCGACGAGGCCCGCGGCGCCATGCCCCGCCAGCCCGTGGCCCTGGACGAGCTGGCGCGCGACGCCGTGCTGCGCTTTCTGCCCCGCGCCGATGCGGCGGGCGTGGACCTGGGCGCCACCGGCCTGGACCAGCCCGTGGTCGTGCAGGGCCAGCCGCTGCTCATCGAAGGGGTGCTGGGCAACCTGATCGACAACGCCCTGCGCTACGGCCGCCCGGGCGCCGGCACGCGGCCCCGCGTGACCGTGGAAATCTCGCGCGAGGCCACGGTCGATGGCCGCGAAGCGACCGTGCTGGCCGTGGTGGACAACGGCCCGGGCTTGTCGGCCGCGCAGCGCACGGACCTGCTGCAGCGCTGGGCCCAGGGCCGCGAGGGCGAGCGCCTGGGGCAGGGCGCGGGCCTGGGCCTCGCCATCGTGGCGCGCTATGCCGAGCTGCTGGGCGTGCGCCTGGCGCTGGAGCCTGGGCCGCAGGGCGAAGGCCTTTGCGTGCGACTGGTGTTCGCTGGGTGAGTGCAGTGCCCGCGTCGGCGGGGAACGAAAGACATCGCGTTGGAACATTTGGCGGTTTCCAACAGCATCTGGTGGAACACGAGGGCCACGCCGTCTTTCATGGTGCCGCTCCAGTTCAATTGGACATTGGCAAACCGGAAGAACGAGTCGATCATGGCTTTGAGTTCCTCGCGCGATTTTGGTGAGTGCAGCGGCTGTGCCGGGATGCGCGCAGCCTCCACCCCTACGGATCAGGGAAACTTGACCACTTTCAGATGCGACATCAGTTGCCTGAACAGCGCGGGCGACAAGCGCCCGGACACCATGTAGTAGTGCTCGGGATCGGGGGTGAAGATGTACAGAAGATCCCGGCTGGGCTCTATGTCCTGGATGCGGATGGCGGTGATGGGGCCCTTGGAAAACTTCTCGTAGCGCACTGAATTCGCAACGCCCTCGACCTTGCGGGCCCGGTCGATCACGGGATCGCCCAAATTGGCCTGCCCCAGCAATTCGTAGAACGCCAGCGGTGTCTGGATGCCATGCTTTTCCAGCACGCCGAGCTTCTGGTAAAGCTCTTGCAGCTTGGTGAACTCCTTCAGTTGAATTAGGGGGCCGTCAAGCAAGCCATTTTCAGTGGGCGCGAAAGCGATGAAAGGGTCGCCCGCCGGCGGTACGAAGAACTTGCCCACCAGATGCTGGGGAACTTTCAGTTCCAGCCACCCGTACTGCAAGGCCACGCATCCGGAGCAACGCTGGTAGGGTGGCCAATCGCGGTCTTCCAGCATGCCCTTCTCGCTGGCGAAGGCGGGGCCGGCCAGCGATGCATGCAGCAGTGCGCAGAAAAGAAGCGGCTTCAGGCGCATGGCATGAACATCAGGGCCGCGATGCCCATGGATGCCATTTCAAAAGGGGAGCGGAAATTGCCAATGGCTTTTCTGGCACAAGCCAAGTTGAATTTGTTCTCGATGTTCCGGTAGCCCATGGCTGCCAATTGGGTGGCAAGCCATAGCACGGAAGGGGGCCCTCCTGCGGGGCGGGGAACGAAAGACATCGCGTTGGAACATTTGGCGGTTGCCAACAGCATCTGGTGGAACACGAGGGCCACGCCGTCGTTGACGGTGCCGTCCCAGTTCAATTGGACATTAGCGAACCGGAAGAACGATTCGATCATCGCCCTGAGTTCATCCTGCGATTTTTCAGCAGCGTCGCCCTTGGGAACGGCGTTGGACATGGAAAACCTTCCTTTGAATGCGTTTGAATTCTGTCAAGCGGAACGAAATATAAATAGGTTCGGATGCACGCAGTCTTCAAAATTGCAAAATGACGTAACTAAATATCAAGCTCCGTACCCATCATTCGAAAACGGGCCGGAAGAAGCTGCGCTCGTAGCTCAGGATGCAGCGCGTTTCCTGCGCGTAGCGGAAGGCGGCGAGGCATTCCGGGTCCTGCATCGACTGCGCGCGGTAGGTCTCGTACGCCGCCAGCGAGGGAAAGGTGAACAGCGCCAGCGCGATGTTGTTCGCGCCTTCGGACGGCAGGAAATAGCCGTGGTGCTGGCCGCCGAATTTTTCCACCAGCGGGATCCAGAGCTTGCCGTAGTGCTCGAATTCGGCGAGCTGGTGGGGGTCGATGACGTAGCGCAGGTAGCAGGTGACCATGGGGAAGGTGCCGTGAAAAAAAGGGGACGAAAAAAAGCCCGCCGGGCCTTCGGAGCCGTGGCGGGCCGTGCCAGCGGGCACTTTACGCTGCGGCGCGCGTCAGGCGGCCTTTTCCGCCAGCGTGGGGTAGTCGGTGTAGCCCTTCTCGCCGCCGCCGTAGAACGTGCTTTGGTCCCATGCGTTGAGCGGTGCGTTCTGGCGCAGGCGCTCGACCAGGTCCGGGTTGGAGATGAAGGGCTTGCCGAAGGCGACGATGTCGGCATCGCCGCTGGCCACCGCCTGGGTGGCGAGGGCGCCGTCGTAGGCGTTGTTCACCATCCACGCGCCCTTGCCGCCGGCCGCGCGGTAGGCGGCCTTGAGCGCGGCGTAGTCGAAGGGGCGGCCTTCCACTTCGCGCGGACCGCCGGTGGCGCCTTCGATCACATGGATGTAGGCCAGGCCCAGTGGTGCCAGCTGGCGGATCACGTAGTCGAACAGGGGCTGCGGGTCGGCATCGGCGATGTCGTTGGCCGGCGTCACGGGCGACAGGCGGATGCCCACCTTGCCGCCGCCGATGGCATCGACCGCGGCGCGCGTGGCCTCCAGCAGCAGGCGGGCACGGTTTTCGATGCTGCCGCCGTAGTCGTCCGTGCGCTGGTTGGCGCCGGTCTTGAGGAACTGGTCCAGCAGGTAGCCGTTGGCCCCGTGGATCTCCACACCGTCGAAGCCCGCCGTCTCGACCGCGTTGCGCGCGGCGGCGGCGTAGTCGTGCAGGATGCCGGGCAGCTCGCCCGCATCGAGCGCGCGGGGCTCGGACGTGGGCACGAACTGGCCCTTGCCGGTCGCGCGGTCCACCAGGTAGGTCTTGGACTTGGCGGTGATGGCCGATGGGGCCACGGGCTTGCCGCCGTCCGGCTGCAGGTCGTTGTGCGAGATGCGGCCCACGTGCCACAGCTGGGTCACGATCTTGCCGCCGCGTGCGTGCACGGCCTCGGTCACGCGCTTCCAGCCATCGAGCTGCTCGGTGCCGTACAGGCCCGGCACGTCGGCATAGCCCTGGCCCTGGTGGCTGATGGCGGTGGCTTCGGTGATGAGCAGGCCGGCGGTGGCGCGCTGGGCGTAGTAGGTGGCCGTGATGTCCTTCGGGATGGCCTCGGGCGAGCGGTTGCGCGTGAGCGGCGCCATGGCAATGCGGTTGGCCAGGTGCAGATCGCCGGCCTGGACCGGGTCGAAGAGAGTCGTCATGACAGGGTGCTTTCTTTGGAGGGACAGGAAAAAACGGGGCCTGGGCTCCGGGGTGGCGCGGGGCCGGGCCCGTTCCAAGCCAGGGACACGAACTTACCGCCATTTCCCGAAGGCTGCAGTGCACTGGCGACCCCAAGGATTTGCCGACTGTGCTAGCGGCGGCGGCGCCCCCCGCGCGCCGCAGGCGTGCGGCGGCGCGCTGATGCGTTTTCCGGATATCGATGCGCGAAACGGGCGCATGCGGCGCGGGGGCCGGTTCCTAGAATTTTGCGCAAGGGCCCATCGACGGCCCGGCCCGCGCACCCTGCGCCCCAGGGGCTGCCCGTTGGGGGTGCCCCTCTCTTTTGCTCCAAGGAACCTCCCATGCAATCCCCGTTCTCCGCCACCCGCAGGGCCGCCGTGCGCGGCCTTTCCGCCCTGCTGGGCGCCACCTTGTTCTGCGCGGCGGCCGGGGCGCAGGGCAAGAAGGAGGTGGTGATCGGCTACCAGGACATGGTCGTGCCGTGGCGCTATGCGCAGGAGACCCGGGAGGTCGAAAAGCGCACGGGCTACCAGGTCACCTACCGCAAGCTGGGCAGCGGGGCCGAGGTGGTGCGCGCACTGGCCTCCGGTGCGATCCACATCGGCGAGGCGGGGTCTTCACCGTTCGCCTCGGCGTTGTCGCAGGGCGTGCCCATCGAGGTGTTCTGGATCCTGGACGACATCCATGAGGCCGAGGCCCTGGTGGCCCGCAACGGCTCGGGCGTGAAGCAGCTGGCGGACTTGAAGGGCAAGAAGATCGGCCTGCCGTTCGTCTCGACCACGCACTTCCACACGCTGGTGGCGCTGCAGTCGGCGGGCGTGGACCCCAAGGGCGTGAAGATCGTGAACCTGCGCCCGCCCGAGATCCTGGCGGCGTGGGAGCGCGGCGACATCGACGCCACGTTCGTGTGGGACCCGGTGCTGGCCAAGGCCAAGCAAAGCGGCACGGTGATCGCCACCTCGGGCCAGATCGCCGCGCAGACCGGCAAGGCCACGTTCGACGCGCTGGCCGTGTCCAGGCCGTTCGCGCGCGAGCACGATGCCTTCCTGACCCAGTTCGTACAGGTGCTGGCCGATGCCGACCGCGCGTACACGGCCCAGAAGGCCGCCTGGACGGCCGATTCGCCCCAGGTCCAGGCGGTGGCCAAGTGGACCGGCGCCGAGGCGCCCACGGTGCCTGCCAGCCTGACGCTGTATGCCTTCGTGCCGCCGGCCGAGCAGGCCTCACCGAAATGGCTGGGCGGCGGCGCGCAGTCGGTGGCGGCGCAGTCGCTGGCCGCCACGGCCGCCTTCCTGAAAGAGCAGGGCACCATCCAGGCCGTGCTGCCGGACTATTCGGTGGGCGTGAACCCCACCTGGGTGCAGCGTGCGAAGTAGCCTGCCGGCCGCGGGCGAAGACCCTGCGGCCTTGCCGCCCGTGGCCCATGGCGCGGGCGATCTGGTCATCCGCGGCCTGAGCGTGCGCTACGCCGGGGCGCGCGGGGCCGCGCCGGTGCTGGCGCTCGCCGGCGTGGACCTGGACATCGCCGCGGGCGAATTCGTCGTCGCCCTGGGCGCATCGGGCTGCGGCAAGACCACGCTGCTCAACTGCATTGCCGGATTCACGCCGGCCTCGGCGGGACACATCGCGCTGGGCGGGCGCGTGGTGCGCGGGCCGGGGGCCGAGCGCGGCGTGGTCTTCCAAAAGCATGCGCTGATGCCCTGGCTCAACGTGATCGACAACGTGGCGCTGGGCCTGCGGCTGCGCGGTGTTCCACGTGGAACGCGCCGGGCGGTGGCGGCCGAGACGCTGGCCCTGGTGAGGCTGGAGGCGTTCGCCCAGGCGCCCGTGTGGCAGCTGTCGGGCGGCATGCAGCAGCGCGTGGGCATTGCCCGCGTGCTGGCCAGCGACCCGGACGTGATGCTGATGGACGAGCCGATGGGCGCGCTCGACGCCTTCACGCGCGAATCGCTGCAGGAACTGGTGCTGCGGCTGTGGCAGCGCACGGGCAAGACCATTTTCTTCATCACCCACGACGTGGAGGAGGCGCTGTTCCTCGCCTCGCGCCTGGTGGTGATGTCTCCCCGCCCGGGCCGCATCGTGCGCGAGCAGGCCCTGGCGTTCAACCGCGCCCACCTGGGCGGCCAGGCGGCGCGCGCGGTGAAATCCAGCCCGGACTTCATCGCCTGGCGCGAGCGGGTGCTGGATTGGGTGGGACCGCAGGCCGGGGTGCCCGGGCCGGTGGGGGCGGGGGCATGAGTGGGGGAATGGGTGGGGGAATGGGTCAGCCGGCGGCTCCGCAGGACGCGGCGCTGCGGCCCCCCGTCCCGGAGCCTGATCCGGCCACGGTGCGCCCCGTGTCGCCCTTCCTGCGCCCCGGTGCGGGCAGCAGCCGGGCCTTGAGCGCCCTGTGCGTCGTGGCGCTGCTGGCCCTGTGGTGGGCCGCCACGCACTGGCGCTGGGTGCCGCCGCTGTTCCTGCCGGCGCCGAGCGCCGTGGCGCGGGCGTTCTTCGATGCCTGGCACGGGCGGATCCAGGGTGGCGAGCCGCTGTGGGTGCACCTGCAGTGGAGCGCCCTGCGCGTATTCGGCGCGTTCGCGCTGGCCGCGGTGACGGCCGTGCCGGTCGGCATCGCCATGGGGGTGAGCCGCATCGCGCGCGGGGTGTTCGACCCGCCGATCGAGTTCTACCGGCCCCTGCCGCCCCTGGCCTACCTGCCGCTCATCGTGATCTGGCTGGGCATCGACGAAGCCTCGAAGGTGCTGCTGATCTACCTGGCGTGCTTCGCGCCCATCGCCCTGGCGGCCAAGGCCGGCGTGCGCAGCGCCAGCACCGAGCAGCTCAATGCCGCGGCCTCGCTGGGGGCGAGCCGCCTGCAGGTGGTGTGGCATGTGGTGGTGCCGGCGGCGCTGCCGGAGATCCTGGTGGGCCTGCGCATCGCCCTGGGCTTTGGCTGGACGACGCTGGTGGCGGCGGAGATGGTGGCCGCCACCGTGGGCGTGGGGCAGATGGTGCTCAACGCCTCGAACTTCCTGCGCACCGACCTGGTGGTGATGGGCATTCTGGTGATCGGCCTGGTGGCCTGGTCCTTCGACCTGGCCGTACGCTGGACCGAGGCGCGGCTGGTGCCGTGGAAGGGGCGTGCCTGAATCCAGGCACCGAAGGCACGCCCGACCCCCGCCGTTGGTCTGGCTTACTTGAGCAGGCCTTCGGCCTTGAGGGCCGCCTGCACCGCAGGGCGGGCGCCCACGCGGGCGTGGTGGGCCGACAGGTGGGTCAGGTGGGACGTGTCCAGGCCCACCACCTTGCCCCAGCCGACGACGGTGAACAGGTAGCCGTCGGCCACCGAGAAATGCTCGCCCATGAGCCATTCCTTGCCGTCGAGCTGGCTGTCCACCCACTGCAGGCGCGACAGGAGTTTTTCGCGCACGGTGGTCTTGTATTCCTCGGGCGTGGACGTGCCGAACAGGGGGCTGAAGCCCTTGTGAAGTTCGGTGCCGATGAAGGTCAGCCATTCCTGCAGGCGGTAGCGGGCCAGGGTGCCGTTGGCGGGGGCCAGGTTCTTGAGGGGGGCCTGGTCGGCGATGTATTGCACGATGGCCGGGCCTTCGCGCAGGCGGGTGCCGTCGTCCAGCTCCAGCAGGGGCACGTAGCCCAGCGGGTTGATCGTGTAGTAGTCCGTGCCGTCCTGCAGCTTGTGGCTCTTGGTGCTGGCCAGCACGGGGGTGAAGGCCAGGCCCGCTTCGTGCAGGGCGATGTGGGGGGAGAGCGAGCAGGCGCCGGGGCTGTAGTAGAGCTTCATGGATGACCCGAAGGTGTGGTGTTGGACAAGCTCTGCATGCTAGCTGGAAGCGGCCGGGGCCGCTGAAGGCCGGGGCGCCGGGCGCGTGACCGCCTCCAGCTGGCCCAGGTAGTGCAGGGCATGGGCCCGGTCCGGCCCGCACATGGCCGGCTCGGGCTGCAGCGAGCCGCACACGGCCGGGCGCTCCGGGTGGCCGAAGATGCGGCAGCGCTGCACATCGTCCAGCTGGATGCAGCGCACGCCTGCCGGCTTGCCCTGGGGCATGCCGGGGATCGGGCTGGTGATCGAGGGGGCCGTGCAGCAGGCGCCGCAGCCGGGCCGGCAGGCCGTCACGACTGCATCTGCCATTGATTTGCTATCGAAATAATAGCTAAATGCCCTAGTGGATATTGCGGTGCGGCACCGTTCGGGCCATATCCCTGGGTGGCCTGCCTCAAGCAGGCAGGCCCGGCATGGCCAGCCGGTCGGCCGCCCACAGCACCTGGTCCACCACGGCGCGCACGCGCTGGCGGTGCGGCTCGTGTGCCAGGGCGCCCTGGTCGTCCAGGGCGCTGGCCGCCAGGCCCAGGGCGAAGGCCTGCGGGGCCACCCAGCACTCCAGGTTGATGAGCAGGGGCGCCAGGTGGCTCTGCGAGCGCAGGCCGCCCAGGCCGCCGTTGGAGGCGCTCAGCATGCCCACCACCTTGCCGCGGAAGGGGCGGGTGCCGTCGCTCCACACCGGGTGGCCGGCCACGGGGCTGGAGGCCCAGTCGATGGTGTTCTTGAGCAGGGCGGTGTAGCTGCCGTTGTACTCGGGCGAGCAGATGATCCAGCCCGGGTGGGCATCCAGCGCGGCCTTCAGGCGCAGCACGTCGGGCGGGGTGCCGGCGGCTTCCAGGTCGGCGTTGTACATGGGGATGTCGAAGTCCGACAGTTCGAGCAGCGTCACATCGGCCCCGGCATCGCGCGCGATGTCGGCGGTGGCGCGGGCGAGACGGCGGTTGAACGATTGCTGGCGGGTACTGCCCGCGAAGACGAGGAGTTTTTGCATGGCCGCGATTGAAGCACATCGGCGGGGCAGGAAACCTGCAAGAAACCCGTTGTTGCAAGGCACCTGTTCCACGTGAAACAGCACCGGTGGCAGGGGCGGGCCCGAAGTGGGAAAATCACGGGTTTTCCAGCCTGCCAGGGCCGGCCTTCGGCGCCGTTCCTGCCGGGCACGCCCCGCGCCCTGCGGCGGCGATCGAATCGATGAACGGCCCCGCGGGGCCCCGGAGCAGTCCCATGTTGTACCCTCAGGAATTTGATGTCATCGTCGTCGGTGGCGGCCATGCCGGCACCGAGGCCGCGCTGGCCGCCGCGCGCATGGGCCAGCGCACGCTGCTGCTCACGCACAACATCGAGACGCTGGGGCAGATGAGCTGCAACCCCTCCATCGGCGGCATCGGCAAGGGCCATCTGGTCAAGGAAGTGGATGCGCTGGGCGGTGCCATGGCGCTGGCCACGGACGAGGGTGGCATCCAGTTCCGCATCCTCAACAGTTCCAAGGGCCCGGCCGTGCGGGCCACTCGCGCGCAGGCCGACCGCATCCTGTACAAGGCCGCCATCCGCCGCATGCTGGAGAACCAGCCCAACCTGTGGCTGTTCCAGCAGGCGGTGGACGATCTGATGGTGGAGGGCGACCGCGTGGTGGGTGCCGTCACGCAGGTGGGCCTGCGGTTTCGCAGCCGCACCGTGGTGCTCACGGCCGGCACCTTCCTGGACGGCAAGATCCATGTGGGCCTGAACAACTACGCCGCCGGCCGGGCGGGCGACCCGCCGGCCGCCAGCCTGTCGGCCCGCTTGAAGGAACTGAAGCTGCCGCAGGGGCGCCTGAAGACCGGCACGCCGCCGCGCATCGACGGCCGCAGCATCGACTTTTCCCAATGCGAGGAGCAGCCCGGCGACGGCATGCCCGGCGGCGTGAACGAGGGCACGGTGCCGGTGTTCAGCTTCATGGCGCATGCGCACGGCGGGGCGGCGATGCACCCGCGCCAGATGCCGTGCTGGATGACCCACACCAACGAGCGCACGCACGACATCATCCGCAGCGGCTTCGACCGCAGCCCGATGTTCACCGGCAAGATCGAGGGCGTCGGCCCGCGCTACTGCCCGAGCGTGGAAGACAAGATCAACCGGTTCGCCGACAAGGACAGCCACCAGATCTTCCTGGAGCCCGAAGGCCTGACCACGCACGAGTTCTACCCCAACGGCATCAGCACCAGCCTGCCATTCGACATCCAGTACGACCTGGTGCGCAGCATGGCGGGGCTGCAGAATGCGCACATCCTGCGCCCCGGCTACGCCATCGAGTACGACTACTTCGACCCGCGCTCGCTCAAGAGCACGTTCGAGACGCGCCAGGTACAGGGCCTGTTCTTCGCCGGTCAGATCAACGGCACCACAGGCTATGAAGAGGCCGCGGCGCAGGGGTTGTTCGCCGGCATCAATGCCGCGCTGCAGTGCCGCCAGATCAAGGGCGAGGCCAACGATTTCGGCGGCGCCTGGCTGCCGCGGCGGGACGAGGCCTACCTGGGTGTGATGGTGGACGACCTCATCACCAAGGGGGTGACCGAGCCCTACCGGATGTTCACCAGCCGGGCCGAGTTCCGCCTGCAGCTGCGCGAGGACAACGCGGACATGCGCTTGACCGAGGCCGGTCGTCAGCTGGGCCTGGTGGACGATGCGCGGTGGGATGCCTTCAGCCGCAAGCGCGATGCGGTTTCACGTGAAACAGAGCGTCTCAAGGCCACCTGGGTGAACCCCCGCAGCCTGTCGGCCGAGGAGTCGGCGCGGGTGCTGGGCAAAGCCATCGAGCACGAATACAACCTGTTCGACCTGTTGCGACGTCCGGAAGTGGACTACGCCACGCTCATGGGCATGGACGGTGGCCGGCTGGCGTCGCCGGACGTTTCACGTGAAACACTCGGTGAGCTGGCCGACCCGGTGGTGGAGCAGGTGGAGATCGCCGCCAAATACTCCGGCTACATCGACCGACAAAAGGACGAAGTGCAGCGCGCCGCCCATTTCGAAACCCTGCGCCTGCCCGCCGAGTTGGACTACCTCCAGGTGCCGGCCCTGTCCATCGAGGTGCGCCAAAAGCTGCAGAAGCACCGTCCGGAAACCCTGGGCCAGGCCTCGCGCATCTCGGGCGTGACGCCCGCCGCGATCTCGCTGCTGCTGGTGCATTTGAAGAAGGGCGGTTTCAAGGGCTTCAGCGCCACGCCTGCCACAGCCGAGGTGCCCGCATGACCGCGCAGGCTTTGCAGGACACGCTGGCCGAAGGCGCGCAGGCCCTGGGGCTGGGGCTCGGCAGCGCACAGATCGGCCAGTTGATGGATTTCCTGGCGCTGCTGCAGAAGTGGAACAAGGTCTACAACCTGACGGCCGTGCGCGACCCGCAGGAGATGCTCACCCACCACCTGCTGGACAGCCTGGCGGCGGTGCCGCCGCTGCGCCGCCAGCTGGCGCAGGTGCCGGCGGACCTGGATGCCAACCCCGCGCTGCCGCCCCGGCTGCTGGACGTGGGCTCGGGCGGCGGGTTGCCTGGCGTGGTGTTCGCCATCTGCTGCCCGGGCCTGGACGTGAGTTGCGTGGACACCGTGGCCAAGAAGGCGGCGTTCATCCAGCAGGCCGCCGTGACGCTGCGCCTGCCCAACCTGCACGGCATCCACGCCCGGGTCGAGACCCTGGCCGGGCCGTACGATCTGGTGAGCTGCCGCGCCTTCGCCTCGCTGCCGGACTTCACCACCTGGTCGAGCGGCGCCATGGCAGGGCACGCCGTATGGCTGGCCATGAAGGGCAAGCGGCCCGATGACGAGATCGCCGCGCTGCCGGCGGGCGTGCAGGTGTTTCACGTGGAACCTCTCGCCGTGCCCGGCCTGGATGCCGAGCGCTGCATCGTCTGGATGCGGCGCCCGGCGGGTGCGCCGCCGGCCGTCGCTTAAACTCGCTCCTCCAGTTTTCGGGGGGCTTTCATGTTTGGCGTAGCAGATTACGGCGCGTTCGTCGCAGCCATCGTGTTGTTCCTCGCCATTCCCGGCCCCGGCAACCTGGCGCTCATCACCTCCACCAGCAAGGGCGGCGTGCGCGCCGGCCTGGCCGCCACGCTGGGCGTGATGGCCGGCGACCAGGTGCTGATGTGGATGGCGGTGGCGGGCGTCGCCGCGCTGCTGGCCTCGTACCCGGCGGCCTTCCATGCCGTGCAGTGGCTGGGCGCGGCCTACCTGGCGTGGCTGGGCTTCAAGATGCTGACCGCACGGCCCGGCGGTCAGCCGGTGCTCCACATCGAGCCCCGGCACTACTTCCAGCAGGCGGCGTGGATCACGCTGCTCAATCCCAAGGCCATCGTGTTCTACATGGCGTTCTTCCCGTTGTTCGTGGACCCGGCGCGCCACCAGGGCCTGCTGACCTTCGGCGCCATGGCGGCCACCATCGCGGTGCTCACCTTCCTGTACGGCCTCGTCGTCGTGCTGCTGACCCACCGCCTGGCCGAGCGCATGCGCGCCAACCCGAAGGTCGCGCGCGGGCTGGAGAAGATCGCCGGCGTCTTCCTCATCGGCTTCGGCATCAAGCTGGCCCTCTCCAAATAATTTCCGCGAAACGAAAGCAGTCATGGCCAAGATTTTTTGCATTGCCAATCAGAAGGGTGGGGTGGGCAAGACCACGACCTCCGTCAACCTGGCCGCGGGGCTGGCCAAGATCGACCAGCGGGTGCTGATGGTCGACCTGGACCCGCAGGGCAATGCCACCATGGGCTCGGGCGTGGACAAGCGCGCGCTGGAGCTGACGGTGTACGACGTGCTGCTGGAGTCGTCTTCCGTCAAGGAGGCGGCGGTGCTGTCGGAAAAGTGCGGCTACCACGTGCTGGGCGCCAACCGCGAACTGGCCGGTGCCGAGGTCGAACTGGTGGCCCTGGAGCACCGCGAGCGGCGCCTGAAGGCAGCCCTCGCCGAGGTGGACAAGGACTACGACTTCATCCTCATCGACTGCCCGCCGTCCTTGAGCATGCTGACCCTGAACGGCCTGTGCTGCGCCCACGGCGTCATCGTGCCCATGCAGTGCGAGTATTTCGCGCTGGAGGGGCTGACCGATCTGGTCAACACCATCAAGCAGGTGCACGCCAACCTGAACAAGGACCTGCAGATCATCGGCCTGCTGCGCGTGATGTTCGACCCGCGCATCACGCTGCAAAGCCAGGTGAGCGAGCAGCTCAAGGACCACTTCGGCGACAAGGTGTTCAACACGGTGATCCCGCGCAACGTGCGCCTGGCCGAGGCACCGAGCTACGGTCTGCCCGGCGTGGTGTTCGACCCGTCCGCCAAGGGCAGCCAGGCGTTCGTGGACTTCGCCCGCGAGATGGTCAAGCGCGTCAAGCGCATGTAGGCCGCAGCGGGTTTGAGTGCCAGATCGCCCTCATGCCGTCGGATTCATTGCCCTCTTTGCTATCAAAAACATAGTATGAAACCAGACAACGTGCTGCTGCTGCCCGGTTGGCAGAACTCCGGGGAAGACCACTGGCAAAGCCGCTGGGAGCGCCTGCACGGCTACCGGCGCGTGGAGCAGCACGACTGGATGCACCCGCTGCGCGGCGACTGGTCCGCCCGCCTGGAAGAGGTGGTGGTGGACGCCGGCGGCCCCGTGGTGCTGGTGGCGCACAGCCTGGGCTGCATCCTCACCGCCTGGTGGGCGGCGCATTCGAAGAATGCCCACCGGGTGCGCGGCGCGCTGCTGGTGGCCCCCGGCGACGTGGAGCATCCCGATATCGCGCCCCTGCTGCCCGGCTGGGCCCCCATCGCGCGCCAGCCGTTGCCGTTCCCCGCCGTGCTGGTGGGCAGCCGCAACGACCCCTATTGCAGCTTCGAGCGCGTGCAGGGGCTGGGCCACGACTGGGGCGCGCGCTTCGTCGATGCCGGCGCGCTCGGCCACATCAATGCCGAGTCGGGCCTAGGGGACTGGGCGCAAGGCCACGGCTGGCTGGAGGCCCTGTCGCGGTGATGCGGCGACAGCCCCCGGGCGCCTCGGCCGAAGGGCCGAGGCCCGTGCCTCAGGCCCGTGCCACGCCGCTTTCCTGGATCGCACGGCTCAAGGCGGGCGTGGCGTCCAGCCTCCAGGTGGCCGCGGAGTGCGGCGTGGGCCTGCTGAGCCTGGCCGGGGTTCCGGTCATGGTGTTCACCGGCAAGCTGTTCGCCGCCGCCGTGCTGGCCGTGATCGCGCTCGGGGTGTTCCTGCGGTTCGCGGCGCGGCGGGGAACGCCCGGGTCGGCCGCCACACCGCCTGCACCGCTGTGGCTGTCTGCGGCGGTGGCCCTGCTCACGGCGCTTGAAGTGGCCATGGCGGTAGAGGCCACGGGCCTGCCGGTTCGTCACGGCCAGCCAGGGTTTTCGCAGGGGAACTGGCTGTGGGTGCTGCTGGCGTTCGCAGGGCTTTTCTGGGGCCAGCGGCGCTGGCTGAACCGGCGCCTTGCCCGCCGCCGCGGGTCCGATCCGCACGGCATCCGCCCCCCTTTTTGATTTGTACGAGGAACGACAACATGGTCACCAAGAAACCCAAGGGCCTCGGCCGCGGCCTGGAAGCATTGCTGGGCCCCAAGGTCGCGGAAAAGGGCGATGCCGCTCCGCCGCCGCCCGAAGGCACTCCCACCACGCTGGCCCTGGCCGACATGGTGCCCGGCATGTACCAGCCCCGCACGCGCATGGACGAGGGCGCGCTGTACGAGCTGGCCGAGTCGATCAAGGCGCAGGGCATCATGCAGCCGATCCTGGTGCGCCGGCTGGCGCAGGGCGATCATGCGGGCCGCTACGAGATCATCGCCGGCGAGCGGCGCTTTCGGGCCGCGCGGCTGGCGGGCCTGGCCGAGGTGCCGGTGCTGGTGCGCGACGTGCCCGACGAGTCGGCCGCCGCCATGGCCCTCATCGAGAACATCCAGCGCGAGGACCTGAACCCGCTCGAAGAGGCGCAGGGCCTGTCGCGCCTGGTCAAGGAATTCGGTCTCACGCACGAGCAGGCCGCGCAGGCCGTGGGCCGCTCGCGCAGCGCCGCCAGCAACCTGCTGCGCCTGCTGAACCTGGCCGATCCGGTGCAGACGATGCTGATGGCCGGCGACATCGACATGGGCCATGCGCGCGCGCTGCTGTCGCTGGACCGGGCGGCGCAGATCACGGCGGGCAACCAGATCGCGGCCAAGAAGCTGTCGGTGCGCGAGGCCGAGGCCCTGGTCAAGAAGATCGGCGCCGAGTTCAGCCTGGTGCCCCAAAAGCCCAAGAAGGACGCCAAGTCGCGCGACCTCAAGCGGGTGGAGGAGGAACTGTCCGACCTGCTCATGGCCGAGGTCGAGGTGCGGGTCAAAAAGCGCGTCAAGCGTGGCAGCCGCACCGAGGAGATGGGCGAGCTGGCGATCCAGTTCGGCTCGATCGAGGCGCTCAACGGCCTGATCGAGCGCCTGCGGGGCTGACGCTCTCCCTGCCGCACGGCACCAGCGCATTGCGTTGGTCGATATGCGAAATCCGCGCTTTGCGCGGGCGCGATCCCTGTTCAGAATCGGCGCCCCGTCGGCATGGCTCCACTGGTGGCGTTGGGCCGCGCAGGGAGGCCGGCGGACAGGGAGGTGCATACCAATGAAAGTGACAGTGAACGCTGCCGAGGTGAAACACCGGCAGCCCGAATCCACCGGGGCCGATGGCGCACCGGCCATCGGCAAAAGCGGGCCCGCTGCGGCGGGGCCCTCGGGCCATCCGGACCTGGCGGCCAGGCAACCCCGTTCCCCGGGCGCCGAGACCGTGCGATCGCGCGTGCCGCTGTCGGCGCTGCCGACCGGCGCGGGCCCGTCCGTACCGCCAAAGGCCCCGCTCGCCGTGGGCGCGGCGGACACCGCCTTGCTGCACCGGCTCCTGCAGGCCGTGGCCGATGCGCCGGCGGGCGCCTCGGATGCGGCAGGCCGCAGCAAGCCGTCGCTCGCGGCCGCATTGGCCGCCGCGGGCCATTCCCACGTGTTGGAAGGCGTGCAGTGGGCCGAAGGTGATCCGGCCCTGCGGGGGTGGGATCTCTCGGGCGTGGATTTCAAGCGCTGCCAGTTCGATGCCAGCTCCCTGGCCGACACGCACATCGAAGGCAGCCGGTTCGAAAGCTGCCGGTTCGAAAGCGTGTCATTGGCGGACGCCTCGCTGCGCAACACCGCTTTCAAGCGCTGCGAATTCGAGGAGACGATGTTCCTGCACGCGGAACTGAGCGGCGTTCGCTTCGAAGACAGCGAGCTGCACCTCTGCAGTTTCGAGGATGCGCAACTGACGGGCGATTGCGTGTTCGCGGGCGTGAAGATGCCCGGCACGCACTTCCTCAGCACCTCGGTGGCCGAGGGTACGCGGATCGAAGCGTCCGCCACCCAAGGACCGTCCGTCCTGACCGACACCTTGTTCCTGGGCACGAAGGGGCGCTTCACCATCGACGCGGTGTCCAATGCGACCGTCGGCCTCACCCGGCCCACCACGGCCACGCTGGTCTCCCATGACTCGCGGGGCATCACCGTCCCGCGCGTGGTTGCCAAGCTCGAGGCGGTGGCGGGCACCTTGCCTCTGCGGGTCGAGATGCGGGCCGCCTCGCTGCAGGCGAAGGCGGTGGATGCGGAGGTCGAGGCGCACCTCGAACATCTGGCCTCGCAGCCGGGCAGCGACCAATCCTTGCCGCAGCGCCTCGTGATCGATGCCCTGGCGAACCCCGAAGCCCTGCCGAAGATCGCGCAGATCCTGGCCAAGGCCGAGATCCTGGCCCGGCACGTGGACTCCGTCGTGCTGCCTGGCGGCGAAGATATTTCGCCCCGCCTGTACAACCAGCAGGCCGAGCCGCAGACGGACTGGAAGGGCGACTACCGCCGGTCCGTGCTCGAAATGGGTCTGCTGCACCAGTGCTTTCACCGCGGCGTGCCCTTGATGGCGATCTGCCGGGGCTTTCAGATGACCAATGTATTTTTCGGCGCGGCGCTGCAGCAGCACGTGGGGCACCAGGTCGGCGTCCGCACGCTCGGCAACGACCAGGGCGAAGAAGCCGGGCAGGCGCGGGCCACCGAGGTCGCGGAGAACGGCGTCGGCGTCTTCGGCACAGCGCTGCAAGGCATCCGCGCGGCCGTCTATCACCACCAGGCCGTGATCGACCCACCGGAGGGCCGGCCGCACCTGAGCACCTCGCTGCGCCGGACCATTCCCTCGGAAGGGGGCGAGACCGCCTGGCGGGCCATCATGGCGGTCGAATCGTCCCAGCCGCGCGCGCCGCTGATCGGCTTGCAGTTCCACCCCGAGTTCTTCGACGGATCGACGGCCGGGGGCGGCGAGGCCCGGCCGTTGTCCAACACGGAACTGGAGCAACTGGGGGCGGGCTATACGCGGCCTGGAGCGCAGACGTCGGGCTTGCAGAACCCGGCCGACCTGATCGCCAGCGGCATCCTGGACCACATGTCGCCTGGCAACGATGCGCTGTGGAAGATCCTGTCGGACGCGGCGACCGCGCACCGCCACAAGGCCGCCATCACGGCCGAGGCGCTGGCGGAGGGGCGTGCGAAGCTGCGGCCCGTGGAGCCGGCAGCAGAGCCGGCCATTGGCTGACGCACCGCGCCAGCGCGCTCACCTGCCGGCGTCGCCCGGCGCGCGCCGGCGCTCCAGCACCCCGATGGCCACGAAGCCGCACAGCACGGCGAACCACAGCGTGGCCACGCGGATGCCCACGGCCGCCAGCGTGGCCAGGCCCAGCGGCACGGCGTGCAGCGCCAGCAGGGCGACCAGGGTGGCCTCGGTGGTGCCGATGCCGGCCGGCAGCATGGACGCGGCGCCGGCCAGCATGGCGGTGGGGTACAGGGAGGCGGCATCGCGCCAGGGCAGGCCGATGCCCAGCCCGTGCAGCAGCCAGGCGAACGACAGCGCCACCAGGCCCCATGCGGCCAGGCCCAGGCCCAGCGAAAGCCCCCAATCCAGCGGGTGCAGCCACGCCCTGCAGCCGGCCAATCCCAGCGCCAGGGCCCGCACCGCACGCGACAGTCGCGGCCAGCCGCGGCGGCGCAGCCGGGCGGCACCGCGCAGCAGCCATGCGGGCCGTGCCGCCACCAGCACGACGGCGCCGATCATGCCCGCCACGAACGCCACCAGCACCGCGAACAGCGGCAGGGCGGGGATGGCCAGCGCCGCCAGCAGCACCACGCACAGCAGGTCGAACGCGCGCTCGTACACGAAAGCCGAGACGGTGCGCGCCGCCGGCACGCCGGCGCGCGCGAAGTAGCGCACACGCACCAGCTCGCCCACCTTGCCGGGGGTCGCAGTGAAGGCGAAGCCCGAGAGGTAGGCCAGAAATCCCGCACCCCAGGGCACGGCGTGCCCTGCGCGGGCCAGCAGCCAGCGCCAGCGCAGGTAGCGCAGCAGGTAGGAGGCGAAGGCGATCGCCGCCATCGAGGGCATCCAGGCGAGCACCTGCGGCAGTTGCGCGAAGACCTGGTTGCGCGCGTCGGCCCACACCAGGGCGGCCACGTAGGCCGCCGTGCAGGCCCCGGCCGCGGCGACGGCGTGGCCGGGCTTCATGCGCGGTCGGCGAAGGACCAGCGCTTGTGGCCCAGGTAGCTCGTGAACACCGGCACGGCCACGCCCACGGCATGGGCGATCTCGGGCACGAAGGCGGTCACGCCCAGGGCGGGCAGCACCTGGCGCGCCAGCAGCAGGCTCACGGCCCAGGTCTGCGCCACCGCCACCAGGTTCACCAGCACGAAGAACGCGGCGGACTTGCGCACCGACTGCTGGCTGCCCTGGAACACGAAGGCGCGCGCCAGCAGGAAGGCCGTGACCATGCCCACGCCGTAGGCCAGCACCACGGCGTAGGAAAACGGCATCCACTGGTTGAGCACGATGCGCGCGATGAAGTTGGCGAGCGCGGCCAAGCCGCCGGTCACCAGGAAGGCCACGAACTGCCGGGAGCGGAACTGCGCGATCATGCGGGGCCTAGACGGGTGCCGCGGCCGCCTGCGCGGCCATCTGGCGCCCGAAGCCGATGCTCTCGGAGATGCCGCGGTCCTCGGGGTAGTAGTAGGACGTGTCGGCCACCCACAGGCCGCGCACGGGCAGCTGCACGGGCGGCAGGCTGTCCAGGTAGTTGGGCGGGCAGATAGGCTGGGCGTAGCGGTAGCGGCTGGCGCGCAGGGCCAGGAAGTCGCTGTCCTGCAGCTTCGGGTTGATGGCCTTCAGGTAGCGGCGCACCTTGTCGAGGAAGGCCGCGTCGGGCTCGGCGAACTTGGGGTGCTCGCCGGGCATGTAGAACGGCACATACACCACCGACTCCGCCAGCGGGCGCAGGTTGCTGTATTCGACCAGGCCGGGAATGTCCATGTCCGGATCGTTCACGTTGAGCCAGAAGTTCTCGGTCAGCGGCTGGCGCAGCTTGGCGATCACGCAGACCACGGCGATGTTCTGCAGCGCGCCGTACTGCGCCAGCAGCGCGGGCGGGAGGTCGGGCATGGTGCGCGGCACGTAGGGCAGGGGAATGGTGCTCACCACCTTGTCGAAGGCCTCGAAGCCCTGCGCGGTCTCCACGCCCTGCACGCGCGTGGCGTCCATGCGCACGCGGGTGACGGGCGTGGACAGGCGGATCTCGCCGCCGTGGCGCTGGATGTCGGCCACCATGCCGTCCAGCAGCGTGGCCGAGCCGCCGTCGAGGTGGCCGAGCTTTTCGCGCATCAGGCTGTAGCGCGAGCGGCCGATGCGGCGGATGCGGCTCCAGATCCACGCGGCGGACAGGTTGCCGGCATGGTCGTAGAACTTGTAGTCGAACAGGCGCCGCCACAGCACCTCGTAGGCCTCCTTGCCCACCCAGCGGCGGATCCAGCCCGTGGCCTCTTCGCCGTCGAGCGGCTTCCAGTCGGTGCGCTTCGTGGACAGGAACGCGTGCAGGCCATAGCGGAACTTGGCGACCAGGCCCAGACCCTGAAAGCGCAGCAGCGCCACCGGGTTGCCCCAGGGCTGCAGGCGCTTTTGGAACCAGTAGCCCATGCGCGTGGCGCGCCAGCGCATCCGGTCCGAAAGCCCCAGTTCGTCGAGCATCTGCAGGAAGGCGTGGTCGGAGGTGCAGTGGAAGTGGTAGTAGCGCTCGATGGGCAGGCCGTCGAAGTCGAACATCGCGGTCATGCCGCCCACGCGGTCGTCGGCTTCAAACACCACGGGCCGGTGGCCGTCGCGCGCGAGCTGGTAGGCCACGGCCAGGCCCATGGGGCCGGCGCCCAGCACGGCGATGCGCTGGCCCGGCGCGGCGGCCGTGGATGCGGAAGGAGGGGGGGTCTGCGCGCTCATCAGAACTCCAGCACCACGCGGCTGTATTCCGGGTGGTTGAAGGTTTCGTGGATGGCCTCGGCGAAGGGCGTGGCGCGCACGCCGAAGATGCCGGGCCAGTCGATCACCTCGAACTCGTCGTGGGCCACCAGCGCCTTGAGCTGGTCGGCGGTGAACGGCGGGTCCTTGTCGAACAGCGCCCACACCTTGAGCAGCAGGTAGAAAAGGCCGTAGGGGATCTTCACGATCCAGGCGCCCGCGCCCGTGGCGGCCTTGATCTGGCGAATGATGTCGATGTAGTCCACCTTCTCCAGCCCCGTGATGTTGAACACGCCGCCCACGCGGCGCTCCTCGATGCAGCGCACGATGATGCGGCAGAAGTCCGCCGCGTACAGCGGCTGGCGCATGTAGCGGCCGCTGCCCGGAATGGGGAACACCGGCACCTTGCGCATGAAGCGCGACAGCCAGCCCAGGTGCTTGCGGTCGAACCAGCCGAACATCAGCGTGGGCCGCAGCACCACGCAGGGAATGCCGCTGTCCAGCACCATCTTTTCCTGCGCGCGCTTGGTCTCGGTGTAGTGGTCCTGGGCGACCGACTCGACCACCGAGGAGCTGATGTGCACGGTCTGCGGGATGCGGTGGCGCTGGATCAGATCGAGGATGCGGCCGGTGGAGGTGAGGTTGTTGCGCACGAACGGGTCGGCCTGCGGCGCGCCGATCTGCGCCTGCAGCATGACCACCACGTCCGCGCCCTCGAAGTGGCGCTCCCACGCGCCGGGCTCGGCCAGGTCGGCGTCCTCGGCCACGATGTCGGGGTGCACCTGGCGCAGGATGGCGAGGTTGCTCGCGTGCTTGTCCAGCACGACGAGGTTGTGGTAGCCGTGCAGCTTCAGGTGGGCCACGAGGTTCTGGCCCACGAGGCCGGCGCCTCCCGGCAGGATGATTTTGGCGTTCTTCATGGTGTTGGTTTTTCTCGGCGGGTTCGGGGCGCTCACTGCGGCGCCGGTATCTGCAGGGCCACCGAGCAGTCGGTGCCGGGTGCGGTCAGGGTCACGGCGGTGGGCAGCGCCTCGGGCGCGGCCTGCAGGTAGGCGGTGAAGGTCAGGTAGCGTGCGGGCGCATGGGGGCCGCCCGGCGCGCTCAGCTTGCGCCAGCGGTGGGGCACGCCCAGGCCCACCACGGTGCCATCGGGCGCGACGAGGCGCATCGATGGCGGCGGCGCATCGCCTTCGGAGGGCAGCAGCGCGCCGCTCACCGAGACAAAGCGCGGGTCGCCGGGCACGCGCTGCACCCAGTCCACGAAGGCCGTGCAGCGGGCGGGCGGCACGTCGGTGTGCGAGCCCAGGGCCGTGGCGGCGTCGGCGAGCGGCGGCCGACCGAAGATCGAGTGGCCCTGCTGGCGGGCCTTGGCGACGATGCGCTCGCCCAGGGCCCGGTCCCAGATCAGCATGCCGATGCGCCGCTCGTCGTGCACGCCCATCGCCAGCGCAAGCGCGCCGGTCATGCGCAGGTGCGCGACATCGCTGCGCCGGGTCTCGCGCAGCTGCACCGACAGCATCTGCGCCAGCACCGCCACCAGCAGCACGGCGGCACCGGCGCGCGCGAGGCCGCGCAGGGCCAGCACGCGCGGGGCGTACAGCACGCCCAGGGCGGCCCAGGCCATCATCGTGGGCGTGGTGTAGCGGCTGGCCAGCGAGCCCTCCATGCTGAACTGCAGCCGGCCGCTGGCGGTGGCGAAGGCGATGCCCGCCACGAAGGCCACGAAGGTGAGCAGCGACAGCTCCAGCGCGTGCGTGCGCGGGGCGCGCAGCGCGGGCACCAGGCGGGCCAGCGCCAGCATGGTGAACAGCACGCCGAAGGCCTGGCTGATCCACATCGTCTCCATCTTGCGCGCCAGGTGCTGGAACGGGCTGCCCAGGTACTGCAGCGTGTACTGCAGCAGGCCCAGCGGCCGGCTCTGCAGCATGGCCAGCAGGCCGGGCCGGGGCGTCGGCGCGGCGAAGTCCGCCATGTACACGCCGATGCCCGCGGCGCCCAGCAGCGCCAGCAGCGCCACGCGGCGCCAGCCCATGCGCGCCACGGCGGCGTAGAGCGCCATCATGGGCAGCGCCATGATGCCGTTGGCCATGGTGCCGATGCTCAGCACGCCCAGTGCGCAGCCGCCGGCGAACCAGCCCACGTCCTGCGGCGCCTGCGTGGCGCGGTACAGGCAGTACAGCCCGGCCAGCGGCAGCCACTGGGCCAGGAAGAACTGGCTCTGGAATGCCCAGGTGAGGTTTTCCTGCTGCACCCACGACAGCAGCCAGACGGACAGCAGCGCCAGCGCCGCCACCGACGCCGTGCGGGTCATCGGCCCCAGGCGCGCCTTCAGGAAGGCCCAGAAAGTGGCGATGCTGCCCGCCACCAGCAGGTAGTTGACCGCGATCAGGAAGGCCTGGGTGCCGCCGAACCAGCGGTATTCCATCCAGAACAGGGCCTTGGACAGCACGAGGCGGTGCTCGTTGAAGAGCCGCCACCAGGCCTGCCAGCCGGCGCCATCGCGCACATCGGCATAGAACTCCAGTGCGCCCCACATGTCCCAGATCGGCACGGACGTGAAGGTGCGCCAGGCCGCCACGGCCGTCGCCAGGGCAAAGAGCGTGGCATAGCCCGCAAGGGCCACCGCCGCCCAGAGGCGGCGGCGTTCAGGGGTCCATGGCATGGCTCAGATGTCCATCTTGTGGAATACCGCGCGCGGCAGGTTGCGGATCACGGCCATGATGAGCGCCCATTTCGCCGGGGCATACACCACGGGCGTGCCGCGGGCCATGCCGCGCACCACGGCCTGGGCCACCTGCTCCACGCTGGCGAGCTTGGCGCCGCGCGCCTTGAGGTGCGCCGTCATCGGCGTGTCGGTGGGGCCCGGCTTGATGAGCACCACCTTCACGCCCGAGCCCGCCAGGCGGTGCTGCAGGCCTTCGGCATAGCGCTCCACCAGGCCCTTGGCGGCGCCGTACACGTAGTTGGATTTGCGGCCGCGGTCGCCGGCCACCGAACCGATGATGCCGATCGTGCCCCGCCCCGCCACCTGCATCGCGCCGGCGAACGCCTCCGCGCACAGCGCGGGCGACAGGCCGTTGACGGCCATGGCCTGCTCGGCGCTGGCCAGGTCGCCCTGGCACCGGGCCTGGTCGGGCAGGCTGCCGTGGGCGATGAGCACGGTGTCCGGCACGCCCTGCGCCACCAGGTGCTGCACCAGCGCGGTGATGGAGGCCGCCTGCGTCACGTCGCCGGCCATCACGTCGATGCGGGCCTGGGGCTGGCGCACCTGCAGGTCGTCGGCCACGCCCTGCAGGCGGGCCGCGTCGCGGCCCACGAGCACCACGCGGCCGATGCCGCCGGCCTGCAGCCATTGGCGCGCGCAGTGCTGCGCGATCAGCGACGTGGCGCCGACGATCACGAGGGTCTGCGGTGCGTTGCTGGCGTTGTTGTTGTTCTGCATGTTAGCGGTGAGTTCGTTCTTGTATTGGAGAAAAAGCCGCAGGTCAGTCGCCCATCAGGCGCCGCGACATCGCGGACCGGATGTTCGGGTCGCGGTACGGAAGGAATTGGGGGAGCTTCGGGTAGCCGGCCTCGAACAGGGCGCGCGGCATGCGCGCGTCCTTGGCGGGGTACAGGCGCCCGCCGGCCTCGGCCACGACGGCATCGAGCCGGTCGAACAGCCGCAGCGTGCGCTCGCCGAGGTTGGGAAAGTCGAGCGCCAGCGTGACGCCCGGCTGCGGAAAGCTCAGCAGGCCCACCGATTCGCGGTCGCCGAAGGTCTTGAGCACGCCCAGGAAGCTGCCCTGGCCCGACGCGGTGATCTCGCGCAGCAGGGCGCCCACGGCATCGGGGCCGTGCGGGCGGGGCACCACGCACTGGTACTGGTAGAAGCCCCGGCGGCCGTAGATGCGGTTCCATTCCTGCAGGTTGTCCAGCGGGTAGGAGAACGGTTCGTAGTGCTGCAGCGCGCGGCCGGCGCGGCGGCGGTTCAGGTGGTAGTACGCCGCGTTGAAAGGGCGCAGGCTCAGGCGGTTGACGAGCGAGACGGGCGGCGCGAACGGCACGGTGCGCTGGCGGTCCTTCGGGGCGGGGCCGTGCTGGGATTCGGGCGCGGCGGCATTGGCGCGCAGGAAGATGCCGCGCGTGCCGCCGGCCCGGGCGCCCGAGAGGCAGTCGATCCACGAGACGGTGTGTTCCCAGCCCGCCTCGGAGGCATCGGCCAGGGCGAAGAACTCGCCCAGCGACCCGTAGGGCAGGGTCTCGGTGTCCAGCCACGCGCCGGGCACCCGCCGCAGCCGCAGCGTGGCCTGCGTGACCACGCCGGTCAGGCCCAGGCCGCCCACCGTGGCGGCGAACCAGTCGGGGTGCAGCTGGGGGCCGCAGCGGATCGACAGCCCGTCGGTGCGCAGCAGCCGCAGTTCCTGCACGTGGTCGCCGAAGGAGCCCTGCACATGGTGGTTCTTGCCGTGCACGTCGTTGGCGATGGCGCCGCCCACGGTGGCCAATTGGGTGCCCGGGGTCACGGGCAGCATCCAGCCGCGCGGCACGAAGGTGCGCTGGATGTCGCGCAGCAGCATGCCGGCCTCGCAGGTCAGGTCGCCGGTGGCTTCGTCCCAGGCGATGAAGCGGTCCAGCCCGCGCAGCGACCACAGCGCGCCGCCGGGGTTCAGGCACACGTCGCCGTAGCTGCGGCCCATGCCGAACGCCAGCCCGTGCTGGCCGGGCTCGCGTGGCAGGTGCGCCAGCGGCCGTTCGGCCAGGATGCGCAGATCGTGGTCGTCGGCGCTCAGGCGGCCCCAGGAGCGTACGGCTACCACGGCAGTCCCAGGGCGGCGGCGACCATCGCCAGGCTGAACAGCGCGCCCGCGGCCAGGCTGGCGCGGTCCTTGAAGGCGAAGACCAGCGGGTCGTCATGCATCTGCCCGCGCACCGCGCGCAGCCACATCCAGCTCACCCAGAACACCATCACGGGCACGGCGGCCCAGATCATCTCCGGCGCGCGGTACATCAGCAGCACCGATTCGCTGTTGAGGTACAGCGCCAGCACCACCACGGCCGTGTAGCCGGCGGCGATGCCCAGGTTCTGCACGATGGGTGCGTCCGAGGTGAGGTAGCCGCGCCCGTGCGCCTGCGTCTTGCCCGCGGCCTGCTGCACCATCAGCTCGGCATAGCGCTTGACGAAGGCCAGCGACAGGAAGAGAAAGCCCGAGAACGCCAGCAGCCAGAACGACAGCGGCTGCGTGATGGCATAGGCGCCCGCCACGATGCGCAGCGTGTAGAGCACCGCGAGCGCGATGCAATCGACCAGCACCCAGCGCTTGAGCGCGAGCGAATACGCCCAGGTGATGGCGAAGTACCCCAGCAGCCAGCCGAAGAACCCCGGGCCCACCTGCCAGGCCAGCGCGAAGCTCGCCGCCGTGAGCACCGGCACCAGGGCCACGCCCTGCCAGGCGGCCAGCGCGCCCGAGGCGAAGGGCCGCAGGCGCTTGCGCGGGTGCCGGCGGTCGCTCTCCAGATCGAGCAGGTCGTTGGCCACGTAGACCGACGAGGCGCACAGGCTGAAGGCCAGGAAGGCCACCAGCAGGAGGCCCCAGGCCTCGCCGTCGGCCACGCGGTGGGCGGCCACCAGCGGCACGAACAGCAGCAGGTTCTTGAGCCACTGGTGCAGCCGCAGGGCCTTGCGCCAGGGCTTGAGGCCCGCGGGCTCGCGGGGAAAGCGTTCCACCACGTTGCCGTGGGCCTCGGCCCGCCGGGTGACGGCCCCCGAGGCGTTGACCACGATGGCCGAGCGCGCGGCCTGCCACACCGGCACGTCCGCCTGCGAGTTGCCGGCGTAGTCGAAGCCGCGCTCGCCAAAGGCTTGCACCAGCGCGGCGGCCTTGGCCCGCCCGGCGAGGTTGGTGGCGCCATCGCTGGCCATCACCTGGTCGAAGCACCCCAGGTGGGCGGCGATGGCCTGCGCCACCGAGCGGTCGGAGGCCGTGCACAGCACGGTGCGCCGCCCGGCCGCGTGCTGGTTGCGCAGCCACTGCACGAACGGCACGTTGTAGGGCAGCGTGGCCACGTCCATCTGCACCCGCTGCCCGATCTCCTGCTTGAGCGCCGCCTTGCCCCGCGCCAGCCACACGGGCAGGGCCAGCGCGCGCCACGGCCCGTCCCGCAGCAGCTGCAGCGACGATTCGTGCAGCATGTCCGTCAGGATGAGCGTGCCGTCCAGGTCCACCACCAGGGGCGGTTCCGAAGACGGGCCCGGGATGGGCAGGGACGAATCGAGGGGCGGGCGCAAAAGGAACCTTTGGTGGGATGGCGTGATGGGGAGGCGCGGCGCATTGGTAACGCTCTGTGCGCAATGGCAACAGGACATTGTAAAAGCCGCCATCCACGCCGCCGCCACCGCCGCCCCGGCGTTACACCCTGCCCGAGCGGGTGTGGCGAAGATGCCGCAGCCCGCCCGCCACCCCCGCCGCGCTCAGCCCTGCAGCATGTACGACACGTCCGGTTCGCGCTGCGTGGCGATGGATCGCTCGAACCGGCGCGATTCCAGGTGGAAGATCCCGACCCGGTCGTTGTCCTGGCTCACGAAGGCCCAGGGCCGGGTGGGATGCAGGCTGACCGCGATGGGGCGCGCGTCCATGGGAATGTGGGCCTGCTCGGCGAGCGTCGCCGGGTCCACGATGGACAGGCTGCGGTCGCCATAGTGGGACACCAGCAGCCGGCCGTCGCGGCAGCGGTAGATGCGCGTGGGGTCGTTGCGCGCGGGCGCACTGCGCACGACCTTCATGGTGGCCGTGTCGATGGCGCACAACGTGTTGCTCCAGCGGCAGGTGACGTACAGCGTGCGCTCGTCCGCGCTGAGCGCATTGCCCTCGGGCTTGTCGCCGGGCACGCAGGCCACGGGCGCGAACGCGGCGTCGTGCGGCTTGAACTGCGTCACCGAGTGCGTGAGCAGGTTCATCGCGTAGGCCGTCTGGCCGTCCCGGGTGAGCGCGAACAGGTGGCTCTTGATGCCGCCCACCGGCACCGCGCGCCGCACGGCGGTGTCGGTCTCGGGCCGGTCCAGCACGGCCAGCTGCGCGCGGTCCTCGCTCAGCACGTAGAGGCGGCCCGACTGGTCCATCTGGATGCCGTGCAGGCGGTTGAACGGCGCCAGGTCGATGGTGCGCGCCAGCGTGCGCGTGGCCAGGTCGATCTGCAGCACGCTGGTGCCGCCCGGGCCCGGGTGCCCCGAGGTCTCCACGCCGTAGTGGCCCACGTAGGCGTAGCGCTGCGCGGCGTCCACCACGAATTCGTGCGGGAACGGGGGCAGGGCGATGGTGTGCAGCCGCTCGCCGCTGGCGATGTCGTAGTGGCTGATGCAGTGGCTCGATTTCTCGATCAGCAGCAGCACCTCGCGCGGCGCGCGCCCCGCCGGGGCCTGGGCGAGGACCGTGGCCGGCCCCAGGGTGGATGCGGCCAGCGAAAGGCCGGCGGTCTTCAGAAGCTCCCGACGTTGCATGGTGGTGGTCTCCCTTGGTGTGGATCGAACAGCGCCCTGGCGGTCGCGCGGCGGGCGCATCGCCGCTTTTTTTTTGCGCGCTTCAGCGCCCCCAGCGCAGCACCAGCGGATCGAGCCGCCGCGCGATGCCGATGAGCTGGCGGCGCACCTCGGGGTGCATCGGCGGCCAGGGCGCGCGCGGCGCCTCGCAGGCGATCACGCCGCCTTCCTTCATGAGCGCCTTGGCGGCCAGGAAGCCCGCCTGGCGGTTCTCGTGGTTGATGAGCGGCAGCCAGCGCTGGTAGTGGGCGAAGGCCGCGTCCGCATCGCCCTGGCGGTGCGCCTGGAGGATGGGGCGGATGCCGTCGGCAAAGCCCGCGCCGGTCATGGCGCCGGTGGCGCCGGCCTCCAGGTCGGCCAGCAGGGTGATGGCTTCCTCGCCGTCCCACGGGCCTTCGATGGCCTCGCCGCCCAGGGCGATCAGCTCGCGCAGCTTCGTTGCGGCGCAGGCCGTCTCCATCTTGAAGTAGCACACCTGCTCGATCGTCGTCGCCATGTCGGCCAGGAAGGCGGGCGACAGCGGCGTGCCGGCCGCCGGTGCGTCCTGGACCATGATGGGAATGCCGATGGCGTCCGACACGCCCTGGTAGAAGGCGCGCACCGGCGCCTCGCCGAAGCGGAAGGTGGCGCCGTGGTAGGGCGGCATGACCATGACCATCGCCGCGCCCATGTCCTGCGCGCGCCGGCTGCGGGCGGCGCAGACGGCGGTGCTGGTGTGCGTGGTGGTGACGATCACCGGCACGCGGCCGGCCACGTGTTCCAGCGCGGTGCGCGTCAGCACCTCGCGTTCGTCGTCCGACAGCAGGAACTGCTCGGAGAAGTTGGCCAGGATGCACAGGCCGTCCACGCCCGAGTCGATCATGAAGTCCAGGCAGCGCCTCTGGCTGGTTAGGTCCAGCGTGCCGTCTTCGTGAAACGGGGTGGGCGCGACGGGGAAGATGCCGCGGTAGCGGGGGTTGGAGAGGCCGGGCATGGCGTGTCCTTCGCGTCTATTCCACGATGTCGAACTGGTCGAGGTACTCGGTCTTGAGCGAAAGGCCCAGGCCCGGCACATCGTCCTGGAGCTGCAGGAAGCCGTTCTCCGCGGCGGGCTCGCCGTCGAAGAGGTACCAGAACAGCTCGTTGCCCACCTCCACGTCGAAGATGGGAAAGTACTCCGCCATGGGCGAGGCCAGCGTGCTCATGGTCAGGTGGTAGTTGTGCATCTGGCCCGCGTGCGGAATCACCGGCACGGAATGCGCCTCGCACAGCGCGTTGATCTTGTGCGCGGCGGTGATGCCGCCCACCCGGTTGGTGTCGTACTGCACGACGCTCACGGCTTTTTTGTCCAGCAGCTGCTTGAAGCCGTACAGGCCGAACTCGTGCTCGCCGCCCGAAATGGGGATGATGTTCATCGCGTTCAGTTCGGCATAGCCGTCGATGTCGTCGGCGATCACGGGTTCCTCCAGCCAGCGCGGCTCGAACTTCGCGAGCTTGGGCAGCATGCGCTTGGCGTATTCGAGGTTCCAGCCCATGTAGCACTCGAGCATCAGGTCGGTGTCGTAGCCGATCACCTCGCGCACCGCCGCGACCGACTTCAGGTTCTCCTGCACGCCGTGCTGCAGGTGCGCGGGGCCGTAGCCGAAACGCATCTTGAAGGCCTTGAAGCCCTGGTCGAGGAAGGTTTGCGCCTCGTCCTGCATCGCCTTCAGGTCGGTGCGGTAGAGCTTGCTGTAGTAGCAGGGGATCTTCTCCTTGGTGCGGCCGCCCAGCAGCTTGAACACGGGCTTGTCCACGCTCTTGCCCAGGATGTCCCAGATGGCCAGGTCCACCGCCGATATGGCGGCCATGGCCACGCCCTTGCGGCCCCAGGCGTGCGTGCTGCGGTACATGCGCTGCCACAGGTATTCGTAGTCCCACGGGTCGTGGCCGATGACCAGGGGCGCAAGATATTCGTCGATGATGGCCTTGGCGATCTTCGGCGCCAGCGCCACGTTGCCGAGGCCCACGACCCCGTCGTCGGTCTCGATCTCCACCACCGTCCACGCATGGAAACGGAAGGTGCTCATGCTCTCGGCCGGCGAATACAGCAGGTCCATGGCGTTGGAGCAGAAGTGGCCCTGCGGCGGCACGGTCTGGCCCTTCCACTGGAATACACGGGCGCGGACGGATTGGATTTTCATGGTGGAGTCTCTGAACGGAGGGAGTGGGATCAGGCGGCGGCCAGCGCCTTGGCGCGCTGCGCGCTGCCCATGCGGCAGGCGATCTGGAAGGCCTGCCAGGTCGCCTCGGCGCTGGCCCGGCCCTGGCCGGCGATGTCGTAGGCCGTGCCGTGCGCGGGCGTGGTGATCGGGATCGGCAGGCCGCCCTGCACCGTGACCCCGCGCGAGAAACCCAGCAGCTTGATCGCGATCTGGCCCTGGTCGTGGTACATGGTCACGATGGCCTGGTACTCGCCGGCCTGCGCCTTCAGGAAGATGGTGTCGGCCGGAAACGGGCCATGGAAAGGCGCCGGCGTGGGCCAGTCGCGCGCCTGCAGCGCCTGCACGGCGGGCACGATGGTGTCGATCTCCTCGCGCCCGCACACGCCGCCATCGCCGCCGTGCGGGTTGAAGGCGGCAATGGCCACCTTCGGTGCCGCCACGCCGCTGGCGAGCAGCGAGCGGTAGATCAGCTCGGCCGCCAGCTGGATGCGCTCCACGCTCAGGTAGCTTGCCACGTCCTTGAGCGGTACGTGCGAGGAGATGCGCGAGGTCCACAGGTCGCCCAGCGTGTTGAACTCGCAGAAGTAGCCGGTCACGCCCAGGTGCCGGGCGAAGTGGTGCAGCTCGTCCTCGTGCTGCATGCCGCCGATCTTCATGGCCTGCTTGTTCAGCGGTGCAAAGCAGATGGCGTCGATGTCGCCGGCCAGCGCCGCGTCCATGCAGCGGTCCAGCACCTGCAGCACCGAGCGGCCCCCGGCCGCCCCGGCGCGGCTGCGCTGCACGTCGGCCGGGGCCACCGTGTCCAGGGCCAGGAAGGCGGGCCGCGCGGTGCCCGCGCGGCCCCGCACATCGGCCAGCGCGCCCACGGCATCGGTCGCCACCTGCACACCGGCGATGCGCTGGCCGTCCTCCCACAGCCAGGGGTCGCCCACCAGCACGGTGTTGGCCCGCTGCGCGGTTTCGGGCCTGGCGAGCAGGCGGGCGATGAGTTCGGGGCCGATGCCGGCGGGGTCGCCGAGCGTGAGGGCCACCACGGGGCGGTCTTGCGTGTTCATGGGCGGCTTGTCCTGCTAGTCGATGCGGATGTGGTTCTTGCGGATGAGGTCGCCGTAGCGCTTGAACTCGGCGTTCTGGAAGGCGATGAACTCGGCCTGCGAGATCGGCTTGAGTTCGGCCCCGACGGCGCCCAGGCGGGTCTGCGTCTCGGGCATGGCCAGCACCTCGTTCACCGCGTCGTGCACCTTCTGCTGCACTGCCTTGGGCGTGGCGGCAGGCATGTAGATGCCGTACCAGGCGCTGATGTCCACCTGCGGCAGGCCGGCCTCGGCCATGGTGGGCACCTGCGGCAGCTGCGGGTTGCGCTGCGGCGTGGTCACGGCCAGGGCGCGCATCTTGGCGGACTTGATCTGGCCCAGCACCGAGGGCATGGTGTCGAAGCTCATCTGCACCTGGCCGCCCACCAGATCGACCAGCGCGGTGCCGCTGCCCTTGTACGGCACGTGCATCAGGTCGATGCCGGCCGCGTCCTTGAACATCTCGGCCGCGATGTGCTGCGTGCTGCCCGCGCCGCTGCTGGCGAAGTTGATGGTGCCGGGCGCTTTCTTCGCCAGGGCCACCAGCTCCTTGACCGACTGCGCGGGCAGGGCGTTGGTCACCACCAGCACGTTGGGCACCGCGCCCACGAAGGCCACCGGCACCAAGTCGCGGTTGTTGTCGTAGGCCAGCTTCAAGAGGTGCGGTGCGATGGCGTGCGCGGTGACCACGCCCATCACCATCGTGTGGCCATCGGTGGCCTTGGCGGTGGCATCGGCCGCCAGCGTGTTGGAGGCTCCCGGACGGTTTTCCACCACCGTGGGCTGCTTGAGCAGCGGGCCCAGCCGGTCGGCCACGGCACGGGCCATGGCGTCGGTGCCGCCGCCCGGGGCCGAGCCCACCAGGATGCGGACGGGCCGGGTCGGCCATTCCTGGGCGCTGGCGCCCAGGGGGATGAGGACGGCGGCGGCCAGGGCCAGGCCGGGCAGGGGGATGCGGCACCACATGGTTTGTCTCCTGTTGTATGCATGCCCATGGACCGGGCATTGAGGGGCATCCTAGGGCGCTGCCTGCGGGCCGTAAATTGAAATGAAATGATGAATTGATATCCATTGGTTATCGTTTCCGGTCGCGTCTGGATGCCACCGGAATGGGGGCCTGCGGTTGAATGCCCCGCGCGCGGCTCACTAAACTCGGCGCTGCTCCCTCCCCACCGGATTCCCTCCCTCCATGCACCGACTGCCCTGGCCCCTGCCCGCCCTCCTGGCCTGGGCCGCCGCATGGCTGGCGTACCTGGGCCTGCAGGGCCGGGTGGCGCCGGTGGCGGCGCTGATCGCGGCCTGCGCCGTGGGCACCGCGGCCAGCGTGCTGGGCACGGGGTGGTGGCGCCGCGGGCTGATCGCGGCGGGGTTTCCGCTGTCGCTGGCGCTGTCCGGCGCGGCCAGCGTGCCGGCCTGGGCCTGGCTGGTGCCGCTCGCGCTGCTGCTGCTGGTGTATCCGCTCAACGCCTGGCGCGATGCGCCCCTGTTTCCCACGCCGCACGATGCGCTGCTCGGCCTGGCCCGCGCGGTGGCGCTGCCGGCGGGCGCGCGGGTGCTGGACGCCGGCTGCGGCCTGGGCGACGGCCTGCTCGCCCTGCGCCGCGCCTACCCGCAGGCGCGGGTGGCGGGCGTGGAGTGGAGCTGGCCGCTGCGACTGCTGTGCGCGCTGCGTTGCCCGTGGGCCGAGGTGCGTCGGGGCGACCTGTGGCGCGCCGACTGGAGCGGCTGCACGATGGTGTATTTGTTCCAGCGCCCCGAGAGCATGGCCCGCGCCTTGGCCAAGGCGCAGGCGGAAATGGCGCCGGGCACCTGGCTCGTCAGCCTGGCGTTCGAGGTGCCGGGGGCGACGCCGCATGCCCGGCTGCCACCGGACGGCGGGCATGCGGTGTGGATCTACCGCATGGGCGCCGCGCCGGTGGCCGGCCGCCCGGCCGCGGCGCTATGATCCGTCGCTGCCCCTGGCAGGCCGGGCGTTCCGGCCGACGCCCTTGCTCGCGCCCTTTCGCCGCAAGGTGGCGTCTCCACCCTTTTCCCTGAGAGGTACCCTCCAATGTCCAAGAAGACCTTGCCACTGCTGGCCGCCGCCTGTGCCGCCGTCCTGCTGACGGGCTGCGAAACCACCAACATGAAGATGGGCAGCGCCGAGTCCAAGACGGTTGCCACCGGCGCGGCCGCGGGCGGTGCCACGGCCAACGAAAGCAGCGACCTGCAAAAGTGCGCCTCGCCCCTGGGCACCGTGTCGCTGGTGGAAAACCAGCAGGCCGGCTGGTACACCATCCTGCGCAACGAATACCGCCTGCCGCCCACGGCCAACCTGCTGCGCCTGCTGATCCAGCAATCGAACTGCTTCATCGTGGTGGAGCGCAGCGCCTCGGGCATGACGGCCATGGACCGCGAGCGCGCGCTCATGCAGTCCGGCGAAATGCGCGGCGGCAGCAACTTCGGCAAGGGCCAGATGGTCGCCTCCGACTACGGCCTGTCGCCCGAGATCGTGTTCTCCAACAGCGATGCCGGCGGCATCGGCGGCGTGCTGGGCGGGCTCATCGGCGGCGGCAGCGGCCGGGCCATCGGCGCCCTGGGCGGCGGGCTCAAGACGCGCGAGGCCAGCGCCATGCTGACCCTGGTGGACAACCGCTCGGGCGTGCAGATCTCGGCCTCCGAGGGCAGCGCCTCCAAGAGCGATTTCGCCGGCTTCGGCAGCCTGTTCGGCGGCTCGGCCGGCGGCTCGCTGGGCGGCTACCAGAACACGGCGCAGGGCAAGGTGCTCACCGCCGCGTTCATGGACGCGTACAACCAGATGGTCGTGGCGCTGCGCAACTACAAGGCGCAAAGCGTGCAGGGCCAGGGCCTGGGCGGCGGTGGCCGCCTGGGCGTGGACGGCGGTGCCGCACCGTCGCAGACCCGTGCCGGCGTTCCCGCGCCCGCAGGGGCCCCGGCCGGCGCCCCTGCCATGTCGGTGCGCGAGGCGCAGGAGCGCCTGAACGCCCTGGGCTACAACGTGGGCACGCCCGATGGCGCTGCCGGCGCCCGCACGGCCACCGCGCTGCGCAACTTCCAAAAATCGAAGGGCCTGCCGATCACGGGCCGCGTGGACGCCGCCACGGCCGACGCGCTCTCGCGCTGAAGCCAAAAGCGCGAAGGGGACCGCAGGCCCGCGCCTGCCCGTCCCCTTTTGCGCGGCGCCGGGCCTGGCCCCGGCGCCGCCATGCCACCCCGGTCACTGCCCCCCGATGGGCGCCACCGTGTTCCACAGCGCGGTGCAGTGGGCCGCCGAATCGATGGACGATGCCGGGAGGCTGCTGGGGCTGCCCGCGGTGCTCCATTGCGAAAGCGAGGAGGACAGGCCGGCATAGGGCGTCCAGGCCGTCGGCAGCTGCGCGCCGCTGGCGGCCACCGGCGTCCATGGCGCCGGGCTGGCGGGGCTGTTCACGAAGCTCGCCCAGGCGGCGGCCATGGTCTGGGCCAGGGCCTGGTCGGCGGGCGGCGGCGGCTGGCTGCCCCGGGTGTACACCGCGTAGGCCGTTCCCAGGGTGTTGAACACATAGGGCAGTTCGTTGCCGTGGCAGACGTTGCCGTCCTGGCCCGGTGCGCAGGCCGCGACTTCCGTGGGCGGCTTGCCGGCGCTGTAGAGGTCGATCAGCGGCGGCTGGGCGAACAGGTAGCCGAAGGCCGGCAGCGCGGGGCTCGCCTGCGCGTTGCGGGCGGCCGCCCGGTTCGCCATGGCCAGGTTGCCGCAGCGGAACGCGAAGTCGTTGATCACGCCGGACAGCGTCGCCGCCGTGCCGTTCATGTAGCTCGGCGCGGGCCGGGTGGGCGCGCGGTACGGGAAGACCGGCTGGCCTTGTGCCGTGGTGCTGTAGCCCAGGATCGTCTTGGCGTCGTCCGGCCAGACCTTCGGCACCAGCCCCTCGTTGAAGACCACGGGATTGAGCCCCACCCCCAGCTTCAGGAAGGCCAGGTTGGCGAAGACGGCGCCCTCGTCGCGGTTCACGCCGAAGACGAAGGGCTTGGGCGGCATCGAGGCCGTGGCGGACACCGCGTTGTAGCCGGCCAGGGGCTGGCCCACGATGACCTTGCCGTCCACGGTGGGCGACCAGGGCAGGCCATCGTTGACCTGGGGCGACGCCTGGGCCAGAAGCCCCACCAGCGGGCGGGTGGCGGCCTCGCGTTCGGCGGCGGCGAGGGCCTTGGGGTTGCCGGCCTTGCCCCGGGTGCCAAACAGCTGGCCCGCCTGGGCCGCGACGATCTGCGCCGGCGTGGCCTTGAGCAGGATGGGCTTGCCCGCGAGGCACCCGCCCACCTGGGTGCACAGGGCATCGCGGAACAGGCTTCCTATGCCTTGCGCCTGCGCGGGCGTGCGGTACACCGAGCCCACCGGGTTGCTCTCCATGATGGCGGCCTGAAAGCGCGTGGCGCTGTCCGGTGCTGAGAACAGGTGCAGCCCCGCCGACATGGCCCCGGCGCTCTCGCCCGCGACCGTCACCCGGGTGGCATCGCCCCCGAAGGCGCCGATGTACTTCTGCACCCAGTCCAGCGCCGCCTGCTGGTCCAGGATGCCGAAATTGCCCCGCAGCGGCCCCCCGACGGTGGGGTTTTCCACCGCGTTGTCGAGGGCCAGGAAGCCCAGCGCCCCCAGGCGGTAGTTGATGGTGACGACCACCATGTCGCCCGCCGCCGCGAGGTACGAGCCGTCGTACAGGTTGCCCACCGTGGCGCCCTTGGCGCTGTCGTACAGCGGCAGGTAGCCGCTGCCCTCCACGAACGCGCCGCCGTGGATGAAGAACAGCACCGGCCGCTTGGGCTGCGCGCCGATGGCCGACTGCGGCGTGAAGACGTTCAGGTACAGGCAGTTCTCGCTCTGCGCGCTGGTGGGAAGGTTCGGCCGCGCGGCCTGCGGGCAGAACGGGCCGGCGGCCGTCTGCGCCACGTTGCTGCCGGCCGGGACCGTCGCCGCCGGGGGCTGGAACCGCGCGGCCGTCGCGTACTGGATGCCCAGGTAGGCGTTCACCGGCACCGGGGCCGATGCGCCCGCGGGGGTGAGGGGCGTCTGCAGCCCGCACAGCGTGGGCGCCGCGGGCGCGCCGGCGATGGTGACGGTGGTGCCGCTCGCGCAGGCCGGTGCCGTGGCGGCCGCGGCCATGTTCGGGGCGCCCAGGCACAGCAGGGCAGGGGCCGCCAGCGCCAGCAGGGCGCGTCGGGCGGAAGGGGGTCGTCGCATGGAAATCTCCCTCTCTTGTTCGATGGATCGGTGTGTCGCGCCCCCCGGGCGGGGGGCGGCTCCATTCTTGGAGAAAGCGCGGGCCCCGGGCCGCCGCAGCGCCTGAAGCCTTCTGAATCGTTCTGGGGTGGCGGTGCCGGCCCAGGGTGCCGTGTGCAAGGCGTTACCTGTGGTCACAGCTCCTTGGAATCCTTGGCCTGGCCTGTCATGTTTGCTATTGAAATAATAGCTGCCAAGGCATGTTTCACTAGGGCGTGAGGCCTGAAAGGCTTGCAATCGATCTATACTCCCGCCCGTTGGTGCTCGCGCGGTCATTGCGACCGCGCAGTTAAACGGGAACCAGGGAGGGCGCGTCCGACGGACCGCGCCCCAACCTGGGCTGCCCCCGCAACGGTAAGCGAAAGAAGGCCTCGCCTTCACCCCGTGGAATCGTGCCCACTGGATGCCTCGGCATCTGGGAAGGGTCCACGGGTTTTCGCCAGCCCGGAGACCGGCCGACAGGGGGCCGCGCGCCCCAAGGCTCAGGCCTTGGAGCGCGCGGCCCATTTCACGGAACCTGCGGGGAGGCAGGGGTCCGGGCGAATGCATTCCTGTGGTCCCCATGCAAATCTTCTCTGTGCTGGCGCGTGCGCCAGCCCCGCGGCCATGACGCCGGGCACCGTCTGGTTCGTCGGCGCCGGGCCGGGCGATCCCGAGCTCATCACCGTCAAGGGCCGCGCGCTCATCGAGCGCGCCGGTGCCATCCTGTTCGCGGGCTCGCTCGTCAACGAGGCGGCCACGCGCTGGGCGCCGCCCGGTTGCACCATCGCCGACAGCAAGGACATGACGCTGCCGCAGATGGCCGCGTGGCTCATCCTGCAGGCGCAAAAGCACGACACCGTGATCCGCCTGCAGACGGGCGATCCGGCCCTGTACGGCGCGCTGATCGAGGTGGTGCAGCCGCTGGACGCCGCGGGCGTGCCGCTGCGCGTGGTGCCGGGGGTGTCCTCGGCCATGGCCTCGGCCGCGGCGGCGGTGGAGAGCTTCACCCTGCCCGAGGTCACGCAGAGCGTGATCTTCACCCGCGTGGAGGGCCGCACGCCCATGCCGCCGGGCGAGTCGCTGGCCGAGCTGGGCCGCCACCACTGCACGCTGTGCATCTTTCTGTCGATCACGCTGCTGCGCAAGGTGCAGGCCGGGCTGCGCGAGGCCGGCTGGGCCGAGGACGCGCCCCTGCTCGTGGTGCACAAGGCGAGCTGGCCGGGCGAGGAGCTGATCGTGCGCGGCACGCTCGCCGACATCCGCGACCGCTGCCGCGAGGCCCAGGTGGTGAGCCAGGCCATGGTGATCGCCAGCCCCACGCTGGGCGCCCGCCAGTGGACGGAGCTGGCCAAGTCCAAGCTGTACGACCCCACCTTCACGCACCGCTTTCGCCGGGCGAGCGAGCCCGCCCGCCCCACCCAACCCCCTCTGGAACGTGCCCCATGAACACCACCATCCTGCTGATCGGCCATGGCTCGCGCGAGCCCGAGGGCAACGACGAGATCCACGCCTTCGTGGCGCAGTGGCGCGCGCGCCAGCCGGCCTGGCGCATCGAGGTGTGCTTCATCGAGTTCGCGCCGCCCGGCCTGCACGACGGCCTGCTGCAGGCCGCGCAGGGCAGCCAGCGCGTGCTGGTGCTGCCGCTCATCCTCAACGCGGCGGGCCACGTGAAGATGGAGATCCCCGAGGCCATCGAACATGCGCGCGCGCACTGCCCCGGCGTGGCGTTTCTCTACGGCCCGCACCTCACGGCGTGCGAGCCCATCCTGGCCATCCTGCAGCGCCAGCTGCGCCAGTGCATGAACGCGCTGGACATGCCCGACCCCACCACCACCGGCGTGGTGCTGCTGGGCCGGGGATCGTCCGACCGGCAGGCCAACGGCGACGTCGCCAAGATGGCGCGCTGGCTGCAGGAAGACGGCCACCATGAGCTGGTCGAGATCGCCTTCACCGGCATCACCTGGCCGCGCCTGGAGCGCGTGGTGCAGCGCCAGGTGCTGCTGGGCATGAAGCAGATCGTGGTGCTGCCGTACTACCTGTACACCGGCACGCTGATGCAGCGCATCGGCCGGCAGGTGGCGCACCTGCGCGCGCAGTACCCGCAGGTGCGCTTCGCGCAGTCGCCGCACTTCGGCCTGGAGCGCGAGATCTTCGAGTTGCTGGAGGGCCGCGTGGCCGACCTGCTGGAGGGCGCCCCGGGCAGCCTGCTGCCCTGCGACGGCTGCAAGTACCGCGAGATCGCGCACGACCTGGGGCATGGCCACAGCCATGAGCACACGCACGCCCCGGCGGGCGCGCCCGCGCCGACCCCCGAGGCGGCGGTGGCCCTCGCCGCGGGCGGGGCGCCGGTGCACCGGCACGCGCACGCCCCGCACGGGGCCGACCATGCCCATGGCGCGGCGCACCCGCACCCGCACCCGCACGAGACCGCCACGGCATGAGCACCGTCAACACCGTCACCGAGCAGCTCACGCGCGCCGGCCAGGCCATCGAGCACGACAGCTTCGCCATCATCGACGCCGAGGCCGGCCCGCACCCCTACACCGCGGCGCAGTGGCCCATCGTGCGCCGCATGATCCACGCCAACGCCGACTTCGAGTTCAACGGCCTGACCGACTTCCACCCGAAGGCGGTGGAGGCCGGCATCGCCGCCCTGCTGCGCGGCGGCGCGCCCGTGGTGGCCGATGTGGAGATGATCTGCTCGGGCCTGTCGCAGCCGCGCCTGGCCCACTTCGGCATGCGCACGCACCAGTTCATCAGCGACGCCGACGTGATCGCCCAGGCCCAGGCCGAGGACACCACGCGCGCCGTGCAGGCCATGCGCAAGGCGCACCGGCACGGGCTGCTGCGGGGGGCCGTCGTCGGCATCGGCAACGCGCCCACGGCCCTCATCGAGCTGGTGCGGCTGATCCGCGAGGAGGGCGTGCGCCCCGCGCTCGTCGTGGGCATGCCGGTGGGCTTCGTCTCCGCCGCCGAATCCAAGGACCTGATGGCCGGCGTGGACGCGGTGCCGTGGATCGTCATCCGCGGGCGCAAGGGCGGCTCCACGCTGGTGGTGGCCGCGCTGCACGCGCTGCTGGCGCTGGCCGAGGCCCGCCAGAAGGCCACGATGCCGGGGACGCCGTCGCCATGATGGAAAAGACCGTGCGCCGCGGCACGCGCACCGGCTTCACCACCGGGGCGTGCTCGGCCGCCGCCGCGCGCGCCGCCGTGCTGGGGCTGGTGCACGGCTGCGTGCCCGAGGCGGTGGACTGCCTGCTGCCCAACGGCGACGTGGTGCGCTTCGCCGTGAACGACGGCCGCTGCGACGGCCAGGCCGCGCATGCCATGGTCATCAAGGACGCGGGCGACGACCCCGACTGCACCGACAAGGCCCACCTGACCGCCGACGTGCGCGTGCTGCCCGGCGATGCCGGTGCGGTGCGGCTGGCGGGCGGCTTCGGCGTGGGCACCGTCACCATGGCCGGCCTGGGCCTGGTGGTGGGCGGCCCGGCCATCAACCCGGTGCCGCGCCAAAACATCGAAGAGAACGTGCGCGCCGTGGGCGAGGCGCTGCTCGCCCATGCGGGGCTGGAGGTCACCATCTCCGTGCCGCAGGGCGTGGACATGGCCAAGAAGACGCTCAACGCGCGCCTGGGCATCCTGGGCGGCATCTCCATCCTCGGCACCACCGGCATCGTCAAGCCCTATTCCACCTCGGCCTACCGCGCGAGCGTGGTGCAGGGCGTGCAGGTGGCGGCCACGCTGGGCCACGGCGTGGTGGTGCTCACCACCGGCGGGCGCACCGAGCAGTTCGCCATGAAGGAGCGCGCGCAGCTGCCCGCCGCCTGCTTCGTGCAGATGGGCGACTTCCTGCGCTACGCGCTCGACGAGGCCGTGGCCCAGGGGCTGCGCGAAGTCGTCATCGGCGGCATGGTGGGCAAGCTCACCAAGATCGCCCAGGGCGAGACCATCACCCACGCCAACCGCGCCGAGGTCGACACGCAACTGCTAGCCGAACTGGCCGCCGGCATCGGCGCGCCGGCCGACGTGTGCGCCGAGATCGCCGCCGCCGAGACCGCGCGCTTCGCCGCCGAGCGCATGGAAGCGCTGGGCCTGGCCGCACCCTTTCACGCCGCGCTGGCCCGCGCGGTGGTGGACACCCTCATGGCCCCCGACCGCTACGGGGGCCGCTTCCAGCTCCAGGTGCTCGTCTGCGACTTCGACGGCCGCAAGATGGCCGAGGCCTGCTCCGCATGAACGCCCCCGACACCGTGACCGCCTTGACCACCGCCCCGACCGCCATGCCCGACCCCCAACCCTGCCGCATCATCGGCGTGCTCGACGACGGTGCGGCCAGCCTGGGCGCCACCGCGCTGGCCCTGCTGCGCCGCGCCGACCTCGTGGTGGGCGGCACGCGCGCGCTGGCGCTGTTCGAGGACGACATCGCCCCCGGCGCCACGCGGCGCGACCTCACGGGGCAGCTCTCCGCCGTGCCCGGCTGGATCGCCGCCGCGCGCGAGGCGCAGCAGGCCAGCGTGGTGCTGGCCACGGGCGACCCGCTGTGCCACGGCATCGCCAGCTACCTGGCCTCGCGCCTGTGCATCGAGGCCATCGAGGTGATTCCCAACGTCTCCACGCTGCAGCTGGCCTGCGCCCGCCTGGGGCTGGCCTGGCAGGACGCGCGCATCGTCTCGGTGCATGCCAGGGATGCGGGCGAGTGGCAGCAGGGCGCGGCGCCGTCGCACGGCCTGTATGCGCTGGCGCAGGCCGTGCGCGCGCACGACCGGCTGGCGGTGCTCACCAGCCCCGACAACACGCCTGCGCGCATCGCCCGCCTGCTGGTGGCCGAGGGCCTGCAGGACGACTTCCAGCTCAGCGTGGCCGAGCGCCTGTGCACGGCCGACGAGCGCGTGTGCGCCGACCTGGCGCCGGCCGACGCGGCGCAGCAGGCCTTCGCCGACCCCAACGTGGTGCTGCTGGTGCGCACGCGCCAGCGGCCCGCGCCGGTGCGCTTCGGCCTGCCCGATGCGGCCTACCACCAGCGCCAACCGGACAAGGGCCTCATCACCAAGCAGGAGGTGCGTGCCGTGTCGCTGGCGCGCATGCAGCTGCGCGCCGACAGCTGGGTGTGGGACATCGGCGCGGGCAGCGGCTCGGTGGGGCTGGAGGCCGCGCGCCTGTGCCCCCAGGGCCATGTGTGGGCCATCGAGAAGAACGAGGCCGATGCGGCCATCGCGCGGCAGAACGTGCAGGCCTTCGGCGTGTCCAACCACACGCTGGTGCACGGCAAGGCGCCCGAGGGGCTGGATGCGTGGCCCGACCCGGACGCCGTCTTCATCGGTGGCTCGGGCGGCGAGCTGGCCGAGCTGATCGCGCTGTGCCTCAAACGCCTGCACCCGGGCGGCTGGCTGGTGATGAACTTCGTCACGCTGGAGAACCTGGCGGCCGCCACGCAGGCCCTGCAGGCCGCGGGTGCCGCGTGGGACGTGCTGCAGCTGCAGGCCGCGCGCAGCAAGCCCATCCTGCACATGCACCGCATGGCGGCCGAGAACCCGGTGTGGATCGTCTGCGCGCAGGCCGTGGGCACGGAGGCCCCGGCAGCGGCGGTGGTGGAGGAGGGCGCATGACCGATACGACCCCGTCCAGCGCCGCCCTGGGCCGCCTCATCGGCGTGTCGCTCGGCCCCGGCGACCCCGGCCTCATCACCCGCGCGGCCTGGGCGCAGCTGCAGCGCAGCGATGCCGTGTGGACCTACCCGGCCCGCAGCACCAAGACGCCCAGCTACGCCTTCGACATCGTGCAGCGCGCAGGATTGGCGCCGCCCGCCACGCACCAGACGCTGCTGTTCCCCATGACGCACGACGGCGACAAGCTCGCCCGCGCCTGGGCGCGTGCCGCCGCCGCCGTGCTGCCCTGGCTGCAGGCCGGGCAGGACGTGCTGTTCCTGGTGGAGGGCGATGCCAGCACCTATGCCACCTTCGGCCACCTGGCGCGCACCGTGCGGGCGCTGGATGCGCGCATCGAGGTGCCGGTGATCGCGGGCGTGAATGCCTTCACCGCCGCCTGCGCCGCGCGCGGCATGCCGCTGGCCGAGCAGGACGACACCGTCGCCATCGTCCCCGCCGCCTACGGCGTGGGCGCGGTGGACCGCCTGCTGCCCGACTTCGACACCCTGGTGCTCATGAAGGTCAAGCCGCTGATGGACGAGCTGATCGACTGGCTCGTGCGGCGCGGGCTGCTGCCGCACACGCAGTTCATCGAGCGCGTGGGCGCGCCCGACGAGCGCTGCGTGAACGGCCCGGACCTGCCGGCCCTGCGCGGCTCCAAGGTCAGCTACCTCTCGCTCATGGTGGTCAAGAACCCGCACCGCATCCGCGGCGAGCGCATCAAGGGCTGCCTCAAGAAAACTTCGCCCACTGCGCCGCTCACCGGCGCCCTGGGCCTTCCACTTGCCGAAATGGAGACAGACGAATGAATTCCCCCACCGCCACCCCCGCCGTGGTGCTCTCCGCGCCCGCGCAGCCGCTGGAGGCCGTGCGCGTGTGCCTCGTCGCCATCACCCGCCACGGCGCCGCGCAGGCCGCGCAGCTGGCCCGCGACGTGCCGCAGGCCCATGTGTGCACTGCGGCCAAGTTCGCCAGCGCGTTCGAGGGCCTGCCCAACACCGTGCGGGCCTACGAAGGCGCGCTGCGCGACGAGATCGCGCCGCTCTTCGCCGCCTATGACCAGCTGGTGTTCTTCGTCTCGCTCGGCGCCGTGGTGCGGCTCATCGCGCCGGTGCTGAAATCCAAGGACGAGGACCCCGGCGTGACGGTGGTGGACGACGCGGGCCAGTTCGTGATCCCCGTGCTGTCGGGCCATGTGGGCGGCGCCAACGACTGGAGCGAGCGCATCGCCGCGCTGATCGGCGCCACACCCGTGCTCACCACCGCGTCGGACGTGGGCAAGACCATTCCCGTGGACATCCTCGGGCGCCACCTGGGCTGGCGCGTGGAGGCGCCCAAGATCAACATCACGCGCGTGTCGGCCCACGTCGTCAACGGCGAGCCCATCGCCGTGGTGCAGGAGGCCGGCCGCCGCGACTGGTGGAACCGCCCCACGCCGCTGCCCGCCAACATCGCCTGCTTCGACCGCCTGGACGATGTCGACCTGGCGCACTACCGGGCCGTGCTGTGGGTCACCCATGCGCCGGTGCCTCCCGAGCAGTGGCAGGCCCTGCAAGAGCGCCTGGTGGTCTACCGCCCGCCGCTGGAGGGCGCTGCGGCATGACGGCGGCGTCCGGCACCGGTGGGCTGCGGCTGGCCATCGGCCTGGGCTGCGACCGCGGCACGCCCGAGGCCACCGTTCAGGCCTGCCTGCTGCAAGCCCTGGCGCAGGTGCCCGCCGACCTGCGCCACGTGGCTGCCGCCGCCAGCATCGCCGCCAAGGCCGACGAGGCCGCTTTTCTCGCATTGGCGGCGCGCCACGGCTGGCCGCTGCAGTGGTACACCGCCGCGCAACTGGCGGCCGTGCCCGTGCCCAATCCCTCGGCCACGGTGCTGCGCTACATGGGCACCCCGTCGGTCAGCGAGGCCGCAGCGCTGCTGGCGGCCGGCGCCGCGCACGACGCATCCGCCCTGCTGGTGGAAAAGCACCGGCTGCGCGGCGAGGACGGCCGCAACGCCACCGTGTCGATCGCGCGCATGGCGCACGCGGCCGGCTGATCCCTTCGTTCCGATCTTTCCCCTTCTTCACCTCAAAAGGCTCACACCATGCACATCGAAATCGGCATCCTTTCGCAGGACAAGATCGCCTTTGCCTCCGTCGCCGCCACGGCGCTGCTGGGCGCGCACGCGCTGCCCCTGCTCAAAAGCCCCACCGCCTGGCTGCGCACGGTGCTGGCGGCCTTCTTCTTCAGCGTGCTCATGCAGGTCTGGCACATGCCCGTGGGGCCGTCGGAGCTGCATTTCGTGGGCGCCATGCCCATCTACCTGCTGTTCGGCTTCATTCCCACGCTGTTCGGCTTCGGGCTGGGGCTGCTCGCCCAGGCCCTCGTGTTCGAGCCGCAGGACCTGGCGCACCTGGCCATCAACTTCCTGAGCCTGGCCGTGCCGCTGGTGGCCGTGCACCACGGCCTGGGAAAGCGCATGCAGCGCATCAGCGTGGCCAACGTGCTCAAGCTTGATGCCATGTACTACGGCGGCGTGACGCTCATGGTGGGCTTCTGGCTGTCCATCAGCAGCGATGCGGCGCCCGTGGCCGACTGGGCGCTGTTCGCCGCGTCGTACCTGAGCCTCGTGGCGGTGGAGCCGCTGCTCACCATCGGCATCACGCTGGGCGCCGCCCGCCTGCGCGGCCGCCGCTGGCTGGCCGCCTGCATCGACGAGCGCACGCTGCAGCGCGTCGCGTCCCCCGCCCCGGCGGCCGCTGCGTGAGGGGCCCCGCGACCATGTCCGCAGGAAAGATCATGCTCGTGGGCATCGGCCCCGGCAGCACCGACCACATGACGGCGCGCGCGCGCGCCGCCATCGCCGAGGCCGACACCATCATCGGCTACGTCACCTACATCAAGCTGGTGGCCGATCTCATCGAGGGCAAGGAGATCATCCGCAAGTCCATGACCGAGGAGCTGGACCGCGCCATCGAATCGCTGGCCCGCGCCCGCGAGGGCAAGAAGGTGGCGCTCATCTCCTCGGGCGATGCGGGCGTGTACGGCATGGCCGGCCCCACGTTCGAGGTGCTGTTCCAGGCCGGCTGGACGCCGCCCGCCTTCGACGAGAACGGCGTGGTCGAGCCCGGCGGCATCGAGGTCGAGATCGTGCCCGGCGCCTCGGCCATCAACAGCTGCGCCGCCCGCGTGGGCGCGCCACTCACGCACGACTTCTGCGCCATCTCGCTGTCCGATCTGCTCACCCCCTGGCCCACCATCGCGCGCCGGCTCGACGCCGCCGCCCTGGCCGACTTCGTGGTCGCGCTCTACAACCCCAAGAGCGGCCGGCGCACGCGGCAGATCGAGGAGGCGCAGCGCCTCTTTCTGCGCCACCGCAGTCCGGATACGCCGGTGGCCATCGTCAAGAGCGCCTACCGCCGCCGCGAGCGCATCGAGTTCGCCACGCTGGCCACCATGTGCGATGCCGACATCGGCATGCTGAGCACGGTGCTGATCGGCAACAGCAACACCATCGTGCAGCACGGCCTCATGGTCACGCCGCGCGGCTACGCCAACAAGTACGACGTGGAGGGCGGCGGCGCCACGCGGGCCGGCGAGCGGCCGGGGCGGTCGCTCTCCACCGGCCTCAACGGCTGGCTGGAGAATCTGCAGCTCGACCACGCGGCCGGCGAGAGCATCGAGGCCCTGGCCCGGCGCCACCGCCTGCCGGCCGATTACATTCGCGACACCCTGGCCCAGCCCCTGGCGGCCGAGGCCGTCGCCACCACCGAGGAAGAGGCATGAGCCAGCAAGACCCCACCACCGCCACCGCCACGACCGCGGCGCCCGAAGGGGTGCGCGTGGCCATCCGGCCGAAGATCGGTGCCTACCGCCGCCACATCCTCATCTGCACCGGCCCGCGCTGCGCCGAAGACGGCCAGGCGCAGGCCCTGTTCGACAGCCTGGGCGACAAGTTCAAGGCCGCGGGCCTGAACGATGGCGAGCTGCGCGTCAAGCGCAGCCGCGTGAGCTGCTTCGCCGCCTGCAAGGGCGGGCCGGTGATGTGCGTGCAGCCCGACGGCACCTGGTACTACGACGTCACGCCCGCCAACATGGACCGCATCATCGAAAGCCACCTGGTGGGCGGCCAGCCGGTGCAGGACCTGGTGTTCCACCAGGGGCCGTCCGGGGGCTGAATGGCGCGAATGCGGCGGCCGGGGCGGCCGAGCGGGCACCATGCGGCCGGCTTCACGCACCGGTGGCCAGGCGCTCCTGCAGGAACTCGATGAAACGCAGCGTTTTCGCCGGCAGGAGCCGCGTTTCGGTCAAGGCGTAGACCGGGACGGGCGTTCCGTACCAGCCGGGCAGGATGCGGCGCAGGCGCCCCTCGGCCACGTGGTCCGCGACGACGCCTTCCGCCAGCAGCGCGATGCCCTGGTCCAGCACGGCCAGGCTGCGGCACATCCCCACGCTGTTGACCTTGAAGCGCTGGCCGATAGCGACTTCCACGGTGGCCCCTCCCTCGTTGGCGTTCAGCACCCATGGGCCGAGCTTCGGAGAGCCGATGCACACGTGCTGTGACAGCGCGGCGGGGTCTGCGGGCTCGCCCGCTGCCTGCAGGTAGCGGGGCGATGCGTACAGGTGGGTGGTCAGGCGGGCCAGCTGGCGCGCGACCAGCGTCGAGTCCGGTTGCTCGCCCATGCGGATGGCCACATCGAAGGGCTCGGCCACCAGGTCCACCCGGCGCGGGCTGAGGTCCAGATCGAAGGCGATGCCCGGATAGCGGCGGGCGAACTCCGCGATCAGCGGCGCCACGTAGATGGTCGCAAAGTCCACCGGCAGCGAGGCGCGCAGCACCCCGCTGGGCTGGGCCAGCAGGTCGCCCAGCTGCTCGTGCGCGATCCGCGCCTCCTCGACGATGCGCCGGCAGCGCTCGTAGTAGATCTGTCCCGCTTCGGTCAGCTCGATCCTGCGGGTCGTGCGGTGCAGCAGGCGCAGGCCGATCGATGTCTCCAGCGCGCCGATCCGGCGCGACAAGGTCGAGTTGGGCACCCCGGTCGCATCGCCGGCCGCGCGAAAGCTCTTGGCTTTCACCACCTCCACGAAAAGCGCCATGTCGTTCAGGTATTCGAGGGCCATTGCGTCAATATTGGATCAATCATTCCCGCCAAACCATCTTTATCTCATGGGTAGGTTAATCGAAGATGCAGCGTCGCAACCGGAGAAACCCATGACCGCCCTTTTCAGCCCTGCCACCGTCGGCCGCTACACCCTCTCGAACCGCCTCGTGATGGCGCCGATGACGCGTTCCCGTGCCGCGCCCGACGGCACGCCCACGGCCCTCGCGGCCACCTACTACGCGCAGCGCGCCGATGTCGGGCTGATCGTCTCCGAAGGCACGCAGCCTTCCGACGACGGCCAGGGCTACCTCACCACCCCCGGCATCTACACCGATGCCCATGTGGCCGGCTGGCAGGCCATCACTGCCGCCGTGCACGCCAAGGGCGCGCGGCTGTTCATCCAGCTCATGCACGTGGGCCGCATATCGCACCCCGACAACACGCCCCACCACCGGCAGGCGGTGGCGCCTTCGGCGATCGCACCCGGCGCGCCGATGTTCACGATGACGGGCATGCAGCCCATCCCCGAGCCACGCGCGCTGACCACCGAGGAGATCCAACACACCGTGGCGGACTTTCGCCGGGCCGCCCGGCGGGCGATCGAAGCGGGTGCCGACGGCGTCGAAATCCACGGTGCCAATGGCTATCTGGTCCAGCAGTTCTTCGCCCCGAGCGCCAACACCCGCACCGACCAGTACGGCGGATCGTTCGAGAACCGCGCCCGTTTCGCCATCGAAGTGGCCACCGCGATCGCCGAGGAAATCGGCGCGGACCGTACCGCCATTCGCCTGTCGCCCGGCGCCCAGCTGGGGGGCATCGATGAGGGGCCCGAAGGGCCGGCCCTGTACCGCTACCTGAGCGCCGAACTCTCCCGGCTGGGCCTGGCTTATGTGCATGTGATGCACGTGGGCGACGAAGCCCTGGTGGCGGACATTCGCAAGCTCTGGCGCGGCACGCTCATCGTGAACCGCCCGGGGCGTGCACGCGAGCAGATCGGCACCGACCTGGCGTCGGGCCTGGCCGATCTGGAGGCCTACGGACAGATGGTGCTGGCCAACCCCGACTTCGTCGAGCGCCTGAAAACCAACGCCCCGATGAATGCGCCGGACCACAACACCTACTACGGCGGTGGTGCCAAGGGCTACACCGATTACCCGGGCCTGGCCGGCGCAGCCGCCTGAAACGGCGCGCCCCGCCATCGACACCTGGACAGGAGAACCTCCCATGACCACGACCCAACGCGCGGTCCTGATCCGCGCCTACGGCGGCGCGTCGGCCGCCGAGATCGGCGAGATCCCGAAACCCTCCGCCGGCGACGGCCAGGTGCTGGTCCGGGTTCGCGCGGCCGGCGTGAACGGCATCGACTGGAAAGTCCGCGAAGGCCTGGTCCAGAAGGCTTTCCCGATTCCCCTGCCCGCCGTGCTCGGCATCGAATTGGCCGGCACCGTCGAGGCCGTCGGACCGGGGGCCTCGCGCTTTCGGGTCGGCGACCGCGTCATGGGCCCGCTGGGCCGGCTCGGCGCGTACGCGCAATTCGTGCCGGTGGCCGAGGCGAACCTGGTGCACACGCCCGCGGGGCTGGACGATGTCCAGGCCGCCGGCATCCCCGTGGCGGCCGTCGCGGCCTGGCAGAGCCTGCACCAGGCGGGGCCCATCGCGGCAGGCCAGCGCATCCTGATCCACGGCGCTGCGGGAGGGCTGGGCGGCTATGCCGTGCAGTACGCCAAGCGGGCCGGCGCCGAGGTCTTCGCCACGGCCTCCGCAGCGCACCTCGACCATGTCCGAAGCCTGGGCGCGGACCACGCCATCGACCACCGAAGCGAGCGTTTCGAGTCGGTGGCGCAGGGCATCGGCCTGGTGCTGGACTACGTTGGCGGCGAGGCGCTCGATCGCTCGTGGGCCGTGCTGGCCGAAGGCGGCGCCATCGTCAGCGCGGCCGCGCCCGACATCGCCGCACGCACCCCTGCCGGCCGTCGCGGACTGTGGTTCGTCAACCAGGCGGACGCGGTGCTCCTGGCGCAGTTCGCGCAGGAAATTGCCCAAGGCTCGCTGATCTCGAAGCTGAGCGATACCGTGTGCTTCAACGGCATTCCGGCAGCCATCGAACGCAGTCGCACCGGCCCCCGCATCGGCAAGGTGGTGGCCGACTTCACGCGCTGATCGGTCTCCGGCCGCGAATGCCTGGGAGGCGAACGTCTTCGGCGGTGTATCGCGCCGGCCTTACCGCTGCGCCGGCGGGCGCGCCAGCCAGCGCACCCCCACCCTGGCCAGGTACAGCATCAGCGCCGAGGGCAGCGTGAACATCGACCCCCACGCACCGATCATGAGCACCGAATACGCCGCGTCCGACAGCCCGGGGGCCGCGGCGCATTGCATGCCCGAGCCCTCGTTGCCTTCGCAGCCGAGCAGGCGCAGCAGCGGCCACGACAGCAAGAGCAGCAGCACCGGCGCAAGACCGAGGACGATGCACAGCAGGCCGAACCAGCAGCGCACGGCGAAGCGGCGCAGCGCGGTGGCCCTCATGCCGGGCCGTCCCGTTCCATCGCAGCCGCCCCGCACCGCGCAGGGGCCGGCTGCGGGCCGCGCATCCCCATCACTTTTTCGCGCCCAGCACCAGCAGCAGGCCGCCGACGGCGATGGCGCCGATGCCCACCCACAGCGGGATGTTGACGGTCTCCTTCTCCTTGGCCGAGATCTCCAGCGGACCGACCTTCACCACGGTGGTGTCCTTCGTGTAGCTGAAGCCGCCGTAGGCCAGGCCCAGGGCGCCGGCCACGATCAAAACGATGGCGATCAGTCGGGTGGGGTTCATGGTGTCGGTTCTCTGCAGTGGAATGGAAAAGGGTTGGTGGAGCATAGCCGCTGGCCGGCCCCGCCCAGGCCCGCTCAGCGCGGCCGGTGCATCTTGAACAGCTGCTCCGGCCCCACCGTGAAATAGTCCGCCGGGCCGCCCGCGCGCAGGATGTGCCCGGCATGGGCCGTGTCGTACACCCCGTCCTTGAGTAGCGCGCGGTCGATGTGCACCGCCACCACCTCGCCCAGCACCAGCCAGGTGGGAACCTTCTCTCCGTCCGCGCCCTCGAGCTGCACGATCTGCGTGCGGCGGCATTCCATGGCCACCGGGCTTTCGGCGACGCGGGGCACGGACACGATCCGCGAGGCCGCGGGGGTGAGGCCGCCGAGCGTGAACTCGTCCACCTCGGGCGGCACGGCGGCGCAGGTCCGGTTCATGGCCTCGGCCAGCGGGCGGGTGGCCAGGTTCCAGACGAACTCGCCCGTGGCCTGGATGTTGGCGAGCGTGTCCTTGGCGCCGATGCTGGCGAACCCGATGATGGGCGGCGTGTAGTTGAAGGCGTTGAAAAAGCTGTAGGGCGCCAGGTTGAGCACGCCGGCCGCGCTGCGCGAGGCGATCCAGCCGATGGGGCGCGGCCCCACGATGGCGTTGAAGGGGTCGTGCGGCAGGCCGTGGCCCTGGCGCGGCTCGTAGCTGTGGATGCCGGAGGCGGCCGGGGCGTCGTCGTGGGGGGAGGTGGCGGTCGTCATGCCTGCACGATACACAAACGGTTGCGGATTCGCCGGCCAGGGCATTTGCTACTATTTTCATAGCTAACAGGGCAATCAATCTCCCGGCGTGCGGCCTGAAAGGTTCGAAAAGGCTGCGAACGCCCCCTTCACCGCCTGCCCGGGCGCCTTCAGTCCAGCAGGCAGGCGGCCACCGCGCCCAGCAGCTCGCCCAGGTCCGCCGCCGGCACGGTGCCGGGCAGGGCGATGTCGCCGTGCAGCAGGCCGATGGCGATGCCGGCGGCCAGGTGGCGCCCCACGGCGTAGGCGGCCTGGCATCCGCGCACGCCGCCGCTCGCGCGGCCCCGTGGGCTGATCGATCGCGCGCTGGCGCTACCCCGGGCCCAGGCCCGCGGGCGACTGCAGGCCCAGAAAGCGGGCCGGGGGCATGCCCACCGCCCGCCGCACCATGGCGCTGAAGGCGCTGGCGCTGTAGCCCAGTTCGGCCGCGATCTGCCCCACGGGCAGGCGCTCGGCAGCCAGCGCCACCGCCTTGGCCAGGATCACCTGCTGGCGCCACTGCGTGAAGGTGCTGCCCAGCTCGGCGCGGAACAGCCGCGCCACGGTGCGCGGGCTGGCACCGGTGTCGCGCGCCCAGTCCTCCAGGGCCTCGTGGCGCGTGGGGTCGGCCAGCACGGCCTCGCACAGGTGCAGCAGGCGCTTGTCGCGCGGCAGGTCCACGCCCAGGCGCAGGGCGGCGGCGCGGCGCAGTTCCTCGCAGATCAGGGCGCTCAGGTGGCGCTCGCGCCGCAGCAGCTCGGGCGTCGGGGGCGTGGCGCTGTCGTCGGGCTCGAAGGGCATCTCGCACACCAGGGCGCGCAGCAGGGGCGACACCTCCAGCACGCGGCACTGGCGCCAGGCCGCGTCGTCCGCGCGCGCCGCGCCGATGGGCACGCCCGGCCCGCAGCGCCCGCGCGGCTGGTGGAAGTACAGGGTGCGCAGGTCGGCGTCCTGCACCATGGTCACGGCATGCTCCACGCCGGGCGGAATCCACAGCGCGCGCGAGGGCGGCACGATGTAGGTGCCCTGCGCCGCGGTGAGGCGGATCACCCCCGTGGTCGAGATCGCCACCTGCGCCCACGGGTGGCGGTGGGGCAGCACCTGCGTGTCGGCGGGCAGCCAGCGGGCCTTGGCGCGCACCGGGCGCGTGCCGGCGGGCACGAACAGGTCGGGCGTGAGCGAGCTGACGTACGACACCGCGCGGCGCGGGCGCGGTGCGGCGCTGGGGGCCGGCGCGGGAGTGGAATGGGCGGTGCTTGGCATGATCGCGACAGAAGTTGGCAGTCTATCGTCAACCTGCCGCCGCGCCGCTGCCTAAGATCGCTGCCATGACCTCCACCGCATCCCCCCACCCCGCAGCGCCCGCCGGCACGCTGCGCCAGGACGCCCGCACCATCGGCCTCATCGGCCTGGCCCACGGCTCCTCGCATTTCTTTCACATGCTGCTGCCGCCGCTGTTTCCGTTCCTGATCGCGGAGTTCGGCTTCAACTACTCGGAGCTGGGGCTGCTGGTGTCGGTGTTCTTCGTGATCTCGGGCGTGGGCCAGGCGCTGTCGGGCTTTCTGGTGGACCGGGTGGGCGCGCGCCCCATCCTGTTCTTCGCGCTGTCCAGCTTCGCCGTGGCGGGCCTGGTGGCCGGCACGGCGCAGGGCTATGCGGGGCTGATGCTGGCGGCGGCGCTGGCGGGGCTGGGCAATGCGCCCTTCCATCCGGTGGACTTCACCATCCTGAACAAGCGCGTGTCGCCGCAGCGCCTGGGCCACGGCTTTTCGGTGCACGGCATCTCGGGCAACCTGGGCTGGGCCACGGCGCCGGTCTTCATGGCCGGGATCGCCGCGGCCACCGGATCGTGGCGCACCGCCTGCCTGTGCGGGGCCGCGCTGGCGGCGGTGGTGCTGGCCATCATGGTGTGGCAGCGCGACGCGCTCGATGACCGCCAGGGCGCCTGGGCCCACGCGCCCAAGCCCGGCACCGCCGGCGCGCCGGGCGCTGCGGCCGTGGCCGAGCACCCCATGGCCTTCCTCAAGCTGCCCTCGGTGTGGCTGTGCTTCTCGTTCTTCTTCTGGACCACCTGCGCCCTGAGCGCCATCCAGAGCTTCGCCAGCCCCGCGCTGCAGCAGATGTACGGCCTGCCGCTGGCGGTGACCTCCATGGTGGTCACGGGCTACATGCTGTGCGGCGCCGCCGGCATGGTGGTGGGCGGCTTTCTCGCCGGCCGCGTGGCGCGGCTGGAGGGCATCATCACCGTGTGCCTGCTGGCCACCGGCGTGCTGCTGCTGCTGGTGGGCACCGGCTGGCTGCCCGGCATGGGCGCCGTGGCGTTCGCCGCCATCGCGGGCCTGGGCACGGGCCTGGCGGGCCCCTCGCGCGACATGCTCATCAAGCGGGCCGCGCCCCCCGGGGCGACGGGCCGGGTCTATGGCACGGTGTATTCGGGCCTGGACCTGGGCTTTTGCGTGGCAGCCCCGATCTTTGGCGCGCTGCTGGACCGCGGCGCGGCGCACGGGATCTTCTATGGATCGGCCGCGGCGCTGGTGCTGGGCGTGGCCTCGGCCGGCGTGGTCGGTGCGGGCGTGGCGGCCCGGGCCCGCGCGGCCCGGCCCATGGCCGCCTGACGCGGGGGGCGCCGGCGGAAGGGCTTCGAGCCTTTCAGGGCTCCAGTGCAGATTCCACTAGGGCATATTGCTATTAAAAGTGTAGCAATGTGCTTTGGGGCTCAGAACGCTTCGGTATCCACCTCGGCCTGTGCCTGGGGCGGGTAGCGGTCGCCCGCCATGGCGCGGTCATGCACGAGCGCATCGAGCCGCGCCAGCAGCTCGGGCGGCAGTCGCACCTCCGCCGCGCCCAGGTCGTCGCGCAGGTGCGCCACGCTCGTGGTGCCCGGAATCGGGATGATCTCCGGCCCCTGCGCCAGCAGCCAGGCCAGGGCCAGCTGCGCGGGCGTGCAGCCGGCCTCGCGGGCGAGGGCCTCGTAGGCGCCCAGCAGCCGCAGGTTGGCCGCGTAGGCCTCGGGCGCGAAGCGGGGCATCGTGCGGCGGATGTCGCCCGGCGCCAGCGTGGACACATCGCGCAGCGCGCCGCCCAGAAAGCCCCGCGCCAGCGGGCTGAACGCCACGAACGCCGTGCCCAGCTCGCGGCAGGCCTGCAGCACGGCGATCTCGGGGTTGCGCGTGCACAGCGAATATTCGGTCTGCAGCGCGGTGATGGGGTATTCGGCATGCGCGCGGCGCAGCGTGGCGTGGCGGCCGACACCTCCGACAGGCCCACGCCGCGGATCTTGCCCTCGCGCACCAGATCGCCCAGCGTGCCCACGCTGTCTTCGATGGGCACGCGCCGGTCCCAGCGGTGCAGGTAGTACAGGTCGATCACGTCCGTGCGCAGCCGGCGCAGGCTGGCCTCGCAGGTCGCGCGCAAGGTGGCGGGGCGGCCATCGATCACGCGCACCAGCTTACCGTCGCCGTTGGCGTCCACGCCCTGCATGCCGCACTTGCTCGCCAGCGTGATGCGCTGGCGGTGCGGCGCGAGGATCTCGCCCACCAGTGTCTCGTTGGCCCCGAAGCCATAGAGCGCCGCGGTGTCGAACAGCGTCACGCCCTCGTCGAGCGCGGTGAGCAGCACCCGCTCGGCCTGCTCGCGCGAGGCCGGTACGCCGTAGGCATGGCTGAGGTTCATGCAGCCCAGGCCGATGGGGTGGACTTGGAAGGGGCCGAGGGAGCGGGGGGTGGTGGGCATCGAATGGCGCTGGTGTGCGAAGCGGAAGGTGGCGTGACGGTAGCGGCCGGGCAGGCACCAGTCAATACACGATGCGCGCCACCGCACGCAGCGCCTCGGGCGTGGCGCCGCCCCAGCCGAAGAACTCCAGGTACGCGGGAATCATCTCGAACAGCATGTCGGTGCCCTGCTGCACCGGGCAGCCCCGGGCCATCGCGGCCTGCAGCAGCGGGGTGTGGGCCTGCGCCATCACCACCTCGCCCACGAAGGTGCCGGGGGCGATGCGGTCCACGTCGAAGGGAAGGGGGTCGTCCTCGCGCATGCCCAGGGGCGTGGCGTTCACGACCAGGTCGAAGCCGGCGGGGTCGTTGCGGCCCACCGCCGTGCGCAGGGCGGGGTAGTGCTGCCGCAGCCGGTCGGCCAGCGCCTGCGCGCGGTGGCCGTCCACGTCGAACAGGGCCAGCTCGGACACCCCCGCAGCCGCCAGCGAGGCGGCGATGGCCGACCCGACCCCGCCGCTGCCGGACACCAGCGCGCGCCGGCCCGCCAGGGCCAGGCCCTTGCGCTGCACGCCGCGCACGAAGCCGGCGCCGTCGAACTGGTCGCCCAGCAACGTGCCGTCGGGTCGGCGCACGATGGCATTGCAGGCCCCGGCGATGCGCGCCGTGGGCGTGAGCGCATCCACCAGCGCCAGCGTGCTCACCTTGTGCGGCATGGTCACCAGCGCGCCGTGCCAGTTGGTCATGCGGCGCAGCACCTGCAGGGTGGCGGGGTAGTCCTCGGCCTGCACGCCCATGGGCACCACCAGGGCGTTGATGCCCTGCTGCGCGAACCACGGGTTGTAGATCATCGGGGCCTTGAAGGCCTCGGTCGGGTAGCCCAGGTGGGCGATCAGGCGGGTGCTGCCGTTGATGGTTTGCTGCTGCATGGGGAACGATGGTGGGCCGATTGCCGTGGGTCTTTCAGCGGCCGCGCCCGTGGCTGCGCAGGGCTTCCTGGCGGGCCTGTTCGTAGGCGGCTTCGGACAGGGGCTGGGCATCGGGCTGGCCCAGGTCCTGCGTGGGAATGCGGAAGGTCTCGCGCGCCGACCACGCGGCCAGCGCCGCGATGGCCGTCACGCCGAACGCGATCGCGCCCACGGTGGCCGGCACGTTGGTGGAGCCGGGCGGCGCCACGGCGGCGAACAGCGCGGGCAGCAGGGCCGCGAGCGTGGTGCCCACGTTCTGCGAGATGGCCATCGAGGTCACGCGGGTGCGGGCCGGGAACAGCTCGGGGTAGAAGCTCGGGAACACCGCGTTGTAGCCCTGGTACACCACGCCCCACATGAGCAGCGACATGCCGATCGCCATCGGCACGTGGTGGATGCTGATGGCATACAGGTACAGGAACGCCAGCAGCCCCGACAGCAGCGCGCCCACGATGATCGGCGGGCGCCGGCCGATGCGGTCCGACAGGTTGCCCACGTGCGGGATCACGAGCACCGCGACGATGTTGCCCAGCACCGGAATCCACAGGTACACGCTCTTGTCGAAGCCCACGCCATAGCCCGGCTGCACGGCATAGGCCGCGCCGAACACCGTCGCCACCACCGGAATCACGTTCATGAGCGCCATGCACACCACGCGCAGCATGTTCGGCCCGTTCTCCTGGAACGCCTGCACGATGGGTGCGCGCGGCACGGCGCCCTGCCGGCGCTCGGCGGTGAACACGGGGGTTTCCTGCACTTCGCGGCGGATGTAGTAGCCCACCAGGATGACGATGAAGCTCAGCAGGAACGGCACGCGCCAGCCCCAGGTGTTGAACTGCTCGGCCGGCAGGAAATACGCCAGCGGCAGGAACACCGCCGCCGCCAGCACCTGCCCTGCCTGCACGCCCTGCAGCGCGAAGCTGGCATAAAAGCCCCGCCGCCCGGTCGGCGCGTGCTCCAGGATCATCGAGCTGGCCCCCGAGATCTCGCCGGCCACCGCGAAGCCCTGGATCAGGCGCAGCACCACGAGCATCGCCGGGGCCAGCAGGCCGGCCTGCGCATAGGTGGGCAGCAGGCCCACGGCCAGGGTGGAAAAGCCCATCAGGAACATGCACAGCACCAGTACCTGCTTGCGGCCATGGGTGTCGCCCCAGTGGCCGAGCACCAGGGCACCGATGGGCCGGGCCACGTAGCCCACGCCGTAGGTGGCGAGCGAGGCCACGATGGCCGCCGTCGGGTTGCCTGCGGGAAAGAAGATCTGCGGAAAGATCAGCGACGCGGCGGTGGCGTAGATGAAGAAGTCGTAGTACTCCAGCACCGAGCCGATCCAGCCACTGGCGGTGGCCTTGCGCGTTTGCTGTAAGCCGCTGTCGGCGGCGTGGTGGTCTGGCATGGGTTTGTCTCCCCTGTTGGAATGGTTGGATGGACGCAAAAGCCTGCGTTGGGCGTTTGGCGGAGCATCTCATGCCTTGGGGTGCCTTTTGGCCATCCGTGCATGGCGGATGGCGCTGGCCGGCGGTGCATCAGGCCTTGCGTTCGAGCTCCCTGGCGTACCGGTGGCTGGCGATGCCCAGGACGATGCCGAAAACGATGAACCCCAGCCCGAAGGCATGGCCGAAACCGAACCATGGCCCTTTGCCGCTGCCGGAAAAGGCGATGAACAGGGCACCGGCAGCGATGAAGAACAGGGGCGCAAGGAAGCGGTTGCGCCGCTGCGCGGCCAGCACCACGCTGCTTTGCGCGACCTGCGAATCCAGCGTGCGCGCCTTGGTCTCGCAAGGGCCCTGGCTGCAGCAGATGGAATGGCCCAGGTCCTTGGCGCAGGCCGGGCAGACCCCCTTGTTGCAGGCGCGGCAGGTGCCCACGGCGTCGGCGCCCTGGTGTACGAAGCACTTCATGGATTCTCCGGGTGGTTGGTGGCCATCACGCGGACTTTAGCGTTGCAGGCGCGGCGGCCCCAGGCGTCATGCCCCATCGGCTGGAAGCGGCGGGGCGGCGTCGATGGGCGCCCAGCCCTCCACCGATTCCAGTGCCACCCGGGCGCACCGGGCCGTGGATCGGGCCGCAAAGGCCTGCTGGTACCGAAGGGTGGCCGCGTCCCATTGGAAGTCCTGCGCAAACCCCTTGGCCAGCACCTCCAGCCGGGCGATCTTCCACCCGTCCACGTCGATCAGCGCAGCGCAGGTGATGGGCCCTGCGGCGTAGTCGGTGGTCAGCCATTCCTGCGCGGCCAGAAAGCGCGAGTCGGGCGACCATTGGAGGGGCTGGCCGAAGATCCGGTGCGGGATGCCGCGGCCGTCGATCGACAGGCGAAAGTACTCCGGGCCGAACCGGATCTCGCCTTCGAAGCGCAGCGCCGCCCGGTGGGTTCCGTCCGGAGAACGTGCCATGTTTTGAATCGCTGCAAGGGGCCGGCCTTCGGCCGCCCGCGTCACAGCGCGAAGATCTTGCCCGGATTCAGGATGTTCTTCGGGTCCAGCGCGCGCTTGATGGCCCGCATCATGTCCACCGCGCCCGCGCCGGTCTCGTCCAGCAGGAAGCCCATCTTGTGCAGGCCCACGCCGTGCTCGCCCGTGCAGGTGCCGCCCAGGCGCAGGGCGCGGGCGACGAGCTGGTGGTTCAGGTCCTCGGCCTTCAGGCGCTCTTCGGCGCTTTCGGGGTCGATCAGGTAGCCGAAGTGGAAGTTGCCGTCGCCCACGTGGCCGACGAGGAAGTAGGGGATGCCGCTCGCGTCGGCCTCGGTCACCGAGTCGAGCAGGCAGTCGGCCAGGCGGCTGATGGGCACGCAGGTGTCGGTGCTGATGGCGCGGCAGCCAGGGCGGCTTTGCACCGCGGCGAAATAGGCGTTGTGCCGCGCGGTCCACAGGCGGGTGCGTTCCTCGGGGGTGGTGGCCCATTCGAACGCGTTGCCGCCAAACTCGGCCGCGATCTCCTGCACCACCTCGGCCTGCTCCTTCACGCCAGCCGGCGAGCCGTGGAATTCCATGAGCAGCATGGGCTCCTCGCGCAGGCCCAGCTTGCTGTGGGCGTTGACCATGCGCACGGTGTGCGCGTCGATCAGCTCCACGCGCGCGATCGGCACGCCCAGCTGGATGGTCTGGATGGTGGTGCGCACGGCGGCCTCGATGCTCGGGAACGAGCAGATGGCGGCCGACACGGCCTCGGGCAGCGGGTACAGGCGCACGGTGACCTCGGTGATCACGCCCAGCGTGCCTTCGCTGCCCACCAGGAGGCGGGTGAGGTCGTAGCCCGCCGCGCTCTTCTTGGCGCGTGTGCCGGTGCGGATGGCCTCGCCGCCGGCCGTGACCACTTCGAGGGCCAGCACGTTCTCGCGCATGGTGCCGTAGCGCACGGCATTGGTGCCGCTGGCGCGGGTGGCGCACATGCCGCCGATGCTGGCGTCCGCGCCGGGGTCGATGGGAAAGAACAGGCCCGTGTCCTTGATGGCATCGTTGAGCTGCTTGCGCGTGATGCCGGGCTGCACGGTCACGGTGAGGTCGTCGGCATCGACGCTGAGCACGCGGTTCATGCGGTTCACGTCGATGCTGATGCCGCCCTGCACGGCCAGCAGGTGGCCTTCGAGCGAGGAGCCCGCGCCGTACGGAATCACCGGCACGTCGTGCTGCGCGGCGAGCTTCACGGCGTCGGCCACGTCCTGCGTGGTTTCGGCGAACACCACGGCCGAGGGGGGCGGCGCCTTGAGCGAGCCCTCGTCGCGACCGTGCTGTTCACGCACCGCCTGTGCCGTGGAGCACTGCGCGCCGAAGCGGGCGGCCAGTGCGTCGAGCAGTGCCTGCGGAACGGGGCGCAGGTGGATTTCGGGAAGCAGGTGCTTGGCGGCGGCGGGGGCGTTCATGGCGTGTCTCCAGGCTGGAATGGGTGCGGCTTTTTCATTGTAGGCAGCCCGTCGCAGGCAGGGGATTGCCCGGGATTGACGGTCTCGCTGCCGCGTATTTACATTACGTTCGAAATGTATAACGTTTGCCGCCGATGATCCACCGCACGCCCCGCCGCACCCATGCCGAGCGCAGCGCCGCCACGCAGCAGCGCCTGATCGCCACGGCCATCGAGGTCATCCAGTCGCGCAGCTTCGAGGCCATGTCGATCCATGAACTGGCCCGCACGGCGGGAATGACGTCGGGGGCGGTGCAGCACCACTTCGAGTCGAAGGCCGCGCTGATGATGCGCGTGCTCGCCGAGCTGATCGCGGCGCAGGACCGCGAGGGCCTGCTGTGGCCCGCCGCATCGCTGCCGGCGCTGCAGCGCGCGCGGCATTTCGTGCGGTCCGCGTGGCACATCGTCTATGCCCAGCCGCGCTTCATGGCGGCGTGGAACATCTACCTGGGCAGCCGCAACCAGCCCGAGGTGGTGGCGCACATCGCCGCGCTGCGCCAGGACCTCAATGCGCGCATGCACACGGGGTTCTTCGAGGCGTTTCCCGAACTGGCGGGCGACCCGGAGCGCGAGGGGTTCGTGGGGCTGGTGTTCTCCACCCTGCGCGGCCTGGGCCTGCTGGAGATGTTCCGCCCCGCCGACGAAGCCGCCCATGCGCAGCTCGATTGCCTGGCCACGCTCATCGCGCAGCGCTGCGACGGCCTGGCCCGCGCGGGCGCTCCGGCATCGAAACCCCGACCCCGCGCCAGGCCCCCGCGCGCGGCATGACCGGCGCCGTGCCCTGGCCCGGGCACGTGCGCACCCCAGGGCACCCGGCATCCATCACGACAACAGGAGACACACCATGAACCCCCCTTGCACAGGCGCACGGCGCGCCCTGGCCGGCGCCGCGTTCGCGTCGCTGGCTTTCGCGGCCGGCGCCCAGCCCGCGGCCTACCCCGCCAAGCCGATCCAGCTCATCGCCCAGCAGCCGCCGGGCAGCGCGTCCGATGCGATGACGCGCGCCTGGGCCGACTGCGCCGCGCGCGAGATGGGCCAGCCCGTGGTGGTGCAGAACAAGCCGGGAGCCAACGGCATCCTGGCGGTCAATGCGCTCAAGTCCCAGCCGGCCGACGGCTACACGCTGATGACCATCGGCATGTCGCAGATGACCATCACGCCCTACGTCTACCGGCAGCCGCCCTACGACCCGCTGCACGACTTCGACAGCGTGGCGGTGCTGGGCAGCACGCCGCTGGTGCTGGCCGTGCCGGCGGGGCTGGGCATCACGCGGCTGGCGCAACTGGCGGACCAGGCCAGGGCCCACCCGGGCGGGCTCGATTTCGGCTCGCCCGGCAAGGGCAGCCCGGCGCATCTGCTGACGTCGGCGCTGCTCGACCGCATGGGTGTGTCCGGCACGCACGTGCCCTTCGTGGGCGAAGGCGCCGGCCTCACCGCCCTCATGGGCCAGCAGATCCAGGCGATGACGCTGGTCATCGGCACGGCCGCGCCGCATGCCAGGTCGGGCAAGCTCGTGCCGCTGGCGGTGTTCGCGCCGCAGCGATCGCCCCTGCTGCCGGATGTGCCCTCGATCGGCGAGGCCCTGCCGGCCGCCAAGGACCTGGCCCGCACCGCGTGGATCGCCGTGGTGGCCCGGGCCGGCACGCCGCCCGCGCTGCTGGGCACGCTGAACGCCGCGACCGAGAAATGCCGCAGCGGCGATGCGTCCTACCGCGCGCGGATGGAGGCCATGAACGTGACGCTGGCCGCGTCCGTCCCGGGGGATGCGCGCACCTGGGCGGCACGCGATACTTCGGTCTGGAAACCGTTGATCGACAAACTGGGATTGGCCACTGAATGACTCTGGATACCGTGCCGTGCGTGCACCTTTCCCACGGAGGTGGGCTGCAGGGGCGCCTTGACCATGGCGCCGCCGTGTTCCGCGGCGTGCCCTATGCGCAGGCCCCGCAAGGCGCACTGCGCTTTTTAGCCCCCCAGCCCGCCCCCGCCTGGTCGGGCCTGCGCGAGGCGATGGCTTTCGCGCCGGTGCCGCCCCAGTGGCCGCGCGGCGGCGGTGCCCGGGCCCGCCCGCTGGGCGGCCCGGACTGCCTGGCGGTGAACGTGTGGACCCCCGAGCCCCGCGCGGGTGCGAACCTGCCGGTGATGGTGTGGATTCCCGGCGGCGGCTTTCTGCGCGGCGGTGCGAGCGACCCGCTGTACGACGGCGCGTCGTTCGCTCGCAAGGGCATCGTGTTCGTCTCGCTGCAATACCGGCTGGGGGTGGACGGCTTCATGCACTTCGGTGGTGAGGCGCCCGCCAACCGGGGCCTGCTCGACCTGCTGGCCGCGTTGCACTGGGTGCGGGAGCACATCGCGGCCTTCGGCGGGGATGCCGGGCGCGTGACGGTGTTCGGCCAGTCGGCGGGCGCGGGCGCCATCGCCTGCCTGATGGGCATGCCGGCGGCGCAGGGCCTGTTCCAGCGCGCCATCCTGCAAAGCCCGAGCGTGGCCTGCCAGACCGTCGAAGAGGCCACCGTGGTGCGCACTGCCGTGGCGCAGCTGCTGGGCGTGGCCCCCACGCTCGCGGCGCTGGGCGCGGCGCCGCCGGCGGACGTGCTGTTCGCCGTGCACCGGCTGGCCGAGGACGCGGCCCTGCGCGACCAGCACGGCATCAGCCGCCGCAACGTGTTCCCGCTGCGCCCGGTGATCGACGGTCAGGTGCTCGCCCAGGCGCCGCTGGCAGCGCTGCAGCGCCAGTGGTCCGATCCGTCGCGGCCGCCGCTGCAGGTGCTGGTGGGCAGCAATGCCGAGGAGATGCGCCTGTACCACGTGCCCGGCGGCGCCATCGACCGCGTGACCGATGAACAGGTCACGGCCTTCATGCGGGACACGGGCCTGCCGCCCGCGGCGCGTGCGGCGTATGCGGCCCTGCCCGCGTGCGAGGGCGGCGCCCATGCGGGCGAGATGCTGTGCGCCATGCAGTCCGACTACTACTACCGCGTGCCGGCGCGCCGCATCGCGGCCCTGGCCGTCGCGAACCGGCTGCCGGTGCACCGGTACGAGCTGGAATGGCGCTCGCCGCAGTGCAGCGGGCAACTGGGCGCCGCGCACGGGGTGGACCTGCCGTTCGTCTTCGACCGCCTGGCCACGTCCACCGGGCGCGAGTTGACCGGCGATGCCCCGCCGCAGCCGCTGGCCGATGCCATGCACGGTGCGTGGGCGGACTTCGTGGTGCAGGGCGACCCCGGCTGGCCGGAGCACGGCCCCGGAACGCCCTGGATGCAGTTCTTCGACGACCTGGGCTGGTGCGGTCCGGCGCCGGCCTCCGCCACGCTGGACGCGTGGGACGGCGTGCTTTGAACTGACCGGATCCGGGGCGGCCCGCCAGTCGCCAAACTGGTGCATCTGGCTTGTATACCAGTTGGCACGGAACCTGCGTGGTTCCGTGGCAATGACCAGCGCCACCGAAATCAGCAACCGCATCATCGAAGCCGTGATGGCCCAGAAGCTCGCCCCCGGCGCGCGCCTGGGGGAGCAGCAACTCGCCATGCTGTTCGACTGCAGCCGCACCATCGTGCGCGAGGCGCTCACGCGGCTGTCCACGCGGGGCATCGTCACCGTCAGCGCGCGCCGTGGCTGGTACGTGATCGAGCCCTCCGAGGACGAAGCGCGCGAGGCCTTCGAGGCGCGCCGCGTCATCGAGCTGGGCCTGCTGCACCAGCTGAAGACGGTGGACAAGGCCGCGGTGCGCAAGCTGCGGGCCCATCTGCAGCGCGAGAAGGCGGCCCTGGCGGGCAGCGACGTGGGCGCGCGCAGCTTCCTGCTGGGCGACTTCCATGTGTGCCTGGCCGAGTGCCTGGGCAACGGCCTGCTGGCCGACACGCTGCGCGACTTCACCGCGCGCACCACGCTCATCGCCATGCTGTACCAGTCGTCGCACGACGCGGCGCAATCGTGCGAAGACCACGTGCGCATCGTCGAGGCACTGGAGGCGGGCGACATCGCCCGCGCCGAATCGCTGATGGCCGAGCACATCGGCTCGGTGCAGTCCGCCCTGCGGCTGCAGGCCAGCGCCGATCCGCTCGAACACCTTCGCAGCGCGCTGGCGCCCGTGCGCGCCGGCGCCGCCAGTGGCCCGGCCGCCCCTTCCGCTTCCCCTTCCCCCGCCGCGTCCCCGGGCGACGCATCCACCTACCTAGGAGCCTTGCTATGACCTTCGCCACCCGCTTTCTCTCCCGCCGCCTGGCCCTGGGCCTCGTGGCCGCCGCCGGCCTCGTGTGCGCCGTGGCGCCTGCACAGGCGCAGACCGCGCTGGACGACATCCTGAAGTCCAAGACGATCAAGATCGCCATCCCCACCGACTACCCGCCCTACGGCTTCGTCGGCACCGACCTCAAGCCCCAGGGCCTGGACATCGACATGGCCGAGCTCATCGCCGCCAAGCTGGGCGTGAAGGTGGAACTGGTCGCGGTCACCAGCGCCAACCGCATCGCCTACCTGCAGACCAAGAAGGCCGATCTCGTCATCTCCACGCTGGGCAAGAACCCCGAGCGCGAGAAGGTCATCGACTTCACCTCGGCCTATGCACCCTTCTACCAGGCCGTGTTCGGGCCCAAGTCCCTCACGGCCAAGGCCTGGAGCGACCTGGCTGGCAAGAGCGTGGCGGTCACGCGCGGCGCCATGGAAGACCAGGAACTCGCCAAGGTCGCCCCGCCCAGCATCGACGTGAAGCGCTTCGAGGACAACAACGCCACCATCGCCGCCTTCGTGGCCGGCCAGACGCAGTTCGTGGCCACCAGCGCCTCGGTGGCGGGCAACATGATGCAGAAGAACCCGCAGCTGCAGGCCGAGTACAAGCTGCTGCTCAAGGACAGCCCGTGCTTCATCGGCCTGCCCAAGGGCGAGGCCGCGCTGATGGCCAAGGTCAATGAAATCATCGCCGGCGCCAAGAAGAGTGGCGAGTTGGACACCATGGCCAAGAAGTGGCTGGGCCGCCCCGCCGGCGACCTGCCGGTCTGAGCCCCTTCGCGCCGCCCGCATCCCCTGACCCGTTGACCTGATCGGCTGCCCATGCGCATCGAGTTCGACTTCATGGCCGTGCTGTCGCAGTGGCCGCTGCTGGCCACGGGCGTGGCCTGGACCCTGGCCCTCACCGCCGTGGCGACCGTGGTGGGCATGGCGGTGGGCATCGCCTGCGCCTGGGCACGGTCCCAGGGGCCGGCGGCGCTGCGCTGGCCCGTGGCGGCCTATGTGGAGCTGGTCCGCAACACGCCCTTCATCGTGCAGCTGTTCTTCATCTTCTTCGGGTTGCCCGCCGCGGGCCTGAAGCTCTCGCCGGAGGCGGCCTCGTTCATCGCCATGGTGATGAACCTGGGGGCCTACTCGACCGAGATCGTCCGCGCCGGCATCCAGGCCACGCCGCGCGGCCAGATCGAGGCGGCGGTGAGCCTGGCGCTGTCGCGGGTGCAGGTCTTCACGCGCGTGGTGCTGCCGCCCGCGCTCAAGAAGGTGTGGCCGGCCATGGTGAGCCAGATCGTCATCGTGATGCTGGGCTCGGCGGTGTGCAGCCAGATCTCGGTGCAGGACCTGAGCTACGCCGCCAACCTGATCCAGAGCCGCAACTTCCGCGCCTTCGAATCGTTCATCGTGGCCACGGGCATCTACCTCGTGCTCTCGATCGCGCTGCGCCGGCTGCTGCACTGGGTGGGCCCGCGCTTTCTCTTCGGCCGCTGAGCCATGGCCCGGGCATTTTTATAGGAACGCGAGATGGTCGATTTCACCTTCTGGGACATCCTGCGCAACCTGCTGCTGGCCGCGCGCTGGACCGTCGTGCTTTCGCTGATCGCCTTCGTCGGCGGCGGCCTGGTGGGCGGGCTGCTGCTCGTGGCCCGGCTCACCGGCGGCCGCGTGGCCGAGCGTGCCGTGGGCGTTTACGTGCAGGTCTTCCAGGGCACGCCGCTGCTGATGCAGCTGTTCCTGTCGTACTTCGGCCTGGCACTGCTCGGGCTCAACGTGTCGGCCTGGACCTCGGCCGCCGTGGCGCTCACGCTCTACACCAGCGCCTTCCTGGTGGAGATCTGGCGCGGCTGCGTGGCCGCCGTGCCCAAGGGCCAGTGGGAGGCCTCGGGCAGCCTGGCCCTGTCGTTCGGCGAGCAGATGCGCCACGTGATCCTGCCGCAGGCCGTGCGCATCGCCACGGCGCCCACGGTGGGCTTTCTGGTGCAGGTGGTCAAGGGCACGGCGCTGGCCTCGGTGATCGGCTTCGTGGAGCTGACCAAGGCCGGGGGAATGATCGCCAACACCACCTTCAAGCCGTTCGCCGTCTTCGCCTGCGTGGCGCTCGTCTATTTCGCGCTGTGCTTTCCCGTGAGCCTGTATGCGCAACACCTCGAAAGGAAGTTCCATGGCCGCCGCTGAAACCCTGGCCGACGCGCCCGCCGTGGCGCCTGCCGTGTCCGCACCGCCGGGCCGCCCCATCGTGCAGGTCACCGCGCTGCGCAAGTCCTACGGCACCAACGAGGTGCTCAAGGGCATCGATCTCACGGTGCAGCCCGGCGAGGTGATCGCCATCATCGGCAAGAGCGGCTCGGGCAAGAGCACGCTGCTGCGCTGCATCAACGGCCTGGAAACCTTCCAGGACGGCGCGCTCACGGTGGACGGCAAGCCGCTGCTGCACGACAGCGCCATGGCCATGCGCGAGCTGCGCCAGCGCGTGGGCATGATCTTCCAGAACTTCAATCTCTTTCCGCACCTCTCGGTGGGCCGCAACGTCATGCTGGCGCCCACGCTGGTCAAGCAGCGCTCGCAAAAGGACGCGGCCGCACAGGCGGCCCGGCTGCTGCAGCGCGTGGGCCTGGGTGAGAAATTCGACGCCATGCCCGACCAGCTGTCGGGCGGGCAGCAGCAGCGCGTGGCCATCGCCCGCGCGCTGGCCATGGAGCCGGCCGTGCTCCTGTGCGACGAGATCACCTCGGCCCTCGACCCCGAACTGGTGGGCGAGGTGCTGCGCGTCGTGGAGTCGCTGGCCCGCGAGGGCATGACCCTGCTGATGGTCACGCACGAAATGGCCTTCGCCCGCAAGGTGAGCAACCGCGTGATCTTCATGCACCAGGGCCGCGTGCACGAGATGGACCCGCCGCAGGATCTGTTCGGCAACCCGCAGACGCCGGAACTGCGGCAGTTCCTGTCGTCCCTCAAGGATTGAGCCGCCCTCGCCGGCAGCCCCCCCAATGGCGGCGGGCCGTCCGTGCCCGCGCACGCATCAAGGCCCGCATGCCTCCTCAGCATGCGGGCCCGTCGGGGTGGAGTGGAGTTCGTGTGGTAGTTGCTCCGGGCGGCGTCAGGAGTGGGCGCCGGCCTCGAATTCCGAGCGCGACAGGGCACCGTTATGGTCCTTGTCGAGCTCCTTGAAACGGTTGCCGATGGCGGGCAGGCGAGCGGCCTCTGCCAGGGTCAGCTGTCCGTTCTTGTCGCTGTCAACGCGATCGAATGCGCTGGAAGTTTGTGCGGCGGGCTGCGAGCCGCCGAAGGTGGCGCCCTTGGCGCCGGAATGCAGGCCCATGGAGGTGCCCGACGCGGTCTGGGGAGGTTGGTTGGACGGGGAGGTGAGGGTCGGGGAAGGTGTTTGTGCATGCACTGCGGCACCTCCCAGGGTGATCGCCGCGAACAGCATCACGCTGCGGCTGTCGAAAGGAAGGGTGCGTCGTTGCTGAGCTGCCATGGGTTCACGCTCCGTGAAAGTTGAACAGGATTGCATTGCACCGCAACCTGCGGTGCCCGGCCAGTGATTTTGCCCGCTGTTGCCCTGATACACATTTGCCTGCCGGTTGTAACGCACAATGCCCGCGGCCGCCTCCAGCGCGGCTTGCAACGCACAAGGAGCAGCCCATGGGCAACCGACTGACACAGATCGCCACGCGCACCGGAGACGACGGCACCACGGGCCTGGGCGACAACACCCGCGTCTCCAAGGACAGCCCGCGCCCGCATGCCATGGGCGATGTGGACGAACTCAATTCGCACATCGGCCTGCTGCTGTGCGAGCCGTTGCCGGCCGAGGTGCGCACGCTGCTGTCGGACGTGCAGCACCAGCTGTTCAATCTGGGCGGCGAGCTGTCCATCCCCGGCTTCGAGCTGCTCAAGGACGAGGCGCTCGCGCAGCTCGACGAAGCCCTGGCCACCCACAATGCAGCGCTGCCGCGGCTGGCCGAATTCATCCTGCCCGCCGGCACGCGCGCCGCGGCGCAGGCCCATGTGTGCCGCACCGTCGCCCGCCGCGCCGAGCGCGCGGTGGTGGCGCTTGGCGCGGCCGAGCCGGTGCGCGATGCGCCGCGGCGCTACCTCAACCGGCTGTCGGACCTGATGTTCGTGCTGGCGCGCGTGCTCAACCGCCTGGATGGCGGCGACGATGTGTACTGGAAGAGCGAGCGCCTGGCGCGCTCGGAGTCCGGCGCGGCCTGACTGGCACCGCCGCCGGCCTGAAATCCGCCGCCACGGCGGTCAGCGCGGCGCCAGCATGGCGATGGTCAGGCGCGACACGCAGGTCAGCTCGCCTTCGTCGTTGACCATGTCGATCTGCCATACCTGCGTGGTGCGGCCGATGTGCACGGGCCTGGCGGTGCCGGTCACCCAGCCGCTGCGGGCCGAGCGCAGGTGGTTGGCGTTGATGTCCAGGCCCACGGCATGCCAGCCCTCGGGCGAGGCGTACACCGCGCCCACGGAGCCGAGTGTTTCGGCCAGCACCACGCTCACGCCCCCGTGCAGCAGCCCGAAGGGCTGCTTGGTGCGCGCATCGACGGGCACGCGGGCGCGCAGGAAATCTTCGCCGATCTCGGTGAACTCGATGCCGAGGTGGGACACGGCGGTGCCTTCGTTGCCGGCTTGCACGGTGGGCAGGTCGATGGGGCGCTTCCAGATGGGCATGGGGACTCCTTGCGTTGGTGGGTGGGGCCCGCCCGCCGCGGGCGGCCGGGAAAGTGGCCCGGATTATCCGGCGCCCTGGCCGCGGCAGGAGTCGCTCAGGCGCGCATGGTCCCCGTGCGCACGTAGCGCTCGTGCCAGGACAGCGCCTCACCCAGCAGGTGGGGCGTGTGGCGGCCGCAGCCGCTGGCCTCGGCGCGGGCCACGTAGTCGCGCAGCGCGGGGCGGAAGTCCGGGTGCGCGCAACGCTCGATCACCACGCGCGAACGCTGCGAGGGCGAGAGCCCGCGCAGGTCGGCCAGGCCCTGCTCGGTCACGATCACCTGCACGTCGTGCTCGGTATGGTCCACGTGCGAGGCCATGGGCACGATGCACGAGATGGCGCCGCCCTTGGCCAGCGACGGCGTGAGGAACATCGACAGGTAGGCGTTGCGCGCATAGTCGCCCGAGCCGCCGATGCCGTTCATGATGGACGAGCCCATCACGTGCGTGGAGTTCACGTTGCCGTAGATATCGGCCTCGATCATGCCGTTCATCGAGATCAGGCCCAGGCGGCGGATCAGCTCTGGGTGGTTGCTGATCTCCTGGGGGCGCAGAACGATGCGCTCGCGGTAGAAGTCGATGTGGCGGTTGAATTCCTCGGTGGCCGCCGGGCTGAGCGACAGCGCCGTGGCCGAGGCGCTGTCGAGCTTGCCCGAGCGCAGCATGTCCAGCATGCCGTCCTGCAGCACCTCGGTGTAGGCCGTCATGTGGTCGAACGGCCCGGCGTTCAGGCCGGCCAGCACGGCGTTGGCGATGTTGCCCACGCCGGACTGCAGCGGCAGCAGGCCGGGCGGCAGGCGGCCCCGCGCCACCTCGTGCTGCAGGAACTCGATGATGTGGCCGGCGATGCGCTGGGAGGTGTCGTCCGGCGCGGCATAGGCCGAGTTGCGGTCCGGTGCGTGCGTGGCCACCACGGCGACCACCTTGGCCGGGTCGCAGCGCAGGTAGGGCTCGCCGATGCGGTCGGCCGGGCGCACCAGCGGGATCGGCACGCGGTTGGGCGGCAGGTCGGTGCCGTAGTAGATGTCGTGCATGCCCTCCAGGCCCTCGGGCTGCCAGCTGTTGACCTCCAGGATGATGCGGTCCGCCTGGTCCAGCCAGGTCTTGTTGTTGCCCACCGACGACGAGGGGATCAGCCGGCCGTCGGGCAGCACGCCGGCCACCTCGATCACCGCCACGTCCAGCTTGCCCCACAAGCCGAACCACACGTAGGGCGCCACGTGCGACAGGTGGGCGTCCACGTACTGCATCTGGCCGGCATTGATCTGCTGGCGGCAGGTGGGGTCGGACTGGTAGGGCATGCGCATGCTGATGCCCCCCACCTTGGCCAGCGCGCCGTCCAGCTCCGGCGCGGTGGAGGCCCCCGTCCACAGCCCGATGCGAAAGGCCTCGCCGGCCGCGTGCAGCCCTTCGATGCGGCGGGCCAGCGCCGCCGGCACGGCCTTGGGATAGCCCGCGCCGGTGAAGCCGCTCATGCCCACGCGCGCGCCGTCGGGAATCAGCTCGGCGGCCTGTTCGGCCGACAGTGTGCGTTCGCGCAGCAGGGGGTTGAGAACGCGGCTGGGTGGGGTCATGGAAGGGGCTTTCTGCGCAAGGAGGGGCGGCCACAAGGGGCCGCAAAGGCTGCGCGAAATCTTAGCAGCCGCCTGTGTCATGCCTCAGGGTTTACCCGAGCGCCAAAGCGGTCCCGGTCACTTTGGAATGCACCCGCGGCGACCGGCGGTACGATCGATGCCACCCATGTCCACGACATCCCTTTGCCCCTCCTGCCGGCAGCCCGCCGAGTCCCATCGCTTCCGCTCGCACGGCAGCGAGACCATCGAGCTGGACCTGTGTTTCGCCTGCCAGGGCCTGTGGTTCGACCCGCGGGAGAACACGCGCCTGGCCCCGGCCGGGGTGGTGGCGCTGTTCGAGCTGTTGCACCAGCACCGCGGGGATGCGCGCCACCCGGTGGCCCAGCGGCTGCAATGCCCGCACTGCCCGCGCGCGCTGGAGCCCGGCTTCGACGTGGTCAAGGGCGGGCGGTACAAGACCTTCCGCTGCCCCGCGGGGCACGGCCGGTTCAGCACCTTCGGCTCGCTCATGGTGGAAAAGGGGTTCGTGCGGCACCTGTCGGTGGCGGAGATCGACGCGCTGGCCGAGCGCGTGGGCACCATCCAGTGCACCAGTTGCGGCGGCACGGTGGACATCCGCAACGACCACGCCTGCCCCTATTGCCGCTCGGCCCTGTCGCTGCTGGACCCGCAGGCCGTGGACCGGGCATTGGACCGCCACGCCAGCGCGGCGCGGGCCGCACCGGCTGCCGCCGCGCCCGGGCCCTCCGACGTGGCCGATGCGCTGGTGGCCCTGGAGCGCGTGCGTTCGCGCGAGCGGCGCGAGATGGAGCGGGAGCGGCTGACCGGCGCGGGCGAAGGCTTCGATCTGCTGGCCGCGGGGCTGGAACTGGTCTGGACGCTGGTGCGGCGCTGAGGCCGCACCGGCGGCCCGGCGCCCGCTGCGGCAGGGGTCAGCGCCGGCGGTTCAGCAGCGCGTAGAGGCCGATGGCGCCGAAGGTGGCGGTGCCGATGCCGCCCAGCGCGAAGTCGCCGAACTTCAGCGTGAAGTCCCCCGTGCCGATGATGAGCGTGATGGCCGCCACGATGAGGTTCTTGTTGTCCGAGAAGTCCACCCGGTTGTCCACCCAGATCTTGGCGCCGGCCACGGCGATGAGGCCGAACACGACGATGGAGACGCCGCCCATCACCGGCAGCGGAATCGCCTGGATCAGCGCGCCGAACTTCGGGCTAAAGCCCAGCAGCAGCGCGATCAGCCCCGCCACCAGGAACACGGCGGTGGAGTAGATCTTGGTGGCGGCCATCACGCCGATGTTCTCGGCATAGGTGGTCACGCCCGTGCCGCCCGCGCTGCCGCTCACCATGGTGGCGATGCCGTCGCCGATGAAGGCGCGGCCCATGTAGCGGTCCAGGTTCTGGCCCGTCATGGCCGTCACGGCCTTGATGTGGCCCAGGTTCTCGGCCACCAGGATGACGGCCACGGGCGCGATCAGCAGCATGGCCGGGCCGCTGAACACCGGCGCCGTGAATTGCGGCAGGCCCAGCCAGGGGGCGGAGGCCAGGGCCGACAGGTCGATCGGCTTGCCCCAGCCCAGCAGGTTGGTGAACACGGCATAGACCCCGCTGGCGGCGATCAGCCCCAGCAGGATCAGCAGGCGCTGCGCCATGCCCCGCGTGAGCACGGCCACCAGGCCCACGCACACGAAGGTGACCGCCTGCATCCAGCTCTCGAAGTTGTTGGCCGCCATGTTCTTGATGGGAATGCCGGCCAGGTTCAGCCCGATCACCGCCACCACCGCACCGGTCACCACGGGGGGCATGAAACGCTCGATCCAGCCGGTGCCGACGGCCTGCACCAGCGCGCCGATCAGGGTGTAGACCAGGCCGCACGCGACGATGCCGCCCAGCGCCACGGCCATGTTGGCGTTGGGGCCCTGGCCGGCGTAGCCCGATGCGGCCACGACCACGCCGATGAAGGCGAAGCTGGAGCCCAGGTAGCTCGGCACCCGCCCGCCGGTGATGAGAAAGAAGATCAGCGTGCCCAGCCCGCTCATCAGGATGGCCACGTTGGGATCGAACCCCATCAGGATGGGCGCGAGCACCGTGGCGCCGAACATCGCGATCACGTGCTGCACGCCCATCACGGCCGTCTGCCCCCAGGGCAGGCGTTCGTCGGGGGCGACGACGGCGCCCTGGGCGGCGGTGGTCACCCGCCAGCGGGGAAAGTAGGGGGAAGTCACGGGAAGGTCTCCTGAAAGGGTATGGGCACCGCGGCGTGCGGGTGCCATCTGGATGGGGGAACGGCCGGTGGCGCGTGGGCGAGTTTAGGGTCAATGCCCGCCCGTCCCGCCGAGGACCGGGTACCGCGTTTCGGCCCCTGGGCCCACAGCCACGTAGGACAGAGCCGACCTGCCGCAGCCGGCCCCTGCGATAACGTAGCCCTTCGGTACCGCAGCACCGTCCCGCCCCCCCCGCCTGGGCTCTTCATACCCTCTCGAACCTTTCTGACGCACATGCCGCGCCACCGCTTCCGCTGGATTGCCCTGGGCGCCACTGCCGTGGCGATGGCGTGCGCGGGCGCCCTGGCGATCTGGTGGCCGTCCGAGGCCGAGCTGGCCCGCCGCGCGGGCGATGCCGCGACCGAGCGGCTGGGCGTGCCGGTCAAGGTCGGCCAGTTGCACTGGTCGCTGTTTCCTTCGCCGCGCGTGGAACTGCGCGACGTGCGCACCGAACAGGAGGCCCCCTTGAGCGCCGAGCGCCTGTCGGCCGGCGTGCGCTGGGGCGACCTGCTGCACCGGCGCCTGGCGCTGACCGACCTGCAGCTGGAGAACGCCACCATTCCCCAGGCCTCGCTCTCGGAGTTCCAGGTGCGGCCCACCGATGGCGACGCCGGGTCTTCCCTGCCGTTCACCCTGGCCCCCGTCCCGGTGGAGCGGGCCGACTGGCAGGGCGTGCGCTGGATCGGCCGCAACGGCCGCACGCTCGTCTATGCCGGCAGCGCCGAATTCGACACCGCATGGCGGCCCCGCCAGGCCTGGCTGGAGCGCACCGGCGCACCCGTGCCCACGCGCATGGCCCTCGCACGCGAGGGCACCGAGGACCGCTGGCGGGCCGACGTGTCCGCCGGCGGGCGCACCGAGCAGGGCACCCTGCGCCTGCAGGAGATCAACGGCCGCTACCGCGTCACGGGTGCCATCGACTTCACCGGCGTCGATGTGGAGGGCGTCATGGCCGCCTTCGAGCGCCGCGCCGTGGTGGCCGGCAAGGCCAGCGGCCACACCGACCTGATCGCCGAAGGCGCCGACCCGGCCGAGGCGGTGCAGGCCCTGCACACCCGCACCCGTTTCACCGTGGCTCGCGCCCGCCTGCTCACCTTCGACCTGGAGCGGGCCGTGAAGACCGTGGGCACCCAGCGCGGCGGCACCACGCAGCTCGACAGCCTGGAAGGCGTGGTGCGCACCGAGGCGGACCGCGGCGGCACCATCGTGCGCTACAGCGACCTCAAGGCGACCTCCGGCGTGCTCACGGCCACGGGCGACGCGGTGCTGCAGAACCGGCGGGTGAGCGGCCACGTGGCCGTGGACCTGGTGGATGGCGTGGTGGGCATTCCACTCGAATTCGGCGGCACCATGGACGACACCACGCTGACCCTTCCGCCGGCCGCGCTGGCCGGGGCGGCCGTGGGCACGGCCGTGGCGCCGGGCGTCGGCACGGCCATTGGCGCCCGCATCGGTGAAACCCTGCGCCGCATCTTCGGTGGCGACGAACCGGAGGTGCCGCCCCCCAAACGCCCGGCTGCGCGCCACTGAGCGCGCCCGGAACCCCGCCACCAGGGCTGGATCTTCTTTTTTCGGTGCGGCATGGATAACCCCATTGAAAATGCCGGTCACCGCAATAAATACTAGGGCATATCGCTATGAATTCAGGAGCAAAACAGCAAGAAGGAGCTTTCGTATGACGGGTCGCAATCCGGCCCCGCCGGGTGTTGGGCGGGTCGCTTTCGATCGATAGGAAACCGTGCCATGTCCAGCGGCATCCCCACCCACCCCCCTTCGTTTCTCGCCTCCGGCGGCGAGATGGCGCAACGCATCGCCCGACATGACTGGGCCGCCACGCCCCTCGGGCCCCTGGCCGCCTGGCCGGCCCCCATGCAATGGGCCATCTCCACCATGCTGCACGCCGCCGTGCCCATGGCCACGCTGTGGGGCGAGTCCGGCGTGCTGCTCTACAACGACGCCTATGCGGCCTTCTCGGGTCAGCGCCATCCGCAGCTCCTGGGCTGCAACATCGGCGATGCCTGGCCCGAGGCGGAGCAGTTCAACCGCCACGTCGTGAAGACCGTCCTGGCCGGCGGCACCCTGAGCTACCGCGACCAGCCCTTCGTACTGAACCTCAACGGGCGTGCCGAGCCGGTGTGGATCAACCTCGACTACTCGCCGTTGCTCGACGGGAGCGGACGCCCCGCGGGCGTGCTCGCGCTGGTGGTGGACACCACCGCCAAGGTCCAGGCCGAGCGCCAGCTCAAGGGCGAGCGTGAACGCTTCGCCCATCTGTTCGAGCAGTCGCCCAGCTTCATGGCCATGCTGGAGGGCCCCGAGCACCGCATCGTGCTGGCCAACCCCGGTTACCTGCGGCTCGTGGGTGATCGGCCGCTGCTGGGCCTGACCGTGGCGCAGGCGCTTCCGGATGCGACCACGCAGGGCTACGTCGAGCTGCTGGACCGGGTCTATGGCAGCGGAGAAGCCCTGACGGCGCATGCCGCCCGCTACGTCCGCCAGGCCGAGCAGGGCGGGCCGGTGCACGAGCTGTACGTGGACTTCGTCTTCCAGCCGATCCGCGATGCCGCGGGCGCGGTGACCGGCATTTTCGTGGAGGGCGTGGACATCACCGAGCGCATGGCGGCCGAGGCGCGGCGCGAGGCGCTGGCACGGTTTTCCGACCAGCTGCGGTCGCTGGACAGCGTGGACGCCGTCTGCCTGGCCGCGGCCGAAACCCTGGGCCGCACCCTGAAGGTCAGCCGCGCGGGCTATGGCGCGGTGGATGCCGCCGCGCAGGCCGTGCACGTGCACCACGACTGGATGGCGCCCGGCTGCGATCCGCTCGCGCCGGTGCTGCACCTGCCCGATTTCGGCGGCTTCCTGGACGACCTGGCGCGCGACGAATCCGTGTGCGTGGCCGACGTGCGCGGCGACGCCCGCACCCGCGATCGGGCCCCGGCGCTGGAGGGCCTGTGCGCCCGCGCCTTCATGAACATGCCGGTGGTGGAGCACGGCCAGCTGGTGGCCATGCTGTTCGCCCACCACGAGCACGTGCGCGAGTGGACGGGCGAGGAGATCGCGTTCATGCGCGAGGTGGCCGCCCGCACGCGCACCGCCGCCGAGCGCGCACGCACCGAGGCCCAGCTGCGCGAGGTCAACGAGTCGCTGGAGCAGGCGGTGGCGCAGCGCACCCACGAGCTGATGGAGGTCGAGGCCAAGTACCGCCAGGCGCAGAAGATGGAGGCCATCGGCCAGCTGACCGGCGGCATCGCGCACGACTTCAACAACCTGCTGGGCGCCATGAGCGCCAGCCTGCAGGTGCTGGAAAAGCGCATCGCGCTGAAGAAGTTCGACAACGCCGAGCGCTACATCGGCATGGCGCAGGCCTCGGTGCGCCGCGCCGCGTCCCTCACCCAGCGCCTGCTGGCCTTCTCGCGCCGCCAGACGCTGGATCCCAAGCCGGTGGACGTCAACCGGCTCATCGGCAGCATCGAGGAGATGGTGCGCCGCACGGTGGGCCCGGGCGTGGAGGTGGAGGTCGTCGGCGCGGGGGGGCTGTGGCTCACCCGGGTCGATCCGTCGCAGCTGGAGAACGCGGTGCTCAACCTGTGCATCAACGCGCGCGACGCCATGTCGCCCCACGGCGGGCGGCTGACCATCGAGACCGCCAACAAGTGGCTGGACGATCGCGCCGCCACCGAACGCGAGCTGGCGCCGGGCCAGTACATCTCGGTGTGCGTGACCGATACCGGCGCGGGCATGGCGCCCGACGTGGCCGCGCGCGCGTTCGACCCCTTCTTCACCACCAAGCCCATGGGGCAGGGCACGGGCCTGGGCCTGTCGATGGTGTACGGATTCGTGCGCCAGTCGGGCGGGCAGGTGCGCATCTATTCGGTGCCCGGCGAGGGCACCACCATGTGCCTGTACCTGCCGCGCTACCTGGGCGACGCCGATGCCGAGGTGCCCGAGCTGCCGGCCATCGACGGCCACCGCGGCGAGGGCGAGGTGGTGCTGGTCATCGAGGACGAGTCCATCATCCGCGGGCTCATCGCCGAAGAGCTGGAAAACCTGGGCTACCGGGTCGTCTCGGTGGGCGACGGGCCGGCCGGCCTGCACGTGCTGCAGTCCGGGCGCCGCGTGGACCTGCTGCTCACCGACGTGGGGCTGCCCGGCGGCCTGAACGGCCGCCAGGTGGCCGATGCCGCCCGGGTGACGCGCCCCGGCCTCAAGGTGCTGTTCATCACCGGCTATGCCGAGAATGCGGCCGTGGGCAACGGCCTGCTGGAATACGGCATGGAGGTGATCACCAAGCCCTTCGACGTGGGCGCGCTGGCCGCCAAGGTGCGGGAGATGATCGAGCGCTGAAGGGCCCGCGCCCCGCGCGCTCTTGTTTCAGGGGCGGACCCGCTGGGTGGCGTGCGTGAAGAACGTGTTGCCGCCCGAGGTCTTGAACTCGCTGAACTCGCGCGACGGCGCACCCGAGCCGGCGGTGCGCCAGCCGAAGAGCCCGGTCGGGCTGGGGTCGGGCGCAAGGCCCTCCGTCGCCACCTCGAGCGCCGCGTTGTAGAAGGCCGTGTACTGGGTGTTCCAGCGCAGGTTGGTGGCGTCGTTGACGAGTGCCAGCACCCCGTTGATCACCTTTTCCTGGCCGCCGCCCAGCCGGGGATACTGGTCGAATCCCTTGAACTGCACGCCATGGGCGCTGGCGCGCACGATGTCCGTCAGGCTGCGCGCATTGGGAGCGCCGAAGTCCTGCGGCTTGCCCGAAGCGAGCCGGTTGTGGAGCACGCGTCGCATCATGCGCATGCCCTGCTTGGCGTCCTCGATGTCCTTCACGCCGGTGTCGCGCCACGTCTGTGGCGCCGGGGCCTCGGCCAAAAACAGGCGCATCAGCATGCCGGCCTCGGAGGCGGCATCGGGCAGCGACACCGGCTTTCGGATCGTGATGCTGACCAGCGGCGGGGTGATCGTCAGCAGCGGCGCGCCCGCGCCCTGCTGCACCTGGATGGCCAGCTTGGCATTGCCCTCGCGCAGGGCGGTGACCACGAAGGCCCACGAGTCGGCGCGGCTGTTGTGGGTGCTGCTCACCTCCAGCAGGTTGGGGATGTCGCTCACGGCGACGAGCTTCTGGCGCTTGTCGATGGCCTCGAGCTTGACGCGCAGCTTGTTGCCCACCACCAGGGTCAATACGCTGGGCACCGGGTCGTTGTAGGCGAACTTCAGGAGGGCATTGGGCATGGCAAAGGGCTCGGATCGGAAGAGAGAGAAATAAAGGAAGAAAGGGGCTGCGGCAGGCCCGCAGGCCGGTGCCTCGGGCCTCCACACGGAATGCGCCGCGAAGTGGCAAGAGGGACGAGAAAAGGGAAGGGGAACGGGGCAGGGCCGAGACGCCTGGAAGGCGCCCAGGGCGGCCTCAGTGCGGCGTCATGGCGGCGGCGGGCGGAACGCCGGCACGCGCACCGCGGTGCCGATGCGCCGGCACTGGCCCTGGATGCGCTCCACCCAGGGGCGGCTCACAAGGAAGGTGCTGGAACCCACGGCCTCGTCGGTGGGCACCACGTCGGTCCGCAGGTTCACCGATTTGCCATTCGCCAGCGCCGCGCCGCGCTCGGCCGGGTCGTCGTCCTGTGCGGGGTTCGGGGCCCCTGGCGGCACCGGAGGCGGCACCCGCAGCCGGTAGATGTGTGATCCGGTGGTCCAGACCATCCACACCAGCGCAAAGCCTTCCGGATCGGCCTTGGACGGCGGAAACGCCTGCTGCACGAAGCAAAACGACTGGGGCCGCCGCGTCTGCCGCAGCTCCGTCAGGAACGCGCGGAGCATGGCCGGGCTGGCGATGTGTTCGGTGGCTGGCGTCGAGAAGGCCGGGTCGGCCGCCACGGGCTGCGGTTGCGGCGCGGTGCCCTGGCGGCCCGCGTCGGCCCAGGCGCCGGGCGCCAGGGTCGCCAGCAGGGCCGCAAGGCCCCAGGCGTGCAGCCTCGGGCGCGCCGTGGGGCACAGGGACAAGACAGGGCGCAGCCGGGGTACGTGCATGGGGCGGTGGGAGGGGAAGCCGGGACCGGCGTAGTGTACGCAGGCGCCCCCAGCCGCTGCGGCGATCGAGCTTCAGTGCGCGCGGCTGGCGAGCGCCCGCTCGATGCGGTGCCGCGCCACGGTGGTCTTGGGCACCTTGAACGGGAACCAGGCGCGCACATCCTCGTCCAGCCCGATGCCGTGCATGTAGTTGTAGATCGCCTTCTTCAGCGCGCCGCCCAGCGCGTCGTGGTCCACGCCCGTGGGGTCGATGAAGGCCACGTCGTTCTTGGCGAAGCCGCCCGGCGGCAGCGGCGCGAGCGTGACGCCGTACTCCCCGGGGTTCTTGCCCACGGGCGAGTGCACGGTGCAGGCGAAGCGGTGGAAGAACCCGCTCTGGATGCAGCCGTTGGCGAACAGCTGGCGCACGTATTCGAGCGCATCCACGGTGTCCTGCACCGTCTGGGTCGGAAAACCGTACATCAGGTAAGCGTGCACGAGGATGCCGGCATCGGTGAAGGCCCGCGTCACGCGCGCCACCTGGTCCACCGACACGCCCTTCTTCATGAGCTGCAGCAGCCGGTCCGAGGCCACCTCCAGCCCGCCCGAGATCGCGATGCAGCCGGAGTCGGCCATCAGCTCGGCCAGCTCGGGCGTGAAGGTCTTCTCGAACCGCACGTTGCCCCACCACGAGATGCCGGCGTTGCGTTCGATCAGCTCGGTGGCCAGCGCCTTGAGGGCCTTCGGCGGAGCGGCCTCGTCCACGAAGTGAAAGCCGGTCTGCCCGGTCTCGCGCACGATCTGCTCGATGCGGTCGGCCAGCACGGCGGCGCTCGCGCCCTCGTAGCGGCTGATGTAGTCCAGGCTCACGTCGCAGAAGCTGCACTTCTTCCAGTAGCAGCCGTGGGCCACGGTGAGCTTGTTCCAGCGGCCATCGCTCCACAGCCGGTGCATGGGGTTGAGCATGTCCAGCAGCGAGAGGTAGCGGTCCAGCGGCAGGCCGTCCCAGGTGGGCGTGCCCACCTCGGCGAAGGCGATGTCGGCCTCCATCATGTTCACGTACTGCACGGCGCCGTCGTCGCCCCGCACGAAGGTGCGCACCAGGCGCTGGCGGCCGCGCTGGCCCTGCAAGTGCTCCAGCAGCGCGAGCAGCGGGCGCTCGCCCGCGTCCAGCGTGACGTAGTCGAAATGGTCGAACACGCGGGGCTCGGCCAGCTCGCGCAGTTCGGTGTTCACGAAGCCGCCGCCCAGCACCGTGGCGATGTGCGGGTAGCGCGCCTTGATGGCCTGCGCGATGCGAAAGGCCGCGTACACCGAGCCGGGAAAGGGCACGGACAGCAGCACCACGTCGGGCGTGTGGCGCGCGATGGCCTCGTGCGTGAGCGCCTCGAGCATCTCGTCCACCAGCGTGGGCGGCGCGGCCAGCGCGTCGGCCAGCGGATCGAAGGTGGGCTGGCTGCCGGCCAGCGACTCGGCATAGCGCACGAACTCGAAGCGCTCGTCCACCGCATCGCGCAATACGTCGGCCAGGTCGTTCAGGTACAGCGTGGCGATGTGCTTGGCCTTGTCGTGCAGGCCCAGGGCGCCGAAGGCCCAGCCCAGCGGATCGCCGCCCTCGTCGTCCACATAGACGTCGAGCGAGGCGAAGCGCGGGCCCTCGGGCAGGTAGTGGCGCCCGGCGATGCGGTGCGCGAGCGTCGAGTCGCGCCCCTGCAGGAACGCGATGGCCGGCGCCACCGTGGCGAGGTAGCGGTCCTGCTGCGCGGCGAAGGACTGGACCGCCGGGCTGCGCCGCGCCTCGGGCAGGGCCTGCACCCGCGCGGCCACGGCCTGCAGGCCCTCGGGCGAGAGCAGGCGCAGCACCAGGGCCAGCGCCAGGTCTTCCTGGAACGCGGTGACGCCGCGCGAGCGCAGAAAGCCCGTCAGGTAGGCGCTGGAGGGGTAGGGCGTGTTCAGCTGCGTCATCGGCGGGATGACGGCCAGCACGCGGGGGGTCGAGGCGGACATGGGTGTGGGGCAGGGCGGCCGCGCAAAAAAGGCGGGGGCAGCAAAGCGCGGCGGAAGGCGGGCGAGGGCCGATTATCCCGCCGGGCTCAGGCCGGCGCGCCGCGTGGGGGCTTCGGCCGCCCGGACACGGGCAGTGCGCCCGCCTGCCAGGCGAAGCGGAACGTGGGCACCTGCGTGCCGCCGGGCGCGTCCCACTGGTCGGCCTGCACGTTCGCGGCCCCGTGGGCGGCATAGAAGCGCTGCGCCTGCAGGTTGCTCTGCAGCACCCAGAGGTACAGCCCCGCATCGGCGCAGGCCGCGGCGCAGTGGTCCGCCACGGCGGCGAGCAGCTGCGCGCCGATGCCCGACCCGTGCGCCTGCGCACTCACGTGGATGTTGTCCAGCAGGCTGCCCCACACCGGGTCTTCTCCCGGATAGGCGCAGACGAATCCGAGCAGGCGGTCGCCTTCGGCGGCCACGATCACGTGCTGCCCAGCGGGCGGATGCGGTGATTGAAGCCGTTGCGTCCAGAGGGCCAGCCGGTCGGCTTCCACGTCGGTGGCGAGGTAGTGCTCGGACAGGGCGCCCCGGTAGGCGAACCGCCAGCTGGCGGTGTGCAGGGCCGCGATGGCCGGGGCGTCGGCGGGTCGGGCGGGGCGCAGGTGCGCGGTCATGGCCGGCCTTTCTTTGCCGCGCGGTCGAACTTCTGCCAGTACCGGAATTCGTCTTCGTGCACCTCGATATCGATTTCGGCCACGCGCTGCTGCAGGCGCTCCTGCACGTCGGCCACGGCCTGGTTGTAGACGCTGGGTCCGATCTCCTCCAGAAAGAAGCCCAGCAGGCCGCTGGCGGCGATGTTGCCGATCTTCTCTTCCATGTTGTCGCGGAAATACCGCTCGATCGAGGCCACGGCCTGCTGGTGGACGTCCTTGGGCAATGCGATGGTCATGCGGGCTCCAGTGCGAAGGGGCCGGCTGAGGGAGGGCGGAAAGCCCCAAGCCGGCGACCCGGTCGATTCTGCCCGCCTTCGGTCCCCGCCCGCCCGTGCCCCTTCAGCCGGCCGCCGGCACCACCCGGTGGCCCGCGGCGGCCAGCAGCGCGCAGGCGCGTTCGCCGTCCGCCTGCGACACCAGCAGGTGGTCGCCGTCGAAGGTGGAGACCACGAAGATGCCGATGCCGTTCTCCGACAGCGGGCGGATCACCGACAGGACGATGCCCGTCTCGCCGAAGCCGAACGGCCCCACGAAACGGAACGCCACCCAGCCCCGGTCGGCCTGCACGCCGTCCGGCACGCGCGCCTGCAGGCAGGTGATCGACAGTTCCTCGCCGCTGCGCGAGATCGAGACGAACCCCTCGCCATCGGCCCACGGCGGAATGGCCGCCTGCGGCGCGAGCCGGGCGACGGCGTAGAGGGAGGGCAGGGTGGCGAGCGTGATGCTGCGGGTGGAGACGGGTGGAGCAGTCATGGGGTGGAATGCAGGGGGGTGAAGGCCAGGAACAGCGCGATCGAGAACATGACCACCGCGATGCCCGCGTCCAGGCAGCGCCAGGCCACCGGCCGGGCGAACCATGGCGCCAGCCGCCGCGCGCCCAGCCCGAGCGTGAGGAACCACAGGGTGGAGGCCGTGGTGGCGCCCAGCGTGAAGCGCAGCTGCTGGCCCGCCGGCTGCTGGCCGCCCAGCGCGCCCAGCAGCACCACGGTGTCCAGGTACATGTGCGGGTTGAGCAGCGACACGGCCAGCACCGCCGCGAGCGCCTGCCGCGCCGTGGGGCCTGCGCCCGGCGCGCCCGGGCCGGCGGCCAGGGCGCCATCGGGCCGCAACGCGCGGCGCAGCGCCCCCAGGCCGTACCAGGCCAGGAACGCCGCGCCGCCCCAGCGGGCGATCGCCAGCAGCCACGGCTGGCCCTGGATCAGCGCGCCCATGCCGGCCACGCCCGCGGCGATGGCGATCACGTCGATGGCGATGCAGGTGCCCACCGTGAGGGCCACGTGCCGTCCGAGCAGGCCGACGCGCAGCACATGCGCGTTCTGCGCACCGATGGCGATGATCAGGCCGGCCCCGGCGCCGAAACCATGCAGAAAAGGGGTGATGGAAGACCACATCGGCGAATTGTCTGGGGCCGGGGCCGAATCCCATCCTGAATGGGGAAAATATCGACTTGGCTGAGAATTTCTCAGCTTTCAACCCCAAAGGCGCCATGGCACTGGATTCCAAACAATGCGAGGCGTTTCTCGCCGTGGCCGAGGCGGGCAGTTTCGAGCAGGCCGCCGCCGCGCTGCACATCACGCCCTCGGCGGTGTCGCTGCGCGTGCGCGCGCTGGAGACGCGGCTCGGCCAGCCGCTCATCGTGCGCGGGCGGCCCAGCCGCGCCACCCGGGCGGGCCGGCAACTGCTGCAGCACCTGCAGCGCGCCCGCGTCATGGAGCACGACCTGCTGGCGGGGCTCTCGGGCGGCGATGGGGAGGCGGATGCGTTCTTCGCCGTCACGCTCGCGGTCAACGCCGATTCGCTCGCCACCTGGCTGCTGCCGGCGCTGTCGGGCGTGCTGCAGCGCGAGCGCATCGCCATCGAGCTGGTGGTGGACGATCAGGAGCACACGCACGCGCTGCTGGAGGCCGGCCTGGCCCATGCCTGCGTGTCGGCCCAGCCGCATGCCATGCGCGGCTGCACGGCCGAGCCGCTGGGCCGCATGCGCTACCGGCTGGTGGCCTCGCCCGCATTCGCCGCGCAATGGTTCGGGCCGCGCGGCATCACCCGGGCGTCGGCGCGCCGGGCCCCCACGGTGGTGTTCAACCGCAAGGACCCGCTGCAGGCCAATGCGCTGCTCAATGCGTTCGGGCTGCAGGCCAGCGCCTATCCGAGCCATTACGTGCCGGCATCGGAGCCCTTCGTCGCGGCGATCCGGCTGGGGCTGGGCTACGGCATGGTGCCGGAGCTGCAGATCGGCGATGCCATCGAGCGCGGCGAGTTGATCGACGTGCTGCCCGATGCGGCGACGGACGTGGCCCTGTACTGGCACGGCTGGGCGCAGCAGCCGCCCCGGCTGGAGCGGCTCGCCCAGCGGGTGATGCAGGCGGCCCGGGGGCTGCTGTAGGCCGCCGGCCGCCGTTCGCTCACGTGGCGGCGCCCGGCCCGGGCACGGCGTAGAAGCCCAGGAACATGTCCACCGCGTCGTGCAGCACCTGTCGCTGCTGGGCCGGCGTGAGCGGCGGCTGGCCCAGCGCCAGCTGCGGCCAGAAGGCGAAGGCCTTGACCATGCCCTGCAGCTGGTGCGCGGCGTATTGCGGATCGACCCCGCCACGCAGGCGGCCGGCCTGCTGCGCCGCGTGGATCCACGCGGGAACGCCTTCTTCCTTCTCGCCCAGGCGCGCCACCATGGCCTGCGCGCGGGCCGGGGTGTGCAGCATCTCGGCCATGGCCACGCGCGACAGGTCCATGAACGCCGCATCGCCCAGCAGCGCCATCTTGCGCTCCAGCAGCTCCAGCAACTGCGCGCGCAGGGGCCGCTGCGGATCGTGCCCCGGTGCCGCCAGCGACTGGCTGCGGTCCCACAGCTGCCCGAGGATGGCGGCGAACAGGTCGTCCTTGCTGGGGAAATGGTTGTAGACCGTGCGCTTGGAGACCGCGGCCGCGGCGGCCACCCGGTCCATGCTGGTGCCGGCGAAGCCGTGCTCGCGGAACTCGCCGATCGCCGCCTGGACGATGGCATGGCGCTTGCGGTCGGTCAGGCGGGATGGCGGCGGAGCGATGGCGGTCATAGGCAAAATTTTACACTCGGCAGTTTACTTTTCTGGGTCGAACACTACACTGTGCAGTGCAGTTTTTGCGAAGGCTTGGCTCCCTGCCTCGCCGCATGTTCCGGATTTCCCGGCTGCTTCACTCCCTACATCGCCATGGCTCACCGCATGTCCTCCTGTTCCGAATCGCCGGCCGCTCCGTACGGCCCGTCGCCCCAGTTCGTTGACGGGCGCTTTCGCAACGCGGCGCCCCGGCACCGCCTGGGCATGCTCAAGACGCTCGGCGTGCTGTGGCGGTTCGCCCTCGGCAAGCCCGCGGACACGGTGCCGGACCGGCCCATCGCCGTCCAGCCCCTGACCACCGCCGCACTGCTGCAGGCGCCGGACGACAGCCTGTGGCGGTTGGGGCATTCGACCCTGCTGCTCAAGCTGGACGGCCGGTTCTGGCTCACCGACCCGGTGTTTTCCGAGCGCGCCTCGCCGGTGCAGTTCCTGGGCCCCAAGCGCTTTCATGCGCCGCCGCTGGCCATCGAAGACCTGCCGCCCATCGCGGGCGTGATCCTCTCGCACGACCATTACGACCACCTGGACCACGCGGCGATCCTGAAGCTCGCGCCCAAGGTGGAGCACTTCGTCGCGCCGCTGGGCGTGGGCGACCGCCTCATCGCCTGGGGCGTGCCGGCGGCCAAGGTGCAGCAGTTCGACTGGTGGCAGGGCACGACCCTCGGCGGGCTGCGCCTGGTGGCCACGCCGGCGCAGCATTTTTCGGGGCGCAGCCTGTCGGACGGCAACCGCACGCTGTGGGCGTCATGGGTGCTGATGACGGCGGACACCCGCATCTTCTTCACCGGCGACACGGGCTATTTCGACGGCTTCCAGGCCATCGGCGAGCGCTTCGGCCCATTCGATCTCACGCTGGTGGAAACCGGCGCCTACAACGCCGACTGGCCCGACGTGCACATGCAGCCCGAGCAGAGCCTGCAGGCCCATCTGGACGTGAAGGGCCGCCACATGATGCCCATCCACAACGGCACGTTCGACCTGTCGCTGCACCCGTGGACCGAGCCCTTTGAGCGCATCACCGCGCTGGCCGCCGCAGCCGGCGTGCCGCTGGTGGCGCCGGCGATGGGCGAGCGGCTGGACATCCGGGCGCCGGCGCCGTCCCGCCAGTGGTGGCGAGAAGCCGCGGTGCCGTCCGCGCGCTGAAAGAGCGCGCCGCGCGGCGAGGGCTTCAGGCCGCCGTCGCGCCCGCCTGCGGCGGCGCCGCGAGGTAGTTGTTCTTCACGCGCACGTAGTGCTCGGCCGAATACCGCAGGTACGCGATTTCCTGCGGTGTCAGCGCCCGCTGCCGCACGGCCGGGCGGCCCGTGTAGAGGTAGCCGCTCTCCAGCACCTTGCCGGGCGTGACCAGGCTGCCGGCGCCGAGCATCACGCGGTCGCCGACCACCGCGTCGTCCATCACGATGCTGCCCATGCCGATCAGGCACTCGTCCCCGATGGTGCAGCCGTGCAGGATCACCGAATGGCCCAGCGTGACGTGGCTGCCGATCACGAGCGGCGAGCCGTCCGGCTTGGCCGGATGGCGGTGCGACACGTGGCCCATGGCCAGGTCCTGCACGTTGGAGCATTCGCCCACCACGATGCGGTTCACGTCGCCGCGCAGCACCGCGTTGCACCACACCGAGCTGTCGCGCCCCAGGTGCACATCGCCGATCACCTGGGCCGAGGGGTGGAGGTAGACGCCGGCGTCCAGCGCGGGGGCGGTGTCGAGGTAGGGGGCGAGGGGCATGGGCTATCCAGAGAAATGCGGTGCGTAAATGGTGGCTTGGCGGCCACGGGTCAGGTCAGGCCGCGGGGCGCTGGCGGGAGGCTCATTCAGCAGCCCCGTGGCATCGCATCGACACGATCGCGCTAGCGTATAGCCGTTCCTTGACCTCTGCCGCGCGGCGCATGGCGGTGCTGGCAAAAGCATGGGCTCCGGAAGGATCGGCGATGGATATCCATGGCTGCATCTGCTGGCTTTCCTGTTCTTGTCCGTCGTAGTCCAGATCGTGTTCCAGATACTGCCACCATGGCCAGTGAATCCAATCTTCCTGCCCATTGGGATAGTGCAGTTTCATCAAGCGCTGAATCTCAGGCCACATCAATGTGTCGCGCTTCGTCAACTCGCCATTCGTGTAGATGCCCCAGTAGAAAGTACCAGCCTCGGTCAGGTCGCTCGTCTCGTACCGAAGTCGCAAATCGCGCAAACCGAGGTCGAATTCAAAGCCGATCCACTCTTCCGACGTCTGCCAATCTTCGTCCCAATGGGCCGCGAAGGCACCGGGCGCCCCCGCCATCATTTGCATCTGCTCGTAAATCTTGCGAAGCAGAGCGCGCTTCATGTGCGGCATCGCTTGGGCAATGCGAATGGACGACGCGATATTCGCTTGGGTAGCCGTCATCGCGTCCACGATTTCCTGCGAGTTTTCCATCGAAGGCTCCCGAATGATTTTTTGTCGGATGAACTGCACGAGGGCGTCCACGAAAAGGCGCACGGTGGGGGCCTGGATGTGCAGGGCGCAGTCTTCCAGCCAGGCGACGATGCCGGGCCATTTCAGCCAGATGAACCGCCCCCGGTCTTCCCATGGCCCGGAGGCTTTTTTCGTCGATGCTGCGGCTGCTGGGGCCGGCGCTGCACAAGTACACCAGCATCCAGGGCCTGCCGAGCGCGGCGCTTTCGAGATGGCGGGCGTAGTTCTGCAACTGCCCGATCTGGTCGGCGGCCCACGGCTTGTTCTCGATGCAGATGCAGCCGCGGTCCAGTTCCAGGTGGATGTCCATGCGCCCGCCGTTGATGGACTTCTCGCGCTGAATTCGGCAGCGCTGGCTGCCGAGCGTCCATGAAGCGTCTGGATGCTCCACCGAAAGCACCTGCAGAAAGCGGTGCAGGAACAAAGGTCCCTGCCCGTGGCTGCCCGCCGGATCGAGCAGCAGCGACAGGTACTCCGAAATCGCCATCTCGTTCCTGCGCAGGTATTCCAGCAGGGAGAAGTCCGGGGCCAGTTGCCTGGCGAACTGCTGGGCGGCGATGCGGCGGGCCTGCTGCCGCACCTGCACTTGCTGCAGCAGCGCGTATTCGTTGCGATGGGTCGGGGTCATGTGGCGGGGGACTGGTGGCTGGGGGTTGGCCGCGCTCATCGCAGCGGCGTTTGGGTATCCCGCCCGAGCGTACCGGACCGCCACGCACTGCGCCCCGTCAGCTCCCCCACGATGGCCGCCTTCAGCGGCGCCAGCCGCCGGGCGCCCTGCAGCACCAGTTGCCGCACGGCGCGGGGCGGGGGGCGCGCGTCGGTGTACAGCCGCACGATGGCGTTGGTGCCTTCATAGATCGGCCAGGCGCGGCGGTGGTGCGCGCGGGCATAGGGCCGCAGCGCGTCGGCGCTGCCGATGTCCTGGCCGCGCTGCCGGGCGTCGGCGAGGGCGCGTGCCAAGCCCTCCACGCCGGCCAGGCCCAGGTTGTAGCCATGGGCGGTCACCGGGTGCATGCCCACGGCGGCATCGCCCAGCAGCGCGCAGCGGTGCCCGGCGAAGCGGTCCGCATAGGTGGCGACCAGCGGGTAGGCGTGGCGCTCGCCCACCAGCGCCATCGCGCCGAGCCGGCCCGCGAACTGGGCCTGCACCTGCGCGGCGAACGTGGCGGCGTCCTGCGCCATCAGGGCCGCCGCTTCGGCCGCGCCGGTGGTGACGACCACGGAGCACTGCGGCGCGCCGTCCGCCGGGTCGTCCGGCAGCGGCAGCACGGCCAGGGTGCGGTCGTGTCCGAAGGCCTCGTGCGCGATGCCGTGGTGGGGCGCTGCGTGGCGCATGCGGCAGACGATGACGGTGCGCCCGAAGTCCGCCATGCGCGCGCCGATGCCCAGTTGCCGGCGGGTGGCGGAAAACCGGCTGTCGGCGGCCACGACCAGCCGGGCCTGCAGGCGCGTGCGGGGCGCGGCCGGATCGCCTGCATCACCAGCGGCCGGCATGGTTTCCACCGCCGCATGGTCGGCCGCCACGGACACCTGCGCCACCTGCGCGCCGGCCAGGATGCGCACGCCCGGCCGCTGCGACGCCACGGCGTGGGCGGTGCGGCGCAGCGCGTGGTTGGGCACGATCCAGCCCAGGTGCGCGACCCCCTGGTCCGCGGCCTGGCCCGGGTGCAGCCGCAGCGGCGCGTGCCGCCCTACCGGGCCGTCGTGCACCCGGGCCTCGGCGATGCGGCCGATCTCGTGCGGGGCCAGCAGCGCCCAGGTGCCCAGGCGGCGCAGCGTGTCGCCGCTGGCGTGGGTGAGCGCGATCTCGCGGCCGTCGGGCGCGGGATCGGCGAGCGCGGTGGCGGGTTGCCGGTCTAGCACCGTGCTGGTGAAACCGGCCTGGCACAGGGCGATGGCCAGCGACAGGCCGGCCGGGCCCGCGCCGACGATGAGAACGTCGCAATGCTGCTGGGGCATGGGAGGAAAGACCAAGGAAGGCGAGCGCCCGGCGGGCGCCGGCGGCCATTGTGCGGGCCCCGCCGCGCCCCCGGCTTGCACTGGGTCAAGGGAATGTGGCCGGCTGCACTGGTGGATTTGCTATTGACTTAATAGCTATATGCCCTAGTATCGATTGCCTTTGGGGCCCAAAAGGCCCCAATGCCTCGCGGCGGCACCCCGGCGGGCCATGGGGCCACGGCCCGCTGCGTCACACCGCCCGGTAGAAGAACGTGGTGCCGCACGGCGCGCCGTCGGGCATCAGGGCATAGCCCGGTACCTCGCCCACGCGCTGCCAGCCGGCGCGGGCGTAGAGCCGTTCGGCGTCGCCGCCGGTCACCGTGTCCAGCACCATCAGGGTCTTGCCCTCCTGCCGGGCGACCGCGTCCACGGCGTCCAGCAACTGCCGGGCCACGCCCTGGCGGCGGGCGCGGCGGTGCACCAGCATCTTGGCCACGTCTGCCCGGTGCGGCTGGTTCTCGGGCTGCGCCAGCACGAGCTGCACGGTGCCCAGCACCGCGCCGCTGTCCACCGCTTCGGCGATGAGCAGCGCCCGTTCGCCGCGCGCCACGCCCTCGGCCACGCCGCGCCAGAAATCCACGGCCCTGTCGTGCGCCAGCGGGTGCATGAAGCTCACCGAAGCGCCGCCGGCCACGCAGTCGATCAGCACCTCGGCCAGCGCCGGCACGCAGGCGGCGGCTTCGTTCACGCCCAGGCGGCGCACGGTCACGGCAGGGGCGCCGGCGGGGACTTCGGCGGAGGGCGTGGCGAGTGAGGTGGCGGCGGTCATGTCGGGCTCCGGGTCGGGTGGGGTGGAATGGCGGGCAGGGTGGCCAGGGCCACCAGGTAGCGCGCGGGGCTGCGCGTGGGGTTGCGGTATTCGATGGCGCCCTCCAGCCGGTGGGCCAGGCAGTCGCCGGCCTCCAGCCGCCAGACCGTGCCATCCAGCGCGATGTCCATGCGGCCGTCGATCATCCAGATCTGCTGGTGGATCTCCGCGCCGCGGTCGGCCCGCTCGTAGGCCACGCGCTGGCCCGGCGGAAACACCACGTCCACGAGCTGCAGCGGCGACGCCACCGTGGGCGACACGTTGCGCCGCAGGTAGCCGGAGGCGGGGTCGGTCCACACGGGCTGCTGCGCCACGCGGGCCACGGGCGAGGGCGCGGCGAGGCCTTCGTCGCCCTCGGCCTGGGGCGCATCGAACAGCGAGGCCAGCGCCACGCCCAGGCCGGTGGCCAGCTTGTCCAGCACGGTGGCGGTGGGGCTGCTTTCGCCGCGCTCGATGAGCGAGATGTTGGAGCGGCTCACGCCGCTGCGTTCGGCCAGGGCGTCGAGCGAGAGGCCACGCGCATCGCGCAGTTCGCGCACGCGGCGGGCCAGGCGGGTATTGATGTCCATTCCTCCAGTTTAATGGAAATGATTCCAGAAAAATGGATGCGCGCCGGATCAAGGCCGGGTCAATGCCGTATCAGGCCCCCTGTGCAGGCATCGCCCGCAGCGTCGCCGCCCAAAAGACCAGCGCCGCCAGGCTGAGCCCCAAGCCCAGCGCGCACACGCCGGGCCAGCCGGCAAGGCCGTACACCGCGGTCGATGCCACCGCTCCCAGGCCGCTGCCCACCGCGTAGAACAGCATGTAGCAGCCCACCAGGCGGCCGTGCGCCTCGGGCCGGGTGCGCAAGATCAGGCCCTGGTTCACCACGTGGACCGCCTGCCCGCCCAGGTCGAGCAGCACGATGCCCACCGCCAGCGCCCACAGCGTGTGCGCTGCGAACGCAATGGGCACCCACGACACCAGCAGGCATGCCAGCGCGAGGCCGGTGGCCCATTGCCCCCGGCCCCGGTCCACGGAACGGCCGGCCCGCGCGGCGGCCAGGGCGCCCACCACGCCGACCAGCCCGAACGCGCCGATGGCGGTGTGCGACAGGGCATGGGGCGGCGCGCTCAGCGGCAGCACCAGCGCGCTCCAGAAGACGCTGAACGCCGCGAACATCAGCAGCCCGATCACGCCGCGGATCTGCAGCACGCGCTCGGTCGCCAGCAGCGTGCCCATCGAGCGCAGCAGCGGCCAGTAGCCCAGCGTGGCCGGGCGCGCGCGGGCGTGCGGCAGGGCCTTCCACAGCAGCGCCAGCATCGCCAGCGACAAGCCGCAGGAGACCAGGTACACGGCGCGCCAGCCCGCCAGGTCCGTGACCGCGCCGGCCAGCGTGCGGGCCAGCAGCAGGCCGATGACGACGCCGCCCTGCACGGTGCCGACCACCCGGCCCCGCTCGGCGGGAGGGGCCAGCGTGGCGGCGCAGGCGATCAGCCCTTGCGTCATGGCCGTCCCCAGCAGCCCGATGGCGGCCATGGCCGCCAGCAACAGCAGCGGCGTGGGCGCCCAGGCCACGCCCAGCAGCGCCAGCGCCAGCAGCACCAACTGCCCGCACAGCAGGCGCTTTCGGTCCACCCGATCGCCCAGCGCCACCACGAACAGCAGAGCGATGGCGCAGCCCACCTGGGTGGCGGTGATCACGCCACCCACCGCCATGGCGGGGATGCCGAAATCCAGCGCGATGGCATCCAGCAGGGGTTGGGCGTAGTAGACATTGGCAACGCTCACGCCGCAGCACACGGCCAGCAGGCGCACGAGGCCCGGCGGCAGGGGATGGCCGGGGGCGGCGTGCAGGGCGGACGGGTTGGCGGCGGTCATGGGCTCTAATCCAGTTGCTGATTGAAACTGGATCGAGTGTAGTGCCATCCTGTTTTAAAATGAAACCACTTCGGTGCGTGGATCGAATGCCCGGTCCGCCACCGGCACCCAAGGAGTGGCCATGGCCAAAAGAAAAAGCCTCGCGGATTCCCCCTGCCCGGTGGCCCGTTCGCTCGACGTGGTGGGCGACCGCTGGTCGATGCTGATCGTGCGCGATGCGTTCGACGGACTGCGGCGCTTCGGCGAGTTCCAGGCCAGCCTGGGCGCAGCGCGCAACATCCTCAGCGACCGCCTGCGCACGCTGGTGGAAGGGGGCGTGCTGGAGATCGCGCCCGCCTCCGATGGCAGCGCCTACCAGGAATACGTGCTGACCGCCAAGGGCGAGACGCTGTTTCCGGTGGTCGTGGCCCTGCGCCAGTGGGGCGAGGCGCACCTGTACGCCCGGGGCGAGAAGCACTCGGTGCTCGTCGATCGCGCCACGGGCAAGCCGCTGCCGAAAGCCCTGCTGCGGCTGGAGGACGGGCGGGTCGTCCGGCCGGTGGACACCCTCGTGAAGAAGGTGCGTGCGCGGCCCTGATCCGCGCGGCCGCCGGCATACTGGGCCCATGCCCCGCAACATCGAAATCAAGGCACGCCTGCCGTCGCCCGGCGCATTGGCCGCGCTGGAGGCCCGCGCCGCAGTGCTGGCCGACCGCGGCCCGGAGTGGATCCACCAGGACGACACGTTCTTTCGCTGCGCGGCCGGCCGGCTCAAGCTGCGCGCGTTCTCCGCCGGCGCGGGCGAGCTGATCTTCTACCGCCGCCCCGACGTGCAGGGGCCCAGGACCGCGTTCTACGTGCGCACGCCCACGGCCGATCCCGACGGGCTGCGCGAGGCGCTCACGCTGGCGCACGGCCAGGCGGGGCGGGTGGTCAAGGCGCGCACGCTGTACCTCGTGGGCCGCACGCGCGTGCACCTGGACCGCGTGGCGGGCCTGGGCGAGTTCATGGAGCCGGAGGTGGTGCTGGACGAGGCCGAGCCCGAAGACGCCGGCCTGCGGGAGGCACACGACCTGATGGCCCGGCTCGGCGTGGCACCGGCGCAGTGGGTGGACTGCGCCTACGTCGATCTGCTGCGCGGCCGGGGCGGCTGACGCCCGGGCGCGCGCTGCGCCGCAGGGCTTTGGCCCCGCGGCACCGCCCTTCAGCAGGGCACGCCGTTGCGCTCGATGAGCCAGGCGGGGGCGTCCTGCAGCGCCACGGGGCGCAGGAACCGGTCCAGCGCCGCATAGCCGACCGAGGTGGTGAACGGTGCGGTGCTGGCGGGGTAGGGGCCGCCGTGCATCTGCGCGCCGGTCACGGCCACGCCCGTGGGCACGCCAGCGAACAGCACGCGGCCGGCCACCTGCGTGGCGGCGCGCACCAGCGCGCGGTGTTCGGCCGTGTCGGCATCGGCGCCCCACAACGTGACGGTGAGCGAGCCGCCGATGGCCTGCAGCACGGCCACGGTCTCCTCGATGGAGGCCACGCGCACCACCAGCGCGGCGGAACCGAAGACCTCTTCGTGCAGCGCAGGGTCGGCGATGAAGTCAGCCGCCTGCACTTCGCCCAGGAACGGGCGCGGCGTGGCGCCGGCTTCGGCCGTTTCGCTCACCAGGGCCCGGAGCTTGCCGTGGCCGCGCCATGCGGCCACGCCCCGGTCGAACGCGCCGCGGATGCCGGGGGTGAGCATGGCGTGCGGCGCCAGGGGGCGCAGCTTGTCGGCCAGGGCCTGCACGAAGGCATCGCCCGAGGCATCCTGGCGCACGACGATCACGCCGGGGCTGGTGCAGAACTGGCCCGAGCCCAGGCAGATGGAGCCGGCCAGCGTCTCGGCCAGCGCGGCGCCGTTGGCCTGCAGTGCCGAAGGCAGCGCCACCAGCGGGTTCACCGAACCCAGCTCGCCGTAGAACGGGATCGGGCGCGGACGCTCTGCGGCCACCTTGGCCAGCGCCGTGCCGCCCTTGAACGAGCCGGTGAACGCCACGGCCGCGACCGCCGGCGCCTGCACCAGGCGCACGCCGGCCTCGATCGAGCCGCCCTGCACCAGCTGGAACACGCCGGCCGGCAGGCCGCGCGCGGCCACCACGGATTGCGCCAGCGCCGCGGTCTGGCGCGACAGCTCGGGGTGTGCGGGGTGCGCCTTCACCACCACCGGGCAACCGGCCGCCAGGGCCGAGGCCGTGTCGCCGCCCAGCACCGAGAACGCGAACGGGAAGTTGCTGGCCGAGAACATGGCCACCGGCCCCACGGGCACGCGCACGCGGGTCAGGCGTGGGCGGCCCGCGGGCGGCGCGCCGGCCACGGCCGCGTCGTCCAGCACGGTGTGGGCCGCGCCGCGCTCCAGCACGTCGGCAAAGCCGCGCAGCTGGAAGGCCGTGCGGTCCAGCTCGCCGTTCAGGCGCACCGGGCCCAGGCCGCTTTCGCGGTCGGCCACGGGCACCAGGGCTTCGCGCTGGGCTTCCAGGGCCTCGGCCAGCGCGCGCAGCAGGGCGGCGCGGTCGGCGGCCGATGTGGCGGCGAAGGCATCGGCGGCGCTCGCGGCGGCGGCCACGGCGGCGTCGATCTCGGCCGGGGTGGATTCGGGCCAGGCGGCGCCGTGGGGCTGGCCGGTGCGGGCGTCGATGGATTGCAGGGTGTTGTCGGGCATGGAGGTTCCTGAAAAGGGCAAGGGCCGTCGCGGCCTGCTGTCTCACTGAATGGAATTGTTCGCCGATCGGCAGGGGCCCGCCGTTGGGAGCCTGCCATCGTAATGAAAGGGCGAGCCGCCTAAAATCCCTGCGGCCCGCCGCCCCCTCCCCGCGCGGTTCTGAATTCCATTTCGTGAGACAAACATGCCTGCATCGCCCGGAGACGGCACCGCCGCGCTCGAAAAAGCCCTCGACGTGCTGGACGCCGTGGGCGCCGCGCCGCAAGGCCTGAGCCACGCCGACCTGGCAGCGCGGCTGGCGTTGCCCCGCACCACGGCCTACCGCCTGCTGGCCACGCTGGTGGCGCGCGGCATGCTGCGCCGCGATCCGCTGCGCAAGGTGTACTGCCTGGGTGTGCGCTGCTTCGAGCTGGCACGCCAGGCCCATGCCATGCCCGATCTGGCCGCGGCGGCCGTGATGGAACTGCGCACGTTGCGCGACCTGACGGGCGAGACCACCTACCTGGCCGCGCTGGACGGGCGCGACGTGGTGTCGCTCGAGCGCTGCGATGGCGCGCACAGCCAGCGCTCGTCCAGCGCGCTGGGCCAGCGCAAGCCGGTGTACTGCACCAGCCAGGGCAAGGCCATCCTCTCCGCCATGGACGGCGCGGCGCGCGATGCCCTGGTGCGCGAACTGGTGCTGCGCCCCCTCACGCCCCGCACGCTGACCGACCGGCGGCGCCTGCTGGCCGAGCTGCGGGTCACGGCGGCGCGCGGCTATGCCATCGACGACGAAGAGATCGTGCCCGGCGTGCGCTGCGTGGGCGCGCCCATCATCGACGGCCTGGGCCAGGTGCGCGGCGCGCTCAGCGTGGCCGGGCCGGCCTGGCGGCTCACGCCCGAGCGGCTGGAGCTGCTGGGCCCCGAGGTGGCCGAGGCCGCGCGCCGTGTGGGCGCGCAGTTGCACGGCGTGCGCCCCACCCTGGGCGATGCCGAGGCCCGCCCCGTGCCCGGCCCCTGGGCGTTCCACGGCGCCCACCCGCGCTGGTGCGCGGCCAGCGGCCGGCTGTTCTGGGCCGACACCCTCGCCCCCGCGCTGCGGGCGGTGGGACCGGGGGACGAAGGCGACACGCTCTGGGCCGAGGCCGAAGGCCCCGTGCACGGCCTGCTGCTGGGGCAGGACGGCAGCGGCGAGGCGCAAGCGACCGGCCCCGCCACCGCGCCCCCGCCCATCGCCTGGTGCGCCCACGGCGCCTTCGCGCTCCCCCGGGGCGGGCCGGCGCAGCGCCTGGCCCCCTGGCCCGCGCTGCCGGCCCAGGCCGTCTGCCGCGGTGCCGGCGGCGAACTGTGGCTGGCCTGCGAGACGCCCGAGGGCGGCAGCGCCGTGGGCTGCCTGCGGCTCGGCGCGCCGCTGGAGGTGCGCTGGCGCCTGCCCGAGCCGGTGCAGTGCCTGCGCTGGCGCGCGGCGGACGGCACCCTCTGGGCCGCCGTGCCGGACACGGGCGCCATCCTGTCGCTGCAGCCCGAGACCGGCGCCGTGCGCCGCCTCGTCTCCGTGCCCAAGGGCTCGGGCCGGGTGAGCGGCCTGGCGCTGGATGCGGAGGGCGGGGTGTGGACGGCCCTGCGCGATGGCTGGAGCGTGGTGCGTTTCCTGCCCGACGGCAGCCTGGACCGCGTCGTCGCGCTGCCGGTGCCCTGTCCCACCGACGTGGAACTGGGCGGGGCCGACGGGCGGCGGCTGTTCATCACCACGGCGCGCCAGCCGGTGCCACTGGACGTGCTGGCCAAGGCCCCGCTGTCGGGCCGGCTCTTCGAGGTCGCGGTGTAGCGGAGCGCCGTTTCGTTCCCCGTTGATGGCGTCTTTATTGAAACAAAAGGTTGTGTACGGGGTGGTTCACCCTATGGCGCCACGGCGTTTCGTTACTTTGTAAAGCGGCGGAAGCGGTGGCCAAGCCGTGGATACAACTCGATGCATTCGCGGCGCCACGCCGTATGGCATTTCAAACGCCCGTGAAACAATTTCCGCCTGCCCGGTCCACCCCATGACCGCCAAGGGGCCGCAGAGCCTCCCGAGCACCGCATCCGTCGCCCCATTGGCGCTTGTTTCCAGACCTCAACGAAAGTGTTTCCATGAAGAAGTTCTCACTGAGCGCCGTCGCGCTCGCCCTGCTGCTGTCCGGCTGCGCCACCACGGGCGATGGCAGCAAGAGCGGCTCCGGCACCTCGGCCATCTCCAGCGTGCTGGGCGCGGCCAGCGCCGGCGGTTCCAACTCCAGCAGCACCGAGAACAAGGCGGGCGCCGCGCTGGACGTGTTCAAGGCCGTGACCGTGTCCGACGAAGAACTCAAGACCGTCTCGCTGCAGTACCGCAACTACGAAGACCGCACCGAGAACGCCGCCCCGGCCAACAACAAGTACGCGCAGCGCCTGGCGCGCCTGACCAAGAAGCACGTGAACGAAGACGGCATGAAGCTGAACTTCAAGGTGTACCTGAGCAAGGACGTGAACGCCAACGCCACGGCCGACGGCTCCATCCGCGTGTACAGCGGCCTCATGGACATGATGAACGACCAGGAGCTGCTGGGCGTGATCGGCCACGAAATCGGCCACGTGAAGCTGCAGCACTCGCTGTCGGCCATGCGCACGGCCTACATGGCCTCCGCCGGCCGCAAGGCCGCGTCCGCCGCGGGCGGCGTGGGCCGCCTGGCCGACTCCGACCTGGGCGCCCTGGGCGAGAAGCTGGTCAACAGCCAGTTCTCGCAAAGCCAGGAAACCGCCGCCGACGACTACGGCCTGGCCTTCATGAAGAAGCACAAGTACAAGGTGCAGGCCATGGAGTCGGCCTTCCGCAAGATCGCCTCGCTGAGCGGCAAGAGCGGCGGCATGGACGCCATGCTGTCCACCCACCCGGACGCGGGCGGCCGTGCGGACCGCATGCGCGACCTGGCCTCGGCGAAGTAATCAGCCAGCCTGAGGCAGCCAGTCAAGGCAGCCAAACCAGAAAGGCGGCGGGCGAAGGCCCGGCCGCCTTTTTTGGTTTTTGCAGGGCGTGGGGGTGGGGCGCCTTCCGGTGCCACCCTCCCGCGAGAGGTGTTTTCCTACGCCCCGCCAGAACCCCGCTCGATAGAGTGGACAGCCTTTGCGTCTCATTTCCGAAAAGGACTCCCACATGCGCGTAGACATCTATCGCCGAGCCGAAGCCGATGGCAAGTTCTCCCACCTCGCCGTGCCCGAAGGGCGCCCCATCCCGCAGGAGGCGATCAACGTGGACTGGGACACCGAAGCCCGCGGCGAGGAGATGGACGAGAACGCCGACCACTGGGACGACTACGGCATCGCGCAACCGGCCGCGCAGATCGAGGAAAAGGGCTACGCCATCACCAGCGTGCACGAGCTGACCGACTGACCCCGGGGGCCCGGCGGGCAACGCCCCGCTGCCGCCTCCCTCGCAAAGCCGCCCGCCGCACCCGGCCGGCGGCTTTGTCCATTCGGGGACGCCCGCCCGGTGACAGCGGCGGTGGCGCACGCTACGCTGCGGCGCCATGGAGACAAAAAACACCCCCCCGTTCGTTCCCCAGATCCGCCTGTACCAGGATTGGCTGCAGGCCCGCCACGGACTGGCCTTCGCGGACTACGACGCGCTCTGGCGCTGGTCCGTCACCGACCTCGATGCGTTCTGGCAGAGCATCTGGGACTACTTCGACCTGCAGTCGCCCACGCCGCACACGGCCGTGCTGGCACGCAATGCCATGCCGGGGGCCGTGTGGTTTCCCGGGGCGCAGGTCAACTACGCGCGCCAGGTGCTGCGCCATGTGGACCCGGCGCACGCCGCGGGCCTGCCGGCCGTGGTGAGCCGCAACGAGCGCGGCCTGCACCGCGAGCTGTCCTGGCCCGAGCTGCGCCGCCAGGTCGCCTCGCTCGCGCTGCACCTGCGCCGCCAGGGCGTGCGGCGCGGCGACCGCGTGGCGGCTTACCTGCCCAACATCCCCGAGGCCATGGTGGCCCTGCTGGCCACGGCCAGCCTGGGCGCGGTGTGGAGCGTGTGCGCGCCCGACATGGGCACGGCCGCCGTGCTGGACCGCTTCCGCCAGATCGCGCCCAAGGTGCTGATCGCAGTGGACGGCGTGACCTACGGCGGGCGCGACCACGACCGCACCGGCGTGCTGGCCGAGCTGCGCGCGGCGCTGCCCTCGGTCACCCACATGGTGGTGGTGCAGCACCTGCATGCTCCTGAAACAATAGCAGGCACGGCAGATTTTTCTAGGGCATGTGGCCAAAACGATACCGAAGTGGCTGCGTTCGAGCCCGAGTGGCTGCCGTTCGACCACCCGCTGTGGATCGTCTACTCCAGCGGCACCACCGGCCTGCCCAAGCCCATCGTGCACGGCCACGGCGGCATGGTGCTGGTGGCGCTGCAGCTCAAGGGGCTGCACAACGACATCGGCTGCAGCTACGAGCCCAATTCGTTCGGCGAGCGCTACCACTGGTACAGCTCGACCGGCTGGGTGATGTGGAACGCGCAGGTGAGCGGCCTGCTGGCGGGCACGACCTGCGTGATCTACGACGGCAACCCGGGCGGCAGCCGCGAGCGGCCCGACTGGGGCACGCTCTGGCGCTTCGCCGCCGAGACGGGCGTGACGTTCTTCGGCGCGGGCGCGGCCTTCTACGCCAACTGCATGAAGTCGGGCCTGTCGCTCACGGACTGCGGCGACCTCTCTCGCGTGCGGGCACTGGGCACCACCGGCTCGCCGCTCGCGCCCGAGGTGCAGGCCTGGGGCACGGCGCAGTTCCGCGCGCTGGGCGTGTCGGGGCATGCGGACGGCGACATCTGGTGGAACAACATCTCCGGCGGCACCGATTTTTGCGGCGCCTTCATCGGCGGGCACCGCGAGCTGCCCCAGGTGCCCGGCGAGATGCAGTGCCGCATGCTGGGCGCGGCGGTCGAGGCCTGGAACGCCGAGGGCCAGCCGGTGATCGACGAGGTGGGCGAACTGGTGTGCACGCAGCCCATCCCGTCCATGCCGCTGTACCTGTGGGGCGATGGCGAGCCGGGCCCGGCCGGGCAGGGCGGCGACCCGAACGGCAAACGCTACCTGGCGAGCTACTTTGACATGTACCCGCCGGGCCACGGCCGGCGGCCGGGCGGGGGCGACGGGCCCGTGGACATGGGCCCGGTCTGGCGCCACGGCGACTGGATCCGGATCGGCCGCCACGGCGGCTGCGTGATCTACGGGCGCAGCGACGCCACCATCAACCGCCACGGCCTGCGCATGGGCACGAGCGAGATCTACCGCGCCGTCGAGGCCCTGCCGGAGGTGCTGGACAGCCTGGTGGTCGATCTGGAATCGCTGGGCCGCGACAGCTACATGCCGCTCTTCGTCGCGCTGCGGGGCGGCGTGGTGCTGGACGACGACCTGCGCGGGCGCATCGCCGCGGCCATCCGCACCGCGCTGTCGCCGCGCTTCGTGCCGGACGAGATCGTGCAGGTGGCCGAGGTGCCGCGCACGCTGAGCGGCAAGAAGCAGGAGCTGCCCATCAAGAAGCTGCTGCTGGGCCAGCCGCTGGACAAAGTGGTCAACCAGGACGCCATGGCCAACCCGGGCTGCCTGCCCTGGTACGTGGCGTTCGCGCAGCAGCGCGCGGCCACCGCTGCGGCGCATTAGCGCTTCAGTGCGTCAGCGCGCCGTCACGCGGCCGCGGGGCGGGCGCGCACCAGCGTGCTCTTGCCGAACAGGCTCTGCACCAGGTCCACCACCAGCTCGGCGGTCTGGTTGCGGATGTCGAGCGCGGGGTTCAGCTCCACGATGTCCAGCGAGGCCAGGCGGCCCGTGTCCGCGATCATCTCCATGCAAAGCTGCGCCTCGCGGTAGTTGGGGCCGCCGCGCACGGTGGTGCCGGTGCCTGGGGCGATCTCGGGGTCGAGGAAGTCCACGTCGAAGCTCAGGTGCAAGTGCACATCGTCGCCGGCCTCGCCCTCCAGCCCGTCGAGCGCGCGGCGCATGACCTCGCGCATGCCCAACTCGTCGATGGAGCGCATGTCGTACACCTCGATGCCCAGCTCGCGGATCAGGCGCTTTTCCTCGTCGTCCACGCTGCGCAGGCCGATCTGGCACAGCTGCGCGCCCTGCAGCGCGGGCACGGCGCCGCCCAGGGCCGACAGCGATTCGGGGCCGAAGCCGTACAGGCTCGCCACGGGAATGCCGTGCACGTTGCCGCTGGGCGAGATGGCGGGCGTGTTGCAGTCCGCGTGGGCATCGAGCCAGAGCACGCGCAGGCGCTTGCCCGTCTGGCGGCAGTGCCGCGCGACCGCGCTGATCGAGCCCACCGCCAGGTGGTGGTCGCCCCCGAGCAGGATGGGCATGCGGCCGGCGGCGAACTGCGCGGACACGGCGTCGTGCACCGCGCGGTTCCATGCCACGCATTCCGCCAGGTTGCGCAGCCCGTGGTCGCCCCGCGCGCTTTGCGGGTTGGGCGGGCCGAAGAGGTTGCCGGCATCTTCCACGTCCACGCCGAACCGCGCGAGGGCCGGGCCCAGCTGGGCGACGCGCAGGGCGTCGGGCCCCATGGCCGCGCCCAGGCGCGCGGCGCCGGCGTCGGTGGGGGCGCCGATGAGGGTGGCGCGCGTGTGCGGGGCGGGGGTTGCGGTGTCGGTCATGGGTTCATCTCCTGGAAACGCACGGCGTGCGGGCGCCGTGGCGCCAAAGTTTTCACCCGCATGCGGTCTGGCGGCCTGCGGAAAACGGCATGGGGCGCGTGCAGTGTGCACGCGGACGGTGACGATGGGTGGCGTGTCCTGGCGCAGTCCACGCGTGCTTAAAGCGCTTCCGCCAGGTGGGCGGCGGCCTGCACCAGCGGGGGCGCGCCTGCGGGCGTGCCCAGGGCGATCCACGGCTGGATCTGCGCGTACAGGTCCTTGGGGTCGGCCTGGTCGGGAATCAGCTCCAGCGGCTGCAGCAGGCCTGCGCTGCGGCCCAGGGCACGCATGAAGCGCAGGGCGGAATAGTCCTCCAGCGCAAAGCCCACCGAGTCGAACACGGTGACCTGCGCGAGCGACGTGCGGGCCGGCGCCTCGCCGCGCACCACGCGCCAGAACTCGGTCACGGGGAAGTCGGCAGGCATCTGCTGCAGGTCGCCTTCGATGCGGGTCTGGGGTTCGTACTCCACGAACACGCTGGCCGCCCGCAGCACCTCGGCCGCCAGTTCGGTCTTGCCGGGGCAGTCGCCGCCCACGGCGTTGATGTGCATGCCAGGCTCGACCAGGTCGCCGTGCAGGATCGTGGCGTAGGCCTTGTCGGCGGTGACGGTGGTGACGATGTCCGCGCCGCGCACGGCCTCGGCGGTGCTGGCGCAGCGGACGATCTCCAGCTCCCCCCGCGCCACCAGCGGCGCGAGGTTGGCCGCCAGCTTGGCCGTGGCGGCCGGGTCGATGTCGTACAGGCGCAGCTCGCCGATGCCCAGCAGGCCCACGAAGGCCAGGGCCTGGAACTCGCTCTGCGCGCCGTTGCCGATCAGCGCCATGCTGCGGCTGTCCGGGCGGGCCAAGTAGCGCGCGGCCATGGCCGACGTGGCCGCGGTGCGCAGCGCCGTGGTCAGGGTGAGCTCGCTCAGGAAGGAGGGGTGGCCGGTGGCCACGTCGGCCAGCGCGCCGAAGGCCATCACCGTGGGCAGGCCGTGGCGGGTGTTGACCGGGTGGCCGTTCACGTACTTGAAGGCGTAGTCGCGGGCGTCGGCGACGGGCATGAGTTCGATGACGCCATTGGGCGAATGGCTCGCGGTGCGCGCGGACTTGTCGAAGTCCTGCCACCGGGCGTAGTCCTCTTCGATGGCCTGCGCCATGCCGCGCAGGCATTCCACCACGCCGGTGCGGCCGACCAGTTGCGCGGCGCGCGTGGCGCTCAAGAACTCGGTGGACATGGTGCCGGGGATGGGGCGTTGGTCGGGGGTCATGGGATCGGCTCCTCGTCGGTGGGTGCGCCACGCGACGGGTGTCGGGGCGGCATGGGTCCTAGCGTCCCACAAGGGTGCGCCAATCCAAATCGGCAAAAATGCACGCATAAGCGCAAAAGACTGGCTTTTTGCTCAAAGGAATTGCCGAAATGGACAATATCGACCAGCAACTGATCGCCCAGCTGCGACACAACGCCCGCGCCAGCGTCGCCACGCTGGCCACGCGGCTGGGCGTGTCGCGCGGCACCGTCACCAACCGCATCCGCCGGCTGGAGGACACGGGCGTGATCGTCGGCTACACGGTGCGGCTGCGGCCCGAGCGCGAGACGGGCGGCGGGCTGCAGGCCTGGACCAGCATCTCCATCGAGGGCAACGACGCGCGCCGGGTCACGGCCTCGCTGCTGGGCGAGCCCAGCGTGCTGGCGCTGCACAGCACCAATGGCCGCTGGGACCTGCTGGCCGAACTGCAGGTGGGCAGCCTGGCGGAGCTGGCGCATGCGCTGGAGCGCATCCGCCTCATCAAGGGCATCAGCAACACCGAGACCAGCATCCACCTGGAGACCGTGCGTGCGCCCATCGCGTCCGGCGGGCGCGGCACGGCCGGGCCATAGCGGGCCCGTAGGACATGCCTGACGGTGCGCCCCTCGGGGCGCCGCCCATAATCGGCAGGCATTGCCACCGCGGCCTTCCACGGCGCGCGGCGGCCGCCACCCACCCAGGAGAGTCCATGTCCCAGTCCACCCCCAAGCGCTTTTCGATGATCCGCGAGTTCCACCTCGCCGACTGGTTCACGCTGGGCAACGCCGTGTGCGGCGTGGGGGCGCTGTTCTCGTCCATGACGTTCCTGGAGACCGGCGAGGTGCGCCACGTGTACTTCGCCTGCGCCCTGGTGCTGGCGGCGCTGATCTTCGACGTGCTGGACGGCCGCATCGCGCGCTGGCGGCAAAAGTCCTCGGCCATGGGGCGCGAGCTCGATTCGCTCGCCGACGTGATCTCGTTCGGCGTGGCCCCGGCCATCATCGCCTACGCCTGCGGCATGCAGGGCCTGTACGACCGCATCGTGCTGGCGTATTTCGTGGCCTGCGGCGTCTCGCGCCTGGCGCGCTACAACGTCACCGCCGAAACGCTGTCGGAAGGCTCGGGCAAGGTCAAATACTTCGAGGGCACGCCGATCCCCACCTCCATCGTGCTCGTGGCCCTGATGGCGCTGGCCGCCGCCCTGGGCGCGGTGCGCGAGCACCTGTGGTTCGGCAGCGTGGTGCTGGGCGGGTTCACGCTGCACCCGCTGGTGCTGCTGTTCGCGCTGTCGGGCTCGCTCATGATCAGCCGCATCCGCATTCCCAAGTTCTGAAGGCTTCGGGGGACGGAATATTGCTATGAAAATAATAGCTGCATGCCGTTGATTTGATTGCGCTGAGGCCCGATTCGATCCAGGGTGCCGGCGCCTGCCGCACGCGGCCTGCAAGCATGGGCTTGTCCGGCCGGGCCTCGGCGCCAAGCTGCCTGCCCCACGCGGCGCGCAGCGCGCGGATACGTCCGGCGACAGGCATCGGCGGGCCCCCACGGTACACTTCGCGCCTTCGGGCCGGGCGTACCGCTCCCCCTTTTTTCCGCACCACGCACCCCCCTTCCATGGCCGTTGACACGGCGGGCCAGGCCCGCACCAGCTTTGACCTCAAGAGCGCCCAGCTGCCCGTGGTGGCGGTCGTGCTCAAGACCACCGACGTCGGCGTGCTCGCCGCCGACCTGGCCGCACGGCTGGAGAGCGACCCGGACTTCTTCGACAACGACCCCGTGCTGATCGACCTGGCCGGCGTGCGCGAGGCCGGCGACGCCATCGATTTCGACGCCCTGTGCGCCGCGCTGCGCGGCCACCATACCCAGCCCGTGGCCGTGCGCGGCGGCAGCCCCGCACAGATGGAGGCCGCGCACGCCGCCGGCCTGATCGCCGCGCCCGAGGCGCCCCCGGCCCGCGTGCATGCCCCGGCGGCCGACGCCCCGCGCGAGGTGGTGCGCGAAGTCATCCGCGAGGTCGAAGTGGTGCGCGAGGTGCCCGCCGGCGGCCCGACCACCGTGGTGGTGGACAAGCCGCTGCGCTCGGGCCAGCAGGTGTATGCCCGCGGCGCCGACCTGGTCGTGATGGCCGTGGTGAGCTTCGGCGCCGAGGTGATCGCGGACGGCAACATCCACGTCTATGCGCCCATGCGCGGGCGGGCCATCGCCGGCGCGCGCGGCGACACCAGCGCGCGCATCTTCAGCACGTGCCTGGAGCCGCAGCTCGTGTCGATCGCAGGCATCTACCGCACCACCGAGACCGAGCTGCCGGACGCCGTGCGCGGCAAGCCGGCCCAGGTGCGGCTCGACGGCGAGAAGCTGCTCATCGAGCCGCTCTAGAACCCGTTCTGACCGCCTTCTTCTTTCATTCGGACCAACGCAGGGAATTTTCACAACATGGCCAAAATCGTCGTCGTGACCTCCGGCAAGGGTGGCGTGGGCAAGACCACCACCAGTGCCAGCTTCGCATCCGGCCTCGCACTGCGCGGCCACAAGACCGCGGTGATCGACTTCGACGTCGGCCTGCGCAACCTGGACCTCATCATGGGCTGCGAACGCCGCGTGGTGTATGACCTCATCAACGTGATCCAGGGCGAGGCCAACCTGAACCAGGCCCTCATCAAGGACAAGCAGTGCGACAACCTGTTCGTGCTGGCCGCCAGCCAGACGCGCGACAAGGATGCGCTCACGCAGGACGGCGTGGAGAAGATCCTGAACGACCTGTCCGGCATGGGCTTCGAGTACATCGTCTGCGACTCGCCCGCCGGCATCGAGAGCGGCGCGCTCATGGCCATGCACTTCGCCGACGAGGCGCTGCTGGTGACCAACCCCGAGGTGTCCTCGGTGCGCGACTCCGACCGCATCCTGGGCATGCTGGGCAGCAAGACCAAGCGCGCCATCGCCGGCGGCGAGCCCGTGAAGGAGCACCTGCTCATCACGCGCTACAACCCCAACCGCGTGGAAGACGGGCAGATGCTGTCGCTGGAGGACATCCAGGACATCCTGCGCATCGAGCTGATCGGCGTGGTGCCCGAGTCCGAGAACGTGCTGCAGGCCTCCAACCAGGGCACGCCCGCCATCCACATGCAGGGCACCGACGTGTCCGAGGCCTACAAGGACGTGGTGGCCCGCTTCCTCGGCGAGGACAAGCCCCTGCGGTTCATCGACGCGCACAAGCCCGGCTTCTTCAAACGCATCTTCGGCGGGAGGTAACGCATGTCTCTGTTGTCTTTCCTGCTGGGCGAGAAAAAGAAGACCGCCTCGGTCGCCAAGGAGCGCCTGCAGATCATCCTCGCGCACGAACGCAACGGCCGCAACGCCTCCACGCCCGACTACCTGCCCGCGCTGCAGCGCGAACTGGTGGCGGTGATCTCCAAGTACGTGTCGATCCACGCCGACGACATCAAGGTGCACCTGGAGCGCCAGGACAACCTGGAAGTGCTGGAAGTCAAGATCGAGCTGCCCGACGGCGTGAAATAGCCGCCACCCTGGCCGTTCGGTCCCCGCCGCGCCGCGGTGCCCCCTCGAAGGGCCCGCGGCGCCGTCATTTGCGGATCTCGGCCTGCAGCGCGGGCGCGGCGCCCAGCGGGTGCTCGGTGTAGAACGTGCCGCCGTGGTAGAGCAGCGGCGAGGCGCCCGTGCGGTGGCTGCAGCGCTCCACCTCGCCCACGAAGATCGTGTGGTCGCCCTCCACGTACTGGCTGCGGTTGAAGCACTCGAACACCGCCGCGGCGCCGTCCAGCACGGGGGCGCCGGCGATGCCCGGCTGGTGGGCCACGCCGGCCCAGCGGTCCACGCCGCGCGAGGCGAAGCGCTCGGCCAGCGCGCGCTGGTCGGCCGCCAGCACGTTGATCGCGTAGTGGGAGCCGGCCGACAGGGCCGTCAGCGTGGAGGCCTTGTGCGCCAGGCTCCACAGCACCAGCGGGGGCTGCAGCGACACCGAATTGAAGGAGCTGGCCGTGAGGCCGATGAGCCCGCCGTCCGGGCCGCGCGCGGTGACGATGGTCACGCCCGTGGCGAACATGCCCAGCGCATCGCGGAACTCGCGCGTGGAGAAACCGGGCGGACGGGCGGCGATGGGGCGGTGCAGGGGGCTGTTCACGAAGGCGCGGGCGCGGGCGGCCGGAGGGAAGGGGTCGGCTATTATGGTCCGGCGCCTGGCGATTTGCTGCCGGCGGCCGCGGCGCCTGCCGTTCTCTTCATGGCCCTTCTACCCACTTTCACGACCCTCGGCTCCGGACCCACCGTGCTCATGCTGCACGACGCGGACGGCGACCACCTCACTTTCGCTCCCCAGGTCGAGACCCTGGCGACGGCCGGCTACCGCGCCGTGGCCTGGGACATGCCCGGCTACGGCCGCAGCGCCCCCATCGAGCCCTACAGCTTCAAGGGCCTGGCCAACAGCTGCGTGCAGTTGCTGCAGGCGCTGCAGTGCGGCCCCGCCGTACTGGTGGGCCACGGCCTGGGCGCCATGATCGCCATCGAGGTGGCGCTGCGCGAGCCTTCGCTGGTGCGCCGGCTGGTGCTGTGCAGCGGCGGGCCGGCCCTGGATGCGCACAGCCTGGACGAATGGGTGGCGCCGCGCCTGGCCGAACTGGACGCCGGCCAGTCGATGGAGCAGATCGCCCAGCGCCTGGTGCCGCGCCACATCGGCACCGGCGCACTGCCCGAGGGCGTGCGCCTGGCCGGCCACGCCATGGGCCAAGTGCACCGCTCGGCCTACCGCCGCGCGCTGGAGGCGCTGCCCACGTTCGCGCGCAGCGCGGCCGAGCTGTCGCGCCTGCACATGCCCACCTTGCTGCTGGGCGGCGAGCAGGACCGCTGCACCCCGCCCGAGGCGCTGCAGGCGCTGGCGCAGGTGCTGCCCGATGCGCGCCACCTGGACCTGCCCCACGTCGGCCACTGGCCGCAGCTGGAAGACCCCGACGGCTTCGACGGCGCGCTGCTGGCGTTCCTGGCTGCTTCCGAGCGGGTGCTGCATTGAGCGCCGCCGACCGCACGCCGCGCGGCGCCGCCGCGGCCGCCCTGCCCTGGCTGCTGCCCCTGGGGGCGGCGCTGGCCCTGGCGCTGATGGGCACGCGCATCTGGAACCCGGACCTGGTGGGCGGCGCGCGCGTGCCGCTCGGCGAGGGGCCGGCCACCGCCCAGGTGACGGTGCCTGCCCGCATGGCCGGCATCCAGTCGGCCGTGATCGTGCAGCCCCGTTCTCCAGAGGCGCCCTTGCCGCAGGCCCGCACGCCCGAACGGGGCGTGGCCCCTTCCCATGTCGGCCCCGGCGCGCCGCACAAGGCGGCGTCCGCACCGGCCCCGGCGCCATCGCCGCCCGGCACGGCCGCCGTGGGCACGGCCGCCGCGGAGCCCGACACCGCCTGCCCGCTGCTCCTGCCGCGCCTGCCCGGCATCTCCAAGGCCCAGTGCCAGTCCGCCCACCTGGTGCCCAGCGGCGCGCTGTCGCGCAACGGCATCCCCCTGTACTGGCGCGACGTGCCGCCGGCCGGCCTGGCCCCGGGCACGGTGCCGCTGCGCGTGCTGGTGGTGGGCGCCATGCATGGCGACGAGCCCACGGCGGCGTCGCTCGCGCTGCGCTGGATCGGGTTCGCCGAGACGCGCCTGCTGCCCACGCGGCGGCCGGTGCACTGGCGGTTCATCCCCGCGCTGAACCCGGACGGCATGCTCGCCAAGCCCGCCACCCGGGTGAATGCGCGCGGCGTGGACCTGAACCGCAACTTCCCCACCCCCAACTGGGAGCGCGACGCCCCCATCTACTGGGAAAAGCGCACCCGCCGCGACCCCCGCCGCTGGCCTGGTCCCGCGGCGCTGTCGGAGCCCGAATCGCAGTTCCTGCACACGCAGATGGCGCAGTTCGAGCCCGATCTGGTGGTCAGCATCCATGCGCCCTACGGCGTGCTCGACTTCGACGGCCCGCAGCCGCCGCCCAGCCGGCTGGGGCGCCTGCGGCTGGACCAGCTGGGCATCTTTCCGGGCTCGCTCGGGCACTACGGCAGCGTGCACCTGGGGCTGCCCGTGGTCACCATCGAGCTGCAGCACGAGCTGCGCATGCCGCAGGACGACGAGGTGCGCGTGATGTGGCGCGACCTGCTGCGCTGGATGGACGAGCACCTGGCCGTCGTGGACGGCCAGGCATCACCGCAGAAATAGCCTCCAGCGCAGATTCGACTAGGGTGTTATGCTATTAAAAATGTAGCAGCCGATGCCAGGGCCTGCGCATCGGACTGCACCGCGCCGGGCGGCCCGCCCTTGCCCCACAGGGCGCCGCCCCAGGGCATGGCCAGGAACTGCGCGCACAGCCGCACCGAATCGATCATGGGCTGCGCCTTGGCGCGGTCGCCGCTGGTGGTGATGAGCCGCAGCGTCTTGGCCGCCATGGGCTCCTTGAACGGCTGGCCCGGAATGCGCATCCAGCCGCTCCAGTGGTCCAGGTAGGTCTTGAGCGGCGAGGGAATGCTGTACCAGTACACGGGTGCGACGAACACGATGTCGGTCGCGGCGAGCGTGGCCTCCAGCAGCGTCTTCATGTCGCCGGTGGGTGCGGGGTACTCGCCGGTGGTGTGGCGCCGGTCCACGAAGGGCGGCAGCGCCATCCGCGCGAGGTTCAGCCAGGTCTGAACGGTGTCCGCCGGCAGGGCCGCGGCGGCCTGCCGCGCCAGCCATTCGGTGTTGCCGACATGGCCGGGCTCGCGGGTGGAGGTCGTGAGGAACAGGGTGTGGGAGGGCATGCCCGGCATGGTAGCGCCGGCCGGCGGTGCCGCCCCGGTCAGGCCGCGACGGGGGCGGACGCGGCGGCACCCGCGGCCACGCCCTGGCCCAGGAAGCCGAAGGCCATGGCCGGCCGCTCGCCGCTGATCAGCTCGGCCACCGCCTTGCCGGAACCCGCGCCGTGCGTCCAGCCCAGCGTGCCGTGGCCCGCGTTGACCCACAGCTTGCCCACGCGCGTGCGGCCGATGAACGGAATGTTGGTGGGCGTGGCCGGGCGCAGGCCGGTCCAGTACTGTGGGTTGCCGCCTTCCTCGGGCGTGCGGGTGTCGCACACGCCGGGCAGGATGGCCTCGATGCGGCGCGACAGCATGTGGCAGCGCGCCCGCGCCAGGGGGCTGTCCAGCGACAGGTCGTAGCCGCCCAGCTCGATGGTGCCGGCCACGCGCAGCACGTTGCCCAGGCGGCTCATGGCGATCTTCTTGCCGTCGTCGATGGTCGAGACCAGCGGCGCGCCCTCGGGCTTGAGCAGCGGGAAGGTCGCGCTGTAGCCCTTGCCGGGGTAGATCGGCAGGTCCACGCCCACGGTGCGCAGCAGCGGGGCGCTGTAGGTGCCGCAGGCGACGACGATCGCATCGGCGGTGAGGTTCTGGTCTTTCTGGCCTCCAGCGCTGGTGCTGCTTGCGCGAACGGCTACGGATTCGATAGCGCCACCGGCCTGGTTCAGGCGCACCACGTCGTGGCCGTAGAGGAACTGCACGCCGCGCTCGGCGCAGCGGCGCGCGAGCTCCTGCGTGAACAGGCGGGCGTCGCCGCTTTCGTCGGTGCTGGTATAGGTGCCGCCGGTGATGTGATCGCCGTAGGCGCGGAAGGCCGGCTCGATCTGCAGCAGCTCGTCGCGGCTGACCAGGCGGCGCTGCACGCCGTGCCGGCGCATCACCTCGACCGCGTGGCCGGCGGCGTCGAACGATTTCTGGTCGGTGTAGAAGTGGGCGATGCCGCGCTCCAGCCGGTGGTATTCGATGCCGGTGGCGCGCACCACGTCCTTCAGGGCGGCATGGCTGTAGGCGCCCAGGGCCACGATCTGCTGCACGTTGCGCTCGAACGCCGCATCGTTGCACTGCGCGAGGAATTTCAGGCCCCAGCGCCACTGGTCCCAGTCGAGCTGCGGGCGAAACAGCAGCGGTGCTTCCTTGTCGAACATCCACTTGAGCGCCTTGAGCGGCGCATCGCGGTTGGCCCAGGGCTCGCAGTAGCTCACCGAGATCTGCCCCGCGTTGGCGAAGCTGGTCTCCAGCGCCGCGCCGGGCTGGCGGTCCACGACGGTGACTTCATGGCCGCGCTCGAGCAGATGCCAGGCGGTGCTGATGCCGATGATGCCGGCGCCCAAGACGATGGTTTTCATGGGCCGGAGTGTGGATCGCGTTGCGGCGAATTAAAAGCAAAATTAAACTTCATCCAAATTCATCAGAACCTCTAATGCACGCACGCCCATGAGCAGCTTTGATCCCGCCGCACTGGAATGCCTGGCCGCCATCGTGGAGGAGGGCGGTTTCGAGCGCGCCGCCCAGCGCCTGAACGTCACGCAGTCGGCCGTCTCGCAGCGGCTGCGCGCCCTGGAGGCGCAGGTGGGCTCGGTGCTCATCGTGCGCAGCCGGCCGCTCAAGCCCACCACCGCCGGCCAGCTGCTGCTCAAGCACACCAAGCAGCTGCGCCTGCTGCGCGCCGACCTGGAGCGCGACCTGCAGGAACTCGCCCCGAGCGCCCCCGGCGGCGCGCGCGAGGACGAGCGCATCTCGATTGCCATCAACGCCGACAGCATTGCCACCTGGGCGCTGGAGGCGCTGCACGATCTGGTGCGCCAGCGCCTGCCCGTCGAGATCATCGTGGACGACCAGGATTTCACGCAGGAGTGGCTGCGCTCGGGCCAGGTGCTGGGCTGCGTCACCACGCTCAAGCAGGCGCTGCGCGGCTGCAAGGTGGTGCCGCTCGGGGCCATGCACTACGTGGCGGTGGCCTCGCCGGCGCTGGCGGCGCGCTACCTGCCGCACGGGCTCACGCCGCACAACTTCCGCGACGTGCCGTTCCTGTCGTTCAACCGCAAGGACGACATGCAGGCCGAGTTCGTGATGCGCGCCTTCGGCCTCAAGCGCGTGGCGCTGCACCACCTGTTCGTGCCCAGTTCCGAAGGCCAGGTGCGCGCCGCCACCGCCGGCTGGGGCGCGGGCGTGGTACCCGAGTTGCTGGTGCGCGGGGCGCTGGCCGACGGCAGCCTGGTGGACCTGGCGCCCGGCCATTCGCTGCCGATCCAGCTGTACTGGCACTGCTGGAACCTCGAATCGGAGGTGCTGGATGCGTTGTCCGAGGCGCTGACCCGCACCGCGGCCCGCATGCTGGCGGTGTAGGCCCTGGGCTGTCCCGGTACCGGGGGCCGCGGCCGGTCGCTAAGATGCGCCGCATGAACACGCCCCCGTCCCGCCCCTCCTTCAAGGCGCAAATGCACCAGGCACGGGAAGAGGCCATCGTGGCGGCTGCGGGCCGCCTGCTCGGCGAAAAGGGCTTCGAGGCCATGACGCTGGACGACGTGGCCGCCGAAGTGGGCGTGGCCAAGGCCAGCCTGTACAAGCACTTCGCCGGCAAGGACGACCTGTGCGCCGCCGCCATGGTGCATGCCGTGGACCGGCTGCAAGGGTTTTTGCAGGGCGTGCCGCCCGGCCAGTCCGCCATCGAGCGCCTGCAGGCGCTGCTGCGCTGGATGCTCTCGCTGCAGCTGACCGACGAGATGCCCCTGCTGCTAAGCCGCAACTCCGGCCTGGCCGGGCCGCTGCGCGACTGCGAGCGCTACCAGGCGTCGCTGCAGACCGCCAGCGCGCGGATCACCACCTGGATCGTGGAAGCCCAGGAGGCCGGCCAACTGAACGCCCAGTGGCCGCCCGACGTGGTGCTGTGGGCGCTGCTGGCCCGTTCGGCCGACCCGCTGCCGGCCATGCTGCGCGCCACCGGGCGGTACACCGATGCGCGCATCCTCGACTGGGCGGTGGAGACGTGCTTCGGCGGCCTGGCCGCGCAAGGGGTCAGCGCACCAGCGGCACCGGCACCTGGCTGTTCGCCAGCACCTGGGTACTGACCGAGCCCATCACCAGCTTGCCGAGCGCGCCGTGGCCGTGCGAGCCCATCACGAGCAGGTCGAACTTTCCGGTGTCCGCCACCTTGCCGAGGGTTTCGCCGATAGGACCGGTCTTCACGATCCGCTGGGCGACCACCCCGTGGCGGGCGAGGAACTTGACCACCGGGCCGATGATTTTCTCGGCCTCTTCGGCGTGGTATTTCTCGACGGTTTCCTTGCCCAGGGCCGCGCGGGCGCGGGGCGGCAGGGCGGGCTGCACGGTCACCACGGTGTAGTCGTGCGTGCCGGCCAGTAGTTCCTCGTGGGTGGCGAGGTAGGCGAGCATTTTCTTGGTGTACGGGCTGCCGTCGACGGCGAGGAGGATGTTCATGAAGACGTCTCCAAAAGAGAAGGGACCAGACTAATCTGCGCGTGCGCCTGTTGTCTTGACCTGCGTCATCTTTGTATGCCCTGCGCGGCGAAAGCGCCGGCGTGGAAGCCGGCACCTGCGAACGATCATACGGTGGCGGTGAAATGCGGCGAGAAGGTGTCCTGCTCGCCCTTGCGGGCATAGCCCAGCGGGTTGGCCACCACGCGGCAGCGCCAGGGCGTTCCATCGGCCCGCGCGCCTTGCACCGTGTAGTCGCTCGGCGAATGCAGGTGGCCGTGCATCCACAGCTGGGCATGGGGCAGCAGATCGTCCAGCGCATTGCAGAACCCCGCGGTGCCGGGAATCAGCCCGTAGCGCGGGTCGGCGCTTTTCAGGCTCGGGGCGAAGTGCGTCACGGCCACGGTGGGACCGTTGAACGGGCGCGCGAGCGCGTCGCGCAGCCAGGCCTGGCAGGCCAGGGACTGCTCGCGCATCGGCTCGGCCAGGAAGGGCTCGCCGCTGCGGGTGCCGCCAGTCTTGCGCAGGTAGAAGTTGGCCGCGCGAAAGGCCTTCTCGCGCTGGCGCAGGCGGCGCGCGAGGTCGGTGCTGCCCTCGTCCTCGGCCAGCGCGTCGAAGTCGCTCCAGAGGGTGGTGCCGACGAAGCGCACGCCCTCCAGCACCACGCTTTCGCGTTCCAGCCAGATCAGGCCCAGGCGGTCGCACACCTGGCGCAGGCGCTGCTGGGCGGCGTCGAAATCCTGCATGTCGTATTCATGGTTGCCGGGCACGAACAGCACGGGGGTCGGCCAGCCGGCGAACTGCGGCAGCGGGGAAAAGCGCGCCAGCCCGAAGTCGTCGTCGGCCAGCTGAGAGCCGGATTGGTAGGAGCCGATGTCGCCGGCCAGCACGAGCACGTCGGCGCCCGGGGCGGGGCTGGGGGCGAAGGCAGGGTGGGCTTCCAGGTGCAGATCGGACAGCAGTTGAATCTTCATGCGCCGATTGTGGAGGCTGGCGCGGTGCCGCCGTCAGGCCACGGGAGGGCGCCGGGCCGTGGGCAGGGCCGAGCGCGCCATCGCGCCCCGCAGCCAGCGGTGGGCCGCATCGTGCAGGCGGCGGCGGTGCCACAGCGCATCGACATGCACCGTGGGCAGCGGCATGGGCAGCGGGCGCCACACCAGTTCGCCGGCGATGCTGGCCACGCCCACGAAGTGGCGCGGCAGCACGGTGAGCAGGTCGGTGGTGGTCACCACGCGCCCAGCGGTGAAGAACTGGTTCACCGTGAGCACGATGCGCCGCTCGCGGCCCAGCGCGGTGAGCGCCTCGTCGATGAAGCCGTAGGGCTTGCCGGAAAAGCTCACCAGCAGGTGGCGCGCGCTGCAGTACAGGTCGAGCGTCATCGGCACCTGGGCGAGCGGGTGGCCGTGGCGCATCACGCACACGTATTCGCCGTCGTACAGGCGCACGCTTTCGAAGGCCACCACGCTGTCGGTCTGGGCGCGCGCGGTCAGGTCGGCCATCACCGCGGGGAAGTAGCCCACGGCCATGTCGGCGGATTCGTCGTCCAGCATGCTGCGCGGATCGCGCGTGGTGAGCGGCACCACGCGCACGGACACTCCGGGCGCCTCGCGCTCGATGATTTCCACCAGCGGCGGGATCAGCGTGGCGCCCGTGGCGTCGGCCATGGCCAGCACGAACGTGGAACTGGCGGTGGCAGGGTCGAAATCCCCCGGCGCCAGCGACTGTTGCAATTGCGCCAAGGCCTGCCGCACCGGCGGCCACAGTGTGAGCGCCCGGGGCGTGGGCTGCACGCCCTGCCCGCTGCGCACCACCAGGTCGTCGCCCAGCACCTCGCGCAGGCGCCGCAGCGCGTTGCTCACGGCCGGCTGGGTGAGCGACAGCTTGTGCGCCGCTCGGGTGAGGTTGCGCTCGGTCATCACCTCATCGAACACGCGCAGCAGGTTCAGGTCAAGCGAGCGGAAGTTGAGAGGTAGCATGTTGAACCATCACTTCAATGAATGACTGAGATTCAAAATATAAAGTGGAACAGCCATGGGGTAAACCCTAAGATTCACCCATTCGCCCGGCAATTTCGCCAAAAGCGTCTGAAAAGGGTTCTCATCATGGCAAATTTTGTACACATCGAATACCGCACCGAACACCCCGGCGTGCAGCGCGCAGAGCGCTTCGCCGCTTCCCTGAGGGGCGCTGCCGCCAGCCTGGACGGCGCACGGGGCGCATCCTCCCTCCTGCTGGCCGCCGTCGTGGCCGCCGTGCTGGTGGTCGCCAACCAAGTGGTCGACACCCGCGCAGAAGGCCACATGCTGGCCGCCTGGATGGTCATGTGGGTGATCGCCTTCGCCGCGCTGGCCCTGCTGGCCGGTCCCGCCCGCCGCGCCAGCGCCGTGTTGCGCTCCGGCTACAAGGCCTGGGCCGAAGCCCGCCGCCGTGAAGCCGAAGACGAAAAGACCTGGAACGCCGCACTGTACGACGCCCGCATCATGGCCGATCTGAGCCGTGCCATGAACGGCATCGCGGTGGACAACATCCGCCGCTACTACTGAGATCGGGGGCCGGACCGGCCGCGAAGTCTCCCCATCAAGGGCGCCTCACCAGGCGCCCTTTTTCTTTTTCATGGTGCGCCGGGTACGGGATCCTCAACCCCCTGCCAGCCACCGCTGGCGCCAGCGCTCCAGGCCGTAATAGATGACAGGGGTGGTGTACAGCGTGAGCAACTGGCTGACCGCCAGCCCCCCCATGATGGCCAGGCCCAGCGGCCGGCGCAGCTCGGAGCCTTCGCACGTGCCGAGCACCAGGGGCAGCGCGCCGAGCAGGCCTGCCAGATTGGTCATCAGGATCGGGCGCAGCCGCAGCGCCGCCGCACGGCGGATCGCCTGCTGCGGCGGCAACCCCTCGCGGCGCTGGGCGTCGAGCGCGAAGTCGATCATCAGGATGGCGTTCTTCATGACCACGCCGATGAGCAGAAACAGCCCCAGCAGCGCCATGAGGCTGAACGGGGTGTTGGTCAGCCACAACGCCAGCAGCGCGCCAACGCCCGCCGGCGGGACGGTGGAGAGGATCGTGAGCGGGTGCACCAGGCTCTCGTACAGCACCCCCAGCACCAGGTACACGGCCAGCACCACGCCCAGGATGAGCCAGGGCTGCGAGCGCACCGCGCTGGACCGTGCCGCGTCTTCCCCGGACGGCGCCAGGTGCACCGAGGCGGGCAGCATCACGCGCGCCATCACGGCGTTGAGTGCACGCTGGCCCTGCTCCTGCGTCACGCCGGGGGCGAGGCTGTAGCCGATGTACATCGACGCGAACAGCGCGTCGTGCCACACCTGGTCCTCCGCCAGCCCGTAGCGCCACGTGGCAAAGGCGGTGAGCGGCACGCGCGATCCGTTCGGGGTGAGCACCTGCATCTGCGCCAGCGATTGCGGCTGCGAAGTGAAGCGCGGGTCCACCTCCATCACCACGCGGTACTGGTTGAGCCGGTCGTAGAGCGTGGTCACCTGGCGCTGGGCGTAGGAGTTGTTCAACACGGACGCCACGGTCTGCATGTCCACCCCCAACCGCTGCGCGGCCTCGCGGTCGATGTCCACCACCACCTGCTGCGCGCCACCGTCGCTCACGGCCTGCACGTCGGTGAATTCCGGTGCCTCGCCCATGGCCAGCGACACCTTCCGGGCCCAGGTGCGCAGCGAGCGAACTTCGCCCGAGCGCAGGATGACGGCCGTATCGGCCTCGCCGAACGACACGCCGCCGATCTGGATGTCCTGCTCGATGCTGGGGCTCAGCACCCCGCCCGGCACGGCTGGCGCCTTCTCGCGAAGCCGGTTGACCACGGCTTGCGTCGGCTCGCCGCCACGCTCCGCCAGAGGTTTGAGGCTGACGATGAAAAAACTGTTGGCGATGCTGCCGCTGCCGCCGCTGGTGCCGGCCACGTGGGCCACGGCCGGGTCGGCCAGCAGCAGGCGGCGGTAGGCCTCGATCTTGGGCTGCATGACCTGGAACGAAAAGCCATCGTCGCCGCGGATGAAAGCGTGGACGATGCCGGTGTCCTGACGCGGCATCATGATCTTGGGCAGCGACTGGTAGAGCCATACGTTCACGCCCACCACGGCCAGGAAGGCGAGCAGCACCACGAAGCTGTGGCGCAGCGCCCAGCCCAGGCTGCGGTCGTAGCCGTGGCGCAGGTCGGCCAGCATCGCGGCGCTGACGGCCCCCACGCGAGCGGTCCAGGCATGCCGCGCCTGTGCCTGGCGTGCGCTGCGCTGCCCGCGCAGGCCATAGGCGCACAGCACGGGCGTGAGCGTCAGGGACACCACCAGCGAGATCACCACCGCCGCCGCCAGCGTGATGGAGAACTCGCGGAACAGCCGCTGCACCACGCCGCCCATGAACAGGATCGAGACGAAGACCACCACGAGGGCGAGGGTCATCGCCACCAGCGTGAAACCCACCTCGCCCGCGCCGCGCAGCGCGGCGCGCAACGGCGTCATGCCGCGTTCGATGTAGCGCTCCACGTTCTCCAGCACCACGATGGCGTCGTCCACCACCAGGCCGGCCGCCACGATGAGGGCCATGAGCGACAGGTTGTTGAGCGAAAAGCCCGCCAGGTACATCACCGTGAACGTGCCGATGAGCGACACCGGGATCGCCACGGTGGGAATGAGCGCCGTGCGCAGCCGCCCAAGAAAGGCCGCCACCACGGCCACCACCAGCGCCACCGACAGAGCGAGCGTGAGATGCGCCTCGCGCAGAGTAGCCCGGATGCCCTGCGAACGCTCGACGACGATGTCCAGCCGCGCGCTCGCAGGCACCAGCGTGCGCAGGTAGGGCAACTGCGCACGGATCGCGTCCACGGTCGCCACCGTATTGGCGCCGGGCTGGCGCCGCACCTGCAGGATGACGGCATCGCGCTCGTTGTGAAAGCCGCTGCTGTAGCGGTTCTCGGTGGAGTCGGTCACCCGGGCCACGTCGGACAGGCGCACCGGGGCGTTCTCGGCCCAGCGCACCACGAGCGACGCGTAGTCGGCCGCGCGGGCCGGCGCGCCATCCAGCGCCAGGGGCCAGTGGCGGGCGCCTTCTTCCACCGCGCCCAGGGGCTGCACCGAGCCGGCCCGCACGATGGCCGACCGCACCTCGTCCAGCGACAGCCCCTGGTGCGCCAGGGCGCTCGGATCGAGCTGCACCCGCACCGCCGGCAGCGAGGCGCCCCCGACCGAGACATCGGACACACCCGGCACCTGCGCGATCTTCTGCGCCAGGATCGTGGAGGCGGCGTCGTACAGCGCCGAGGGCGCCAGGTCCGGCGACGACAGCGCCAGCACCACGATGGGCCGCTGGGACGACTGGATCTTGCGGAAGGTCGGGTTGCCCTTCATGCCCGCCGGCAACTGGCTGCGCACTGCGTTGATCGCCGCCTGCACGTCGCGCGCGGCCGCATCCAAGTCGCGGCCCAGCACAAATTCGAGCTTCACCTCCGTCGTGCCCTGGTTGCTGCTGGACGAGATGGCCGCCACGCCGGCAATCGCACCGAGGGCGCGCTCCAGTGGAGCGGCCACGGTGGCGGCCATGCTTTCGGGGCTGCCGCCGGGCAGGCTGGCGCTCACGCGGATGACGGGGTAGTCCACCTGCGGCAGCGCCGCCACCGGCAGCAGCCGCCAGGCCAGCAGGCCCATCAGCACCAGCGCCAGCGACAGCAGCGAGGTGGCCACCGGGCGGCGGATGCACAGGCGCGCCAGGTTCATGGCCCGCTGCCCGCCGTGCCGTCCTGCCAGGCCGCACGGCGGCGGGAAAGCCGCTGGCCCAGCCGGTCGAAATACAGATACACCACGGGGGTGGTGAAGAGCGTGAGCACTTGGCTGACCACCAGCCCGCCCACCATCACGATGCCCAGCGGCTGGCGCAACTCCGCGCCCGAGCCCTGTGCGAGCATGAGGGGCAACGCGCCCACCAGGGCGGCCAGCGTCGTCATGAGGATGGGGCGCAGGCGCAGCAGCGCTGCACGCCGGATGGCCTCGTGCGCGGGCAGCCCGAGGCGGCGCTGCGCATCCAGGGCGAAGTCCACCATCATGATCCCGTTCTTCTTCACCAGGCCGATGAGCAGCACGATGCCGATCACCGCGATCAGGTCCAGCGGGCGGCCGCTGACGAGCAGGGCCAGCAGCGCGCCGACGGTGGCCGAGGGCAGCGTGGAAAGGATGGTGATGGGGTGGATGGTGCTTTCGTAAAGCACCCCGAGCACGATGTACATGGTGACCACCGCTGCCAGCACCAGCCACAGCGTGTTGGACAGCGATGCACGGAACGCCTCGGCCGCGCCCTGAAAGCGCGTCTCGATCTGGGGCGGCAGGCCGGTGGCCGCAAGCTCCCGTTCGATGGCCGCCACGGCCGCCCCGAGCGAGTGGCCCGCGCCCAGGTTGAACGACACCGTGGCCGCCGGAAACTGGCCTTGCTGCAGGACCTGCAGCGGCGCGGGCTGCTGGGTGATGCGCGCCACGGCCGCCAGCGGCACGCTGCGCCCGGACGGCGTGGACACGAACGTGGTCTGCAACGCATCCAGCCCGCGTGCGTGGCGCGGATCGACCTCCAGCACCACGCGGTACTGGCTGGCCTGGGTGAACAGCGTGGCGATCTGCCGCTGGGCGTAGGCGTTCTGCAAGGCGGTGGCGATGTCGGCCACGGTGAGGCCCAGGCGCGCAGCGGCGTCGCGGTCCACCTCCACGTGCGCCTGCCGGCCCTGCTGCTGCAGGTCGCTGGCCACGTCCGCCAGTTCGGCGCGGGCGCGCAACCGCTCCACCAGGCGTGGCACCCAGGTGTCGAGCAATGCCGGGTCCGGCGTGGTCAGGGTGAACAGGTACTGCGTGCGGCTCACACGGTCTTCGATGGAGAGTTCCTGCACCGGCTGGAACCAGGCCGTGATGCCGCCCACCTGGCGCGCGCGGGCGCGCAGGCTGTCCAGGATGGCGCGGGCACTGGCCTGCCGTTCTCCATGGGCGCGCAGGTTGATGAGCATGCGCCCGCTGGAGAGCGAGGCATTGCTGCCGTCCACCCCCACGAAGGACGAAAGGCTCGCCACGTCCGGCTCCTGCAGCAGTGCGTCGGCCAGCGCCTGCTGGCGCTTCGACACCACGGTGAACGAGCTGTCGGGCGCCACCTCGGTCACCACCTGGACCACCCCGCTGTCCTGCACCGGAAAGAATCCCTTGGGCACGGCCAGGTAGAGCAGGACGGTGAGGACCAACGTGGCCAGCATCGCCAGCATCGTCAGGCCCTGGTGCGCGAGCACCGCATCGATCGCGCGGCCATAGCGTTCGAGCACGCGGTCCATGAAGCCCGTGCCCTTGCCTTCGCCGGGCGGCGCGTGCAGGGGGGCCTTGAGCAGCCGGGCGCTCATCATCGGCGTGAGCGTGAGCGACACCAGCAGCGAGATTCCGATGGCCACGGCCAGCGTGAGTGCGAACTCGTGGAACAGCCGCCCGACCACGTCGCGCATGAACAGCAGCGGAATCAGCACGGCCACCAGCGACACGGTGAGCGAGACCAGGGTGAACCCGATCTCCGAAGCGCCCTTGAGCGCCGCCTGCAGCGGCGGCAGGCCCTGCTCTCGGTGGCGCGCGATGTTCTCCAGCATGACGATGGCATCGTCCACCACGAAGCCCGTGGCGATGGTGAGCGCCATCAGGCTCAGGTTGTTGACCGAAAAGCCCAGCAGGTACATCACGCCGAAGGTGCCCACCAGCGACAGCGGCACCACCACGCCCGGAATGAAGGTGGCGGTGGCGCTGCGCAGGAACAGGAAGGTCACCAGCACGACCAGACCCACCGCGAACACCAGCTCGAGCTGCACGTCGCGCACCGAGGCGCGGATGCTCTGTGTGCGGTCGGTGAGCAGCGCCACGTCCAAGGCGGCGGGCAGGGTGGCGGTGAGCTGGGGCAGCAGGGCACGCACCCGGTCGGCGACGTCGATCACGTTGGCACCCGGTTGCCGCTGCACGTTGAGCAGCACGGCCGGCTGCCGGTCGGCCCATGCGGCCAGAAAGCGATCTTCCGGACCGGATTCGACGGTGGCCACGTCGCCCAGGCGGATCGGAGCGCCCGGCGGCGCAGTGCCCGTGCCGGCGACGGCCGGGTTGGACGCCACCGTGCCGGTGGGAGTGCGCCAGGCGACGATGAGCCGGCGGTAGGCGTCCGGCGAGGTGATCTGGTCGTTCGCGTCCAGCAAGGTGGTGCGGTACGGGCCGTCGAAGCTGCCCTTGGGCTGGTTGGCATTGGCGCCCGCGATCGCCCGGCGCACGTCTTCCATGCCCAGTTGCTGCGCCGCCAACGCCGTGGGGTTGACCCGCACCCGCAGAGCCGGGCGCTGACCGCCGGCCAGGCTCACCAGACCCACGCCCGACAGCTGCGCGAGCTTTTGCGCCATGCGCGTTTCCACGAGGTCGTGCACCTCGTGCAGCGGCAGGCTCGTCGAGGTGATGGCCAGGGTGAGGATGGGCGCGTCGGCCGGGTTCACCTTGCGGTAGATCGGCGGTGCGGGCAGGTCGGCGGGCAGCAGGCTGGCCGCGGTGTTGAGCGCGGACTGCACGTTCTGCTCGCCCACGGCCAGGTCCGCGTCCAGCATGAACTGCAGCGTGATGACCGAGGCACCGCTGGAGCTGGTGGACGACATTTGCCGCAGCCCCGGGATCTGCCCGAGCCGGCGCTCCAGCGGCGCGGTGATGGCACGGGCCGTGACATCCGGGCTGGCGCCCGGGTGGAAGGTGAACACCTGGATGACGGGGTAGTCCACCTGCGGCAGCGCCGCTACCGGCAGCAGGCGCCAGGCGATCGCCCCTGCGATGAGCAACGCCAGCATGAGCAGCAGCGTCGCCACCGGGCGCAGGATGAACGGGCGCGAAAGATTCATGGCGGCGGCAGTACCAGGGCGGCGGTGGTTCGGGCGTTGCGGTGCAGCGCCATCAGCGCGCCGTGCTGGCGGAGGTGGAAGCTGCCGCGGCCTGCGCTTTTGCGCGCTGCTGCAGCTGATGCGCGGTCTGAGGGGGCTCGCCATCCACCACCTGCGCCACGTCGATGCCGTCCCGCAGGCGATCCAGCCCTTCCAGCACGACGGAATCGCCTTCGGCCAAGCCCTGGGTCACGACCAGGCGCTCGCCATCGCTGGCACCCAGCGCCACGCGGCGCAGCACGGCTTTACCGTCCCGCACGGTGTACACGTAGGGCCCCTGGCTGCCGTGCTGAACTGCATCCGCCGGCACAACGAGGGCATTCTCCAGCGTGCGCACTTTCAGCCGCACGTTGACGAATTGGTTGGGAAAAAGCGCGTCGTCGGCATTGTCGAACTGGGCCTTGAGCCGCAAGGTGCCGGTGGCCGTGTCGATCTGGTTGTCCAGGGTGGTCAGCCGCCCGGTTCCCAGCAGGGCGGCTTCGGCGCGGTCCCAAGCCTGCACCACCAGGGGCCGGGCACCGCGTGCGCCGGCACGTACGGCCGGCAGCTGGGTTTCGGGAATGGCGAACAGCACTGTGATGGGGTGCGTCTGCGTGATGGACACCATGCCCTGGGCATCGGCCGTCGCGACCAGATTGCCCGCATCGACCCGCCGCATGCCCAGACGGCCGGCCACCGGGGCCTCGATCCGCGTGTACGACAGCTGCAACTGGGCCTCCTGCACCTGGGCGCGCGCAGTCGCCAGGCTGCCGCGCAGTTGGGCCACCAGGGCTTCCTGGGTTTCCAGCTGCTGCCGCGCGATGGAGTCCTGCTGCAGCAGCGTGCGGTAGCGCGCCACGTCGCGCTCCGCGCTTTGCAGTTGCGCCTGCATCTGCTGCTGCAGGCCCTCGGCCTGTGCCAGCTTCACGCGGAAGGGCGCGGGGTCGATCTCGGCCAGCACCTGGCCACGCCGCACCTCCTGGCCCTCCTGGAACAGCACGCGCGCCAACTGGCCGTCCACGCGGCTGCGCACGGTCACGCTTTGCAGCGCAGTCACGGTGCCGATGGCCTTGATCTGCTCGTCCATGGCCTGCCGCTGCACACCCACGAGGCGCACCGGAATGGGTCCGCTCCAGGGACTGGGCCCCGTTTCCTGCAGCGCAGGTTGGCGCCATATGAGATACCACGCCACCCAGGCCAGCAACACCAGCACCACGCAGCCCAGCAGCCGCAGCCAGAGACGGCGTGTGGATGCCGCCGGCATCCGCTCAGAAACCATTTCAACCATGTCGGGCCCGTCGAGGGGAGAAGAGTGCCAGCGCCGCGGGCGCAGGAAGCCGGTGCGCAACCCGGCGAACCGGGAGTTGCAGCGGCATTGTCGGTCCCATGCGAAGACGGGGCGGTGGGGACGTGTGCGGTGCGATGCCCGGTCAGGGTTGGCCGCCTGCGAATTTAGCCGAAAGAACGGTCTAAATGATAATGACTTTTAATTGGAAGGTGATCTGTGCCACCACGAAAAAGCGCCCGGGCCGCTGTGCGGACCGGGCGCTTTACATCGAACGGCCATTCGGTGGCGTGGCGCCACCGAACCCCGTGCGCGAAGGGATCAGCCAGCCAGACGCTTTTCCAGCGCGGCCTTCGTGTCGAGCAATGCGGCAGGCAGGTGGTAGGCCAGTTGATCGAAATGGGCCGTGTGCAGCTTCAGCTCGTCGGCCCAGGCGGCGGCATCGATGCGGGTGACCGTGTCGAACTGGACCGGGGTGAATTCGATGCCCGTCCAGTTGATCTCGCCGTACTGAGGGGCGGTGCCGATCGGCGTGTCCTGACCGCTGGCCTGGCCTTCGATGCGGTCGATCATCCACTTGAGCACGCGCATGTTGTCGCCATAGCCGGGCCAGACGAACTTGCCGTCGTCGCCCTTGCGGAACCAGTTGGTGGTGTAGATCTTCGGTTGTTGTGCGCCGGCGGCAGCGATCTTCTCGCCCATGTTCAGCCAGTGCTGGAAGTAGTCGCTCATGTTGTAGCCCATGAAGGGCAGCATGGCGAACGGGTCGCGGCGCACCACGCCCTGCTGGCCGGCGGCGGCGGCAGTCGTCTCGGAGCCCATGGTGGCGGCCATGTAGACGCCTTCCGTCCAGTTGCGGGCCTCGGTCACCAGCGGCACGGTGGTGGAGCGGCGGCCGCCGAAGATGAACGCGTCGATCTTCACGCCCTTGGGGTCGTCCCAGGCTTCGTCGAGCGCGGGGTTGTTGGTGGCAGCCACGGTGAAGCGCGCGTTGGGGTGTGCGGCCTTGGCGCCGGTTTCCTTGGCGATCTGGGGCGTCCAGTCCTTGCCTTGCCAGTCGATCAGGTGGTCGGGCAGCTTGCCGGTGTCCTTTTCCATGCCTTCCCACCACACGTCGCCATCGTCGGTCAGCGCCACGTTCGTGAAGATCACGTTCTTGTCCAGGCTGGCCATGCAGTTGGGGTTGGTGTGGTAGTTCGTGCCCGGGGCCACGCCGAAATAGCCGGCCTCGGGGTTGATGGCGCGCAGGCTGCCATCGGCCTGGGGCTTGATCCAGGCGATGTCGTCGCCGATGGTGGTGACCTTCCAGCCTTCGAACGCCTTGGGCGGAACCAACATGGAGAAGTTGGTCTTGCCGCAGGCGCTCGGGAAGGCGGCGGCCACGTGGTACTTCTTGCCTTCGGGGTTCGAGACACCCAGGATCAGCATGTGCTCAGCCAGCCAGCCCTGGTCGCGGCCCATGGTGGAAGCGATGCGCAGCGCGAAGCACTTCTTGCCCAGCAGCGCGTTGCCGCCGTAGCCCGAGCCATACGACCAGATCTCGCGCGTTTCGGGGTAGTGCACGATGTACTTGGTCTTGTTGCAAGGCCAGGACACGTCCTTCTGGCCGGCCTGCAGCGGGGCGCCCACGGTGTGCACGCAGGGCACGAAGTCGCCTTCCATGCCCAGCACGTCGTACACGGCACGGCCCATGCGGGTCATGATCTTCATGTTCACGGCGACGTAGGGGCTGTCGGACAGTTCGATGCCCACGTGTGCGATGGGCGAGCCCAGCGGGCCCATGCTGAACGGCACCACGTACATGGTGCGGCCCTTCATGCAGCCGTCGAACAGCGGCTGCAGCGTGGCGCGCATCTCGGCCGGTGCCATCCAGTTGTTGGTGGGGCCGGCATCTTCCTTCTGGGCGGAGCAGATGTAGGTGCGGTCTTCCACGCGGGCCACGTCGCTCGGGTCAGACCAGGCAAGGTAGCTGCCAGGGCGCTTGGCGGGATTGAGTTTCTGGAACGTGCCGGCATCGACCAGTTGCTGGCAGAGGCGGTCGTACTCTTCCTGAGAGCCGTCGCACCAGTAGATGGCGTCGGGCTTGCAGAGGACGGCCATGTCGGCCACCCAGGCGAGCAGGCGGGCGTTTTTGACGTAGGCGGGGGCTTTGAGATCCAGGCCTTGCATGGTGGGTGCGTTCATCGGGAGCTTCCTGAAGTTGAAAAACAGTTTTTTCAAAGGAAGCTGCCGACGAGCGGCGCGACGTGGGGGCCTGCGCATGGGTCTTCTGAGCGCTGCCTTTGAAAAAACGGCTGGATGCTCAGTCGGCGGGCGGGGAGTGCGGCGAGAGCTGCAGGGTCCGCGGGTCGGCTGGGATGACGATTTTATGAATCCCACCCGCGCCTGTCTGTCAGACAGGCATTACTTTTATGCAAAAAAGGCATGGGGTTATGTGTTGAGCATGATCTGGACTGCCATGTCGCTGCCGGGACAAATCTGCCGGTTTTTCCGTAGTCGCCTGCTTGCGTGCGCTGCGGATTTCTCCGAAAGTTCAATTACCGCCCGGCAGGTAAAAAATGGATTGCAGTGTTTTGGCCGTGGCGAGATTCCATGCCACACAAGGAGATATATGGACTTCCAGACCTTGCAACTCGCGGTGCAGGACCGCATCGCCGTCGTGACGCTGAACCGGCCACCGGTCAATGCCCAGAACGCGGAGCTGCGTGCCGAGATCACGCAGGTATTCGATGAATTGTCGGATCGGGAGGACGTCTCGGTCGTGGTGCTGACCGGCGCAGGCAAAGTTTTTTCCGCAGGTGCCGACATCCGCGAGCGCCCCAACCTCGGTGCGACCGCGGGCGCTTACGGCCGCCACAACCGGCTAGTGCGCGAATCGTTCTACGCAGTTGTCGAATGCTCCAAGCCCGTCATCGCGGCCATCAACGGGCCCGCCATGGGTGCGGGCTTCGGTCTGGTGATGGCCTCTGACATCTGGGTGGCTTCCGAGGACTGCTATGTGTCGATGCCTGAGATCAACGTAGGGCTCGCAGGGGGCGTGACTTTCCTGCAGGAGGTGTTCGGCCGTTCACGCGCACGTCGCATGTTTTTCACCGGCATGAAGGTCAGTGGCGCCGAACTCTATCGCCTGGGCCTGGTGGAGGCTTGCTTGCCTGCCGAGGAACTGATGCCCTACGCGATGGACCTGGCGCGCGAGATCGCATCCAAGAGCCCCATTGCGCTGCGGCTGGCCAAGGAGGCCGCGCGACTGACGCAGTTGATGCCATCGCGCGATGCCTATCGCTACGAGCAGGGCAACACCGTCGCGTTGTCCAAGACGGAGGATGCCAAGGAGGCCCAGCGCGCCTTCCTGGAAAAGCGCGCTCCGGTTTACGTGGGCCGCTGACGGGCAGAGAGAGCAGCCGGGCCTGCGCCCAGGACGCTGCTGCAAAATGGAGGCTGCAAGACACCATCCCCATCGCAGCGATGCGAGGGGTTTGTGGCACCGGGGTGGCGCCGATCCGCCGCCCGGCCGGGTGCCAGAACTACAAAAGAGAGGAGGCCTCCCCCTATGGCAAACCGTCCAGCCGCTTCGGCGAACGACCCCGTCGACTCGGCGCCCACGACCCGCTCCGACACCCGGCAGGAACAGCTCATCGACATTGCATGCCGCCTGTTTGCGCAGCGCGGGTACGAGGGCACTTCGCTGCGTGACATCGCCGAAGAGGCCAAGATCACCAAGGCGGCGCTGTACTACCACTTTCCCAACAAGGAAGCGCTCTACGAGCGCATCGTGCTGGAATCCATGCAGGCGCTGGTGGATTCCGTGCGCGAGGCGATGGCCGGGGGCGCCACGCCGGTCGACAAGGTGCGGCTGTTCATGCAGTCGTCGGCCGACTTCCTCGACCGCAGCCGCCATTCCTGGATCGCTGGCTCCAACGCCTTCTGGTCCGGCAGCGCGGTTGACCCGCGTGCCATGGCCGTCTATCTGCGCGACGAGTACGAACACCTGCTGCGCGACAGCATCGCGCAGGCCATCGCGGCAGGGCAGTTCCGTGCGGTGGACCCGGCCATGGCCGGGCGCATGCTGCTGTCCATGCTGAACCACATCGCGCGGTGGCATTCGCCCGGAGGTCGCCTCACCACCCGGCAGGTGATCGAGCAGTACCTCGACATGGCGTTCGGCGGCCTGCTGCAGTAAAGCGCGCCACCTTCTCCCGGGCACCCCCCAAGCCGCCCCGGCCTGCGCCGGGGCGGCTTGTTCGTTTCTGGCCTTCCTGGCGCGCGGCGCGGGTTTTCCCTGTTCATTTACTTGCCGGCCGTTTAGTAGACTTTTCGCAGGAGTCTACCCATGCGCACTGACCGACGCCATTTCCTCTTGTTGCCCTGGAGTGCAGGCCTGGCCTGTGCCCAGGCGCGGGCGCAAGGCGTGGTGGGCGCTGAGGGACTGGTGGGGGCCAGGCCCGTCCAGATCGTCGTGCCTTACGCCGCTGGAGGCCTGACGGACAACCTGGCACGCCCGATCGCGTCGGCCCTCTCGGCGCGGTGGTCCCGGCCAGTGGTGGTCGACAACCGCAACGGCGGGGGCGGCACCATCGGCACGGCGGTGGTGGCGCGCGCGCCGGGCGATGGCCATGCGCTGCTGCTCACGGCATTCGGCTACATCGCCAATCCGCTGTTGATGAAACAGCTGCCTTACGATCCACGCGCCCTGGCTCCCCTCGCCATGGTGGGCGATACGCCCAGCGTCCTGTACGTGAGCACGCGCCTGCCCGTGACGTCGGTGGCCGAGTTGGTGGTGTACGGCAAGGCACACCCGGGCAAGCTGGTGTTCGCTTCGTCCGGCAACGGATCCAGTCCGCACATCGCCGCAGAACTGCTGGCGTCCCTCACGGGCATGGACATCGTGCATGTGCCCTACCGCGGCAATGGGCCCGCGCTGAACGATCTGCTGGGCGGGCAAGTGCATGCCATGTTCGATTCGGTGGCGTCGTTGTCCCATGTGCGCAGCGGACGGCTGCGGGCGCTGGGTGTTGCGAGCACCGCCCCGCTGGCCCGGGCGCCCGAGTTGTTGCCCATTGCCCAGTCCGGCGTGCCGGAGCTGGCCCATTTCGCCGCAGGGGGCTGGTTCGGCTTTTTCCTGCCGGCATCCACTGCGCCGGCATTGCAGCGATGGCTGCATGCCGAATTGCGCCAGGTTCTGGAGCAGCCCGCCGTGCGCGAGGCCGTGGAGCGTGCCGGTGTCGAGCCCCGCAACCTAGACCTGGAGGCCTTCGCGGCCTACCTGCGCGCGGAGAGCGAGCGCTGGGCCCCCGTTTTCCGTGAACGCAACATTCAACTGGATTGATGCGTGCCGTGGCCTCTACCCCGCCTGCGCGCGCAGCCGCCACGCCGCGGCCTTCTACCGCATGGTCCAGGGCTGTGGCTTCCTTCTTTTCTGCAATGAACCGGGGCTAGCGCCCCAGCACTTCCAAGCACCATGACGATCTCCCTCCCTTCATCGCACACCCTCGACCCCTACGATGCCTTCCGCGAGGAACTGCGCCAGTTCGCCGAGTCCGAATGCCCGTCGGCCCTGAAGGAGGTCGTTCGCAACAACCAGAAGGTCACGCGCAACGAGTACCGCATCTGGCAGGAAAAGCTCTTCGCGCGCGGCTGGGGTGCGCCCAACTGGCCGGTGGAATACGGCGGCACGGGCTGGGACCTGCAGCAGCGCTACCTGTTCGAGGAGGTCACCGCGCAGGCCGACTGCCCGCCCCAGTACCACCACGGCCTGGGCCACATCGGCCCGGTGATCATGCACTTCGGAACGCCCGAGCAGAAGGCGCGCTTTCTGCCGCGCATCCTGGACGGCAGCGAGTGGTGGTGCCAGGGCTACTCCGAGCCCGGCGCGGGCTCCGACCTGGCGTCGCTCAAGACGGCGGCGGTGCGCGACGGCGACCACTACGTGATCAACGGCCAGAAGATCTGGACCTCGCACGCGCAGGAGGCCGACATGATGTACACGCTGGTGCGCACGTCGAACGAAGGGCGCAAGCAGGCCGGCATTTCGCTGCTGCTCGTGCCCATGGACACGCCGGGCATCGAGGTGCGGCCCATCCCCACGATCGACCACTGGCACCACGTCAACGAGGTGTTCCTCCACGACGTGCGCGTGCCTGTCGCCAACCTCCTGGGCGTGGAAGGCGAGGGCTGGAAATGCGCCAAGTTCCTGCTCGACCGTGAGCGGCTCTCGCCCGCGACGGTGCCTCGCCTGGCCCGGCTGGCTGAGCAGGTTGGGGATCTGCTGCGCGCACGCGGCGCTGGCGGATCGGCGCCCAGCGCGAGCCAGCATGTGCTGCTCGAACGCCTGTACCTGGCCCAGGCCGGCGTGGCGGGCGCGCGCGAGATGCTGCTGAGCGCCATCCAGGAGGAGATGCAAGGCACGCTGGCAGCCTCGAAATCGTCGGCGCTCAAGCTCTACTGCTCGGACCTGTCCCAGCAGCTCATCGGCATCGCGCTGGACATCGCCGGCCCCGAGTACGCCGCACGCCTGGTCGACACGGTCGCGGCCACAGGGCAGGAAGTGGCGGACGATTCAGACGACCCCCTGCGCCAACTCATCCACACCTACCTGTTCTACCGCTCGCGCACCATCGCCGGGGGCACCAGCGAAGTGCAGAAGAACGTGATCGCCCGCGACCTTTTCGGAGCCTGACCCATGACATTCCACGCCACGCCGATGTTCCCCGGCGACCTCTATGACACCACCTCCCGCGTGGCTGCTGCGGCGCCCGTGGCAGAGACCTTCGAATCCCAGGAGCCCAGCGAGACATGGAACCAGTTCCTGCAGCTGGGCTGGCAGGGGGTGCTGATCGACGAGACGCACGACGGTGCCGGCGCCTCGCTGGGCGATGTGGCCGCCATCGCCGAAGCCGCGGGCCGGCATGCCCTGGCGCAGCCCCTGGCCGCGCGCTGCGCCGTGGTGCCCCTGCTGCTGGCCGGCCTGCCGGGCGCCAGCAACGTGCTGCGGGCCATGGCCGCGGGCGAGGCTTCGGTCTGCCCCGTGCTGGACATGGGCCCGGTGCCCCTGGCTGCCGTGCGCGATGGCGATCGCCTCACTCTCAACGGCCGCCTGCATGGCGCCGACCTGACCGAGCCCGCCACGCACTTCGTGTTCGTCGCCACACAGGACGATGGCCAGCCGCTGCTGGTGCTGGCACCGCGCGATGCGGTGCCGGGCCACGCCAGTACCTGGCTGGGCATCGACGGGCGTCAGACGGCCGACATCGCCCTGACCGGCGTCACGCTGGCGGCGTCCAGCGTGCTGGCGCAGGGCGAGGACGTGCGCACCCGCGTGGAGCGCGCCAGCGCTGTCGGTGGCCTGCTGGCCTGCGCCCAGACCGTGGGCGCTATCGGCGCGATGATCGAGCAGACCATCGAGTACCTCACCACGCGCGTGCAGTTCGGCGTGGCGCTGGCCACGTTCCAGGCGCTGCGCCACCGCGTGGTGGAGATGTACGTGGCCTACGAGAACGTGCGCGGCATGGTGCGCCGGCAGGTGCTGGACCTGTGTGAGGGCTCCGCCAGCGGCTCGCCGCGAGACATCGCGCTGGTCAAGCTCTACCTGTCGGTCACGGGGCGCCAGGTGGCCGAGTCCGCGATCCAGCTGCACGGGGGCATCGGCATGTCGCGCGAACTGCCCGCGGCGCGTCTGGCCATGCACGCGCTGGCCTGCAGCCTGCAGTGGGGCGATCGCTTCGCGCACCTGGACCGCCTGGCTCGGCCCGCGCTGCACTGAGCCGCCCTGGCCACGCCAGCCTTCCGAACCGACCAGACAGAGACCCCCGTACAGAAGGACGCTTTCCCATGCATTCGTTGCACCCGCTGTTCCACCCCACGTCGGTCGCCCTGGTGGGCGCCTCGTCGGACCCCGAACGCATCGGCGGCAGGCCGCTGCGTTTCATGCTCGAAGGGGGCTTCGAGGCGCCGCTGTACCCCGTCAACCGCAGCGGCGACACCATCCAGGGCCTGCCGGCCTACGCCAGCGTGCGCGACATCCCGCACCCGGTGGACCACGCCATCATCTGCGTGCCCGTGGCGGGCGTGGAGGCGGCGGTGCGTGACAGCATCGCCCAGGGCGTGAAGGCCATCCAGGTGCTCACGGCCGGGTTTGCCGAGGTGGACGCCGAGGGACGCGCGCTGCAGGACCGCATCGTGGGCCTGTGCCGCGATGCCGGGGTGCGCATGGTCGGCCCCAACTCCCTGGGTCTGCTGAACGTGCCCACGCGCTTCTTTGCCACCTTCTCCACGGCGCTCAATGGCTTAAAGCCGCGCCCCGGCCCCATCGCCCTGGCCACCCAGAGCGGGGCCTTCGGCTCGGCCGCCTACGGCGCGGCATCGCTGCGCGGCCTGGGCTTCAGCAAGATCGTGGCCACGGGCAACGAGGCGGACGTGGATGTCGCCGAGTGCATCGACTACCTCGTGGACGACCCCGATACGCGCGTCATCTGCGCGGCGCTTGAGTCCTGCCGCGATGGCGATCGCCTGCGCGCCGCTCTGCTCAAGGCCGCGCATGCCGGCAAGCCCGTGGTCATCATGAAAGTGGGGCGCACGGAACTGGGCGCGGCCGCCGCATCCACGCACACCGGCTCGCTGGCCGGCGACGACGCGGTGTACGCCACGGTGTTCGAGGAGTGCGGCGCCTGGCGCGCCGCTTCAATCGAGGAGATGCTCGACATCGCCTACCTGCACTCCACCACGGGCCGGCTGCCGCAGAACACCGATGTCGGCGTGGTCACCGGCTCGGGTGGCATCGGCATCCTGATGGCCGACGACGCGGGCGAGCGCGGGCTGCAGCTGTCGCCGCTGCCGGCCGCCGCGCGGGCCGCGGCGCTGGAGCTGCTGCCGTTCGCCGTGGCCAGCAACCCGCTGGACATGACGGCGCAGGTGACCGCCGTGCCGCAGGGCGTGCCGCGCACCGTGGCACTGATGCTGGACCAGGCCGGCTACGGCACCGTGTTCGCCTACCTGGCGCATGTGGGCCTGTCGCCACAGCGCTTCGCGGCCACGCAGGCCGAGCTGATCGCGCTCAAGCAGCGCCATCCGCACCGGCTGCTGGTGCTCGTCATGCTCTCGCGGCCCGAGGTGAATGCGGCGCTGGAACAGCACGGCATCGCCGTGTTCGAAGACCCGTCGCGCGCCGTGCAGGCCGTGGCGGCGCTGGCCCACGTGCACCAGCGCCGGAGCGCCCTGCACCTGCCGCCCCCGCCGACCGGGCTTTCCGCACCACTGGGGAACGTGGCCACCGAAGACGGCGCCAAGCGTGCGCTGGCGGCCGCGGGCCTGCCCGTCCTGCCCGAGCGGATCTGCCGCAGCGCCACGGAGGCTGCCGAGGCGGCCTCCGCCATGGGCTACCCCGTGGTGGCCAAGATCGTCTCGCCCGACATCGTGCACAAGACCGAAGTGGGCGGCGTGCTGCTGAACCTGCCAGACGCGCAGGCCGTGGCCGAAGGCTTTGCCGCGCTGATGCAGCGCGCGCAATCGGCCCGGCCCGATGCTCGGCTCGATGGCGTGTTGGTGGCGCCCATGCTCAAGGGGGGCGTGGAACTGATCGCTGGCATCCACCGGGACCCGACCTTCGGACCCATGGTGATGTTTGGCTCGGGCGGCACGGCCGTGGAGCTGTTCAAGGACGTGGCCTTCGCGTCGGCACCGCTCACGCCGCAGCGGGCCCGGGCGCTGATGGAGCGCGTGCGCTCCACACAGTTGCTGCGCGGCTGGCGCGGCGGCCCGCAGTACGACGAACAGGCCCTGGCCGACGCGCTGTGCAGGCTGTCGGAATTCGCCTTTTCGCATGCCGATCAGATCGAGAGCATCGACATCAACCCGCTGGTGGTGCGCGTGCAGGGCGCCGCCTGCCTAGATGCCGTGATCGCCGTGCGCGCTCCCGCGCCAGGGGACTCCTATGGCACCCATTGAAGCGCGCCTGACGGCGCTGGAGGCCGGGTGGCAAGCCCTGGCCGACAAGGATGCCATCCGCGAATGCCTGTACCGCTACAGCCGGGGCATCGACCGCTGCGATGCGGAGGCCCTGCGCAGCGCCTACTGGCCCGACGCTACCGACCGCCACGGCCCCTACCAGGGCAGTGCGGAGGGATTCATCGACTGGGCCCTGGACAAGCTGCCGGGGGGCGGCCGGATGGTGCACCTGCTGGGCAATATCGCGATCGAACTGCGGGGCGAGCACGCCGCGGTCGAAAGCTACTTCCAGGCCTTCCAGACGGGTACCGGCGCCCAGGGGGAGGCCGCCGAGACCTTTCTGTGCGGCCGCTACATCGACCGCTTCGAGCGCCGCGCGGGCCAATGGCGCGTGGCGGCCCGCACCGTGGTCTACGACTGGATCCGCGAGGCGCCCGCCGCCCCGGGCACCGATGCGCAGCGCTTCGGCGTGCGCATGCCTGTGGGCGCGCACAAGCCGGCGGATGCATGGTATGCACTGCTGTCTGGATTACCCGAGGGATAATTTCGACGCCTGATTTTCGTTGGGCTTCAATAATGGCCTGGATGAATAATCCGGGCCATTGGCGCTGGATTTTTGGGATTTCCGGATGGGTTTCTTTGATGGTCGGTGAATACCCGTAATCGATCGGTGCATACCCTGCAATTGCTATGTAGGTCATTGAAATAAATAGGATTTTTTCTTACCATTTTTTAACCGGTCGACAGGTAATTAATGGTTTTGCTGTGGGTGGCCGGTCATGTGCCAACCCTGGCGGGTGGCGATTCATATTGCTGCGTGAGGAGACATTCGATGTCGGAAATATTCAACAAAACAGCCGGCCGCATTCGCCGGGGCATCCAGGGCACGCCATCACGCGTGCTAGTGGGCGCCATGGCCGCCTGGGCCTGTGGCCAAGCGCCAGCGTGGGCGCAACAGGCGCAGAAAGAAGAATTGCGCCAGATCACCACGCCTGCGGGCGGCATGGCCGCCGCCGCATCCAGCGTGACCCTTTATGGACTGATCGACACCAGCATCGCCTATGCCTCCGGCGCAGGCGGGCGCATCACCAAGCTGGACAGCGGGCACATGAATGGATCACGGTTCGGTTTCCGGGGCTCCGAAGACCTGGGCGGCGGGCTGCGTGCCAATTTCTGGCTGGAAGCGGGCATCAACTCCGACACGGGTGGTTCGGGGCAGAACCAGGGCGCAGGTGCCAAGTTCTTCGGCCGGGGTTCCCTGGTCAGCCTCACGGGCGACTTCGGCGAGGTGCGGCTGGGCCGCACGGTGACCACGATCAGCTCCGAGGCGCAGGCCGTGGGCGATGCCTTCGGTTTGGGGGGCGCCGGCAACCTGCAGGGCATCCAGCCGGCCACAGGCCGCGCGAACAACACGGTCTGGTACCAGTCGCCAGCGTTGTCCGGATTCATCGGCAAGTTCTCGTACTCCTTCGGCGAGCGCACCAGTGCCACGGGCGGCACCCAGGCCGCCAACCAGGCCGCCGTCGCGTTGTTCTATTCCGGCCAGGCGCTCAGCGGCGCGGTGGCGTACACCACCTTGCGCCATCCCACGGACCTGAGCACGGTGCGCTGGCTCAACTCCAGCCTGGCCTACAACTTCGGCGGCTTCAAGCTGTTCGGCTCGTTCGCGACATTCAAGAACCCCGGCGCCGACCTCAGCCCGGCTGTGCATGCGGCACTCGATGGCAATGTGCAGTTGGCGGGCATTCCGACCGTGGGCTACTACGCCGGGCAGGACGACCGCAGCGCCTCTCTGGGTGTGGCGGTACCGTTCGGGTCCAGCACGGTGCTCGCGCAGGTCGTCAAGGTGGATGACCGCGGCCCGCTGAACCGCGATGCCACGCAGTTCGGCGTGGCTTACCTCTATGCCCTGTCCAAGCGCACCACGCTGTATGCGGACTACGGCAAGGTGAAGAACCGCAACGGCGCAGGCTACGCGCTGACGGGCGCGACGTCGCAGGCCGGCCTCGGCGACAGCGGCAACAGCGATGCCGTGCACGTGGGCGTACGCCACGCTTTCTGAGCCTGCGGCCGCGGGCAGGCCCACCTGGTGGGGACGGGGCCTGACGTGATGGCACGCGGAGCAGCAGGAGTCCAAGGGCAACGGCCGCGTTGCAGCCCGGATCGGCTGCCGGGTACCCAGCTCTGGAAGGCCCGGTTTCCAGGCTCGACGGGCCTGCGCACCGGGCTCGCAGGCGTTTCAGCCGGCGGCGGGCCGGCCCCAGCCGCCCATGGGCAGCGAGCCCATGAGCGTGTGCGCCAGGCCACCGTCCACCAGCAATTCGGCGCCATGCACGTAGGCCGCGTCGGGGCCCAGCAGGAAGGCAGCCACGCTCGCCATGTCATCGGCTTCGGCCAGCCGGCGCAGGGGCACGCGCGCTTCGCGCAGCGTGCGGGCCTCGGGGTCGGTATAGGCTGCCGCCGTGCCCGGCGTGAGCGTCAGCCCGGGCGAGAGCGCGTTCACGCGGATGCCCTCGGGGCCCCACTCGGCGGCCATCTGGCGCATCAGCATGAGCGCGGCGGCTTTGCTGGCGCTGTAGGCGCCCAGCGGCGGCGTGGCATGGCTGCCCGAGATCGAGGTGATGAACAGCACGGTGCCGCGCGCGGTTTTCAGCGCCGGGTAGGCGGCCTGGGCCAGCAACAGCGGCGCGCGTGTGTTGACGGCGAAGACGCGGTCCCACATGGCCGGGTCGTACGTGGCCAGCGGGCCCGGTGCCGCGAAACCCGCGTTGCTGACCACGGCGTCCAGGCCCCCGAAGGCGTTCACGGCCTGCGCGCACAGGCGGGCCGGAAAGGCCGCGTCGGCCAGGTCGCCGCCCAGCACGAGCGCGGTGCCGCCGAGTTGCTGGATCTCGGCCGCCAGGGGCTCCAGCTCGGCCACGTGCTGGTCCGCCAGCGCGATCCAGGCGCCGCCGTGGGGCGCCGCGTCCCGCGCCAGACGCAGTGCGATGGCGCGGCCGATGCCCCGCGCGGCGCCGGTGATGATGCAGCGGTTCATGCGGCCTCCGCTGGCGTGGTAACGCCGGGCTGGCCGATGGAAGGGAAAGGAAGGTGTGCCATGGGGTTCAAAGGTTGGAATGAAGGCTTGCGGGAAGGAAAGCGGTCCGCCGCGCGGGCCCGTACCTTTGTCGCGCGCAGGGCTGCCGGTGGTGGCGGGGGCCCGCACAATGGGCCGGCCATGCCATGCACCTGCCGCGTTGTCTCTGGAGCTTTCCCATGCCCACCAGCACGGTGAAGTCGGCAACGCGCGTGCTGCAGGTGCTGGAACACTTCGCGCAGGTGCGCACGCCCCTGCCGCTCAAGCACATCAGCGAGGCGCTGGGCTACCCCCAGTCGAGCACCACGGTGCTGCTCAAGAACCTCATCGCCATGGGCTACCTGCGCTATGACCGCACCGAGCGCCTGTACTTCCCCACGCCGCGCGTCACGTCGCTGGGCGACTGGATCTCGCAGGCGCTGTTCGGGCAGGGCCGCATCTTCGAACTGATGCACGACCTGCACGGCGCCACGGGCGAGACGGTGTCCATCGCCATGCTCAACGACATCTATGTGCAGTACATCCGCGTCATCCAGTCGACGCATGCCATCCGCTTTCACACCGACGAAGGCAGCCTGCGGCCGCTGACGCGCTCGGCCGTGGGCTGGCTGCTGCTCACCGACCGCACCGATGCGGAGGTGGAAAAGCTCGTGCACCGCGCCAACATTGCCGTGCAAGGGCGCGAAGACCGGGTGCCGCTGGAGACCATCGCCCCCGAGGTGGCCGGCGCCCGGCTGCGCAAGGCGCTCTACCTGGAGAACCTGCCGCTGCTGGGCGGCGCCACCATCGGCGTGGTGCTGCCCTGGCGTGTGCAGGGCCGCCTCGTGGTGCTGGGCATGGGTGGCACCATCGAGCGCATGCGGCCCCACCGGGCGCGCTACACCGCGCTCATGCGGCGGCTGGCCCTGCAGCTGGAGCAACCGCAGCCCGGGCCGGGCCGCGCATAGCGCACGCATTGGGCGGGGCGGCGCGGACGGTCAGCCCGCCACCGCTGCTTCGGCCGGGGCTTCCTGGCCTGTGTGCGGCACCGGCCGCGTCAGGGTTGGGCGCTGGAAGGTGAAGTTGCGGTAGCCGTCCTGCGCGGCGGCCGCGCAGTGCTCGCGGTACTTGGCGAAGCCTCCGGTGAACAGCGTGAGGCCCTGCGGCTTGTCCTTCACGTTGGCGCCCACGTACCAGGTCTTGGCCTTGAGCAGCAGCGAGCGCTGCGACAGTGTGTAGACCAAGTCCATCCAGCCCTGCTCGGCCTGGGCCGTGGGCTCGATGGTGGCCAGGCCCTGGCCCTGCATGTGCTGCATGGCAGCGGCGATCCAGTCCACGTCGTTTTCGCTGATGCGGATGATGTTGGCCAGCGCGGCGGGGCCGTTGGGGCCGGTGGTCATGAAGAGGTTGGGGAAGCCCTCCATCATCAGGCCCAGGTAGGAGCGCGCGCCGTCCTGCCACTTGCCGTTGACGGTGCGGCCGTCGCGGCCGACCACGTCGAAGGCCAGCATTGCGCCTGTCAGGCCGTCGTAGCCGGTGGCCAGGATGAGCATGTCCAGCTCGACCTCGCCGGACTGCGTGCGAACGCCCTTCTCGGTGATCTCCACGATCGGATCGTGCAGCAGGTCCACCAGGTGCACGTTGGGGCGGTTGTAGGTCTCGTAGTAGCTGGAGTCCAGGCAGGGACGGCGGGCGAAGATGGGGTAGCCGCGCGGCTTGAGCTGCTCGGCCGTCACCGGGTCCTTCACGACCTCCCCGATCTTGCCGCGCACGAATTGCGCTACATGCTCGTTGGCTTCGGCGTTGGTCATCAGGTCGCAGAAGGTGCCGAGCATGGCCAGGCCGCCGCTCTTCCAGGCATCTTCCAGCAGTTGCTGGCGCTGGCGGAGCGTCACGCTGAAAAACGCGCGGGTGGATTGCGGGCGCACGCCGCCCACGGCACTGTTGCGCGCGGACTCACGGATGCCGGCGTAGTGGCGCTTGACCTCGGCCATGTACTCGGGCGTGAGGTCTTCGTTGCGCATGGGCATGGTGAAGCTGGGCGTGCGCTGGAAGACGAACAGCTCGCCGGCCTCCTTGCCCACCTCCTGCACGATCTGGATGCCGGTGGAGCCGGTGCCGATCACGCCCACGCGCAGGCCTTCGAAGCGCACAGGCTCGTGCGGCCACCTGGCCGCGCGCAGCAGGCGGCCCTTGAAGCGCTCCAGGCCGGGGATCTCGGGGTCCTTCGGGATGGAGAGCGGGCCGGTGGCCATGATGCAGTAAGTAGCCTCGTAGACGGCCCCGCGGTCGGTCTTCACCGTCCACAGCTGGCGCTCCTCGCTCCACACGGCGCTGGTCACGCGCGTGTTGAACTGGATGTGCCGGCGCAGGTCGAGCCGGTCGGCCACGAAGTTGATGTAGCGCAGCAGCTCGGGCTGGGCCGCGAACTGCTCCGACCAGGTCCACTCCTGCTCGATCTCGGGCGAGAAGGAGAAGCTGTAGTCGATGCTGGGCAGGTCCACGCGCGCGCCGGGGTAGCGGTTCCAGTACCACACGCCGCCCACGTCGCCGCCGGCCTCGAAGCCCTGGATCTTCAGGCCCATTTCCCGAAACTTGTACACGGCGTACATGCCGCCAAAGCCCGCGCCGACGATGGCGACGTCGATGCGCTGGGGCGGGGTGGGAGCGTTGGCGTTCCCGAGCGGGGTTTGCGTTGTCATGTTGTCTCCTTGGGGGGCGGCATGGTCCGTGCCGCGGATGGTTTCAGATGGGGTCAGGTCGCCACCGGCGCTGCGCTGGCGCTTGCGGCGTGCGGTCTGTCCTGCGGGAAATGATGCGTTCGCGCCGTGCGCGCATCAAGCAAATGCACGGGTGGGGCCTGCAACATCACATCCATGATTTCCGGGTGCCCGCGCGGCCCGTGGACGCCTGCCTCAGACGGCCAGCGTGCCGCCGTCCACCGGCAGCGTCACGCCATTGACGAAGCTCGCCATGTCCGAGGCCAGGAACACCGCCGGCCCCGCCAGCTCGTGCGGCTGGCCCAGTCGGCCGGCGGGAATGCGCTGCATGAAGCGCGCGAGCCGCTCGGGGTTGGCGCGCGTGGCCTCGGTCATCGGTGTGTCGATCACGCCCGGCGCCAGCGCGTTGACACGGATGCCATCGGGCGCGAGGTCGAGCGCCAGGGTCTGCGTGAACATCTTCACCGCCGCCTTCGAGGGCGAGTAGCCCAGCGCACCGCCCTGCGCGATGAATGCCGCGCCCGAGGCCACATTGATGATGCTGCCGCGCGTGCGCCGCAGCGCGGGCAGCCAGGCGAGCACCGTGTGGAACACGCCGAAGAGGTTCACGTCCATCGTGCGGCGCAGGTTCTCGGCGGCGCGCGGGCTGTCGATGCCTTCGCGGATGATCACCCCCGCGTTGTTGACGAGCGTGTCCACATCGCCGACCGACTGCGCCACCTGCGTGGCGAGGTCATGGCAGGCCTGGGCGCTGGACACGTCGAGCGCCCAGGCCCAGCCCTCGGTGCCGGCGGCGCGCACATCGCGCAGCGTGTCTGCACAGCGATCGGCCTGCAGGTCGGTCACGATGACGCGCGCGCCGGCCTGGGCGAAGGCCACGGCCACCGCGCGGCCGATGCCGCTGGCCGCGCCCGTGACAAGGGCCAGGCGGCCGGCCAGCAGCCCGGGGGTGGCCGGCCAGTTGGGGGGAAGTGCATGGGCTGGCATGGGGTCTCCCTACAGCGGTGCCGCGCCGCGCTGGCGGCGGCTGGCGAGATAGGCCTGGAACTGGCCGACGATGCCCTTGCGGAACAGCATGACCACGATGACGAACACCACGCCCTGCAGGATCAGCACCCACTCGGCGAACGAGGCGAGGTAGTTCTCCATGGTCACGATGACCATGGCGCCCACCACCGGGCCCAGCAGCGTCTGCATGCCGCCCACGATGCAGATGAGCAGGGCCTCGCCCGAGGTGGCCCAGTGCACGTCGGTCAGCGAGGCGAGCTGGAACACCAGCGCCTTGAGCGAGCCCGCGAAGCCCGCGATGGCGGCCGACAGCACGAAGGCCAGCAGCTTGTAGCGGTTGACGCGGTAGCCCAGGCTCTGGGCGCGCGGCTCGTTGTCGCGGATGGCGCGCAGCACCTGCCCGAAGGGCGAGTGCACCAGCCGGTGGATCAGCCAGAACGCGCCGCCGATGAGCACCGTGACGAAGTAGTACAGCACCAGCGTGTTCTCCAGCGAGAACAGACCCAGCACGGTGGGGCGCGGGATGTTCTGGATGCCGTCTTCGCCGCCCGTGAACGGCAGGCGCAGCGCCATGAAGTACACCAGCTGCGCGAAGGCCAGCGTGATCATCGAGAAGTAGATGCCCTGGCGGCGGATGGCCAGCAGCCCCGTCAGCAGGCCCAGCACAGCGGCCGCGGCCGCGCCCAGGGCGATGCCGCTCAGGCCCTCCCAACCCCAGACCTTGACCGCGTGCGCGGTGATGTAGCCGGCGGTGCCGTAGAACATGGCGTGGCCGAACGACAGCAGGCCGACGTAGCCGACCAGCAGGTTGACCGATGCCGCCAGCAGCGCGAAGCACATCAGCTTCATGAGGAACATGGGATACACCACGAACGGCGCGGCGGCCAGGCAGGCCAGGGCGGCCAGCAGCAGCGCGTTGTGGGTGCGTCGACTCAGCAGGTCCATGGCGACTCCTAGTGGGCACGGCCGAAGAGGCCATGGGGACGGACGGCGAGCACGAGGATCATCACCACGAAGATGACCACCCCCGCGCCATCGGGATAGAAGACCTTGGTCAGGCCCTCGATGGCGCCCAGCGCGAAGCCGGTGACGATGGAGCCCAGGATGGAGCCCATGCCGCCGATCACCACCACCGCGAACACGACGATGATCAGGTTCGAGCCCATCAGCGGGCTCACCTGGTAGATCGGCGCGGCCATCACGCCGCTCAGGCCCGCCAGGCCCACGCCCAGCCCGTAGGTGAGCATGAGCATGCGCGGCACGTTGATGCCGAAGGTGCGCACCAGCGGGGCGTTCTCGTTGGCCGCGCGCAGGTACGCGCCCAGCTTGGTCTTCTCGATGAAGAACCAGGTGCCCAGGCAGACCGCCAGCGCCGCGGCGATCACCCACACGCGGTACAGCGGCAGGAAGGTCACGCCCACGTCGATGCCGCCCGTCAGCGGGTTGGGGTAGGGCTGGCCGCTCACACCGAACTGCAGGCGGAAGGCGCCCTCCATGAGCAGCGCCACGCCGAAGGTCAGCAGCAGCGCGTACACATGGTCCAGCGCATACAGCCGGCGCAGCATCAGGCGCTCGAACACGACCCCGAAGCCCGCCACCACCAGCGGCGCGATGACGAGCGCCGGCCAGTAGCCGATGCCCAGGTATTCGAGCAGCCCCCACGCCACGAAAGCACCCAGCATGTACTGAGCGCCGTGGGCGAAATTGACCACGTGCAGCAGCCCGAAGATGATCGACAGCCCCAGGCTCATCAGGGCGTAGAAGGCGCCGTTGATGAGCCCGACCAGAAGCTGCCCGATCAGTGCAGCCCAGGGGATTCCGAATAGCCCGTCCATCGTGTTGTCCGTCCTGCGTTGGGTGAAGAAGGGCTCACAGGCCCAGAAGCGACTCGATGTGTTCGCGCTGCGTGTCGAGTTCGTCGCGGCGGAAGTGGCCCGCCACCTCGCCTTCCTCGATCACGTAGAAGCGGTCGGCCAGCGCGCAGGCGAAGCGGAAGTTCTGCTCCACCAGCAGCACGGTGAAGCCGCGCTCGCGCAGCATGCGGATGGTGGCGCCGATGCGCTCCACGATCACCGGCGCCAGGCCCTCGGTGGGCTCGTCCAGCAGCAGCAGCTTGGCGCCCGTTCGCAGGATGCGGGCGATGGCCAGCATCTGCTGCTCGCCGCCCGACAGGCGGGTGCCCGGGCTGTGCCGGCGCTGCTGCAGGTTGGGGAACAGCGTGTAGATCTCGGCCACGCTCAGGCCGCCGGGCAGCAGCACCGGCGGCAGCAGCAGGTTCTCTTCGGTCGAAAGGCTGGCGAAGATGCCGCGCTCTTCGGGGCAGTAGGCCGCGCCCAGGCGCGCGATCGCCTCGGGCGGCAGGCCCTCGGTGGGCTGGCCGCGCAGCGTGATCCGGCCCTCGCGCCGGCCCAGCAGTCCCATGATGGCGCGCAGCGTGGTGGTCTTGCCGGCGCCGTTGCGCCCCAGCAGGCACACCACCTCGCCCTCGTTCACGTCCAGGTCGATGCCTTGCAGCGCCAGGGTTTCGCCGTACCAGCCGCGCAGGCCGCGCACCTGCAGCAGGGGCTGCGCGTCGTGGGCCTCAGGCATGGGTACCTCCTACGTAGGCTTCGATGACGCGCGGGTCGCGCGAGACCTCGTCATAGCTGCCCTCCGCCAGCACCTGGCCGGCCTGCAGCACGGTCACGCGGTCGCACAGCTCGGCGATGACCTTCATGTTGTGCTCGACCATGAGCACCGTGCGTCCGCGCGCGGCCTCACGGATCAGCGCCACCACCGGGCCGATGTCTTCGTGGCCCAGGCCCGCCATGGGCTCGTCCAGCAGGATCATCTCGGGCTCCATGGCGATGGTGGTGGCCAGCTCCAGCGCGCGCTTGCGCCCGTAGGGCAGTTCGCCGGCGGGCGTGTCGCGCCAGCGCGTGAGGCCCACGCGTTCCAGCAGCTCCAGCGCCCGCGCGTCCAGCGTGCGCAGGACCTTCACGTTGCGCCAGAAGGCGAAGGTGCCGCCGTGGCGCTTCTGCAGCGCCACGCGCACGTTCTCCAGCACCGTCATCTGTCCGAAGACGGCCGAGATCTGGAACGATCGCACCAGGCCCGCCATGGCCACGGAAGCAGGGTCGCTGCGCGAGATGTCGCGGCCGTTGAAGACCACGGTGCCCGAGGAAGGCCGCAGGAAGGTGGTGAGCAGGTTGAAGCAGGTCGTCTTGCCTGCGCCGTTGGGCCCGATGAGGGCGTGGACCGAGTGCCGGCGCACCCGCAGGTCCACGTCCTTGACGGCGTAGAAGCCGCGGAACTGCCGGCTGAGCTGGCGGGCTTCGAGGATGAAGGGGGCGTCCATGGCGGGGCGGCCGTTGGGCGGCTCAGAGGAAGGCATGGGTGACGCCGCCGTCCACGAGCAGCGACTCGCCGGTCACGAAGCTGGCGTCGTCCGAGGCCAGGAAGCATGCGGCCTTGGCGATGTCCTCCACCTCGCCCAGGCGCTTCATCGGCGTCTTGGCGATGCGCAGCTTGGCCTTTTCGGCATCGACGTTGATCTTCACGCCCTCGGTGAGCACCGAGCCCGGGCAGATGGCGTTGACGCGGATGCCGCGCGGCCCCAGGTCCACGGCGGCCGAGCGGGTCAGCCCCAGCACGCCGGCCTTCACGCCGCAGTACAGCATGCCCTCGGGCAGCCCCAGAAAGGCGGCCGACGAGGCGATGTTGACGATGCTGCCGCCGGCCTCCATGGCCTCGGCACCCACCTGGATGCCCCAGACCACCGAGTTGAAGCCCGTGCCCACCATGCGATCGAGCATCTCGGGCGTGATGGCGTCGATGGGGCCGTAACGCACCCAGATGGCGTTGTTCACGAGCACGTCCAGGCGGCCGAAGCGCTCCTTGAGCGCACCCACGGCGTCGCTGAAGCTCGCGCGGCGTGCCACGTCGCCGCCGAAGGCCATGGCCTGCAGCCCCTGCGCCTGCAACTGCTCGGCCGCTTCGTGCGCCATGTCCTCGGCGCGGTCCAGGATGCCGACGGCGGCGCCTTCGGCCGCCATGGCGTCGGCGATGGCACGGCCGATGCCGCGCGCACCGCCGGTGATGAGGGCAACCTTGCCTTCGAAACGTCGGGTGGTCATTGAGGGGTCCTTGTCGAATGGTGAGAGGGGAGGTCGGCGAAGCGGGCTTCCTCCAGCCCGCGCACGCCCGTGCCGTGGATGGCGAACACGGCGCCCGCGTCGGGGTGGTCGCTGCGCAGCAGGTTGCCGCTGTCGCGGATGGAGGTGAGGTAGATCACGTCCAGCCCGGGGCCGCCGAAGCAGGGGCAGGTCACGAAGGTCACCGGCAGCTGGATGCGGCGCTCCAGCCGCCCGTCGGGCGTGAAGCGTGCGAGCTGGCCGTTCTGCACCAGCGCCACCCACAGGCAGCCCTCGGCGTCCACGGTGGCGCCGTCGGGCACGGAGCCCAGCGCGCGCGTGTCCACCAGCACCTCGGCCGGGCCGATGTTGCCCGTGGCGGGGTCGTAGGCGTAGCGGCGCACCTGGTGCGTGGGGCTGTCGGCAAAGTACAGCCAGCGCCCATCGGGGCTGAAGCAGGTGCCGTTGGCCACGTGGATGCCCGTGTCCAGCGTGCGCACGGCGTGCGCGCCGAGCTGGTAGAGCGCGCCCTCGGGCGCCATGCGGCCCAGCGTCATCGATCCGACCACGAAGCGCCCGTTGCGGTCGGTGCGGCCGTCGTTCAGGCGCATCCGGTCGGCGCCGTGCGCTACCCGCACGCCCAGGGGCGAGAGGGTGCCCGTGTCCGGGTCCAGGTACTGGAAATCGTCCTCCAGCGCCAGCAGCAGCCGGCCGCTGTCGCACAGCGCGATCGCGCCGATGTGCTGGGGCAGTTGCCACTGCGCGCCGGCCCCGGTGGCCGGCGTGTGGCGCCGCACGATGCCGGCGCGCCCGTCGATCCAGTAGAGCGACTGGGTGCGCGCGTCCCACAGTGGGCATTCGCCCAGCAGGTCCCGCTGCGGGGCCAGGATGTCGATGCGAAGGGCCATGGAAGGGCTCGGGCTGCGTATCGGCCGGGCGCGGGCCTACTTGGCGGCGGCCTTGATGTAGTCGCAGCTGCTCTCGGACAGCGGGCGCCAGGTCTGCTCGGGCGGGATCTCGCCGCGCACCGTGTAGAAGTCGTTGGGGCCCTTGGACTCGGAGGGCTTCTTGACCTGTATGGCGTACACCGTGCGCAGCGCCTGGCCGTCCTCGCGGATCTTCACGTCCTTGGAAAAGAAGTCGTTGATGGGCAGCTCGCGCATCTTGGCCGCGACCTTGGCGCCGTCGTCGGTGCCTGCGGCCTTCACGGCCTGCAGGTAGTGCCAGGCGGCGCTGTAGGCGCCCGCGTGGATGTAGGTGGGCACCACGCCCTTGTTGCGCGCCATGAAGCGCTTGGCCCAGGCGCGCGAGGCCTCGTCGCGGTCCCAGTAGAACGGCAGCGTCAGCTGCAGGCCCTGGGCCACGTCCAGTCCCATGGCCGAGACGCTGTTGATCGTCATGCCGAACACCGTCACCACCTGGCCGCCGCGGGTGATCTTGTATTCCGCGGCCTGCTTGAGGGCGTTCGACAGATCGAGCCCCGCGTTCAGGATCACGATGGCCTGCGCGCCGCTGGATTGCGCCTGCAGCAGGTACGACGAGAAATCGGTGGCGCCCAGCGGGTGCTTGACCGAGCCCACCACCTTGCCGCCGGCGGCCTGGATGAAGCGCGTCGCATCGTCCTGGTAGGCCTGGCCGAAGGCGTAGTCCACGGTGATGAAATAGAAGCTCTTGATGCCCTGTTTCATCAGGCTCTGCACGCCGGCCTTGGGCAGCGCATAGGTGTCGGTGAGGAACTGGAAGTTCATCGGCGAGCAGGACTTGTTGGTCAGTTCCGCGCTCACCGTGCCCGCGATCAGGTAGGGCTTCTTGCGTTCCTTGAGCAGGCTGGAGATGCCCAGCGCGATCGACGAGGCCGAGCCGCCGACGATGGTGTCCACCTTCTCGGTGTCGAGCCACTTGCGCGCGATGTTCAGGCCCACGTCGGGCTTGTTCTGGTCGTCGGCCACGACCACCTCGACGGGCTTGCCGAGCACGGCGCCGCCGAAGTCCTCTGCGGCCATGCGCACGGCCAGCGTGGAGCCGGGGCCGCCGTTGCCCGAGTAGGGGCCGGTCTGGTCGGCCATGACACCGATGCGCACCACATCGTCGCTGATCTGGGCGTGGGCCGCTGCGCCGCAGGCGAGGGCCAGGGCGGCAAGGGCAAGGCGGGAGCTGGGCAATGGCATGGGTGTGTCTCCTTGGTGTGTGCGTGTCTTCGGTCGGGACGGGTGCATCCAGGGCCCCGCCGTCCGCGGGGTGTGCGATGCCAGCGGCCCGCAGGGGCCGCGGGGCGTGGGCTCAGGCCGCGTCGGTGGGCAGGCGGTGGTCGCGGAACAATTCGCGCAGCCGCGTCTTTTGCAGCTTGCCGGTGGCGGTGTGGGGCAGCGCGTCGATGAACACCACGTCGTCGGGCATCCACCAGCGCGCGATGCGGTCCTTCATGAAGTCGAGGATCTCCGCGCCGCTCACCGACTCGCCCGCCTTGGGCACCACGATGAGCAGGGGGCGCTCCTGCCACTTGCTGTGGTAGGCGCCGATCACCGCGGCCTCCTGGACCTTGGGGTGGCCCACGGCCAGGTTCTCCAGGTCGATGGAGGAAATCCATTCGCCTCCGGACTTGATCACGTCCTTGGAGCGGTCGGTGATCTGCACGTAGCCCTCGGCGTCGATCAGCGCCACGTCGCCCGTGGCGAACCAGCCGTCCGCATCCAGGGCCGCGCCCGGCTCCTGGCCGTAGTAGGCCGACACCACCCAGGGCCCGCGCACCTTGAGATCGCCGGGGGTGCGGTCGTCCTGCGCGCGCTGGCGCCCCTCGGCGTCGAACACCGCGATCTCCACGCCGAAGATGGCGCGGCCCTGGCGGGCCTGCACGGCGTGGCGCCCTTCGGCGGGCAGGTCGGCATGCCGGGGCAGCAGGTTGCCGATGGTGGCCAGCGGGCTGGTCTCCGTCATGCCCCAGGCCTGGATCACGAACGCACCGAAGAGTCGGTCGAATTTCTCGATGATGGCGCGCGGCGCGGCCGATCCGCCCACCACCACGCGTTGCAGCCGCAGCGCCGCGCGCTCGGCGGCGGGCAACGCCTCGGCATGCTGGAAGAAGCCCAGCCACACCGTGGGCACGCCCAGCGAGAGCGTGCACTGTTCGTCGCGCAGCAGCGCGAAGAGGCGCTCGCCCGAGAGGTTGGGGCCGGGCAGCACGAGCTTGGCGCCGCTCATGGCGCTGGCATACGGAATGCCCCAGGCGTTCACGTGGAACATGGGCACGGCCAGCAGCACGCTGTCGCGCGCGCCCAGCCCCAGGCCGTCCGTGGCGCAGGCGGTCCACGAATGCAGCACCGTCGAGCGGTGGCTGTACAGCACGCCCTTGGGGTGGCCGGTGGTGCCCGAGGTGTAGCAGAGCGATGAGGCGGTGTTCTCGTCCAGCGCGGGCCAGGCGAAAGCGGCGTCGCCCGCGTCCACCAGGTCTTCGTAGCACAGCAGCGGCGCGGGCAGGTCCACCGCCGGCAACTGGTCGCGCCGGCACAGGGCCACGTAGGCCCTGACGGAGGGCAGGTGCGGCGCGATCTGGGCCACGAGCGGCGAGAAGTCCGGGTCGAAGCACAGGTACTCGTCGGCCGCGTGGTTGACGATATAGCTGATCTGCTCGGGGAACAGGCGCGGGTTCACGGTGTGCAGGATGGCGCCCATGCCCGAGACCGCGTAGTACAGCTCCAGGTGCCGGTGCGTGTTCCAGGCCAGCGTGCCGACCCGCGCGCCCTGCGGCAGACCGCGGGCGTGCAGGGCGCTGGCCAGGCGCCGCGCGCGGTGGCCCACTTCGCCCCAACTGGTGCGCAGGCTGGTGTGCGCGTCGACGTGGGAGACGATCTCCACGTCGCCGTGGTGGCGAGCCGCGTGCTCCAGCAACGTGGAGATGAGCAGTGCTCCGGATTGCATCAAACCCTGCATTTGTCTTCCTCTTTCTCTGCGGCGTCGCCCTGATTCCGTGAGCGATCTGTTTTTTACATGCCGGCCGGTAAGTGAATTGATGCTAGCAGAACGACTCCGGACCAACAACGCCCGCGCGCTGGGTGAAAACCCTTGCGTCGCGAGGCATTCGACGCCGGGTGGGGACGCAGGGAATGTGCGGAGACGGCCGGAAAGTGGCCCATCTCCGCGGTCGTCAAGGGCCTGGCGGCAGCCCCGTCCACTGAAAGTAGCCTGCGCGGCGCAGTTCGCACGCCGGGCAGGTGCCGCAGCCGTAACCCCAGGCATGCAGCGTGTCGCGCACCCCGTGGTAGCAGGTGTGGGAGCGCTGCACGATCAGGTCCACCAGCGCATCGCCGCCCAGCTGGCGCGCCATCTCCCAGGTCGCGGCCTTGTCGATCCACATGAGCGGCGTCTCGAAGGTGAAGCGCTGCCCCACGCCCAGCGATACCGCCACCTGCAAGGCCTTGAGCGTGTCGTCACGGCAGTCGGGGTAGCCCGAGAAATCGGTTTCGCACATGCCGCCCACCAGCGTGTGCAGCCCGCGCCGGTAGCCCACCGCGGCGGCGAGCTGGAAGAACAGCAGGTTGCGGCCGGGCACGAAGGTGTTGGGCAGCCCGGCCTCGGTCATCTGGATGGCGGTGTCGCGCGTGAGCGCGGTGTCGCTGATCTGGCCCAGCACCGCGAGATCGACCATGTGGTCCTCGCCCATGCGGCCGGCCCATTGCGGGAACTCGGCGCGCAGCGCGGCCAGTACCTCCTGCCGTGCCTGAAGCTCCACGTGGTGCCGCTGGCCGTAGTCGAAGCCGATGGTTTCCACCCGCTCGAAGTGGGTCAGTGCCCAGGCCAGGCAGGTGGTGGAGTCTTGTCCACCGGAAAAAAGGACCAGGGCGTGGCCGGCTCTCATGGTGTGTTCCTTTGAAGGACGTGGGCGTAAAAAAGCCCCGCGGCGCGGGGCTCTGCGAAGGGGAGGGGTCGGCGCTCAGGCCATGTAGATGGCGATGAAGGCCAGCAGGAACATCAGCACGCCGCCCACCACGGGCAGCACGATGGGCATCAGCGGGACCACGGCTTCGACGCCATCGGGGGCATGGTGGTGTTCGCCAACGTGCGGGGTGGTGGTCGTGTCGTGGGCCATGGGTTCTCCTGGTGGCTGCCTCAAAAAGTGATGAAATTCTAGCGGCAGCCGCCGGGCGGCCGCCACAGGGTTTCGACGGGTGTCACACCAGCTTGCGGTCCGCAGGGGCCGGCGGCACCCACTGGTAGAGCCACGTTTCGGTGATCGGCTCCTTGCCCACGCGCAGGAACAGGCGGATGGTGATGGGCTCGGTGCTGTCGTCCTCGGGCCGGATGTCGAACATCGCGCGCCAGCCGTTCATGGCGTCCAGGGGGCGGGCGGACGTGATCTCGACCTTGCCGCGGCTCACCGTGATCACGGGCTCCACCTTGGCGTCCCGGCCGAGGGCCGCGAGGTTCTCGCCCGCGAAGTCGACCGCGAAGCGCCACGAAAAGTACTTGCGCGGCTGGCCCACCACGCCGCCCAGGCCCGTGCGCGTGGCCACGCAGCTGGCCAGCGCGGAACGGGCCGGTGGGTGCGCGCCCCAGTACAGGCGGTAGCCCACCAGCAGCTCTTCGCCCGCCTTCGGCTTGCGCTCGGGGTTCCAGAACGCCACGATGTTGTCGAAGGTCTCGTCGATGGTGGGAATCTCCACCAGCTGGATCGAACCCGCGCCCCAGTCGGCCTTGGGCTCCACCCACAGCGAGGGCCGGCGCTCGTAGAACACGCCATCGTCCTGGTAGTGGTCGAAGTTGCGGTCGCGCTGCAGCAAACCGAACCCGCGCGGGTTCTGGTCGGCAAAGGCGTTGAACTGCAGGTTCGGCGGATTGGTGAGCGGGCGCCACACCCATTCGCCGTTGCCGCGCCACATCGACAGGCCGTCGGAGTCGTGGATTTCCGGCCGCCAGTCGTTGGCCATGCGGCGGTCGTTCTCGCCGTGCTGGAACATGCTGGTGCAGGGTGCGATGCCGATGCGCTCGATTTCCTTGCGCGGGTACAGCGCGGCGTCGATCTCCATCACCTGCGTGTCGCCCGGGGTGATCGCGAAGCGGTAGGCGCCGGCCACGCTGGGGGAGTCGAGCAGGGCGAGCACGACCACGGTGTTGGAGCCCGGGGCCGGCCGCTCCAGGTAGAACGCGGTGAAGTCCGGAAACTCTTCCGGCCGCTGCATGCCGGTGTCGATGGCCAGGCCCCGCGCCGACAGGCCGTACTGCCACTCGCCGCCCACGGCCCGGAAGTAGCTGGCGCCCAGGAAGGCCGCCACGTCGCGCACGGGATCGGTGTGGAAGTTCAGGCGAAAGCCCGCGAAGCCCAGGTCGGCGGGCAGGTCGCTGGCCTTGAGGCCGCTCTTGCCATAGTCGAACATGGCCGGGTCATAGGCCAGCTCCTGCGCCTGGCCGTTGGCCAGTTCGTACATGTGCACGGGCTTCTTGAAGAACAGGCCCAGGTGGAAGAATTTGGCCTGGAAGCGCAGCTTCTCGTCGGCCCACAGCGAGTGGTCGGGCCGGAACTGCATGGACTGGTACTGGTCCCAGTCGAGCGACGTGACCGAGGGGGGCAGGGTGCCCTGGTACGGCTCGTAAGCCTTGGCGGCCAGGGCGCGGGCCTGGCCCTTGAGCGCGGCGAAATCGAAGGGCTGCGGCTTGCCCAGGGGCTTGAGCGTGGCGAAGGCCTGGGTCCAGTTCAGGCCGAGGGTCCCGGCCGAAGCCAGGGCGGCGCCTCGGCCGAGGGTGCGCAGGAAGTGGCGTCGTTTTGGTTGCTGCATGGGCCAGCAGTGTGCCGAAAACCGCGCGCCATCCCATGCAACGCCGTGTATTCGGCGGGGAATTTCGGCAAAAAACCGCGTTTCTCCTACAAAAAACCCGCGGTTCGGAGCGGACGCCTTTCGGTGCCTCAGATCAGGTCGGCCTCCATGTGGGCCGCGCGCAATTGCTCCAGCACCTGCTGCACGTGCGCCTTGCCGCGCGTCTGCAGCACGAGTTCGATCTCCACGTTCTGGGCGGCCAGCATGGTGAAGGCCCGCTGGTGGTGCACCTCCTCGATGTTGGCGCCGGCCTCGGCCACGGTGGCGGTGATGCGCGCCAGCACGCCCGGAATGTCGCGCGCGCTGACCTTGATGCGGGCCAGCCGCCCGGAGCGCACCATGCCGCGCTCGATGATGGCGGCCAGCAGCAGCGGGTCGATGTTGCCCCCGCACAGCACCAGGCCCACCTTCTTGCCCTGAAAGCGTTCCGGGTAGCGCACGAGCGCTGCCAGGCCCGCGGCGCCGGCGCCCTCGACCAGCGTCTTTTCGATTTCCAGCAGCATGAGCACGGCCTGCTCGATGTCGCCCTCCTGCACCAGCACCAGGTCGTCCACCAGCCGCGCGATCACTTCGCGGGTGAGGGTGCCCGGCGTGCCCACGGCGATGCCCTCGGCGATCGTGGAGGTGCCCTGCGGATGCTGCGTGCCCTTGATGGCATTGACCATGGCCGGAAAGCGCGCGGTCTGCACGCCCACGATCTCGATGCCGGGGCGGATCGCCTTGGCGGCCGTCGCCACGCCGGAAATCAGTCCGCCGCCGCCCACCGCGATGACCAGGGTGTCCAGGTCCGGCACGGCCTGCAGCATCTCCAGGCCCAGCGTGCCCTGGCCGGCGGCCACGGCCTCGTCGTCGTAGGGGTGCACGAAGGTCAGGCCACGCTCCTCGGCCAATGCATAGGCGTGGGCGCGGGCTTCCTCCAGCGTGTCGCCGTGCAGCACCACTTCGGCGCCAAAGCCGCGCGTGCGCTCCACTTTCACGCCTGGCGTGAAGCGCGGCATCACGATCACGGCGCGCAGGCCCAGGCGCTGCGCGTGGTAGGCCACGCCCTGGGCGTGGTTGCCGGCGCTCATCGCGATCACGCCGCGCTGCTGCTCTTCGGGCGACAGCTGGCTGAGCTTGTTGCAGGCCCCGCGCTCCTTGAAGGAGGCGGTGAACTGCAGGTTCTCGAACTTGAGGAACACCTGGGCGCCCACGATCTGCGAGAGCGTCTTGGATTCCACGCACGGCGTGTCGAGCACATGGCCGCGCAGGCGGGCGGCGGCATCCTGGATGGTTTGGAGCGTGAGCATGGGCGACATTGTGGCGCGTGCCGGACCGCGCGCCGGCCATGACAACGCCAACGCCAACGCCGACCCACCGGCGGCGCCGGCGGGCCGGTTCGCCTCCAGCACAGCCCCTTCGGGCCGCAGGCGGCCCCGGGTCCGGGCCCGGCGCAGCATGTCGGCGTTCTTCACTCCGCGTTGCGCCATGCCCCTGTCCGGCCCTTCCCGTGCGCCGTCCGTGCCTGCCGCGCCGCTACTGCAGAGGCCGGCCGATCACGCGCCCGCGACGGTCACCCCGCCGCAGAGGCACACGCTCGGATCGCTGTTGAGAATGCCCTCGGGGGCCTTGGCGACGCGGGCGCCTTCGGTACCCGGGGCCACCGCCGCCGCGCCGATGCCCCCGCTTCCCGTGCGGCGCACTCTGGGCGAGTTGCTGGCAATTACGTCGGCGCCTGCCGATGGAGCAGCGCAGGGCGCGCCAGCAACGCCCGTGCAGCCACACTGGGTGCCCACCCCGGACGCGACGGCCGAGGCGCCGGCCGTGCCCTTGCCGGCATGGGCGGATTGGCTGCAAGCGCCTGCCTCCGTCCAGTATCTGCACGCCAAGGCCCTGGCCCCCGGGCAGCGCCAGCTTCTGGCGCGCACCCTGGAGGCGCAGTGGCGAAAGCATCCCGACCTGCAGGCGCCCTCCCAGGAGATGAACCTGTGGATGTCGGTATTGAATGCGCAACTGCGGGCCCGCCGCGATGCGGGACGCCTGGCCCAGGCCGGCCAGCGGGTCCTGTCCCTGCTTCGGGCCTGCGCCCCGCTCGATGGCGCGGCTGCGGTCCGCGACGGCGAGACCCGCATGCGGGGCCCGGAATACCGGGAGGCGTTCAACCATTTCCTGCGGGTCATCGGCGACGAGTCGCTTGCGCAGCCCCTGCGCGATGCGGCCGAACGTGCCTTGCAGGCCCATGGCGAGAACGGCGCCACGCTCACGCCGGACCATGCCGAACGGCTGTCCCGTGAGGGCATCGTGGCCCTCGCGGAGCAGGGTTACCGGGCGATCGGTGCCGGGGCCCTGCACAAAGCCACGCCACCCCATCTTCGATCCGAGTTGCGGGCACCCTTCTCGCTCTGGCTGGAAGCCCAGGAAGCCTTCGATGGCGAGGAAAACGCGCCCGCGTTCGCCCATTTGCTGGAGCGAAGGCTGCCGTCCACCCCGGCGCTGCGGAAAGCCCACGGGCCGGGCGCCACCCTCCTGCAGGAAGGGGCGCAGGTGATCCAGGCCATCGCCCGCGACGGCCGGCTCCGGGCGCGGGTGCTGGCCATGGCCGAGAACGCGCTCGGATCGTGCGGCGACAACGTGGCCGAAGGCTTTTCCGCCATCGTGCTCGCGGTGCGCAACCACCAGATGGTCCAGGCGGTGCAAGAGGGCCGCATCGACGCGGCGGGGCTGGACGGCTGGGCGCGGCAGCAGTTCCGGCTGGGAGCGCTGGAGGCGGCCGTGCACCACTTCATCCGGCAGGCGCTGGAAACGCCCGGTATTCCCGAGGACATGGAACGGCAGTTGCGCAGGGAACCCCTGGAGACCATGCTGCACGCCAAGGTCAGCCTGAAGGCCCTGCTGTGGCTGCCGGACAGCGTGCCCTCCGAGATGACCTATGCCGCGCAAAGCGTGCTGACGCCCGGCGACCTGTCGGCCCTGGCCGCGGGGGTGATGGACGCCGAAGGCGACGACCGGCAGCTCACGGCCTACCTGCTGTCCAACGAAACCTGGCGCGTCGGCATGCGGCACCTGCATCGCGAGGCGTTCGCCGCACTCGATGCGGCTTTCGACGAAGACCCGTTCCATGACCGCGATCTGCCACGCGATGGCGATGCCCACGTGCAGGAGCGCGTGGCTTACAACGTGGCCGCCGCCGAGTTCATGCAACGCCAGCGCGCTGCCGAGGACGCGTTGCTGCTGCAGCGTTGGGGTGGCGTGCCGGGGTGAGCGTGCTCTCTGGCGGTGATCGAAGCGACCACAGGCGGCCCTCGCCCACTGTGACAGGCGCGTCCGAGCCCGTTTTTAGCGGAAACCGCCGCATGCCGGGAGTTTGCATGCCTGTATTGCTATTTAATTGATAGCAAAAAGAGGGCCGGAGCGACGTCCGCCGGACGCGCGAAAGCTGCGTGGCAATGCGTGGGGCGTAGCCGGCTGGATCACGCCGGAAACGCCCGGTCCAGAATCGCCCCGGCATCCATCGCTCGGGTGTCGATGGCGCCCACGACGCGGCCTGCGCCGCCGTCCTCCAGCCGGGTGGCAATGAACGCATCCGCCACCGCCTGCGGCGCATGGCGGCGCAGCAGGCAGGCTTGCGCCACCAGCACCAGGCGCTGCACGAGCTGGCGGCCCAGGGGCTCCAGCTGTTCGGGCGGGAGGGCGAGCAGGCCTTGGAGCGGCCGGAGCGCGTCGAGGATGCGCGGCTCGCCGGCCGCGGCGTCGGCGAAGTCCTGCAGCAGCGCCGACGCGGCCTCGGGCTCGCGCGCCAGGGCGCGCAGCACGTCCAGGCACATCACGTTGCCCGAGCCTTCCCAGATCGAGTTGACGGGCGATTCGAGAAAGAGGCGCGCCATCACGCCGTCCTGCACGTAGCCGTTGCCGCCGAAGACCTCCATGGCCTCGCCGGCCAGCCCCACGCCGCGCTTGCAGACCCAGAACTTGGCGGCGGGCGTCATCACGCGCTTCCAGGCGCGGTCGGCCGCGCTGGCGGTGCCGTCATCCTCGCGTTCGAAGGCCTCGGCCAGGCGCATCAGCAACGCCAGCGCGGCCTCGCTCTCCAGCGCCAAATCGGCCAGCACCGCGCGCATCAGCGGCTGCTCGGCCAGGGCCCGGCCGAAGGCATGGCGCTGGCGGGCATAGGCGATGGCCTGCACGGTGGCCTGGCGCAGGATGGCGGCGCTGCCGGCCACGCAGCTCAGGCGCGTGGTGGTCGCCATCTCGATGATCGTGGGGATGCCGCGGCCTTCCTCGCCCATCAGCAGGCCCCAGGCGCCGTCGAATTCCACCTCGCCGCTGGCATTGCTGCGGTTGCCCACCTTGTCCTTCAGGCGCTGCACGTGCACCGCGTTGAGCGTGCCGTCGGGCCGCCAGCGCGGCACGTAGAAGCAGGCAAAGGGGCCGCCCTCGCCGGTGCGCGCCACCACCAGGTGCGCGTCGCTCTGCGGGGTGGAGAAGAACCACTTGTGGCCTTGCAGCCGGTATTCGCCGCCGCGCCCGCCCGCGCCGACGGGCGTGGCCACGGTGGTGTTGGCGCGCACGTCGGAGCCGCCCTGCTTTTCGGTCATGCCCATGCCAAGCCAGACGCTGGATTTTTCCTGCGCGGGCCGGTCACGCGGGTCGTGGGTGCGGCTGTGGAGCTTGTCCTCCAGCTGCGCCCAAAGCGCGGGCTCCTTGCGCAGCAGCGGGATCGCGGCCTGCGTCATGGTGGCGGGGCACAGGGTGCCCTGCTCGACCTGGCCGTGCAGGTAAAAGCCCGCGGCCCAGGCGGTCCAGCGGCCGGGCCGGTCGCTGTCGAAGGGCATGGAGACCAAGCCCTGTGCGCGGTAGAGCGCCATGAGCGCGTCCCACGCGGGATGGAATTCGACCCGGTCGATGCGCCGGCCCCGGTTGTCGAAGCGGTGCAGTTGCGGCGTGTGGCGGTTGGCCTGTTCGGCCAGGGCCCCTGTCGCGGCCGTGCCGAGCTGCCGTGCGTAGGCGCCCAGGGCGGGCAGGGCGCCTTGCGCACCCGTGCGATGCAGCCCGTCCTGCAGCGCGGCATCGGTGGCGAGCAGGTCGTAGTCGGTGCGTTCGGAAAACTGGTTGAAAACTGCGTGGGTGGCCTGGGCCATGGGTTGTCTCCTGCGCGTGGGGGCGCACCGTGCGCCCAGGCCGCCATGGTGCCCCCATTGGCACGGGCCTGCACGCCCTGGCGTGCGGTCAGGAGGCGGGTGCGGCGGCCTCGCGCAGGGCGCGCAGCATGCTGGCCACGGCCACCCGGTCGGTGGTGTTCTCGCGCCAGTACATCGACACCGAGCCGAAGCCCGACAGCCGCACCGGCAGCACGCGCAGCGCGCCCATGTGCGAAAACCGCAGCGCCGCGCGGTGCGAGGCCATGCCGATCATGTCGCTGTGGCCCAGCAGCGTGAGGTTGAGCGTGACGGAGTTGGACTCCACGCTGCCCTGCGGCAGCGCATGCCCGGCGGTTGCCAGCGCGCCCTCCAGCGCATTGCGGATCGGCGTGCCGCGCGGCCAGACGAGCCAGCGGTAGGCCATGAGATCGCCCCATTCCAGCGCGCGCTCCTGCCGCAGCAGCGGGTGCTGCGGGCGCGCCACCAAATGGATGGGCTCCATGTACAGCATCTCGGTGTGGATGTGGGTGTCATGCAGTTCGGGCGCGGAGCGGCCCACCACCACGTCCAGCTCGCCATGGGCCAGCTGCTGCATGAGCACGTTCATGGTGCTTTCGGCCAGCCGGATCTGCGCGCGCGGCAGCCACTCCAGCAGGCGCAGCACCGCCATGGGCACCACGTCGGACGCCGAAGCGCCCGAGGTGCCCACCGCCACCAGCCCGCTGCCGCCGTCGCGCAGGGCCTGCATGTCGTCGCGGGCGCTGTCCAGGTGGGCCTCGATGCGCCGGGCGTGGGCGATCAGCGCCTCGCCCTGGGGCGTGGGCTTGAGCCCGCGCGCATGGCGCTCGAACAGCACCATGCCCAGGTCCTCTTCCAGTTCCTTGAGCCACTTGGAGAGCGCGGGCTGCGCAGTGTGGAGCAACTGCGCCGACTGGCTCATGTTGCCGGTCTGCGCCAGGCTCAAAAGCATCTGCAGCTGTCGCAGGCGCAGGCGGTGGGTCCAGTCCATGGGGTCGTCGGTGGTGTTGAAGGTATATCCAAAAGATTATGGATAAGACCAATAAATGATTTTACGGACTATCGACGGGTTCGAATAATCCGCCCATGGACCGGCTGGCAGCGCGCATTCGAGTGCTTTGGCATGGCTGGCCGCAGACACAGGAGACAACGCATGGACACGCCCACCCTGGCATCGCCGCCTGCCGCCGCATCCGCCGACCGGCAGGCCTACTACGACCACATCGCCCGCCATGGCATGGCCCCGCTCTGGGAATCGCTGCACAGCCTGGTGCCGCGCGAACCCCGCCCGCGGGCCGTGCCCGCCTTCTGGAAATACGAGGACGTGCGCCCGCTCGTCATGCAGGCGGGAGAGGTCATCAGCGCCGAGGAGGCGGTGCGCCGCGTGCTCATCCTGGAAAACCCCGGCCTGCCCGGCCGCGCCAGCATCACCTCCACGCTGTATGCGGGGCTGCAGCTCATCCTGCCCGGCGAGGTCGCGCCCAGCCACCGCCACACGCAGTCGGCGCTGCGCTTCATCGTGGAAGGGCAGGGTGCCTACACGGCCGTCAACGGCGAGCGCACCACCATGCACCCGGGCGACTTCATCATCACCCCCTCGTGGACCTGGCACGACCACGGCAACCCGGCGGTGGCGGACGGCGGCGAGCCCGTGGTCTGGCTCGATGGGCTCGACATTCCCCTCATCGGCCACCTGGATGCGGGCTTCGCGGAGAACTACCCCGAGGCGGTGCAGCCCGTGAGCCGGGCCGAGGGGCACAGCTTTGCCGCCTTCGGCCACAACATGGTGCCGGTGCGCCACCGCGCGACGGAGGGCTCCACCTCGCCCCTCTTCAGCTACCCCTACGAGCGCAGCCGCGAGGCGCTGGACCGGCTGTTTCGCCAGGGCGAGCTGGACGCCTGGGACGGCGTCAAGCTGCGCTACGTGAACCCCACCACCGGGGGGTGGCCCATGCCCACCATGGCCACGTTCATGCAGTTCCTGCCGGCCGGCTTCCAGGGCCGCACCTACCGTGCCACCGATGCGACCGTGTTCAGCGTGGTCGAGGGCCAGGGCACGGCGCGCATCGGCGAGCGCACCTTCCAGTTCGGCCCGCGCGACACCTTCGTCGCCCCCTCATGGGCGCCCGTGCAGCTGGCCGCGACGCAGGACGCGGTGCTGTTCAGCTATTCCGACCGCCCGGTGCAGGCCGCCCTGGGCCTGCTGCGCGAAGAGCGCCTGTGAGCCGCTGCGCATCCTGAATCTTCAATCCCCTTTTGAAAGACATCTCCATGGCCTTCGTGTTTCCCGCTCCTCCCTCCGTTGCCGTGCCCGTTGCAGGCAGCGGCGATGCCTTCGCCGTGCGCCGCGTCTACTGCGTGGGCCGCAACTACGCGGCCCACGCCCGCGAGATGGGGTTCGATCCCGACCGCGAGCCGCCCTTCTTCTTCTGCAAGCCGGCCGATGCCGTCATCCCCGTGGCCCATGGCGAGACGCTGCGCTTGCCGTACCCCTCGCGCACGGACAACTTCCACTACGAGGCGGAACTGGTGGTCGCCATCGGCAAAGCGGGCAGCGACATCGCCCGCGAGAACGCGCTGCAGCACGCCTGGGGCTATGCCGTGGGCCTGGACATGACCCGCCGCGACCGGCAGATGGAGATGCGCCAGATGGGCCGGCCCTGGGAGATCGGCAAGGCCTTCGATGCCTCCGCGCCCATCGGCCCCATCCACCGCGCCAGCGACGTGGGCCACTTCGAGCAGGCCGGCATCTGGCTCACCGTGAACGGCGCGGACCGCCAGCGCAGCGACGTGTCGCACCTGATCTGGTCGGTGGCCGAGACCATCGCCGACCTCTCCACCTGGTTCCGGCTGGAGCCGGGCGACCTGATCTACACCGGCACCCCCGAAGGCGTGGGCCCGGTGGTGCGCGGCGACCGCATGGTCGTGGGCGTGGACCGCCTGGGCGAGCTGCGGGTGGACGTGGTCTGACGCCGTGGAGCCCGCCGTGCAGCTCTACAGCTTCTTCAACAGCTCCACCTCGTACCGGGTGCGCATCGCGCTGGCCCTCAAAGGGCTGCCCGCCGACTACCACGGGGTGAACATCCGCACCGGCGAGCACCGCGCACCGGGCTATGCCGAACTGAATGCCTCGCGCGTCGTGCCCACGCTGGTGGATGGCGACTTCGCCCTGGGCCAGTCGATGGCCATCCTCGACTACCTGGACCAGCGCCACCCCGAGCCGCGCCTGATCCCGCTGGAGCCCCGGCTGCGTGCCCGTGTGCTGGAGCTGGCCCATGTCATCGCCTGCGACATGCACCCCGTCAACAACCTGCGCATCCTGAAGTACCTGCAAGGGCCGCTGGGCTTGAGCGCGGCGCAGAAGGACGCGTGGTACGCCCACTGGGCGGCCGAGGGCTTCGAGGCTGTGGAGCGGCTGCTGGCCAGGCACGGTGACGGCGGTGGCCCCTGGTGCTTTGGCGACCAGCCCACGCTGGCCGACGTGTGCCTGGTGCCCCAGGTGGCCAACGCGCTGCGCGCGGGTTGCGACCTCCAACCCCATGCGCGTGCCATGGCCGTGTACGCGCACGCCGAACGGCACCCCGCCTTCATCGCGGCCCGACCGCAGGAGCAGCCCGACTACCAGCCTTGATTTTTCCTGTGGTCCCCGGCCCATGAGCCACCCCCATCCCTACAAGACGGAGAGAGACAAAATGACCCCATCCATGGCCGCCGGCATTCCGGCGGCAGACCGCGCTGCTTTCGGGCCGCTGCAGCTGCGCGTGACGCTGCTGTGCGCCATCGTCGCCATGCTCGACGGCTTCGATACCCAGTCCATCGCCTACGTGGCGCCGCGCATCGCGGAAGATTGGGGGCTCAAGCCCTCGGCGTTCGGGCCCATCTTCGCGGCCGGCCTCTTCGGCCTCATGGCCGGCGCCTTCCTGCTCAGCCCGGCCGCCGACCGCTGGGGCCGCAAGAAGATCATCCTGCTGTCCACCTTCATCTTCGGCCTGTTCGCGCTGCTCACGGCCTGGGCCACCAGCATGAACGAGCTGCTGGCCTACCGCTTCATCACCGGCGTGGGCCTGGGCGCGGCCATGCCCAACATCATCGCCCTGACCAGCGAATATGCGCCGCAGCGCCTGCGCGCCACGCTGGTCACGGTGATGTTCTGCGGCTTCCCGCTCGGCTCCACGCTGGGCGGGCTGATCTCCAGCTGGCTCATCGCGCATTTCGACTGGCACTCGGTGTTCGTTCTGGGCGGCGTGCTGCCCCTGCTGCTGCTGCCGGTGCTGGCCGCCCTGCTGCCCGAATCGCTGCGCTACCTGGCCGCCAGCGGCGCCGCGCCCGCGCACTACGAACCCATCGTCAAGAGCGCCTACCCGGGCGAAGACCCGGCCACGGTGATGACCGGGCTGCGCGGCGAGGCCGCGGGCGTGCAGGCGGGCTTCTCGGTGTTCGAGTTGTTCCGCCACGGCCGCCTGCCCACCACCATGCTGCTGTGGCTGGCGTTCTTCATGAACCTGCTGGTCATGTACTTCCTGGTCAACTGGCTGCCCACGCTGCTCAAAAGCGCCGGCCTGCCGCTGGAAAAGGCCATTCTCTCCACCGCCATGCTCAACCTGGGCGGCGTGGTCGGTGCGCTCGCGCTGGGCCGGCTCATCGACCGCTTCAGCGCCTACACCGTGCTGGGCGCGGCCTACGCCGCCTCGGCCGGCTTCATCGCGCTGATCGCCTTCAGCGGGCAGAACCTCACGGGGCTGCTGGCCGGCGCCGCGCTCTCGGGCTTCGGCGTGGTGGGCGCGCAGATCGGCTGCAACGCGCTGGCCGCGGCCATCTACCCCACCCACATCCGCGCCACCGGCGTGGGCTGGGCGCTGGGCGTGGGCCGCATCGGCGCCATCGTCGGGCCGCTGGCAGGCGGCGCCCTGCTGGCCGCGGCCTGGACACCCGCGTCCATCATCCTGGTGGCCGCCGTGCCCGCGGTGCTGGCGGCCGCGGCGGTGCTGCTGCTCGGGCGTGTGCGCAGGGACGCCTGAGCCGAACGCCCCTTCAAGCCAAAACGGCCCGCAGCGCACAGGGAGAGCGCACCATGGCCTCCAAAAGCATAGCAATGCAGTCGGAGCCGACCGGCGACAGGCAGGCCATGGAATGCGCCATCCGCACATGGAGCACCGATGCCGTTCCTGCCGCGCAGCGGGCGGACTACTGGGTCGGCGCGGTCTGCGACTGCTTCCTCGACATGGAGGTGGAGCCCGGCCAGCGCCAGGCTTTTTCGGCCACGCTGGCCTCCATGCCCTGCGGCGGCTTGCGCGTCAACCGCGTGAGCGGCAGCGCGCAGCGCGTGCGCCGCACCTTGCAGGGCATTCGCCGCAGCGGGGGAGACAACTTCTACTACCTGCTCTGCAAGGAGTCGTCGCCCTGCCACGTCGCGCAGGACGATGCCGGCGCCGCGCGCCTGCTGCCGGGCGACCTGGCACTGATCGATTCGCGCCGCCGCTATTTGCTGGAGTTCCCCGAGGCGGTGGACACCGTCTCCATCCAGATCCCCATCGGCTGGCTGGACACCTGGCTGCCCGCCGCCGACCGCTGGCTGGGCCGGCGTTTGGACGGCGCCGCCGGATGGGCCCGGGTGCTGAGCGCCTACGTGACCCAGCTGTGCGCCGAACAGCCCGCCCGCCTGGGCACGCTGCAGGCCGAGCACCTGGGCGGCCTGTTGTCGCTGGCCTGCGGCACTGCGCCCGAGGTGCCGCCGCGCCCCGGCCTGCTGCTACGCATCGAGCACTGCGTGCGCCAGCGCTTTGGCGAGCACGGCCTCACCGCCGCCGACGTGGCCGATGACGTGGGCGTATCGCTGCGCACCCTGCACCGCGCCCTGTCGGCGGGCGGCAGCACCTTCGCGCTGCTGCTCATGCGCGAGCGCATGGCGGTGGCGCAGCGCATGCTGCATGCGCCCTCGCACCGGCACCTGACGGTGGCCGAGATCGGCCGGCGCGCGGGCTTCCTGGACCCGTCGCACTTCGCGCGCGCCTGCCGCCAGTGGTGCGGCAGAACCCCCGCGCAGGAGCGCTGCGCGCCAGCGCAATCGTTCGCCAGCACGCACTGACACGGCCTGGATTCAGTCGGGCAACCAGGCAAGGGGCGCCGCAGACAGTGCCGCAGCACGGCGAGGCGGGTCCAACGGCCTGCGCCGGTTAAAGGCCAGACGCACGGCACCCAGCGTCCGCCACGCTGGCACGCATCGGCCATCCACGGCCCGGCAGGCGCGACACCATGGGTCTCCCACCACACAAGGAGACAACGACATGGCGGACACCTACGTCCTGGTCCACGGCGCCTGGCACACGGGCGACACGCTGCAAGCCACCGCCGAGCACCTGCGCGCACGCGGCCACACCGTGCACTGCCCCACGCTGCCGGGCAACTGCCCTGGCGACGGCACGGCCCCGCTGGGCCTGCCGGATGCGATCGACGGGCTGGTGCAGTTCCTCGCATCGAACGACCTGCGCGAAGTGCGGCTCGTCGGCCACAGCTACGGCGGCATGCTGCTGTCCGGCGCCGCCGACCGCGTGCCCGAACGCATCCGGCGGCTGGTCTATGTGAACGCCTTCGTTCCGCTGCCCGGCGAGGCCCTGTGCGACATGGCACCCCCGCACTACCGCGCCCTGTTCGAGGGCCTCGCGGCCGCTGGCGGCGGCGGCGTGCAACTGCCCTTCGAAGTCTGGCGCGAATGCTTCATCAACGACGCCGATGCCGATCTGGCGCGCAGCACCTACGCCCTGCTGCACCCGCAGCCGCTGCGCTGCCTGACCGACCCCATCGCCCTGTCGCAGCCCACCGCCGCGCTGGCGCTGGGCAAGTCGTACCTGAACTGCCGCGAAGACACCGCGCTGCCGCACAGCCTGCCCTGGCACCCGCGCCTGTCGGAACGGCTGGGCCTGTTCCGCTACGTGGAGGCGAGCGGCAGCCACGAGGCGCTGTTCACCGACCCCGAAGGCTTCGCACGGGGCATCGAGCGGGCCGGCCGGGACTGATCGGCAGGTGCCGCTGCGGCGCCAACGCCGCAGCACGGCAACGCGAAGCGAAGCGAAGACACGGACAAATCAATTCAGGAGATGACACCATGCAAGGCATTGCACACCACCACATCACCGCGCGCTCTTTCTCTGCGCGGCCCGTTTTCCCGCGCGCCCGGGCACGCCAGGCCGCCGCGGCCTTGGCCGTGGCAGCCGCTGGCGGCAGCCTCATCGCCCCACTGCCCGCAAAGGCACAGGCGCAGACCCCGGCATCGCCGGATGCGTCATCGCCCTCGCCCTGGCGCATCTATGCAGGCCCCGCGCACATCGGCTTCAGCACCTCGGCCGAAGTGCGGGCTGGCGGGCAAATCGTGCCCGGAGCCAGCGCCAAGGCCGATTCCAACGACAGCATCGGCTTCGGCGCCATCTACGACTTCCACCCGGGCTGGAGCGCCGAACTCGCTTTGGGCCTGCCGCCCACCACCGCGCTCAAGGGCACCGGCACCCTGTCCAGCGCAGGCACGCTTGGCAAGGTCAAGTACGGCCCGGCCGTGCTCTCCGTGCGCCGCCAGCTGTGGGATGGCGGCCCCGTGCGGCCCTACATCGGCGCCGGCATCAACTACACGCTGGTGCTGGAATCCCGCGACGGTTTCGTGTCGGACCTGCATGTGAAGAACGGCATCGGCCCCGTGCTGCAGGCCGGCTTCGAGGTGCCGCTGGATGCACGCTGGAGCTTCTTCGTGGATGCCAAGAAGATCTGGCTCAAGACCACGGCGACCGGCACGCTGCCGGCATTGGGCGGGGCGCCTGCGCATGCGAAGGTGCGGCTGGATCCGCTGGTGGTGACGGCAGGGGTGAGTTATCGGTTTTGAGGGGTGTGCTGGTTCGGGTGAGCCGGTGGGCAAGGCTCATCGGGGGGAGACTCCGACACGTCGCTAGATCGCTTTGAAAGACTGCTTGGCAGCAATTGCAGTCGTTTGGAATCACCGCCAGATTGACCGCCTCCGCCGCCGCAACTGAACGTTTGTCCTTGCCTCACAAGCGGCTCCTGTAAGCGAGCGCATTAACCGGGGTGCCGTTCACAATCTAGTTTCACCGCTTGGCACGAGGGAAGTCCGTAGCGGCAGCACTACGCAAGCTCAAGAAATCACCGGTTCGCAGCAGCGGCTTGTATGATCCGGATCCGTGTGAGATGCGCGCTGGACACAAATTTAATGGGCCAATTGACCGACAAGGAAATTCGCGCAGCTCTGATCAGGCACCTTCGCGGCCGGCCCGTGGCGCCTAAGGCAGTGCTCGAGGAAGTTCGTGTGCACAACGGCAATGCGATTGCCGATGTTGTCGCTGTGCATCGTGCTGCGCACTGCTATGAGATCAAGGGCGAAACCGATGCGATCGCTCGTATTGTCCGGCAAGGTTCGTACTACGACCAAGCATTCCGGCGCATCACGCTGGTGACCACTGAAAATCATCTTCGACAGGCGCTGCGTATCGCCCCGGCGCATTGGGGAGTAATGGTCGCAACTAGCGCAAACCACCAAGCTCGTGCTGGTGTCGAAGACCCCCCGATGCTTCGATACGTGCGCAAAGCCACGATCAGCCCCAGGTTTGACAAGCAGGTTGCGCTTCTGGCCTTGTGGAAATGTGAGCTTCTAACAATGTGCGGCGTGGAGACCAAGAACGTGCAGAAGCTCAGCCGCGCGAATCTCTCGGAAATGATCGCCGAGAGGAAAGGGGCGCTTGAGGTCAGCGCCTCGATTGCGCAACTTCTACTGACTCGTCACATCAACAACGGATGGCCTGTAGCCATGTAGGTGATGTGGGCGTTGATGGTCGGGTTGAGGATGCTGCCGGGGGTTACCAGCTTGCCGCCCATTTTTGCCTTGACGTTAAGAAAATCATCGCCGAACGAGTACGGAGCACCCCGGTAAAACGGTTGTGCCACGATTTCTGAAGCTAGATCGTTGTACTGCAGATTGCCTCGCGCATGCGTCTTCAGGGCACCACCACGCGCGATGAAGTGAAGGTCCTCATGGCTGTACAAGACCTTGGGTGCCGTCACTGTACGCATCATTTCCGGAGGCAAAGTGACATCGGAATACAGCGGACTCACGACTGTATAGTCCCCGAAGCCTACGCGATCCAAACCCATGGCCCGGATCGTCCTGTAGATTGTTAGCTCCACGCGTGAGATGTTGCACCTGACGTCTACCTTCGCGATCTCGCCAATGGCTGCAGGGATCGATGAGCCAGCGACAATGGTCAGCGAGAAATCGAACACCCTTGTAGCCTGGCTGATAAAGCTTGCCAACTTGGCCGCGTGTGTAGCCGGGTCAACGTTACGGCACATCCGACAGTCCAAGACGAGTATCCAGTGGGCGAACTGTGCGCCGGCCTTGATGAGGTCGCCAAGTTCGCCTTGAATTAACCCGAACGACTCGAAATCTTCTTCGGCCAGACGGATCGCCACAGCGCCTGATTTCAGAAGGCCGCTCGCCTTGGCATTAAACACGGCCTGGTTATGAGCCACTGTCCGATTCAGCCCAACGACGGGGATGAAGTTCAACTCTCTGAACTCATGCATCACAGCTTCATAGTTCGGCTGCCCATTCAGCAGAATGTCGTCGGCAATGTCGTAGTTGTCGAGAAAAAATGGGCGCGTTTGCCCTATGTATTTTCTCAGCTTGACCACCGACTTGGACACCATCGAACCAAACCCGGCAGGAGACATGCCGTCCTTTCGAGCAAGATCGAAGAAAGGAACAATCTTGTCCTTCACTACATCGCTCAAACTGGCGATTGCAGCGACTTCGTTTGCCTTGAGCTTGAGGAATGGGGTGTACTTATACCGATCCAAACAATGTCTCCCGGATGTTGATTCTGTTGACCAGTTCGGAAAAGAGATCGTGTCTCCGGAACTCACGCCGGAGCCTTCCTGCCACGATCTGGGGCGCGATGCCCAGCTTGGCCGCGAAATCTAGAACATCCCTCTCTGCCAAGCTGTACTTAGCGGGACAGCTTCGCCATTCGCCGCGTGGAATGAGCGAGTCTGTGGCGAGCTTGTCAGCCTGCAGTTCGATCAAATCGGTATTTTCGGCGTCCATGTCGTCGATGATCGGCGTCGACAACAGGTCGCCATGGAGAACCACGTGCGAGAGTTCATGCATCAGCGTGAACCAGAAGTAGTCCAGGCGCGGATACCTCAGGCTCATGCCAATCACGGGATTCCCGGAAGCCAGCTTAAACACGGCGCCATCTACCTTCATTCCGGGAATATGAGGTTCGTAGATCACGATGATGCCGCGTTCGACTAAGTAGGAGGCAACCTGTGTGATCCGAGACGGATCGGCGCTCAGCTTGATCAGGCCTCTCAAATCGTCAACAAAGAGCCCCTGGAATACAGGCACGGGCTGTGCGGCAGAAAACCATTCTGCGAGCGTCCGAACCTTTGATAGCCAAACTGCAGCCAACGTTTCGGATGCCCCAAGCTTGGCTCTGAAGAGCGCCTCAGGCTCGGACTTCTGAGCGTAGAGGTGGCGGGTCAGGTCGTATAGCGACCTGTCCACGTTGACTCCGCGGCTCTTCGCGGGGACTCTGGACAAAAAGTCTTCCGCCTTCAAATAAGCTTGATAGAAAGCCGCAGCGTCCGCCCAGCAATCTGGCGACAGTGGAAAGTCGTCGTTGCTCATATGGGCATCTCGAAGTATGGCATTCCTTCTTTATCGAGTTGCGGGAAGTTCCTCATCCCGATCGATTGGTAGAAGCCCGCCGCCCTTGGGAGCGCGTGCAAGGAAAACCCTGGTCGTAGGCCGAGTTGAGCGCAAGCGTACTCTTTCACCGTGGCGATCAGGGTGGTGCCGACCCCTTTGAATGAACGTTCCCTCATCGGGTTGACGCGATTCCATGGAGCGACTGCCAAAAATTCAATGTAGAAGATTCCTTGCCCATCCATGGCGCTTGGTTTCGGGTGGTAAATGAGACAAGCCGCCTGCGGGTAGCCTTCGGCAAAAAGGAAGAACCACTTGTACTCATCGCTGTTGAAATGAAGCGACTTGTTGAGCCACCTCCAGTGACTGTCATCGACTTGAATCTGCGCCAGTACCGCCCCCAAAGCAGCATTGTCGTAGTTCTGGGCTCTGATGAATCGCATCAACTGAATGTTGAACACGCCCCAGGTCTCGTCGCAGACGTTGGCGACGGCGATGTCCCAGCCCAACTTCACCTGATAGCAAACCTTGTCCCCGCCGGCCCCCACAAGCACATCGCTCGCGATTGTCGCGCCCGAGCTTTCGATTGGACCGGCCTCGGCCAGCAACGCCTTGATCCTTTGAAGGACGTCCTCCATTCTTGCCCCTCCATGTGGCGGTCTATTTTTATCTGCACTCGCCGAATGATCCCTAGTCGCACACACGCGGGAAAGCGACGTGCGTCGGTCAAGCTCAGCCGGATACGATAGCGCATATGTCGTGATCACGGGAGATCAACGCAGGTTGCGCCACCGCATTTTTGCGAAAGATCACACGACTTGGCAATAATTTAAGATCGACCACCTGGGCGATAAAGCGTCAGAAACTTTTCGGCTGCGAAAAGTCGGCATTGAGTGCAATCTTGCCGAGGACGGCATGTGAAGCCAAGACACTCCATTGAGTGAGTCTGAGTTCTCCACTGTACTGCGACAGAGTATTTCATGCTCTCGTCGGCAGGAACCCAAGCAGTGACAGGTCTAGCCGTGGCCAATAGGCCAATGCTGCAGAAGAGTAGCTGCTCTCCGCCAACCCCAATGACTGGAAAGGGCGCGAACGCTCAGTTGTTGTGGCGCAGACGCTCGACTGCCCTCAGTCTGAAACGGCCGTTCGCGTTGAGCGGCAACTGATGGCCGATAGCATTTTTTCGGCACGTACATACCAACGACTGCAACCAGCCTGTAGGTGATATTGCGCCGCTGGGATTCACATGGCCTAGGGTCGCCGCAGCAATTTGCACGGACACATAGTGGCTAAGCCATGAGGACGTGCCATGCATCTCCCTTACTCCCCTTCCGCAAACATCTCCACCAACACCCCCCGCAGCCACTGGTTCCCCGGATCCCGGTGGTACTTCGTGTGCCAGAACAGATTGATCGCCACCTGCGGCAATTTGGCCGGGTGGGGCGCATAGGCCAGGCCGAAGGGCTCGGCCATGCTCTGGGCCATTTTCTCGGGCACGGTGGCGACCATTTGCGTGGCCTGCAGGATGTGGCCGATGGCGACGAAGTGCGGCACGGTGAGCCGCACGTCGCGGGCCACGCCCATGCGCTCCAGCAGTTCGTCCACCTTGCCGTGGCCCGTGCCTTCGGAGACGACCACCACGTGCTCCGCCTTGGAAAAATCCGCCAGTGCGATGCTGCGGCGCTTGTGCAGCGGGTGGCCCTCGCGGAACAGGCACACATAGGGCTGGCGGAACAGCCGGCGCTGGAAGAAGCCGGCCTTGAGCTGCGGCAGCAGGCCCACGGCCAGGTCCACCTTGCCGGCTTCCATGGCGTCCTTCAGGTCGGTGGCTGAATTGCGCACGGTGGTCAGGCGCACGCCCGGGGCCACCTGCGCCAGCCGCTCCAGCAGGCGGGGCAAAAAGTAGATCTCGCCGATGTCCGTCATGCCCACCTTGAACACGCGCCGGCTGGTGGCGGGATCGAACCCCAGCCTGTGGTTGAGGGCGCCGTGGATCATGGCCAGCGCGTACGACACCGACTCCGCCAACTGGTCGGCATAGGGCGTGGGCTGCATGCCCTGGGCCGTGCGCAAAAAAAGCTCGTCGCCCAGCAGGCGGCGCAGCCGCGCCAGCGCGTTGCTCACCGCGGGTTGCGTCAGGCCCAGGTTTTCCGCGGCCTGCGACACCTTGCGCGTGATGAGCAGCTGCTGAAAGACCACCAGCAAATTCAGATCGATGTCTTCCAGTTCCACGGGGCACCTTTATTCATCAGGGTGATGCGGTGTATTCACGCCATTCTATTGGCTGATTATCGGATCACAGGAATGATCGGGGCCATAACAACGACAGTGAGTGAGACAACCCGATGGAACTGCATATCGAGCCGCTGGGCCGCGTGCTGCCCGTGGCGCCGGGCGCCAACCTGCTGGAAGTGCTGCGCGAGCACCAGATTCCCGTTTCCTACAGTTGCATGGCCGGGCGCTGCGGCACCTGCCGCTGCAAGGTGCTTTCGGGCGAGGTGATCGATGCGGGCCAGGCGCTGCGCATGCCGCCGCTGGGCGGCGGCGAGGGGCAGTACGTGATGGCCTGCCAGACGGTGCTGAGCGAGTCCTGCACCATCGAGATTCCCGAGCCCGACGAGGTGGTGGTGCACACCGCCCGCACGATCAAGGCCACGGTGACGGCGGTGGAAACGCTCACGCACGACATCCGCCGCCTGCGCCTCAAGCCGGCCAAGCCGCTGGACTTCTCGCCGGGGCAGTACGCGCAGTTGCAGTTCGGCCCGGGCCTGGTGCGGCCGTATTCGATGGCCGGGTTGCCGCACGATGACGAACTCGAATTCCACGTGCGGCTGGTCGAGGGCGGGCGGGTGTCCACCCATGTGGCCCAGGTGCTGGCCGTGGGCGATGCGGTACGCGTGAGCGGGCCTCTGGGCTCGGCCTACCTGCGCCGCAAGTACGAAGGTCCCATGCTCTGCGTGGCGGGCGGCACGGGGCTGGCGCCGATCCTCTCCATCGTGCGGGGCGCGCTGGAGTCGGGCATGCCCAACCCCATCCACGTCTATGCCGGCGCCCGATCGGCGCGCGATGTCTACGGCCTGCAGTGGCTGAAATATCTGCAGCAGCGCCATCCGCAATTGCAGGTGCATGCCGTGGTGGCCGCGGCCGATGCGGCGCCGGGCCAGCGCATGGGCCTGGTCACCGACGCGATCGCGCAGGACTGGCCCACGCTGGAAGGCTGGCGCGCCTACCTGTGCGGATCGCCGCCCATGGTGGAGGCCGTGTCGCTGCTGGCGCGCCAGCGTGGCGTCGCCGCCGAGCATCTCTATGCGGATGCCTTCTACGCCAGCACGCCGTGAGGCAGGGGCCAGCGCCCCTTCCTGCGCGCCCTTCCCTCTCTTGATTCGCAGCGCCCCATCACAAGCCCCAAGGAGACAACGCCATGAGTACGCCCCACCCCGTCTTCCCATTGCATCCGACCTGGGAAAGCCCCGGCACGCACCGCGTGCCCTTCGCGGCCTATACCAGCGAGGACATCTACCGCCGCGAACTGGAGCGGTTCTTCTACCGCAGCCACTGGTGCTATGTGGGCCTGGAGGCCGAGGTGCCGAACCCGGGCGACTTCAAGCGCACGGCCATCGGCGAGCGCTCGGTCATCCTGGTGCGTGGCGAGGACCTGCAGCTGCACGTGGTGGAAAACGTGTGCGCGCACCGCGGCATGCGGTTTTGCCGGGAGCGCCATGGCAACCGCAAGGAGTTCGTCTGCCCCTACCACCAGTGGAACTACAAGCTCGACGGCGCGCTGCAGGGCGTGCCTTTCCGGCGCGGCGTCAAGCAGGACGGCAAGGTCCACGGCGGCATGCCGGCGGATTTCAAGCTGGAGGAAAACGGCCTGACGCGGCTCAAGGTGGCCACGCGCGGCGGCGTGGTTTTTGCCTCGTTCGACCACGGCGTGGAGTCGCTGGAGGATTTCCTCGGGCCGGTGATCCTGGGTTACTTCGATCGCCTGTTCAACGGCCGCAAGCTCAAGATTCTGGGCTACAACCGCCAGCGCATTCCGGGCAACTGGAAGCTGATGCAGGAGAACATCAAGGACCCCTACCACCCAGGCCTGCTGCACACCTGGTTCGTGACCTTCGGCCTCTGGCGGGCCGACAACAAGTCGGAGCTGAAGATGGATGCGCGCCACCGCCACGCGGCCATGGTGTCCACGCGCGGCGAGGCCAAGAAGCAGTCCGACGTGTCCAACGTCTCCAGCTTCAAGGCCGGCATGCAGCTGGAAGACCCGCGCTTTCTCGACATCGTGCCCGAGCCCTGGTGGGGCGGGCCCACGGCGGTGATGACCACGCTGTTCCCCAGCGTGATCCTGCAGCAGCAGGTCAACAGCGTTTCCACGCGCCACATCCAGCCCGTGGGCCACGATGCCTTCGATTTCGAATGGACGCATTTCGGCTTCGAGGACGACACCGACGAGATGACCGAGCGCCGCCTGCGCCAGGCCAATCTGTTCGGGCCGGCGGGCTTCGTCTCGGCCGACGACGGCGAGGTGATCGAGTTCTCGCAGCAGGGCTTCGAGCAAAAGCCTTTCCATCGCGCGCTGGTGGAGCTGGGCGGCCGGGATGTGGGAGACACCGACCACATGGTCACCGAGACGCTGATCCGCGGCATGTACGAGTACTGGCGCAGCGTGATGGAAAAGGAGGACTGAACCATGGACGCCCAATCCACCGCGATCGAATTCGCCGACTACTTCGCCCTGCAGCAGCTCTATGCCGACTACGCCGCCGCGCTCGACGCAGCGCAGTGGGACCGGTGGCCCGGCTTCTTCACCGAAGACTGCCTCTACCGCCTGCAGCCGCGCGAGAACCACGAGCGCGGCCTGCCGCTGGCCACGCTGTCGTTCGACAGCCAGGGCATGCTCAAGGACCGCGTCTACGGCATCCGCGAGACGCTGTTCCACGACCCGTATTACCAGCGCCACGTGATCGGCGCGCCGATCGTGCGGCAGGCCGGGGAGGGCCGCTGGGCGTGCGAGGCGAACTACGCCGTCTTTCGCACCAAGCTCTCGGAGCCCTCCACGGTGTTCAACGTCGGGCGCTACCTGGACGTGGTGGTGCGCACGCCCGAGGGCCTGCGCTTCGCCCGCAAGGAGTGCATCTACGACAGCGAAATGATCCCGAATTCCATCATCTACCCCATTTGAGAGGAGACACACCATGCCAGCAATCGACACCGGATGGACCGAGGCGACCGCGCGCGCCGACCTGCCCGAGGACGACGTGGTGGGCGTGACCGTCGAGGGACGCGACGTGGCGCTCTACACCGTGGACGGCGAAGTGTTCGCCACCGACAACCTGTGCACGCACGGCAATGCGCGGCTGTGCGACGGCTTCCTGGAGGGGCACAAAATCGAGTGCCCGCTGCACCAGGGCCGCTTCGACGTGCGGGACGGCAGCGCGCTGTGCGCGCCGCTCACCCAAGGCGTGCGCAGCTACCCCGTCCGTGTGGAGCAGGGAACGGTGTACCTCAAACTCGCTTGACGCGAGGCGGCATGCGCCGCCGTCTCAGGCGGGCGCGGCCAGCGTGCCGCGCGGTGCTTGGAACTGGAACCCCTCCACCACGCTTTTCAGCCGGCCGGCATGCTCCAGCAGGCTGGCCGCCGCGGCGGAGGACTGTTCGACCAGCGCGGCGTTCTGCTGGGTCATGTGGTCGAGTTCGGTGACCGACGTGCTCACGCGGCCCAGGTCGCTGGACTGGCCTTCGACCGATGTGCTGATGGTGCCCACCACCTGCGAGGCGCGCCGTGCGCAATCGACCACGTTCTGCATGTTGCGGCCCGCGTCGGCCGCCAGCGTGCTGCCGCGCTCGGCCTGCGCCACCGAGGCGGCGATCAGCGTGCGCACCTCGCGCGCGGCCTCGGCGCTGCGCCCGGCCAGGGCCCGCACCTCGCTGGCCACCACGGCGAAGCCCCGGCCCTGCTCGCCGGCACGGGCGGCTTCCACGGCCGCGTTCAGCGCCAATATGTTGGTCTGGAAGGCGATGCCGTCGATCACGCCCACGATGTCGGCAATGCGGCCGGCGCTGGAATGGATGCCCTCCATGGTGGCCACCACCTCCGTCACCACGCCGCCGCATCGTTCGGCCAGTTGCGTGGCCTCCTGCGTCAGGCGGCGCGCGGCCACGGCCTCCTGCACGCTGTGGCGCACCACGCCGTCCAGCTGCTCCATGGATGCGGCGGCCTCCTGCAGGTGCGAGGCGGTGCGCTCGGTGCGCTGGCTCAGGTCGTGGTTGCCGGAGGCGATCTCGCCCGAGGCCGACGCCAGGCCGGCCGCGGCCTGGTGCACGTCGGCCACCACGCCGTTGAGGCGTCCTAAAGCACCCTGCAGCGCCCGGGCCGCCGCGCTGCGCACGGCCACGTGGCCCACGTCCAGCGACAGCTGGCCGTTCGGCTGCAGGCGGCACAGCTGCTGCAGCTCGGCCGACTCGATGGCGTCGGCCCGCGTGCGCAGGGCGATGGCGACTTCCACCGCGGTCTGCACCACCACGAAGCTGGCATGGATGAGGATGCGGCCGAAGTCGGGCTCGGTCAGGCAATAGATCGGCAGCCCCGCCAGTTGCAGCCGGTCGAACGCGATGTGGTGCACGGCGATCAGCCCCGCCGCGAAGAGGATGGGCCGCCAGTCGCGGTAGGCCAGCAGGAAGGCCAGGAACACGAACACGCCGAAGTGCATTTCGGTGGCGCCCAGGCTGAGCTGGATGTGCAGCGCCACCATGCCCATGCCGGCCACCACCATGGCCAGCCGGCTGAGCAGCGTGCCGCGTGCCAGCAGGTAGGCCAGGGCGGCCAGGCCCGTCAAACCCAGGCCCCACAGCGCGGCGGTGCCGGGCCGGCCGTGCACCACGCCGATCCAGAGGGCGACGGCCCCGCCCAGGGCGACGATGCCCAGCAACAGCGCGTCAGCCCGGCGGCCGATCGCATGCAGGGCGTCGTGCGCGCCCATGGAGATGTCGTGGATGCCGTCGCGTCGTGCCATGCGGAGTGCTCCCTGCAGTTTCGGTTGGGACAGGCCGCGGGGGCAGGCAACGCAGGGGTTGCACCGGAGAATCGGTATCAGCCATCGGGACGCGGCAGGAAACATGTTGTAACGCAGCAGGCCCGCAGGCGTCAATCGGAACGGCGTGGGAGGGTCCTTCCCGCTCAGGCCGGCAAGGGCGGCGGCGGTGCGGTTGCCGCGCCGCGGCGGCCCGCAGTCCGCTGCGCCAGCCAGAAGACCGGCAGGGCCAGCACCGCGCAGCCCGCCAGCACGGCGAACGCGAGGCCGAAATGCCCCTGCGCCCCGACCACGCTGTTGGCAATGGCGGGGCTCAGCGCGGCGCCCACGCCTTGCAGCGTCATCACCAGCCCCAGCGCGGTGTTGTAGCGGCCGCTGCCGCGCACGTACCGTTCCACCATCAGCGGCGTGGCCACGCCCAGCGCGCCGGCCGCCAGGCCGTCGAGCACCTGCACCGGGATGTTGGCCCAGGCATCGGGGATGGCCCAGGCGATGACGCCCCGCACGGGGAGGGCCAGGATGGCGATGTAGACGAACACCTGCAGGTCCCACCGCCGGCTGCGCGACACCCACAGGGCCACCGGCACCATGGTGAGTTGGGCGACCACGATGGCGACGCCCGTCCACAGCAGCGGGGACGAGTCGGGCACCGTGGCGGCGAGCCGCTGGTTCAGCAGCGGCAGCATGGACGCATTGCCCAGATGAAAGAGCGCGCAGGCCAGCCCGAAGCACCACAGCGCGCGGTGGCCCAGAAACGCGCGAAAACCTTCGGGTGCCACGGCTTCGGGATGGGAGGAGGGGGCAGGCTTGGCACTGTCGGCTTCGGCGCCGCGCGCAGCCACATGGTCGATGTCGCCGGGCCGGATCGCCCGCAGGCACGCCAGCGCACCCACGGCCATGGCGGTCATGACGACGAGCATCCAGGGCGCGCCCATCCAGTGCGCAAAGGCCGCGGCCCCCAGCGCGGACACGATGTTGCCGGCATGGCTGTAGGCCTCGTTGCGGCCGGTCTGGTGGCGCAGGCCGGCGCTGCGCGCCAGCCCGAGCGTGAGCGCGGCCAGTGCGGCCGCCAGCACGGCGCCGGCAGCGCCGGTGAGCACCTGCGACAGCACGAGCAGGCTGGGCGACCGGGTCAGGAAGGCGACGGCGCTGGCGCCCAGCACCGCCAGCGCGCAGACCGCCACCAGCGCCCGCTTGGCGCGCGTACGGTCCGCGAGGGCGCCGGCCAGCGGCGTGGCCGCCATGGCGGCCAGCCCCCCGGCGGACAGCACGATGCCGATCATCGTCTGGTCGATGCGCTGGGTCTGCAGGTAGGTGGCGAGGAACGGGCCGAGCCCGTCGCGCACGTCCGCCATGAAGAACGCCATCCAGGCCAGGGCGGTCAGGGAAGCCCCGGCCGCAACGCCCGTGCGGGCGGGTGGCGATGCGGGCGGGGTGGGCGCGGAAAGCGCGCCAGGGGCGGTGTGCGCGGCGGTCATGGCGTCACGGCTTGACGGGTTTGCCCGGCACGGCTTGGCCGTTGACGGTGTGCGCCTCGATCACGTGGGCACCGGTGCTGCCGCGCAAGGGCCGGGCGGGGCCCTCGGCCGTCACCGCATCGCCCGGCTTCAGGTGCAGCCGGGCAAAGCCATCGGGTCGCGTGTGGACGAAATCGCCCGTGTCCAGCACCACGCCGTTGGGCTCGCCGTGCCGGGCGTGGTGCAGGTGCGCCACATGGCCTTTCACCTGGCGCGGTGCGTCGTCCGGCGCGAACGCCTGGCCGTCGATGGACACCAGCCGCTCGAACGCATAGACCTCGTGCGCGGCCTCGCCGTGGGGTGGCGGTGGCGCCACGGTGCCATCGACGACCACCGTCTGGCCGGCGCGCAGGGCCTTGAAGGACCGTGCCGCACTGTCGTCGTGCTTGCCGAACACGAACTGCGCAGGCACGCCGTCCACATGGATCATCACGCCCTCCACATCGCCGCGCGGGCTGTAGAGGGCATGCTGGAACTGGCCTTCGAGGGACCAGACGTCGATCATTTCCTGGGGTTTGCTCATGGTGTCTCCGAATGGGTGAGGAAAGAAGAAACGGGTGTATGGAGCGGGCCGGGCGATGGCTTCACGGGCGCAGTGCCGGGGCGCCGATCGGGCCGCCCAGCATGTCCTGCAGGGTGTCCGGCGTGGCGCCCATCTGCGCCGCTTCCATGCCGGTGCCCAGCGCGTTGCGGGTGCCCCAGCCGCGCACCGCCACGGTGGCGCCGGGCTTGAGCAGCGCCGCGACCGACGTGCCCATGTGGGGCGGAAAGCGCACGACCACGCCGTCTTCCAGCAGCAGGCCATGCGCATCGCCGCGGCTGTTGAACAGCACCTGGGCCACGCGGCCATTGGCCTGCAGGGCCGTCAGGGCTTCGCGTGGGGGCGGCGGGGGGCGCTGGCCGGGGGTGGGCGGCGTGTCCTGCACCGTGCGGCCCTGCGACTGGAAGGTCTCGGCGCGCAGCACGGGCGCGTCGGGACGGTGCCAGCCGGTGACCTCCAACGGGTCGCCGGGGCGCAGCCATGCGGTGAGGGGCTCCGACAGGTGGGGCGGGAAGGCGATCTGCGTGCCGTCCTGCAGCAGCAGGCCGTCCGCCTCGCCGTTCGGGTTGGGCAGCCAGCGCTGCAGCCGGCCGCTCGCGGTCGCGGACTGCTCGGCGGCGGGGGCCTGGGCCAGGGGGCCCGGCCCGCCGGGCGGGGGTGGGGGCAATTGCGCGTGGGCGCTGGCGGCGGCAAGGGCGGCGGCCATCAGGCTGGTGCGGAGCAAGGGGTGGAGCGTCATGAAAGTCGTCCTTTCGAGTGGGGATGCGCTTTCTCACTCAAGACGCGTGCCAACGCCAAATTTCTTATGAATCAAACACTTGCGTGCGATGGCGGGCGCGCGCAGTGGGTGGAATGGCGACAGGCTGTCCGCTTTTGCGACAGGCTTGCGGTCATTCGATGCCGTATTGCGTGAGCTTGCTGTAGAGCAACTGGCGGTGGATGCCCAACCGCCGGGCCGCGAGCGAGCGGTTGCCCTGGGCCTGCGCGAGCGCGTGTGCCAGCATCTGCCGCTCCAGCCGCTCGATGGCCTGTGGCAGCGATCCCTCCAGCCAGGCGGCGGGCAAGGCGTCGCCCGACCCGGTGCGGTGGCTGTGGCCGGGGTCATCGGGCGGGGTCGGCGATGGCTGCAGCCCCAGGTCGGCGGCCCCCACCACCGGGCCGCGCTGCAGGGCATGGCAGCGCTCCATGGCATTGCGCAGTTCGCGCACGTTGCCGGGCCAGGCGTGGTCCAGCAGCGCGCGCGCCGCGCCGGCCGACAGCCGTTTGGCGGGCTGCGGCGCCGCCGCGACGCGCAGGAAATGCTCGGCCAGCGGCACGATGTCGGCCAGGCGCTCGCGCAGCGGCGGCAGCACGATGTGCAGCACATCCAGCCGGTAGCGCAGGTCTTCCCGGAACCGCCCTTCGCGCACGGCCGCCGCGAGGTCGCGGTGCGTGGCGGCCAGCACGCGCACGTTCACCTTCACGGGCCGGTGGCTGCCCAATGGCGTGACTTCGCCCTCCTGCAGCGCGCGCAGCAGCTTGGCCTGCACCTCCGGCGCCATGTCGCCGATCTCGTCGAGCAGCAGCACGCCGCCATCGGCTGCGCGAAAGCACCCGGGCCGCTCGGTGGCCGCGCCGGTGAAGGCGCCTTTCACATGGCCGAACAGCTCGCTTTCCAGCAACTCCTTCGGAATCGCCGCGCAGTTCACCGCCACGAACGGGCCCGCCGCGCGCGTGGAATGCCGGTGCAGGGCACGCGCCACCAGCTCCTTGCCGGTGCCGGTCTCGCCCTCGATCAGCACCGGGGCATCGCTCGCGGCGGCCATGCCGATGCGCTTGTGCACCTCGCGCATGGCTTCGCTGATGCCGATCAGCTCGCCGTCCTCCTGTGCATCGGGCGGCGGCGCGGGTGCGGCGGCCGTGGCACCGGCGTCGGCCTCGGAGCGCAGGGCGCGCTCCAGCACCTCCACCACGGCCGCGCGGCTCACCGGCTTGGTCAGGTGGTCGAACGCCCCCAGGCGCATGGCCTCGATGGTGCCCGAGCCGCTGGCGTAGGCGGTGAGCACCAGCACGGGCGGCAGCCGGGCCATGCGCGCGGCCAGCGCCTGCAGCGTTTGCAGCCCGTCCATGCCGGGCATGCGCTGGTCCAGGAAGATGGCGCTGTAGCGGTGGCTCTCCACCTGGCGCAGTGCCTCGGCCCCGCCACTGGCGCCGTGCACTTCATGGCCCAGGCTCTGCAGGGTTTCGACCAGCGATTCGCGGAAGGCCGCGTCGTCATCGACGACTAAGAGGCGCGCCATGGCAGCTCCAGGATGAAACGGGCGCCGCCGCCCTCGCGGGGCGCGTAGTGCAGGTCGCCGCCATGGGCCAGCGCCACTTCGCGCGCCAGGGCCAGGCCCAGGCCGTTGCCGTCGGCGCGGCCGGTGGCGAAGGGCTCGAACAGTTGCGCCCGCAGGTCTTCGGGCACGCCGGGGCCGTCGTCCTCCACCGTCAGCGTGCACAGGGTGCGTGCCGCATCCACCTGCGCCGACAGCGCGGCCTCGCCGCCGGCCGGCGCATGGCGCACGGCGTTGTCCAGCAGGTTGTCGATGGCGCGCGCCACGTGCACGGGGTCGAACACGGCGTCGGCGGGGGCCTCGCCGCGCAGCGTCAGCCGCACGCCACGGGCTTGCGAGCCCGGGCGGGCGGTGTCCAGCCGTTCCTGCAGCCAGGGGCCGATCGGCACGGTGCGGGGGTGGAGGTTGAGCGGCTGCACCAGCGAGAGCAGGCTTTGCACCAGGCCCTCCAGCCGGTCGATCTGCGTGACGATGGACGCCAGCGCTTCGGCATGGCGGGCCGGCGGCGCGGCCAGGGCGTTGTCCGCCTTCAGGCGCATGGCGGCGATGGGATTGCGGATCTCGTGCGCGACCGAGGCCGTCATGCGGCCCAGGGCGGTCAGGCGCAGGTCGCGGTGGCGCTGGGCCAGGGCCTCCTTCAGCCGGGCGCGGGCGTCTTCCAGGCGGGTGCCGAACGCATTGAAGCCGTCGACGATGCGGTCCAGCTCGCGGATGCCGGTGCGCTCCAGGTGCGGCACGGCGTCGCCCTGGGCCTGCGCCAGCGCGCCTTCCAGGCGCCGCACCTGGCGCAGGCCGCGCAGCAGCATCCAGCCCAGCCAGGCACCCGAGGCCACCACCAGCAGCGCCAGCACCGCGATGCCGGTGCGCAGGGTGTCCTGTGCGGCGATGGCGCCGGCGTGGGCGCGTGTCATGGTCCACACCGCGGTGCCGGGGTGCGCGGCCAGGGGGCAGGCCGCGACGATCAGCACCTCGCGGCTGCCGCGCACCAGGTTCACGATGGGCTGGCCGGTGCTGCCGGCCTGCTTGGCCAATTCGACGATGAGCGGCTGCTCGGCGGCCGGCACGTCGATCTTGACGCCGCTGCCTTCATAGGTCGGGTAGGCGTAGGCCAGCATGCCGCTGCCGGCGCGCCAGACGCCGCCTTCCACCTGCGGCACTTCCAGCAGCACCACGTGCAGCAGCACGCGCAGCAGGTCGGTCTGGGGGGTGTCGGCCGGCACCGTGGGCACCGACTTGGCGTAGCGCGTGGCGATGTCCTCGCAGGCCTGCGCGGCGCGTGCCCGGCTGGACGCCACCTGGGCGCCCGAGCCCGTCTGGTAAAGCACCACGATGATGGCCGCGACCAGGGCACAGGCGGCCAGCAGAAAGGCCCAGAAAAGAAGCAGTTGGATGCGCAAAGACCGCACGGTAGCCCATCGGAGTGAGGACGGCGGATCGTAAGGGCGAACACGTGGCCGTCCGGTAGGAAAGCGGCGTGTCCTGCATCGCCCGGTGGTGGCCGCGGGCCCGTGCCGGGGGCAGGGGCTTTGGATGGGGGGCGAGCCGCCCCCTAGAGATCAGGCGGCTTCGGGGTAGAACAGCTTGCGCGCCGGCACGGGCGCCACGGCCTGGCCGATGGCCGCGATGTGGTCCGGCGTGGTGCCGCAGCAGCCGCCCACGATGTTGACCAGCCCTTCGGCGGCGAATTCGTGCACCAGCCGGCTGGTGACCTCGGGCGTCTCGTCGAAGCCCGTGTCGCTCATCGGGTTGGGCAGGCCGGCGTTGGGGTAGCAGCTGATGAAGGTGTCTTCCGCCACCCGGTTCAGCTCCTGGATGTAGGGGCGCATCAGGGTGGCGCCCAAGGCGCAGTTCAGGCCGATGGCCAGCGGGCGGGCGTGGCGCACGCTGTGCCAGAAGGCCGTCACCGTCTGGCCCGAGAGAATCCGGCCGGAGGCGTCGGTCACCGTGCCGCTGATGATGAGCGGCAGGCGCTCGCCGCTTTTCTCGAAGAACTCGTCGATGGCGAAGAGGGCCGCCTTGGCGTTGAGCGTGTCGAAGATGGTCTCGACCAGCAGCACGTCGGAGCCGCCTTCGACCAGGGCCTCGGTCTGCTCGTAGTAGGCGGCGCGCAGCTGCTCGAAATCGACGTTGCGTGCGCCCGGGTCGTTCACGTCGGGGCTGATGCTGGCCGTCTTGGGCGTGGGGCCCAGGGCGCCGGCCACGAAGCGGGGCTTGTCGGGCGTTGAGTATTTGTCGCAGGCGGCACGGGCCAGCTGCGCCGATTTCAGGTTCATCTCGCGCGCGAGATCGGCCATCTTGTAGTCCTCCTGCGCGATGGTCGTGGCGCCGAAGGTGTTGGTCTCGATCAGGTCCGCGCCGGCGGCCAGATACCGCTCGTGGATGTCGCGGATCACGTCCGGCCGCGTGAGGCTCAGCAGCTCGTTGTTGCCCTTCACGTCGCGCGGGAAGTCCTTGAACCGGTCGCCCGCGCCGTCCGGGCCGCTGTAGCCCTCGCCGCGGTACTGGGCCTCGCCCAGCTTGAAGCGCTGGATCATGGTGCCCATGGCGCCGTCGAGGATGGCGATGCGGCGGGCCAGGATGTCGGGTAGCTGTCGGGCGCGGGTGTAGTGGAGCGGAGTCATCCCCCGATTGTAGGAAGCCGCGTCAACCCTTGCCGTGCCCGGCCACGTCGAGGAAGGTCTGCAGCACCGGCGTCAACGCGTCGCCATGCCACGCCAGGACCCCGACGGTCGGATGCTCCAGGTGGGCGATGGGCACGAACCGCACGCCCTGGACGGCCGCCTGCGCCATCGAGGCCGGCACCAGGGCCACGCCCATGCGCATGGCCACCAGCGCCACCACGGTGAGCCACTGCCGGGTGGCGTGGCGCGTGTGGGGGTGGATGCCGGCACGGTGGAAGAGGGCGATGACGTTGTCGTGGTTGGCCGGCGCCACGTCGCGCGCGAACATCACGAAGGTCTCGTCGGCGAGGCTACGCAGGTCGACTTCCGCCTGGCCCGCCAGGGTGTGGTCCTGCGGCAGGCAGGCCACGAAATGGTCCTCGGCCAGCGGCAGGCTGCGCAGGGGCGCTGGCACGACGCTGGCATTGATGAAGCCGGCATGCAACTGCCGGTGCAGCAGGGCTTCGAGCTGCTCGCCCGAGGACATCTCGCGCAGGTTGACCTCGATGCCCGGCGCGCGCTCGCCGAAGGCGCGCACGATGGCGGGCATGTCGCGGTACACCATGGAGCCGGTGAAGCCGATGTCCAGCCGGCCGCGCTGCCCCGCGGCCACGGCGCGGGCCGTCTCGCCGGCGCGGGCCACGCGGTCGAGCGCCACGCGCACCTCGGCCAGGTAGGCATGGCCGGCGGGCGTGAGCGCCACCTGCTTGCTGGTGCGCTCGAACAGCCGCACGCCCAGTTCGTCCTCCAGCGCCTTGATGCCCGAGCTGAGCGGCGGCTGCGTGATGGCCAGCCGCTCGGCCGCCCGGCCGAAGTGCAGTTCCTCGGCCAGCACGGCGAAGTAGCGCAGGAGGTGCAGTTTCATGGCGGCGATGATGCCAGCGCGGCCCGCAGCGCCGGCACCGGCTTGCGGCCGTTCAATAGGATTTCGGCAGGCCCAGCACCTTCTCGGCGATGAAGCACAGGATGAGCTGCGGGCTCACCGGCGCCAGGCGCGGTATCCACGACTCGCGCAGGTAGCGCTCCACGTGGTATTCCTTGGCGTAGCCCATGCCGCCGTGGGTGAAGATGGCGCGCTCGCAGGCGTGGTAGCCGGCCTCGGCCGCCAGGTACTTGGCGGCGTTGGCCTCGGCCGCGCACGGCAGGTGCTGGTCGTACAGCCATGCGGCTTTCTGCACCATGAGGTGCGCGGCCTCCAGCTCCATCCACGACAGGGCCAGCGGGTGCTGGATGCCCTGGTTCTGGCCGATGGGGCGGCCGAACACCTCGCGCTCCCTGGCATAGCCCGCGGCGCGCGCCAGCGCCGCGCGGCCCAGGCCCACGGCCTCGCTGGCGATCAGGATGCGCTCGGGGTTCAGGCCGTGCAGGATGTATTGAAAGCCCTGGCCTTCCTCGCCCACGCGGTCTTCCACCGGAATGCGCAGGCCGTCGATGAACACCTGGTTCGAATCCACGCATTTGCGCCCCAGCTTGTCGATCTCGCGCACCTCGACGGTGCTGCGGTCCAGGTCGGTGTAGAACAGGCTCAGGCCCTCGGTGCCGCGGCATTGCTCCACCGGCGTGGTGCGCGCCAGCAGCAGGATCTTGTTGGCCACCTGCGCGGTGCTGATCCAGACCTTCTGGCCGTGCACCACGTAATGGTCGCCCTCCCGCACCGCGCGGGTCTTGAGCTGGAGCGTGTTCAGCCCGGTGTTGGGTTCGGTCACGCCGAAGCAGGCCTTGTCGCGGCCCGCGATCAGCGGCGGCAGCCAGCGCGCCTTCTGCGCTTCGGTGCCGAACACCACCACCGGGTGCAGGCCGAAGATGTTCATGTGCACCGCCGAGGCGCCGGACAGCCCCGCGCCCGTGGCGGAGATCGTGTGCATCATCAGCGCGGCCTCGCGGATCCCCAGGCCGGCGCCGCCGTAGGCCTCGGGCATGGCGATGCCCAGCCAGCCGGCGTCGGCCAGCGCGCGGTGGAAGTCCTCCGGAAAGCCGCCTTCGCGGTCGCGGCGCAGCCAGTAGTCGGCATCGAACGGGGCGCAAACGCGCTCGATCGCGTCCCGGATCTGGGCGTGTTCGGGAGAGAGGTCGAAGTTCATGGGGCGGGCCGGATCACCTTGTCGGGCGACTCGCCGTAGGGCGGGCTGTAGATCACCAGCAGCTTCACGGGGGTGTCGCTGGTCACGGTGAAGACATGCATCTGGTCGGCCGGAAAGAAGCACATGTCGCCCGGCACCATGTCGAAGGCCTCGCCCGCCACTTCGGCGCGGGCCGTGCCTTCGAGCAGGTAGCACGATTGCTCGATGCCCGGATGGGCATGGGGCAGGGCGCCGCCGCCCTTGTGCAGCGTGCCCAGCAGCACCTCCATCTGCTGCGCGCCCACCGTCTCGGGGCCGATCAGGCGCTGGTTGTGCGTGTGGTGGTGGTTGGCGGGCTGGTAGCTGGGCACCTGGGCGGCGCGCACGCGGTACCGGGGCGCGGTGGTGGTGGTGGTGGTGGTGGTGGCGAGGGTCATGCGGGTTCTCCGGTGGCGGCGTGGCAGGCGTTTTGCGCGAGCAGGGCGTCGATCTGGGTGGGGGTGTAGCCGGCCTCGGCCAGCAGGGCGCGGGTGTGTTCGCCCAGTTGCGGAGCAGGCGCCAGGGTGCGGGGCGGCGGGGTGGCCGACCAGCGCGTGGGATGGGCCATGGCGTGCATGGGCCCCTCGGTGGGGTGCACGCTGTCGTGCAGGAAGCCCGTGGCGCGCAGCTGCGGGTTGGTGAGCAGGTCGGCCGGCGAGTTCATCGGCATGTGCGGCACGTCGGCGGCATCCAGCAGCGCCTGCCACTGGGCCGTGGTGCGGGTGCGCAGGATGCGCGCCACCTCGGCATAGACGGCATCGATGTTCGCCGCGCGGGCGCCGTGCGTGGCAAAGCGCGGGTCCTGCGCCAGGCCCTGCGCCTCGCCGATCTCGCCGATGGCCGCGAAGAAGCTGCGCCAGTGCTTGTCGTTGTAGATCAGCACGCAGAGCATGCCGTCGGCCGTCGCATAAGGCTTGCGGTGCGTGGTCAGCAGCCGGGCATAGCCGGCCTCGCCCTGCGGCGGCTCGAAGGTCAGGCCCGCCATGTGGTCGCCCAGGATGAACTGCGCCATGGCCTCGAACATGGGCACGACGATGGCCTGGCCCTGGCCCGTCTTCTCGCGGGCATAGAGCGCCGCCGTCACCGCGTACACCGCATGCAGCCCGGTCACGCGGTCCGACAGCGTGGTCGGCGCATAGGCCGGCTCGGGCGCGCCGTAGCGCTGCATGAGCCACGGGATGCCGGTGGCGCCCTGGATCAGGTCGTCGTAGGCCGGGCGCGCCGCGTCGGGGCCCTCCTGATCGAAGCCGCAGCAGCTCACGTGGATGAGGCGCGGGTTGCGCGCGGCCACGCTGGCCGGGTCCAGGCCCAGCCGCGCCAGGGCCTGCGGGCGCACGTTGCTGATGAGCACGTCGCAGCGCTCGGCCAGCCGCAGCGCGGCCTCGCGGCCCTCCGGGTGCTTGAGGTCCAGCGCGATGCTGCGCTTGCCCGCGTTGGCATGCAGGAAGATGTGGCCCATGCCGGGGTGGCGCATGGGGCCCACGTGGCGCATGTTGTCGCCGTCGGGCGTTTCCACCTTGATGACCTCCGCGCCCAGCTGGGCGAGGATCTGCGTGGCGAACGGGCCCATGATGACCGAGGTCAGGTCCAGGATCCGCACGCCCGCCAGGGGGCCGGTGCGTGAAGTGCTATGCGTGTTGTCGGTCATGCCATTCTCCAGAACGTCTGACAGGGGCAGCGGCCGGTGCCACCGGTGCGGCCCGCGCGAGCAGACGCCGCGCAAGGGCCGCCCCGCCGCGCTGGCGTCGTCCCCCTTCCCGCAGCGCGCAGCGATGCGAGAGCAAGGGGGAAGCGGCAACGCCGCTCAGGGGGATGTCGTTCATTCGGGCTGGATGCGGGCCTGCTGGATCAGCGTGCGCCAGTGGGCCAGCTGGTCGGCCACGTAGGTCGCGAATTCCTGCGGCGTCTTGCTGGGCCATACCTGGAAGCCGATCTGCGCGAGCTTGTCCTGCGTGTCCTTTTCGGCCAGCACGGCCTGCAGCTCCGTGTTCAGGCGGTTCACGATGGCCGGCGGCATGCCGGCCGGCCCGAAGATGCCGTTCCAGGACGTGAGGTCGAAACCCTTCACCGTCTGCCCGATCGGCGGCACGCCCGGCAGCAGGGGCGAGGGCTGCGTGGTGGTGATGCCCAGCGTGCGCACCTTGTCGCTGGTGAGCATGCTCCTGCCCGAACCCAGGTCGGCCACGTAGACCTGCACCTGCCCGCCCACCAGGTCCGTCATGGCCTGGGGGCTGGACTTGTAGGGGATGCTCAGCACATCGACCTGGGCGATGTGCTTGATGCTCTCCATCGCCACCAGCGAGGTGCTGTTGGGCGTGGCATAGCTCAGCTTGCCCGGGTTGGCGCGCGCGTAGTCGATCAGCTCGGCCAGCGTCTTCGCCGGCACGCCGGGGTGCACCGCCAGCGCGAAGGGCAGCTCGCCCACCCGCGCCACGGGCGTGAAGTCCTTGATGGGGTCGTACTTCAGGTGGCTGTAGAGCGCCGGGTTGGCCGAGTGCGACGTGTTGGTCGTCATGAACAGCGTGTAGCCGTCCGGCTTGGCCTTGGCCGCGATCTGCGCGGCCACCTGCGCGTTGGCACCGGGCTTGTTGTCCACCAGCACCGGCTGCTTCAGGCGCTCCGCGAGCTTTTGCCCGACGGTGCGCGCGACCGAGTCCGTGCCGCTGCCGGCCGCGAACGGCACGATCAGGGTGATGGGGGCGTTGGGGTACGGCGGCTGCTGGGCCCGTGCGGGCGCCACGGCGGCGGCCAGGCCGCAGGCTGCCAGCAGGGCCGGGATGAGGTGCTTCATGTCGTTTGTCTCCTGGGTCGGTAGGCCATGCCCCTGTGCCGGGGCTGAAGGCATCTTGTCCGGCGCAGCGATTCGCGTCCAATTGAATAATCGGAGCGATCCATTCGCGTTGCGAATCGTTGGGGGCCACCGGCCGGTGGCGGGTGCGCGGGGCCGGCGCACAATAAGCGCCTTTCCTGGTGGGCCGCCTGGCGCGGCGGGGCCGGGAAATTCCCATCCAATCGGCCTCTAGTGCATATTCCACTAGGGCGATCTGCTATCAAAAAGAGAGTATTCGATTTTGTCCCCCGCGCATTTCGTTCTGCACGACGTCTTTGGCTATGACCAGTTCCGCGGCCCCCAGCAGGCCATCGTCGAGCACGTGATCGCCGGCGGCGACGCCCTGGTGCTGATGCCCACGGGCGGCGGCAAGTCGCTGTGCTACCAGGTACCGGCCATCGTGCGGCGCGATGCGGGGCAGGGCGTGGCCATCGTCGTCTCGCCGCTCATCGCGCTCATGCACGACCAGGTGGGCGCGCTGCACGAGGCGGGCGTCGATGCGGCCTACCTCAATTCCACGCTCGACTGGCAGCAGACGCAGGAGCTGGAAAAGCGCGTGGCGCGCGGCGACATCACCATGCTCTACGCCGCGCCCGAGCGGCTGACCACGCCGCGATTCCTGGAGCTGCTGGACGGCCTGCACCAGCGCGGGCAACTGTCGATGTTCGCCATCGACGAGGCGCACTGCGTGAGCCAGTGGGGCCACGACTTCCGTCCCGAGTACCGCGCGCTCACCGTGCTGCACGAGCGCTATGCCGGCGTGCCGCGCATCGCGCTCACCGCCACGGCCGATGCGCTCACGCGGGCCGACATCGTCGAGCGGCTGCAGCTCGAAGGCGCGCAGCACTTCGTCAGCAGCTTCGACCGGCCCAACATCCGCTACCGCATCGAAGAAAAGAAGGAGCCGCTCGCGCAGCTGCTGCGCTTCATCGAGCGCGAACACCCCGAAGACGCGGGCGTGGTCTATTGCCAGTCACGCAAGCGCGTCGAAGAAATGTCCGCAGCGCTGGTGGACGCGGGCCTGAAATCGCTGCCCTACCACGCGGGTCTGCCGCCCGAAGTGCGCCAGCAGAACCAGGACCGCTTCCTGCGCGAGGAGGGCATCGTGATGGTGGCCACCATCGCCTTCGGCATGGGCATCGACAAGCCCGACGTGCGCTTCGTCGCGCACGTGGACATGCCCAAGAACATCGAGGGCTACTACCAGGAGACCGGCCGCGCCGGCCGCGACGGCCTGCCGGCCGACGCCTGGATGGCCTACGGCCTGCAGGACGTGGTGAACCAGCGCCGCATGATCGACGAAAGCCCGGCGGGCGAGGAATTCAAGCAGGTCATGCGCGGCAAGCTCGACGCGCTGCTGGCCCTGGCCGAGGCCACCGATTGCCGGCGCGTGCGGCTGCTGGGCTATTTCGGCGAAGTCTATGGCGAGCCATCGAGCGCCGCCGGGCCGCCCCAAGGCGCGAGCAGCCCCCTTGGGGGGCAGCGAGGACACGAAGTGCAGAGCGTGGGGGCCACATGCGGCAACTGCGACAACTGCATCAGCCCGCCCGCGGTGTGGGACGGCACGGATGCGGCGCGCAAACTGCTGTCCACCATCTACCGCGTGCACGAGGCCAGCGGCCTGACCTTCGGCACCGGGCACATCATGGACATCGTCCGCGGCAAGGACACCGAAAAGGTCAAGCAGTTCGGCCACGACCAGCTCTCCACCTTCGGCCTGGGCAAGGACTACTCCGAGGCGCAGTTGCGCGGCGTGCTGCGCCAGCTGCTGGCCACCGGCGCCGTGGGCCTGCACAAGGTGATGCTGGAGAGCGGCCACAGCTTCGACACGCTCAGCCTCACCGACGGCTCGCGCCCGGTCCTCAAGGGCCAGACGCCGGTGCAGCTGCGCGAATCCACGGCCGCCACGCCGGCCCGGCGCACGCGCCGCAGCGCCGCCCCCCCGGCCGCCGCGGCCAACCTGGGGCCGGACGCGCAGGTGCGCTTCATCAACCTCAAGGCCTGGCGCGCCGAGGTCGCGCGGGAGCACAACCTGCCCGCCTACGTGATCTTCCACGACGCCACCCTGGCCGCGATCGCCGAACGCAACCCGTCCACGCTGGACGATCTGCAGGGCATCAGCGGCATGGGGGCCAAGAAGATGGAGGCGTATGGGGCCGAGGTGCTGCGGGTTTGCGGGCAGGGGGACGAAGCTCATTGATGCCGTCTTGCTGACGATGCCTGCGGTGTCCCGCCCATCGCTGCGGCGCATGGCCTGCCGTGCGGCTTGGGTTCTGGCGTGCTTTCTGATCGTGGCGTTGGGAGCGGGCGTGGCATTCGCGCAGGACGTTCGGTCCAGCCAAGTGCTGGAGTCTTTTCCGGTGCATGGACAGGCCGTGCTTGAGAAGGAGCGGCAGGCCTATGAACTTTCCCTCTCCGCATGCAGCGGCGGGACTTGTCCTTTCGAGGTTCGCCTGTTGTCCAGCGCAGAGCATGCCCGGGGTGCCTTCGCCACAGGCCGGGCGGTCGTCTCCAAGCGGGATAGCGCAGCGCTCGATTGGCCTGCTTTCGCAGCGCCCGCGCGGCCGCTGCACGTTCCGAAGCCGGGGGCTGCGCCGTTTCTGGCAAACACCACCGGGCCCCGCGTCTGGTCCACCGGAGAGGAGGAAAATACGGTCACTGCGGCGGCGAGTGCCGTGCCGCTGGAGCCGGGCAACCCCGCTGGTGCGAGCGCTTTGCTGGTCACGCAGATGGCCGGGTTCGACCACCCCAAGCGCCGTCACACGCTGTACGTAGCCTCTCGGGGTGCTCTGAAGAGGGCGTGGTCGCGCAGCGAACCGCAAGGCCCCTATGTCTCCCAAGTCATGGCGGCGCCAGGCGACGCTCCTGTGTACCTTTCCATGTTTGTCTCCCGTGATGACGACGTGCCCGACAAGGTGTCCGCCTACCAGTTGGCCTGGGATGCCAGACGGCAGGTGTTTTCCGAAAGGCCATCTGCTCCCACTGTGCTGGCAGTGGTGGCAGGTTCGTACCCCACCGTTCGTGCGGCCCGTGCCGCACGCGCCGCTTCTGCGTGTTTTGCGGGGTACGGCGCGGTGGATACCTGGCCAGGCAAAGGCCTCGTACCCCACCGCTACGCGCTGATCACCCTCGCGGCGGAGCCGACGCAGGCCACCGCCGAGAGAGAACGTCTGATTCAGTGCCAAGCAGGCATCCAAGCACGGCAGTACCCGCTCAGCCGATTGACACCCCGTTCATCCCCCACCCCATAAGCCATTGCACAGAGGAAGCTGTTGGATCACAACGGCGATGGAATCACAGCGTGCCACGCAACCGCAGCGCGCCGCACGGCTGCAGGCGGCTTAGACCGGCGGCCTGCTTCCCGCCTGGGGGCCCGCAGGCGTGCCGCGGCCCTTGGCCGGTATCCGGTCCTGCAGCATCGTCTGCGTGATCGCGCGGCCCACCTGTTCGAAGGCCTTGCCGGCCTCCTTCATCTCGTCCAGCCCCTCGGCGCAGGCGGCCACCACGATGGCGTTGCGCCCGTTGTCCTGCGGGTCGATCACGCCCATGTGGCAGGCCCGGTGCAGCTGCGTGCCGGTCTTGTGGATGAACCGCACGGTGCGCGGCAGGCCGGCCTCCAGGCGGTAGGCGTCGTAGGTGTCGAACTTCAGGTCCTTGTAGAGCAGCTGCTGGTGCGCCGGCGAGACGAGCTGGCCGCGCACCAGCTTTTCCAGCATGGCGCCGTAGCCCTCCAGCGTGGCGGTGTTGTGGTTCGTGCGGTAGTAGCGGTCGTAGGCCTCGTCCAGGGTCTGCACGCGCAGCGCGGAGGGCGCCACGCCGAGCGTGCGGGCGAGCGCCTGCAGGCGCTTGGGACCCACGGGGGCGCCTGCGATGCGCACCAGGTCCATGTTGGAGAGCCGGCGCGCGTCGGGGTGGGCCTCGGCATAGACCTGGTAGCGCACCTCGGTGAAGTTGGTGATGCGGCCCACGCCGCGGCCGCCCAGCAGGGCCTGCGCGCGCTGGTTCAGTGTGTCTTCGCCCACGGCGCGGATGAGCATGTTGGCGGCGGTGTTGTCGCTCTCCATCAGCATGCGCTGGAGCAGCGATTGCACGCTGTGGCGCGTGCCTTCGGGCTGCCAGACCACGGCGCCCGAGCCGTCGACCTTGTCGCGCGCCTGCACCACGAGTTGCTGGTCCAGGCGCAGGCGGCCGGCCTCGGCCTCCTGCAGCACGGCGATCGCCACCGGCAGCTTGACGGACGAGGCCAGGTACCAGGGCCGGTCGGCCGCATGCGCGAAGGTCTCGCCGTTGTCGAGCCGCTTGACGTACAGGCCCAGTTGGCCGGGCGTGGCCTGTTCGATGCGTTCCACCTGCTGTCGCAGCGCATCGGCCCAGGCGGGCGCGGCATGGGCGGGCTCAGGGTGGGTCGTCGTCCACGCCAGCGCCAGGACCAGCAGGGCCAGGGTGGCCCCCCGGGCCCGTGGTGCCGGAAGGGGCCGCGGCGCGGCTCGGCACGGTTTGGCAGGGAGTTTCATGGGGTTTTCCATCCGACAACAGGCCCGACTGGCAGAGGGCGATGCCGACCTGCCGAAGCGTGCGGTCGGACCGGGCCGTGGACAGTTCGCCGCGCGTGCAGGCCACCACGATCACGCGCCGGTCTGTCGGCAGGCGCGGCACCGTCACGAGGCCCGAGTCGCATGTTCGGGCGCGCTGCGTGCCGGTCTTGTGGGCGAAGCGCGCACGGGTGGGTAGTCCGGCCTTGATGCGGTTCGGGCCGGTCTTCACGCGTTCCATCACGCCCAGCAGGTAGGCCGTGTGGCGCGGCTCCAGGAGCTTGCCTTCCACCAGCTGCGCGAGCAGTTCGGCGTACGCATCGAGCCGCCCGGAGTTGAGCCCGCTGGCGTAGTAGGCCTCGTAGGCCTTGTCCACCGACAGGGGCCGAAGGCCATCGGCCGGCACCCGCAGCAGGCGTGCGAGGGTGGCCTTCACATCGGCATCGGTGCGCTGCTGGTGCAGCGCGATGAAGTCGCGCCCCGACAGGTGCACGGCCTCGGGCGTGAGCTGGGCGTAGGCCTGGCGCCGCACATCCGCCAGGTGCGTGATGCGCTCGAAGCCGCCCGGCACCACCGACTGCACCAGCGCGTTCACCTCGCGCAGGCCGACGAGGTCGATCAGCATGTCGCTGGCGGTGTTGTCGCTGTACACGATCATCTGCTCCAGCAGCCAGCGCACGCTGAGCGCCGCGCCCACCGGCTGGTTCTTGGCGGGCCCGGCGCCGTCCACGTAGTCGGTGGCGCGCAGGGTGAGCGGCGTGTCCAGCGTGTAGTCGCCGCGCTCCACGCCGCGCAGCACGGCGATGGCCACCGGCACCTTGATGGACGAGGCCAGGTACCAGCGCTCCTCGCCGTGAAAGGAGAAGGACTGCCCCGTGTCCAGGTCGCGCACGTGCACGCCGAAGGCCGCGCTGCTGTGCGCGGCGACGCGGTCCAGCTCGCGCTGCAGGGCCTTGGCCCAGGGCGGCGCAGGGGTGGTTGCCGGGGGCGAGGGGTCGGGCGGCGTGGCGAGCGCGGGCGGCGGCAGCATCAATGCCGCCCCTGCGGTCCAGGCCAGGGCGATGGGGCGCAAGCGTGCGAAGGCGGTAGAGGGCATGCGTGGCGTATGGGGACAACCGGGAAGGAATGCGAAGCCGCCAAGGTACACCGGCCCCTGGCCCGGCGGCGTAACACCCCGTGCGGCGTGGGTGTGGGACAGGAGCGCATGGCAGGTGGCGGGCACTGTTTTTATAATCAGTGCCTTCGCGCACTCTCGCCCCCACCCCCCCGCACCCGGGCCCCCACCGCCTCCCACCATGCCCGAGCCCACGCTCACCCGTTCCCACCGCACCCGCCTGATGCAGATCTGGCGTTCGGCCGGCTGGCCCTGCCAGGACGCGCTGGAGATCGACCTGCTGGCGGCGCGCATGGTCGCGCTGCACACCGCGCCCGAGGGCCACGCGGTGCTGCGCCTGACGGACGCGGGCATCCAGTGGCTGGCCGAGGCCCGCCAGCGCGGCCTGCGGGCCTTGAGCGCGCACGACCGGCTGGCCCAGCGCTTTGCCGAGCACCTGCTGGGCGCCGGCCGCATCGTCTGGCGCGAGCTGTCGCTGCGCGCCGCCATCGAGCCGGCGCCCCCGGAGGTGGCCCTGGCCGCCGAAGGGCCCGCCGCAGCGCCGGTGGCGGGCCGTGCCGCGGCACCGGGGCGGCTCTGGGCCGACGACGAGGCTGATGCGCCCCCGGCCCGCGCCGCCGCCCAGGTGTGGCGCATGGCGCGGCCCGATCTGTTCTCGGTGCGCAACACCACCGTGCCCGCCTACCTGCAGCCCATGGTGCACGAGGTGAAGGCCAGCCGCGCCGACCTGCTGTCCGACCTGCGGCACGGCGCCAAGCGGCAGGCCTACCAGTGGCTGTGCGAGGAGTGCTACTACGTGTTCCCGGCCGGCATGGCCGCGCCCGAGGAGATTCCCGAGCCGTTCGGCGTGTGGGTGCTGCACGGCGAGATCGACCACGGCCGGTTCGAGCTGCTGCGCCCCGCCCGCCACGCGGGCTGCAGCCTGCCGTTCGCCGTCTGGATGGCGCTGTGCAAGGCCACGCCGCTGCGCAGCGAGGGCGAGCCGGCGCAGGGGCTGCTGGGCGAGGGGCTCGCTGGCCTGGAGGATGCCGACCTTTCGCGGAATGCGGTCCAGGGCCCGGCGCCGGACCCCTGCGAGGGCACGGCCTGATGTACACCGTGGCCGTGCGCGAGCTGTGCGAGTTCACGGCCAAGCAGGGCGATCTGGACCTGCGCTTCACCCCCGCGCCCACCGCGCTCGAAGGCATCGCCGGCCATGCCACCGTGGCCCAGCGGCGCATGGCGGGCCGGGGCGCGGGCGCCGGCCCGGGCTACGAGAGCGAGGTGGCGCTGGAAGGCCACTACCGACACCTGCATGTGCGCGGCCGGGCCGACGGGTTCGATGCCGCCGCGGGCCGGCTGGACGAGGTCAAGACCTTCAAGGGCCGGCTGGACCGGCAGCCCGACTCGCACCGCGCGCTGCACTGGGCGCAGGCCAGGGTCTATGGGTGGCTGCTGTGCCAGGCGCGGCAGCTCGCGCGGATCGACGTGGCGCTGGTGTACTTCGACATCGGCAGCCAGCAGGAGACGGTGCTGGTCGAGCCCTGCACGGCCGACGCCCTGCGCGCCCACTTCGAGGCGCAGTGCGAGCGCTTTCTCGGCTGGGCCGAGCAGGAGGCGGCCCACCGCGCCACGCGCGATGCGGCGCTGCGCGCGGCGGTGTTTCCGTTCGGAGGCTTTCGCACCGGGCAGCGGCCCCTGGCCGAGGCTGTGTACCGCAGCGCCACCGCCGGGCGCTGCCTGCTGGCGCAGGCGCCCACCGGCATCGGCAAGACGGTGGGCACGCTGTTCCCGCTGCTCAAGGCGGCGCCCGGCGAGCGGCTGGACAAGGTGTTCTTTCTCACCGCCAAGACCTCGGGCCGGCAGGTGGCGCTGGATGCGCTGGCCCGCATCGCAGCGGCGCAGCCGGTGGCGGACCCGGCCGCTGCACCGGGGGGCGATGGCGCCCAGGCCCCGGCGCCTGCCGGCCGCCTGCCGCTGCGCGTGCTGGAGATGATCGCGCGCGACAAGGCCTGCGAGCACCCCGGGCAGGCCTGCCACGGCGAGTCGTGCCCGCTGGCCCGGGGCTTCTACGACCGCCTGCCGGACGCGCGCGCGGCAGCGCTTTCGCCCACGGCGGGCGGCGGCGACCGGCCCCTGCTGGACCAGGCCCACGTGCGCGATGCCGCCCTGGCCCACGGCGTGTGCCCCTACTACCTGGGCCAGGAGCTCGCCCGCTGGGCCGACGTGGTCGTGGGCGACTACCACTACTACTTCGATGCCGGCGCGCTGCTGCACGGCCTGGCCCAGGCCAACCAGTGGCGCGTGGCGGTGCTGGTGGACGAGGCGCACAACCTCGTGGAGCGCGGCCGCCGCATGTACACGGCCGAGCTGCTGCCCGATTCGCTCTACCAGGCGCGGCATTCGGACACCGCCGCCCGCGTGCCGGCGGTGAAGAAGGCGCTCGACAAGGTGCGCCGCGCCTGGGTGGCGCTGGACAAGGCGCAGCCGGGGGCCTACGCCGTGCACGAGGCCTTCCCCGCCGCGCTGCTGGCCGCGCTGCAGCAGTGCGGCAGCGCCCTGGCCGACCATTTCGCGGAGCACCCCGAGCAGATGGACCCGGCGCTGCAGGCCTTCTACCTGGAGCTGCTGCACACCCAGCGGCTGGCCGAGTGCCTGGACACGCATTCGATGGTGGATGTGGCCCGCGCCCCCGGCGGCGCGCCCGGCAGCTCGGTGGTCTGCCTGCGCAACGTGGTGCCGGCGCCGTTCCTGGCGCCGCGCTTCGCGGCGGCGCACACCAGCACGCTGTTTTCCGCCACGCTGCAGCCGGCGCGCTACTACGCCGACCTGCTCGGCCTGCCGACCGGCCATGCCGGCGTGGACGTGGCCTCGCCCTTCCAGGCCGCCCAGCTGCGCGTGGCCGTGGCCCGCCACATCTCCACGCGCTACCCGGACCGGTCCGCCTCGCTCGTGCCGATCGCGGACCTGATGGCGCAGCAGTTCGCTGACCGGCCGGGCAACTACCTGGCGTTCTTCAGCAGCTACGAATACCTGCAGCAGGTGGCCGAGGCGTTCGCGCGGCGCCACTCGCAGGTGCCGCACTGGCTGCAGTCGCGCCGCATGCAGGAGGCCGGGCAGCGCGAGTTCCTGGCGCGCTTCACCGAGGGCGGCGAGGGCATCGGCTTCGCCGTGCTGGGCGGCGCGTTCTCCGAGGGCATCGACCTGCCGGGCCGGCGCCTGATCGGCGCGTTCCTGTCCACGCTCGGGCTGCCGCAGATGAACCCGGTGAACGAGCAGATCCGCCAGCGCATGCATGCCCTCTTCGGCGCGGGCTACGACTACACCTACCTCTACCCGGGCCTGCAGAAGGTGGTGCAGGCGGCCGGCCGCGTGATCCGCTCGCCCAGCGACGAGGGCGTGGTGCACCTGATCGACGACCGCTTCGCGCGGGCCGAGGTGCAGCGGCTGCTGCCGGCTTGGTGGGCCGTGGAGGGTTAGGTCTCCAATCGGCCTCCAGCACAGATCTTCTAGGGCATATTGCTATTCAATTTGTAGCAAATGATGCCGCACCGCCGGGGTCATGCGGCCGCGTTCGCCGGGAAGTCCGTGGACGCGGCCAGCGCGCGCCACTGGGCGGTTTCCGCCTGCACGAACGCGTGCTTGTCGGCAATGGCCTGCAGCGTGTCGGTGCCCAGCGGCAGTCGCAGGGGCGGCGCGGGGCTGTCCACCAGTTGCAGGATGGCCTGGGCCAGGCGCACGGGGTCGCCGGGCTGGTTCCGATGGATGCGGCGGGCCGCCTCGCGCACGGCGCCGGCGCTGGCGGCGTAGTCCTGCACGACCCGGGGCGAGATCGCCAGCGACGCCGTGTCGAGGAATTCGGTGCGAAAGTAGCCCGGCTCCACCACCGTGGCGTGGATGCCCAGCGGTGCCAGCTCGGCATGCAGGGCTTCGGTCAGGCCCTCGACCGCGAACTTGGTCGAGCAATACACGCCGAAACCCGCACTCGATTGCACCCCGCCCAGCGACGAGATGTTGATCACGTGGCCGGCGCGTTGCGCGCGCAGGGTCGGCAGCACGGCACGGGTCACGTTCAGCAGGCCGAACACGTTGGTGTCGTAGAGGCTGCGCACCTCGTCGGCGGTGGCCTCTTCCACCGCGCCCAGCAGGCCGTAGCCCGCGTTGTTGACCAGCACGTCGATCCGGCTGAAGCGTTCCAGCGCGGCGCCCACCGCCTGGCGGGCCTGCGCCTCGTCGGTCACGTCCAGGGACACGGCCAGCAGTGCGTCGTGGGTGCCCAGCCGCCGGGTGACGGACTGCGCGCTGCGCGAGGTGGCCACCACGGCATCGCCCCGGGCCAGCGCGGCCTCTGCGATGCGGGCACCGATGCCGCGCGAGGCGCCGGTGATCAGCCAGACGCGGGGATGGGAAGACGACGAAGCGGAGGCGGAAGCGGAAGCGGAAGTGGCAATGGAAGCGGTGGCGGTCATGGAAAGGTCCTCGGCTTTCTATTGGCGGTCTGCTCGGTCTGGCAGGCCGGTCGATCCGGCTGCCGTGGGTGGGACTTTAGGCACACCATTGCCATTGCACTAGCCCATAATCCCTCGATTCATACGCAAGCAATACTTGTCAATCGACGGTCAATCAAGGGGGAATGCCATGGCCATCAACGAACTGCGGGCCATCGCCACCTTCGCGAAAGCCGCCGAACTCGGCAGCCTGCGCCAGGCGGCCTCGGCACAGGGCGTCACGCCTCAGGCGGCCAGCCTGGCGCTGGCGCAGCTGGAGGCGCACCTGGGCGTGCGGCTGTTCCACCGCACCACGCGCAGCCTCAGCCTGACGGAGGAGGGCCGCCGGTTTCTCGATGCCGCGCAGCCCGGGCTGGCCACCCTGCAGCGGGCGGTGCACGGCGCGCGGCGCGGGCGTGAGGAGATCGCCGGGCCGCTGCGCATCACCGCGCCGCGGTCGATGATGCTGGAGGTCATCTGGCCCGTGGTGGACGCGTTCTGCCGCCGCTATCCGCAGGTGGAGCCCGATGTGCAGCTGGACGACCGCATCGGCAACTGGGTGGAGGACCGGGTGGACGTGGGCTTTCGCTCCGGCTACCCGCCCGAGGGCGGGGTGGTCGCGCGGCGCCTGATGGCGCTGCAGCTGGTGGTGTGCGCCACGCCGGAGTACCTGGCGCGCCATGGCGTGCCGTTGCGCATCGAAGACCTGGCCGGGCACCGCTGCAGCGGTTTTCGCCACCCCGCCACGGGCAAGCCCATGCCGTGGGAGTTCCGCGTGGGCGAAGAGATCGTGGCCCACGCCGTCGCGCCGGCGTTCTGCGTCAACGACATCGAGCTGGAGGCGCGCGCCGTGCTGGGCGGCCACGCGATCGGACAGCTGGTGGGCACCACCGCCGCGCCGCTGGTGCGCAGCGGCCGGCTGGTACCGGTGCTGACCGATGTGGTCGCGCACCACCTGGGCCTGTATGTCTATTACGGCAGCCGTGCGGCCCAGCCGGCGCGGGTGCGCGCCTTCATCGACCTGGCGGTGGACATGCTGGCGGACAACCCGGCGTTCGGCCTGAGCCCGCAGGAGCTGGCGGGGGCCAGCGCGGCGCACGCGAAGGCGCTGAAGAAAAGCCAGAAAGCCGCTGCCGCCCGGGCGCCGACCCGCTCGGGGTGATGCGCCAGGCGGGGCCTGCCCCTCGGCGCAGCGCCCGTGTCAGCCGCGGCGCAGCCGGCACGCCATCAGGATTTCGTCGTGGTACTGGCCATCGACGCAAAGGTACTCCCGCTCGACGCCGTACGCCACGAAGCCCAGCGCCCGGTACAGCGCCACCGCCGCCGTGTTCGACGCGGTCACCCCCAGGTTGACCTGGCGCACGCCCAGCGGCTCGACGGCGTAGTCCAGGGCATGGCGCAGCAGGCGCCGCCCCACGGACCGGCGCCGCGCTTCGGGCGCCACGTACATGCCCCACAGGAACGCCTTGTGCGAGAGCTGGCGCATGTCTTCGCGCTTGATGCCCACGGTGGCGACGAGCGTGCCGCCGTCGAACGCGCCCAGCACGGCCCGGCCGGGCTGGGGCTGCAGGCGGCGTTCGAAGTCGGCCAGGGGCGTGGCGGCCTCTTCCTCGTAGCTGGACGAGAACGCCTGCGGGCATTCGCGCAGCCCGCGCAGCCGCAGGGCGGCGAACGGCGCGGCGTCGTCGGGGGTGAGGGGGAGCAACTGCAGGTCGTCGAGGTCGGGGGGCATGGAGGGCATGGGTCAAGCGGGGCGGCCGAGAAGGGCCGGGGGCCGGGCCGTCGCGGCGGCTTCCGGGGGCGGGCGCACGATCCGGTGCGGGGATGCGTTCCGTTATACCAACCTGCGCGGCGAAGGCGGGTTGGCGAACCGCCAGAATCGGTGCACAGTTCCGCGAACGCACCGCCCCACCGCCGGCCGAATCCCCATCCCTCACCCCGCTCCACGCCATGTCCGCCTCCATCGATCCGCCCCGCGCGCCGCTCGCCCCGGTAGTGCGCGTGCTGGCCGAAGCGGCGCTGCAGCGGCAGAACACCCTGCTCGGCGTCGACGCCTCGGGGGTGCCCGCGGCGAGCGGTGCCGATGGCGGCACCCCGGTGCCCGGCGCGCTGCCCCTGCCCCCCACGGCGCAGCGCCCGCCCCTGCCCGCGCCGGCCGACCGCGTCAGCATTTCTCCGCAGGCCCGCCAGAGCCTGGAGGGCGCGGCGACCGGGCCGGCGGGCGCGGCATCCGCCGCCCGTGCGGCCGTCCCGGGGCCGGGCGCTCCCGCCACGGCAGCGCCCGCCGCTGGGCTTTCCGGTGCCGCACCGGCACCGGGCGCGGCCGCCGTGCAGGGCCTGCCCTGGCCCACCAGCGGCGTCGGCGCCCCGTTGCGCCAGATGCTCGGCGCGCTGCTGCAGCAACTCACGGCACCCACGGGGCGGCCGCAGCAGGTCGCCGTGGCGCAGCCGTGGCCCGCGGCCCTGGCGCAGGGCGCGGCGGACGAGCTGCCGCCCCTGCAGACCTGGCTGGCGCGCCAGGGCGTGGTGGAAACGGCCGATGGCCCGCGCGGCTACGCCCTCACGCTGCGGGTGCCAGCGGCATGGCTGCAGCAGCAGCCCTCGGTGGGCGCGGCAGGGGGGTCGCCCGCGTCGGCGGGTGCCGGCCCGGCGGTGCCCGGCGAAGCCTCGCCGCCGCTCGTGTTCGCGGGCCGCCCGCAGGCGCTGCAGTCGGGCCTGTTCGCGCTGGTGCTGCAGTCGGGCGAGGGCGCAGCGGCCAGCCGCACCAGCGCCCTGCTGGCCCTGGACCTGGCGCCGCACGCCCAGGCGGCGGCCGTGGTGTACGGGCGGGACATGCTGGCCCTGCAGCGCTCCGATCCCTGGCTGCAGATGGCCGCGCTGCAGGCCAGCGGCTGGCGCCCCGAGGACGACGAGGCCGGGCGCAGCGGGCAGGGCGAGGCGTGCGACACGGCGGGCTGCCCCTATGCGGGCCGGGCGCCCTGCGTGCAGCCGTTTTGCGTGGCGCTGCGGGTCTTCGAGGCTGGTGCGGCGCGGCCGGCGGGCGATGCGCCGCAGGGCTCCGGCCCGCCGCCCTGACCGGCGTACGGGCATGAAAAAACCGCCAGGCCCGGTGGGGCGCTGGCGGTCCATTCCAGGGAAGGGCGCCGGCCGGGTAGGCCGGGCGGACCCTCCTCGGGCAAGGGCGGGTCAGGGGTACAGACCGCGCATTTCGCGGGCGTGCAGGATGCGCTGGCACGCCACGATGAAGGTGGCCGTGCGCAGGCTCACCTTGTGTTCCTGCGCCACGTGCCAGATGCCGGCGAAGGCCTCCTGCATGATGCGCACGAGGCGGGCGTTGATCTCGTCCTCGCTCCAGAAGAAGCTGGAGAAATCCTGCACCCATTCGAAGTAGCTCACCGTCACGCCGCCGGCGTTGGCGATCACGTCGGGCAGCACCAGCACGCCCTTGTCGTGCAGGATGTCGTCGGCCTCGGTGGTCGTGGGGCCGTTGGCGCCCTCGATCACGAGCTTGGCCTTGATCTGGCCGGCGTTGTGCTTGGTGATCTGGCCTTCCAGCGCGGCGGGGATGAGGATCTCGCAGTCCACGCCCCAGAAGTCTTCCTTGGCGATCACATCGGCGCCGCCGAAGCCGCCCACGCCGCCCGTCTTCTTGACGTGCTCCAGCAGGGCGGGCACGTCCAGGCCGCCCTGATGGAAGATGGTGCCGGTGTGGTCCTGCACGGCCACCACCTTGGCGCCCGCTTCGGCGAACAGCTTGCCGGCGATGCCGCCCACGTTGCCGAAGCCCTGCACCGCGATGCGTGCGCCTTCCAGCGGCAGGCCCGTCAGCTTGGCGGCTTCCACGCCCACGGTGAACACGCCGCGGCCGGTGGCCTCGACGCGGCCGAGCGAGCCGCCCAGGTCCACCGGCTTGCCGGTGACCACGCCCGTGGCGGTGGCACCGGTGTTCATGGAGTACGTGTCCATCATCCAGGCCATGACCTGGCCGTTGGTGTTCACGTCAGGGGCGGGGATGTCCTTGGAAGGGCCGATGAGCAGGCCGATCTCGCTGGTGTAGCGGCGCGTCAGGCGCTCCAGTTCGCCGCGCGACAGCTTCTTGGGATCGACGCGGATGCCGCCCTTGGCACCGCCGTAGGGCACGTTCACGGCCGCGTTCTTGACCGACATCCAGGCCGACAGGGCCATCACTTCGGACAGCGTGACGTCCTGGTGGAAGCGCACGCCGCCCTTGCCGGGACCGCGGCTCAGGTTGTGCTGCACGCGGTAGCCCTCGAAGTGGGCGATGGTGCCGTTGTCCAGCTCGATCGGCACGTCCACGATCAGGATGCGCTTGGGGCGCTTGAGCGTTTCCACCCAGCGCGCCAGGTTGCCCAGGTAGGGCGTGACGCGGTCCACCTGCTGCAGGTAGTTGCCCCACGGGCCGAGGTCGTCGGCCTGGAGGTAGGAGGGCAGTTCGTGCTGGGTGCGGGTGCCGTTGGTGTTCGACATGAGGGGGTTTCCTTGAAGGAGGGATCAGTTCAGACAACGGAGCTTATGCCTGCCCCCGGCAACTGTCCAAGGCCGGAGTGTTACAGGTTTATGCGCCGAATGCATAACCTGGGCAACGGGTCGCAACGCCGTTTTTCAAGGGCCGGCCGACGGGCGGTCGCGCGGCTCATTCCACCTGGATGCCCGCCAGCGCGGGATCGCCTTCGGGGTAGCGCAGGCCGAGCCGGCCCAGCACCTCGCGCAGCACGGTGGCGATCATGAGGTTGCGGTGGGTCTTGGAGTCGGCAGGCACGATGGTCCAGGGGGCCCACGGCGTGTGCGTGGCGGCCAGCAGGGTGGCGTAGGCGCGCTGGTAGTCGTCCCACTGCTTGCGCGCGGCGATGTCGCCCAGGTCGAATTTCCAGTGCTTGGCCGGGTCGTCCAGGCGCTCCTGCAGGCGCTTGCGCTGCTCGTCCCGGCTGATGTGCAGCATGAACTTCACCACCACGGTGCCGGTTTCGGTCAGCAGGCGTTCGAAGTCGTTGATGTGCGCCAGCCGCTGGCGGTGCTGCTCGGGTGTGATCCAGCCGTTCACCACGGGCACCAGCACGTCTTCGTAGTGGCTGCGGTTGAACACGGTCAGCTCGCCCGCGCCGGGCACCTGCTGGTGGATGCGCCAGAGGTAGTCGTGGGCGCGCTCGGTGTCGGTGGGCGCCTTCCAGCCCACGGCGTGCACGCCCAGCGCGCTCATGCGGCCGAACACCCCGCGCACCGTGCCGTCCTTGCCGGAGGTGTCGGTGCCCTGCAGGATCACCAGGAGCTTGTAGCGCTTGTCGGCGTACAGCAGGTCCTGCAGGGTGTCCAGTTCGAGGGCCAGGGCCTCCACGCGCGCCTTGTCGCTGGCCTTGTCGCCCTGGGAGAAGGGCTTGGCCGCGGGGTCGAAGCGGGCCAGGTCCAGGGTGGGCGGGGGACCTTCTTTCGCCGCTGCCTTGGCGGCCTTGCCGGCCGGCTCCGCGTGGGCCGGCCCGGGCTGCCATGGCGCCAGGCGCCGGGCGATCTCGTCGGGGGGCAGGGGAGCGGGGGCGGGGGCTTTGGCAACCATGGCGGGTCCTGGTGGGGTGGGAAAGTACATAGTGTCGCGCGGGCCGCACAATCATCGCCCGAGCCCTGAACGAGAAAGCCCTTCCATGTCTGTCGACCCCGCCGTGAATTCCGCCGATTCCTCCCCTCCGGTTGCCGGGGTTGCCGCGGTCGCCCAGGCCCTGCTGCAGGCGCGCGCCACCGCCGTGCCCGCCGACGCGCAGCCGCTGGCGGCGGCCCTGCCGGACGCCGATGCCGCCTATGCCGTGCAGGGCGCCGTGGCGCAGGCGCTGGGCTGGTGGTCCACCGGCGTGCCCCGGTACTGGAAGTCCGGCGGCGCGGACCGGGCGACCGTGCTCACCCACGCCCCGCTGCCCGAGGCGGGCGTGTGGGCCCATCCGGCCCAGGCGCAGGCCTGGCCGTTCGCGCTGCGCGGCATCGAGGCCGAGATCGCCCTGCGGCTGGGCCAGGCGGTGGATGCCGCCACCGCGGCCCGGCTGGCCGACGGCGAGGGCGCGCACCTGGTAGACGCGATGGCCGTGTCGATCGAGATCGTGGAAACGCGCTGGGCCCAGGACGGCGCGGTGGCCGGCCTGCTCACGCTGGCCGACCAGCAGTCGCACGGCGCGCTGGTGCTGGGCGACTGGGTGCCGTTCGATGCCGGCGCGCCGCCCGACTGGGCGCAGCAGCGCTGCACGGTGCGCATCACGGGCCAGGACGCGGTGGAGCGCCAGGGCACGCATTCGCTGGGCGACCCCGCCTGGCTGCTGGCCGCGTGGCTGCGCCATGCCACGCAGCACTTCGGCACCCTGCCGGCCGGCACGGTGGTCACCACCGGCAACTGGGCCGGTCGGCTGAACGCCCGCCTGGGCGATGCGGTGGAGGTGGCGTTCGACGGCATCGGCACCGCGAGCGTGCAGCTGTAGCCGGTACCTCGGAGTGTTGTGCTATTAAATAAATAGCAACATGCCCTAGTGGAATATGCGCTAGGGCCGGTTTTGGCTCAAAGGCCGCGCGGCCTGCCCGTCGATCAGCTCCACGAAGCGCCGCGCGCCCAGGCCCAGCGGGCGCTCCTTGGACCACACCACGTCCACCCACAGCGCGACGCCGTTGCTCAGGTTCTCGAAGGGCATCTCCACCAGCGAGCCCGCCGCGATGCGCGGCTGTACCAGCGCGCGCGGCTGCCAGCCCCAGCCCAGGCCCGCCTCGATCAGGCCCAGCGCGGCCAGGTGGTTGTCGGTGCGCCAGTGGTGGCGCGCGAACACGAAGCGCGGATCGGTCTGCGCCAGGTCGCGGCTGGCCACGACGATCTGGCGCGTGGTGGTCAGGTGCTCCTCGCGCAGCAGGGCGGCGTCCGGGGGCTCGCCGCGCTCCGCGGCCGCGGCCTGCGCGGCGGCCAGCACGGGGTGGCCCGGCGCCATCACGGCGACCAGGGTTTCGCTGCCCACCTCCTGGAAGCCCTCGCGCCCGTCCATGCTGGGCCGCTCGAACACCAGCGCCAGCTGCGCGCGCCCGGCGTGCAGCAGCGCCAGCGCATCGGCCTGCGGCGCGGCCAGCACCTCGACCTGCAGCAGCGGGTGCTCCTCGGCCAGGGCCGCCAGCGGGCTGCGCCAGTGGGCGGCCAGCAGCTCGGGCGCGATGGCCAGGGTCAGGCGCTCCTCCAGCCCCTGGGTGAGCGCCAGCGCCTGCGCATTCAACTGCTTGAGCTGCGCCGCCAGCAGCCGCGCCTGGGGCTCCAGCGCGCGGGCTGCGGCGGTGGGGCGGGGCTCGCGGCCGGTGCGGTCGAACAGCGGCACGGCCAGCTCGGCTTCGAGGTGGGCGATGGTCATGCTCACGGCCGAGGGCACGCGCGACAGCGCCCGCGCCGCGGCCGAGAACGAGCCCTGGTCCAGCACGGCCAGAAACACCTGCACGCTGTCGGAAGAGAACGCCATGGGGCCGGAGTATCTATCAATAAAACTGAAACAAGCTGACTTTATGTATCAGCCTGGCACACATACAGTGGCCCCATGTCCACGCACACCGCCCCCGCTACCCACCGCCCCACCGGCCTGCAAGGCCTGCCGCGCCGCGTGCTCTACGTCACCCTGTACGAGCTCATCGCCATCGTGGCCGCCACGGCGGCGCTGGCGTGGCTCACGGGGCAGGGGCCGGGGCATTCGGGCGTGGTCGCCGTGGCGGCCTCGGCCATCGCGGTGGTGTGGAACCTCGTGTTCAACTGGGCGTTCGAGCGCTGGGAGGCGCGCCAGCCGGTGCGCGGGCGCAGCACGGCGCGCCGCATCGCCCATGCCATCGGGTTCGAGGGCGGCCTGGTCTTCACCCTGGTGCCGCTGTTCGCCTGGTGGTTCAAGGTCAGCCTGTGGCAGGCCTTCGTGATGGACCTGGGGCTGATCGCCTTCTTTCTTTGCTACACCTTCGTCTTCAACTGGGGCTTCGACCGCATCTTCGGCCTGCCGGCATCGGCCCAGGCGGGACCGTCCGGCGTTCAGGCCACCACGAAGGCCACCCCCCAGACCGTGATTCAGTGATTCAGTAAGGCAGCGCGAAGCCGTTGCGCCCGGCGTTGATGCGCGTGGCCGTGGGGGTGCCGTTCACCTCCTGCGCGGTGAGCGACACGCTGGCGCCCGGCACCAGCAGGCTGCGGTCGCCGCCGCGGAAGGTCACCACCGGCGCGCCGGGCGGCACGATGACGGTCTTCTCGCCACCCTGGTAGGTGAGCTTCAGCGTGCGGCCCTTGGCGGCCCCGCCGGCGGCATCGGACACGCCTGCCACGCCTGCCACGTCGGCCACGGTGGCGTTGGTCATGGTGCTCTGGGGCTGCAGGTCGAACGGGCGGTGGCCCTCGCCGGCCCCGCGCGCGGATTCGGGGAACACCGTGACGGCGATGGCGCGCTGGGTGCCGTCCACCTGGGGCAGCGCGGCCGTGCCGATGAAGCTGCCCGGCTGGATGTCCGCCAGCGCGATCGGATAGACCTCCTGCACCACCAGCGTGGGCGAAAGCGCCAGCGTGACCGTCTGCCCGCCGCGTTCCTTGACGGTGAGCGAAGTGGGCGTGGCGGCTTCGATGGTGCCGCGCAGGCGCACGGTCTGGGCGGGTGCTGCGGCGGGGGATGCCGCCGTGGGCGCTGCGGCCGGGGCCGTCTGGGCCGTGGCCGCGCCGGCGCCCAGGATCAGGGTGGCCGCCACGAAGAGCGGGGACAGGCGTGCAGGGGCGGGAAGGGGCTTCATGGCGTGGCGCGGCGGCGTGCAGTGAAAGAGGCTGCCCATGATGCCCGAAGCGCCCGGGCCAGGCGTTGCCGGGCGTTTCAGTGCGCCGCGCCGGCGCCGAAGCGAAAGCTCGACGCCGTCACGCCGCCGTACACGCCTTCCTCGTGGTACACGCAGTCGGCCCGTTCGGCCTCGGCCGCGCCAGCCGCGACCATGAGCGGAATCAGGTGGTCCTCGCGCGGGTGGGCGATGCGGGCGGCCGGCGCGCTTTCCCAGCCCATCAGCCGCGCGGGCCGGTCGGCCGGATCCGCGTGCACCAGCGCATCCTGCAGCCATTGGTCGAACGCCACCGAAGGCGCCCGCCCGGCCTCGCCGAAGCGGCGCAGGTTGTGGTAGCTCAGCCCGCTGCCGACGATCAGCACGCCTTCATGGCGCAGCGGCGCCAGCGCGCGGCCGAGCGCCAGGTGCTGGGCCGGGTCCAGATCGCGCTGCAGCGACACCTGGATCACCGGCACGTCGGCGGCCGGGTACATCACCTGCAGCGGCGCGAAGGTGCCGTGGTCGAAGCCCCGCTCCGCATCGAGCCGGCTGGGCAGGCCGGCGGCCCCGATGAGGGCCGCGATCCGCTGCGCCAGGGCCGGCGCGCCCGGCGCCGGGTAGCGCACCTCGTAGGTGTGGGGCGGAAAGCCGTAGTAGTCGTACACCATCGGCGGCCGGGGGCTGGCCATCACGGCGAAGGCCTCGTCCTCCCAGTGGCCGGACACCACCAGCACGGCCTGCGGGCGGGTGGCGATCTGGCGCGGGATGTCCTGCAGCGATTGCTCGAGCGCGCGCATGGTGCGGCGCATCTCGGGCACGTACGGCCAGGGGCCGCCGCCGTGCGACAGGAAATAGGTGGGCAGGGGGGTGGAGGGCGGGTGCATGGCGGTGGTCCGTGGGGGTGGTCCGTGGGGGTGGGTGGGGCGGTCGAGGGCGAAAGGCGCCAGCGAGGGTGTCAGGCGCCGCGCGGGCGGATCGGCGCGCGCCGGGCGCGGCCCCACAGCACGAAGGTGCACAGCGCCAGCAGCACGAGGTTGAGCGGCACCACCATCGCCTCGCCCCGGCTCAGGTGAAAGGCGATGGCGAGCCCCTGCAGCACCACGCAGCACAGGGCCGCCAGCACGGTGAGCCGGGGCAGGATGCGCGTCAGCGCGGGCAGCAGGATGCCCAGGCCGCCCGCGATGTCGATCAGCCCGATGGCCCGCACGAAGGCGACGGGGTACTGCCCCGTCCACGGCATCATCGCGCTCAGTTCGGGAATGGGCGTGGTCAGCTTCACGACGCCCGAGGCGCAGAACACCGCGGCGACCAGCACCTGGGCGATCCAGAGGCCGATGCGCAGCGCCCGGCCCGCGGACGGGGTGGCGGCGGTGGGCGAATACGGGGTGGCGGGCATGGCGGTTCTCCAAAGGGGCCACAGCGCGTGGCGATGAAAAGGAATGGGACTGGACGCAATTTAAGATTTCCCCCAAAGGAAATCGATGGCGTTAGAGTGATGGCATCCTTTCCTTCTTTGGCAACCATGAACCCTGCAGACCTGGAACTGACCGGCCTGCGCGTGTTCCAGGCGATCGTCGAAGCCGGCAGCTTCAGTGCCGCTGCGGACCGCCTGGGCATGGCGCCGCCCATGGTGAGCAAGCACATCGCCCGGCTGGAACGCACGCTGGGCGCGCGCCTGCTGCACCGCACGAGCCGCAGCATGAGCCTGACGGAGGCCGGCACGGCGTTCTACGAGCAGGGCCGGCAGGCGCTGGAACTGCTCGACGCCGCCGCGGCCTCGGTGGGCCACGGGCAGAACCGGCCGCGGGGCGAGTTGCGCATCAGCGCCCCGGTGTGGTGTGCCACCCCGCGCTTTGCCCGGCTGCTGGCCGACTACCGCCGGGCATGCCCCGAGGTGCGGCTGGACCTGCACCTGGACAACCGCATGGTGGACCTCGTCTCGGAGGGGTTCGACGTGGCGCTGCGCATGACCGCCGAGCCCGCGCCCCAGCTGATCGCGCGGCCCCTGTGCCAGATGGCGTTCCATCTGGTCGCGGCGCCCGGCTTCCAGCCCGGCCCCGACGGGGGCGTTGATTCGGCCGGCGCGCCCCGGCCCATCCCGATGGTCATGCCCAATTACGTGCAGCTCGAGCGCCTCAAGAATGCCCTGCAGGAAGGCATGCACCGGCACATCGACGCCGTGATGAAGTCCAGTGACAGCACCCTGAGCTACCACGCCGTGGTGGCCGGCATGGGCGCGGCCTTCCTGCCCGCATGGCTGGTGGACGACGACCTGGCCAGCGGGCGGCTGGTGCAGTTGCCGGGCGATGCGGAGTTCGTGGGCACGCTGTATGCCGTCTATGCCAGCCGGCGACAGATGCCGCTCAAGCTGCGCAGCTTCATTGATTTCCTGGCGGAGCGGTTGGGTGAAGCCGACCCTGCGCAATGGCGATGATTTCTAAAGGGGGGCCGATCCCATCCTGCACATCCATGGCCGCGATTCGATGGGAGGCCATCTCCCTCCATGTCGGCCGCTATGGACGGGCAGAGCCTGCCGATAGCGCCATCTGAACCAGCATGCCGTGGCGCACCCAATCCCATGGATATGAACCTGAATCTCGATCTACCGCTCGAACATGGGCATGCCCACCTGCGTGCCATCCAGGAGGCGGATCTTCCGCACTGGCTGAACTACCTTCAAAAAGACCCGGTGCGCCAGGGGATCAGTTGGCGCCCTCAGGGAACGCAGGATCTTGCCGAATTCGTGAATTCGACGGACGTGCACCGAGCAGGCGCCCAGACCCGGTTCGCCATTGCGCGCACGACGGATGACATCCTCCTCGGGTCCGTGGGTCTGCACTCGATCTCGATCCCTCATCGAAGCGCCGAAGTGGCCTACGACCTGCATCCTGATGCCTGGGGCCAGGGCTTTGCCACGGCGGCGTGCCGCGCCGTCGTGGCATGGGCGATGGCGCAGGGGCTCTACCGCATACAGGCGACGGTGTTGAGCGGGAACCAAGCCTCCGTGCGGGTGCTTGAACGTTCAGGGTTCGAGCCCGAGGGCCGCCTGAGGGGCTACCGATGGGTAGAGGGTTCGGCGCGCGACGCCTTGATCTACAGCCGTTTGAAGGGTTGAACCTCGCGCGGCACTAGTCCTGCAGCAGCTGCCCCGCCAGCGCCGCCGCAGCGGTGCGGGTCTCCACGCCCAGCTTTTCGAAGATGTGCTCCAGGTGCTTGTTCACCGTGCGCGGGCTCATGCCCAAAATATCAGCGATGTCGCGGTTGGTCTTGCCCTTGGCGAGCCACGACAGCACCTCGGTCTCTCGCGGGGTAAGCGCCACGGGCGGCAACCGCGGCGCGGCGGCGCCTGCGGCCGGGCCCTGGCTGAGCAGCAGCATCGACTCGGCCAGGCCGCTCGCGCCCAGGTGACGGGCCTGCAGCTGGAGGCCGCCGGGCAGGGGCGTGCTGGCTTCGCCCTGCCGCTGGGCCTGCGCCAGCCAGCGCGCGGGGTCGCCCGCAGTGGCGTCGCCGTGCCCGCCGAAGGCGGCCTCCAGCCAGCGCGTGGCCTGCGGCGAGCGCCAGGCGATGCGGTCCTGGCCATCGAGCACGACCACACCCAGACCCGCCACGTCCACGGCCTCGCGCGCCAGCCGGGCGGCCTGCGCGTTGGCCACGTGGGTGGCCAGGCGGGCCATCACCTCGGGAATGCGCAGGGGCTTGACCACATAGTCCACGCCGCCGCTGGCAAAGCCGCGCAGGATCTGCTCGGTCTCCGACAGTCCGGTCATGAAGACGATGGGCACGTGCGCCCACGGCGGCGTGGCCTTGATGCGGCGGCACAGCGCGAAGCCGTCGGTGCCCGGCATCACCGCATCGAGCAGCACGCCGTCGGGCACGGTCACCTCGAAGCGCTCGATGGCCTCGTCGGCATCGCGCGCGGCCAGCACGGCATAGCCTTCGCCTGCCAGCGCATCGCACAGCATGCGCAGGGTGTCCAGCGCATCGTCCACCACCAGGATGACACGGCGCGGGGCGGCGGCCTGCACGCTGTCAGGGGAGTTCGTCATGTTCGGGTTCTCGCAGAAGGTGGGCCAGGGCGTCGAAGTCGAAGCGGTCCGCGCAGGCCTGCAGCTGCGCCAGCGCGGCGGCATGGCCGGGCAGACCGTCGCGTGCGCTGCGCAGCCGCTCGCGCACGGCGGCGGCCTGGCCCTGCCGCGCCAGGCGGTTCAGGTCTTCGCGCAGGTCGGCGGGCAGGGTGTGGGGCGGCGGCGCGGGGCTGGCGGGTGGCGAGCCCTGCGAGGCAGGGGCCTTGGCCGGCGTGTTGTCGTGCACCCACTCCAGCTGCAGCGCCGCCTGCAGGGCCTGCAGCAGTTCCGATTCGATGATGGGCTTGCCCACGAAACCCTGGCACTGGGCGGCGGCCAGCCGCGCGGGCTCGTTGTCGAACTGGTTGGCCGAGACGAAGACGATCGGCAGCGCCGCCGCCGGGCGCAGCGCCCGCAGCAGGGCGGCCGTCTGCCAGCCGTCGAGGTCGTCCATGGTGATGTCCAGCAGCACGAGGTCGGGAGGCGCCTGCCGCACGATCTCCAGGCATTCGCGGCCGCTGGCGGCCTCGCGCACGGTGAACCCCAGCGGCACCAGCAACCCGGCCAGCAGCTGGCGCTGCAGCGGCTGGTCGTCCACCACCAGCAGCGTGCGGCGCGGCGCGATGTGGCCGATGACGGGCCGCAGGGCCACGGCGTGCGTGGGGCGCCAGGCCGGGTCGGGGGAGATGCCGGGCAGGTACAGCCGCACGGTGAAGGTGCTGCCCTGCCCGTGCCGGCTGGTCACGGTGAGCTGGCCCCCCATGAGTTCGGTGAGCAGGTGCGTGATGGTGAGGCCCAGGCCCGTGCCCGCCTCGCTCGCGCGGCGCCCGGCGCTGCCGCGCTCGAACGGCAGGAAGATGCGCTCCAGGTCCTGCGGCTCGATGCCGATGCCGGTGTCGATCACCTCGATGCGCGAGACGTGCGGGCGAAAGTCCAGGCGCAGCCGCACCTCGCCCTGCTGGGTGAAGCGCACGGCGTTGGACAGCAGGTTGATGAGGATCTGGCGCAGCCGCTTTCCATCGGCCCGGATCCAGTCCGGCACGGTGCCCAGCGTCTCCACCACGAAGGCCAGGCCCCGGGCCTCGGCCTGCGGGCGCAGCATGCCTTCGACGTTGCGGATCAGCTCGGCCAGCGGCAGCGGCGCCAGGTCCAGCCGCAGCCGGCCCGCCTCGATGCGGGCCAGTTCGAGCGAGCCGTCGATCAGCGCGTGCATGTGCTGGCCGCTGTGCTGCATGGTGGACAGCGTCTCGCGCATCCAGCCGTCGGTCTCGGGGTTCTTGAGCAGGATCTGCGTGTAGCCGAGGATGCTGTTGAGCGGCGAGCGCAGCTCGTGCGTCATGCCGGCCACGTAGCGCGTCTTGGCCATGCTGGCGGATTCGGCCCGGTCCTTGGCGGCCTGCAGCTCGGCATCGGTGCGCTTATGGGCTTCGATCTCCTGCAGCAGCAGCAGCGTCTGCCGCTCGGACTCGTCCTGCGCCATGCGCCGGCTGTCGGTGCTGAGCACCACCCACCAGGCGCACACGGCCGCCAGCAGGGACAGCAGGGCGAACACCTTCAGGAACGAGGTGCGCAGGAACTGGGCCGGTGTCTCCAGCCCCTCCTGCACATAGACCACGCCCACCAGGAACGCCATCACCGCGCACAGCGACACCAGCACCATCAGGTACTGGCCGAGGCGGAAGTTCACCCGGGCCGCCCAGGTGCGCGGCAGCAGCAGCGCGGCCACCGCGCGCAACTGGTCGGCCGCGCGCGAGCCGGTCTTGCAGCGGTCGTGGCAGCGCGATTCGAGCGAGCAGCACAACGAGCAGATGGGCGCGCCGTAGGCCGGGCAGCGGGCCATGTCCTCGGACTCGAACGGGTTCTCGCACACGGCGCAGCGCACGGACTCGCCGGGCTTCCACAGCGTGTCCGGCATGCGGGCCAGGTAGTAGCGCCCGCCGGTGGCCCAGGCCAGCAGCGGCGACAGCGCCATCGACAGCGCCAGCGCGATGAAGGGAGAGAACGCGGCCGCATGGTCGCCCAGCAGGCCGGCGTAGGCGCAGCAGGCCACGGCGGCGGCCAGCACCATGGCCCCCAGGCCCACCGGGTTGAAGTCATACAGGTGCGCCCGCCGGAACTCGATGCCCCGGGGCGACAGGCCCAGCGGCTTGTTGATGACGAGATCGGCCACCAGCGCGCCCACCCAGGCGATGGCCACGTTGCTGTACACGGCCAGCACCTTCTCCAGCGCGCCGAAAACGCCCAGCGTCATCAGCAGCGTGGCGATGCCCACGTTGAACACCAGCCACACCACGCGTCCCGGGTGGCTGCGCGTGATGCGGGCGAAGAAATTGGACCAGGCGAGCGAGCCCGCGTAGGCATTGGTCACGTTGATCTTCACCTGCGAGACCACCACGAACACCACCGTGACCGCCACGGCCAGGCCCGGCAGCCCCAGCGCCTGCATGACCTGCTGAAAGCCGGCCAGGAACATCTGCGTGGGCTCGGCCGCGCGGTGCGTTCCCACCTCGAACTGCAGCGCGGCGAAGGCGAGGAACGCGCCGCCCGCCATCTTGAGCATGCCCATCACGATCCAGCCCGGGCCGGCCACCAGCACCGCGCCCCACCAGCGCCAGCGGTTGGCGGCGGTGCGCTCGGGCAGAAAGCGCAGGATGTCCACCTGCTCGCCGATCTGCACCACCAGGGAGAAGATCACTGCCGCCGCGGCACCGAACATGAGCGGATCGAACTGGCTGCTGCCGCTCTTGAGGCCCGACAGCCCCGCGAAGTCGCGGTACAGCTGCGGCTGCGCGAGCGCGATCCACACGAAGGGCAGCAGCAGCAGGAAGAGCCACAGCGGCTGCGTCCACGCCTGCAGCCGGGAGATGAGCGTGATGCCGCGCATGGCCAGCGGCAGGATCACGAGGGACGACAGCACATAGCACCACTGCAGCGGCCAGTCCACCACCATCTGCAGTGCCAGCGCCATGATGGCGGCCTCCAGCGCGAAGAAGATGAAGGTGAACACCGCGTAGATCAGCGAGGTGATGGTGGAGCCCAGGTAGCCGAAGCCCGCGCCGCGCGTGAGCAGGTCCATGTCCAGCCCGTAGCGCGCCGCGCAGTAGGCGATCGGCAGGCCGGTGAGAAAGATCAGCACGCCCACCGCCAGGATGGCCCACATCGCATTGGCGAAGCCGTAGTTGAGCGCAATGGCGCCGCCGATGGCTTCGAGCGCCAGGAACGACAGCGAGCCGAACGCCGTGTTGGCCACGCGCCATTCGCTCCAGCGCCGAAAGCCCTTGGGCGTGTAGCGCAGCGCGTAGTCCTCCATCGTCTCGTCGGCCACCCAGGCGTTGTATTCGCGGCGGAACCGAAAAATGGTCTGCGGCGCGGTCTGGGGGGTGGGCGGTGCGATCGGGGCCATGCCGGGCCTGCATGCAAGAAACGTTCTTGTCCGCGCCTTGCGCCGGGGCCGGGTGGGCGGCTACGTCAATTGACGTATGGGCGCGCAGCAGGGTTGTCCCTAATCTTGGCCCCAGCGCGGAACCACCGACGCCGTCCAACCACCCCGTATTGCCTGTTGCAAGGAGCGCTCCCATGAAGCACCCCCTCGATCCGAATGTCTCCCCCCTCCTGGCCGCGGATGCGGGCCGCCGCCGGCTGCTGCAGGCCATGGGGGCCGCCTCGGTGGCGGGTCTGCCCGCATGGTCCTTCGCGCAGCCCACGGCGCAGGTCAACACCACCAAGCTGGCGGTGACGGACACCGAGGTCACCGTGGGCCAGCTGCATTCGGCGACCGGCACCATGGCCATCTCGGAGACGGGATCGATCCAGGCCGAGCAGCTCGCCATCGACCAGATCAACGCCATGGGCGGCGTGCTGGGCCGCAAGATCAAGGTCATCAAGGAAGATGGCGCCTCCGACTGGCCCACCTTCGCCGAAAAGTCCAAGAAGCTGCTCATCAACGACCACTGCGCCGCCGTGTTCGGCTGCTGGACCAGCGCATCGCGCAAGGCCGTGCTGCCCGTGTTCGAGAAGGAGAACGGCCTGCTGTACTACCCCACGTTCTACGAGGGCCTGGAGCAGTCCAAGAACGTGATCTACACCGGCCAGGAGGCCACGCAGCAGATCCTGTACAGCCTGGAATGGGCCAAGACCGAGAAGAAGGCCAAGACCTTCTTCCTGATCGGCTCGGACTACATCTGGCCGCGCACCTCGATGAAGATCGCACGCAAGCACGTGGAGAACTTCCAGAAGGGCAAGGTCGTGGGCGAGGAGTACTACCCGCTGGGCAGCACCAACTTCGGCTCGCTCATGAACAAGATCAAGGTGCAAAAGCCCGACTGCCTGTTCGTCGCCGTCGTGGGCGGCTCCAACGTGGCGTTCTACAAGGCGCTCAAGGCGGCGGGCATCACGGGCGACAAGCAACTGTTGGTGACGCTGTCGGTCACCGAGGACGAGATGACCGGCGTGGGCGGCGAGAACTTCGCGGGCTTCTATTCGTCGATGAAGTATTTCCAGTCGCTGGACAACGAGAACAACAAGAAGTTCGTGGCTGCCTTCAAGGCCAAGTACGGCCCCAATGCGGTGATCGGCGACGTCACGCAGGCGGGCTACCTGGGCCCCTGGCTGTGGAAGGCCGCGGTCGAGAAGGCCAAGAGCTTCGACGTGGACAAGGTGGTGGCCGCATCGCCGGGCATCGAACTCAAGACCGCGCCCGAGGGCTACGTGAAGGTGGACGCCAACCACCACCTGTGGAGCAAGTCGCGCATCGCGCAGGGACTGCCGGACGCCACGTTCAAGGTGGTGGCCGAATCGCCCGAACTCATCAAGCCCGATCCCTTCCCCAAGGGATACCAGTGACCACCCCCTGAGGCGCTGCGCGCCTTCCCCCTCTCTCGCTGCGCGGGAGGGGACGACACCTTCGGTGCGGGGCGACCCTTCCTCGGTGTCCCCGGCATGAGGCCGCGCCGGTCGTCAGTCCCGCACCTGGTGCGGACCGTTGTGAGGGCGGCACTGCCGCATCGGGTTTTTTCCTTTGATGGGCTTGCACGCAGGAGCTGCACCATGACCTTTTCCGAAATGATGAACATCGGCCTGATGCAGGGCTTCGCCGGCCTGAGCCTGTTCGCCGTGCTGCTGCTCATGGGCCTGGGGCTGGCGATCATCTTCGGCCAGATGGGCGTCATCAACATGGCGCACGGCGAGTTCATGACCATCGGCGCCTACACCATCTACCTGGGCTCCACGCTCGCGTCCACGCACGCGCCGCAGTGGATGCCGTTCTATTTCCCGCTGGCCATCGCCGCAGCCTTCGGCTTCGCGTTCATCGCGGGCTGGCTGGTGGAGTGGGGCCTGATCCGCCACCTGTACAAGCGCCCACTCGACACCCTGCTCGCCACCTGGGGCATCAGCCTGGGGCTGCAGCAGTGCTTTCGCACCTTCATCGGCCCCAAGGAAGTGAGCCCGACCCTGCCTGACTGGCTGCTCGGATCGTGGGCGCCCGCCGAGGGGCTGGACATTCCCATCAACGGCCTGTTCGTGCTGGCGCTCACGCTGGTGGTGACGGCGGGCGTGCTGCTCGCGCTGCACAGGAGCCGCTGGGGCCTGCGTGTCCGCGCCACGGTCAGCAACCGGGTGATGGCCAACGCCATCGGCATCGATACGAAGAAGACCGACCGACTCACCTTCGCCATCGGTTGCGGTATCGCGGGGGTGGCGGGCGCCGCGTTCACCACCATCGGCTCCACGGGGCCCACCTCGGGCTCGCTTTACATCGTCGATGCGTTCCTCGTCGTCACCTTCGGCGGCGCGGCGAGCCTGCTGGGCACGGTGGTGTCGGCCTTCGGCATCGCGCAGACGCAGTCGATCACCGAGTTCTTCCTGGCCGGCTCCATGGCCAAGGTGATCACGCTGTCGCTGATCGTGCTGATCCTGATGGTGCGGCCGCAGGGCCTGTTCGCCTCGAAGGTGCGCCGCTGAGCGCGCGCCCACTGCTTTGCCCCCACCCTGCACCCACCGGAGTCGTCCCATGAATGCCCTCAAAGCCTGGATCCTGCGCTACCAGTTGGCCAGCCTGGTGCTGCTCACGGTGCTGCTGGCCGTGGTGCTGCCGCTCGCCCTGGACATCTTCCGGCTGAACCTCGTGGGCAAATACCTCACGTATGCCTTCGTGGCCATCGGCCTGGTGATGGTGTGGGGCTATGGCGGCGTGCTCAGCCTGGGGCAGGGCGTGTTCTTCGGTCTGGGCGGCTATGCCATGGCGATGTTCCTCAAGCTCGAAGCCTCCGACCCCGTGAGCACCAGGATCCAGTCCACGCCCGGCATCCCCGACTTCATGGACTGGAACCAGATCACCGAGCTGCCCGCCTTCTGGGTGCCTTTCAAGAGCCTGCCGTTCGCGCTGGCGGCCGTGATCGTGGTGCCCACGCTGCTGGCCTGGATCGTGAGCTTCGCCATGTTCAAGCGCCGCGTGGGCGGGGTCTACTTCGCCATCATCACGCAGGCGGTGGCGCTGATCTGCACGGTGCTCATCATCGGTCAGCAGGGCTACACGGGCGGCGTGAATGGCATGACCGACCTGAAAACCCTTTGGGGATGGGACACGCGCACCGACAGCGCCAAGTACATCCTGTACTACGTGTGCGTGGCACTTTTGGTGCTGTCCATCGTGCTGTGCCGCTTCATCCAGACCAGCAAGCTGGGCACGCTGCTGCTGGCCATGCGCGACAAGGAAGACCGCGTGCGCTTCTCGGGCTACGACGTGGCCAATTTCAAGGTCTTCACCTTCTGCCTGGCGGCGGCGCTCTCCGGCATCGGCGGTGCGCTGTTCACGCTGCAGGTGGGTTTCATGTCGCCCAGCTTCGTGGGCATCGTGCCATCCATCGAGATGGTGATCTACGCCGCCGTGGGGGGGCGCATGAGCCTGGTGGGCGCGGTGTACGGCACGCTGCTGGTGAACGCGGGCAAGACGTACTTCTCGGAAAGCTTTCCCGACCTGTGGCTGTTCCTCATGGCGGGGCTGTTCATTGGCGTGACCATGGCCTTCCCGCTGGGGCTGGCCGGCCTGTGGGAAAGCCGCATCGTGCCCTGGTGGAAGGGCCGCCGCGAGGCCCTGCGCCAAGCGGCGGTGCCCGCGCCGCAGGCCGCCGCGGCACGCAGTGCCGCGGTGGACACCGAGCCGGCGGCACGCGAGCCCGGCCTGCCCGAAGGCACCCGCCGCCAGAGCGCCTGAGCGCACGCAACCGGAGCACCTCCCATGAGCAACACCGACTTCGCCCTGGCCGTGGAAGACCTGACCGTCTCGTTCGACGGCTTCAAGGCCATCGACACCCTCACGCTGTACGTCGACAGGAACGAGCTGCGCGTGATCATCGGCCCCAACGGCGCGGGCAAGACCACGCTGCTGGACCTGATCTGCGGCAAGACGCGCGCCACCAGCGGCAGCATCAAGTTCAAGAACGAGGAGCTGACGCGCATGGCCGAGCACAAGCGCGTGCGGCTGGGCATCGGCCGCAAGTTCCAGACGCCGTCCATCTACGAGAACCTGTCGGTCTTCCAGAATCTGGAGGTGTCCTATCCCACCGGGCGCACCGTGTTCGGCGCGCTGGCCTTTCGCTGCACCAGCGCGGTGAAGGAGCGGGTGCAGGACGTGGCCGACGACATTGGCCTGGGCGGGCTGCTCGCCACCGAGGCCGGCCTGCTCTCGCACGGCCAGAAGCAATGGCTGGAGATCGGCATGCTGCTGATGCAGGAGCCCGAGCTGCTGATGCTGGACGAGCCCATCGCCGGCATGAGCGCGCGCGAGCGCGAGCTCACGGCCGAGCTGCTGCAGCGCATCTGCAGGAACCGCGCGGTGATCGTGATCGAGCACGACATGGAGTTCGTCAAGCGCATCGCGCACAAGGTCACCGTGATGCACCAGGGAAAGATCCTGGCCGAAGGGTCGATGGACAAGGTCCAGAACGACCCCAAGGTGATCGACGTGTACCTCGGCCACTGAGACGCGCCGCTGCCCTTTGCCCACGCCTTGAGTTTTCTGGAGCCTCAATCCATGCTGAAAGTCACAGACCTGCACGTCGCCTATGGGCAGAGCGAAGCGCTGCACGGCATCTCGTTCGAGGGCCGCGCCAACGAAACCGTGGCCATCATGGGCCGCAACGGCATGGGCAAGACCACGCTGTTCAAGAGCCTGATGGGCGTGATGCCGGTCAAGAGCGGCTGCATCACCGTGGCCGGCCAGGAGGTGACGCGGGACGAGAGCTTTCGGCGCGTGGCCAAAGGCATCGCCTACGTGCCGCAGGGCCGCATGATCTTCCCCACGCTGACGGTGGAGGAGAACATCCAGACCGGCCTGGAGAACTCGAAGACCCGCCAGATCCCCGAAGAGATCTATGCGCTGTTCCCCGTGCTGTGGGACATGCGCCGTCGCAAGGGCGGCAATCTTTCGGGCGGGCAGCAGCAGCAGCTGGCCATCGCCCGTGCGCTGGTGACCGATCCCAAGGTGCTGCTGCTGGACGAGCCCACCGAGGGCATCCAGCCTTCGATCATCAAAGACATCGCCCGCGCCCTCAACGAGATCCGCAAGCTGCGCCAGATCACCATCGTGGTGAGCGAGCAGGTGCTCTCGTTCGCCATGGACGTGGCCGACCGCCTGTTCGTGATCGAAGGTGGCCGCCTGGTGCATGAAACCGCCCGCGCTGACACCGACCAGCAGCGCATCAAGGCCTACCTGTCCGTGTGAACGGCCACGGTCCGCGACGGATTTTTCGTTCCTCCCCTCTCGCCTTCTCTTCCCTTCACTTTCCAGGAGCACGCCATGGCTGAAACCCTCATCCACGTCGATCTGAGCCAATCGCCGACCCAGAACGAGAACATCCACAACCGCTGGCACCCCGACATTCCGATGGCCTGCTGGGTGAATCCGGGCGACGATTTCATTCTGGAAACCTTCGACTGGACCGGCGGCTTCATCAAGAACAATGACAGCGCCGACGACGTGCGCGACATTGACCTGACCACGGTGCACTACCTCTCGGGCCCGGTGGGCGTCAAGGGTGCGGAGCCGGGCGACCTGCTGGTGGTGGACCTGCTCGACATCGGCGCCAAGCAGGACAGCCTGTGGGGTTTCAATGGCTTCTTCTCCAAGAAGAACGGCGGCGGCTTCCTGACCGAGCATTTCCCCGAGGCGCAGAAATCGATCTGGGACTTCAAGGGCATGTTCACCAGCTCGCGCCACATCCCGGGCGTCAACTTCGCCGGCCTGATCCACCCCGGCCTGATCGGCTGCCTGCCCGACAAGAAAATGCTCGACCTCTGGAACGAGCGTGAGCAAAAGCTCATCGACACCGATCCCACCGCCGGCCTGGCCAACCCCCCCTCGGCCGGCACCGCCCACATGGGCCGCCTGACTGGCGAGGCCAAGGCCAAGGCCGCGGCCGAAGGCGCGCGCACCGTGCCGCCGCGCGAGCACGGCGGCAACTGCGACATCAAGGACTTGTCGCGCGGATCGAAAGTGTTCTTCCCGGTCTATGTCGACGGCGCGGGCCTCTCGGTGGGCGACCTGCATTTCAGCCAGGGCGACGGCGAAATCACGTTCTGCGGCGCGATCGAAATGGCCGGCTGGGTGCACATGAAGGTCACCCTCATCAAGGGCGGCATGGCGAAGTACGGCATCAAGAACCCGATCTTCAAACCCAGCCCCATCGTGCCGACCTACAACGATTATTTGATCTTCGAAGGCATCTCGGTCGACGAGGCGGGCAAGCAGTACTACCTGGACGTGAACGTGGCCTACCGCCAGGCCTGCCTGAACGCGATCGAATACCTGAAGAAGTTCGGATACAGCGGCGCCCAGGCGTATTCGATCCTGGGAACAGCCCCGGTGCAGGGCCACATCAGCGGCGTGGTCGATGTGCCCAACGCCTGCGCCACGCTGTGGCTGCCGACGCAGATCTTCGAGTTCGACATCAACCCGAACGCCAGCGGCCCGGTGAAGATGCTGGACGGCAGCATCGACATGCCGCTGTCGCCCGACCTCGTCTGATTCCCTCCACGACAGGACACCGCGCCATGCCCACTTACGACTACCAGTGCGCCACGTGTGGCGGCTTCGATGCCCTGCGCAGCCTGGCGCTGCGCAACGAGCCCGCTGCCTGCCCCCGGTGCAGCGCTGCCTCCCCCCGCGTCTTCGCCAGCGCTCCCCGGCTGGCCTGCGTGAGCCCGGAGCAGCGCCGTGCGTTCGACACCAACGAGCGGGCGCAGCATGCGCCGCGCTCCTCCCGCAACGGTGACGAAGGCAGTTACGGGCGGATGCGCCATCCGGCGGGGTGCGGCTGCTGCGGCTCTGGCAAGCGCAGCGCCACGGTGACGGCGGCGAGCGGAGCGAAGGCGTTTCCGTCCAAGCGGCCCTGGATGATCAGCCACTAGGTGACCGGGACGTAGGCGAGCCGTGGGGTACCGCCCCATGGCCCACGCATGACCAAAACGACGGGGGCCGCGGCCCACAGAAAGCGCAGCTGCGCTGTTGTCTTACCCCTGGGCGGTGCCTGTTGCGACACATTTCGCCCATGGCAAATCGTGTGGCAAGGTGGGTTGAGCCCTGGCGCCTGTCGGCTTGCGGCCGCCGGGCTGGACTGGCGTGGCTGCCGCTTCTCGCGGCACTGGCCGGCTGTGAAGGCCGTCATGATCTGGCTTCCAGCGGATGCCTGCCGCTGCGTGCGCCGGCCCGTGTGGTGCTGCTGCAGGAATCCGGCCTCTACCAGGTGCGCGATGCGCCGACGCTCGTGCTCTCACCGCATCCGCGCGATACGGCGAACGACCGCTTTCACGGCCTGCAGCGGGTCCGCACGCTGCCGCCCGGGACGCCGCTGGAGATCACGCGCCTGGAGCAGGCCTGGGGTTTGGACGTGGGCAAAGGGCGCATCAGTGCGTTCGGCACGTCGCCGCAGGGCGAACCCTTCGAGTACGGTTGGGGTGGCGGCACGCAGATCGGCCGCGCGCCCTGGGAGCCGGCCTCCGTTGCGCCACTTCGGGCGGTGCGGTGCGGCGATTGAACCGCTCACTCAGAAAGACAAAGGAGCACAGATGGCATTTTCTTTTCGCAGCGCTGCATGCATGGCGGTCTTGGCCACAGCGGCCCCGGCTTTCGCCCAGAGCGTTCTGTACACCGCGCGCCCGGCCATCGGGCTGAGCGTGAGCGACAAGATGGCGACCCGCCAGCCGCGTGTGGAGTTCACCGTGACCATGCCGGACGGGAAGACGACCACCGCGACCGCCGAGCCCCAAGGGGGCGGCGAGCGTGCCGGGACCGTGCACTATCCCAGCGATTTCGGCAACGCGGGCACCCGCGTGGGCGATTACACCTGGGTGGCTCGTATCGGCGGCAAGGTGGTGCTCGACGGACGTTTCAGCTATCGGCCGACGCCCGAGGGGCAGCTGCTGTTCGTTCCCCGATAGAGGCGGTCCGATCCGGCGGCCATGAAGAAAAAGCGCCTGCCCACATTGCGGTGGGCAGGCGCTTTCGAAACCGGCCAGCCCTTGTGCAAGGGCCGGCGCTTTCTCACGCGGATCAGGCGGTCACGGCAGCCAGCGCCGCATTCAGCGTGGCGCTGGGGCGCATTACGGCCTCGGTCTTCTTCGGGTCGGGCAGGTAGTACCCGCCGATGTCTGCCGGCTTGCCCTGCACGTCCGCCAGTTCACCGACGATCTTCTGCTCGTTGTCGGCCAGCGTCTTGGCCAACCCGGCGAACTTGGCGGCCAGGGCCGTGTCCTCGGTCTGCGCGGCCAGTTCCTGGGCCCAGTACAGGGCCAGGTAGAACTGGCTGCCGCGGTTGTCCAGCTGGCCGGTCTTGGGGCTGGGGTTCTTGTTGTTGTCCAGCAGCTTGCCGGTGGCGGTGTCCAGCGTCTTGGCCAGCAGGGTGGCTTGCTGGTTGCCGGTCTTCAGGCCTAGGTCTTCCAGGCTGACGGCCAGGGCCAGGAACTCGCCCAGCGAATCCCAGCGCAGGTGGTTTTCTTCCACCAGTTGCTGCACGTGCTTGGGCGCCGAGCCACCAGCGCCCGTTTCGTACATGCCGCCGCCGGCCATCAGGGGCACGACGGACAGCATCTTGGCGCTGGTGCCCAGTTCCATGATGGGGAACAGGTCGGTCAGGTAGTCGCGCAGGATGTTGCCAGTGACGCTGATCGTGTCCAGGCCGCGGATCACGCGCTCCAGCGTGTAGCGCATTGCGCGCACCTGGCTCATGATCTGGATGTCCAGGCCGGTCGTGTCGTGGTCCTTCAGGTAGGTTTTCACCTTCTTGATGACCTCGTTCTCGTGCGGGCGGTACGGGTCCAGCCAGAACACGGCGGGCATGCCGGAGTTGCGGGCGCGGGTCACGGCCAGCTTCACCCAGTCGCGGATCGGCGCGTCCTTCACCTGGCACATGCGCCAGATGTCGCCTTCTTCCACGTTCTGGCTCAGCAGCACTTCGCCCGTCGCCAGATCGACGATGTTGGCCACGCCGGCTTCAGGCACTTCGAACGTCTTGTCGTGCGAACCGTACTCTTCGGCCTGCTGGGCCATCAGGCCTACGTTGGGCACGGTGCCCATGGTCTTGGGGTCGAAGGCACCATGCCATTTGCAGAAGTTGATGATCTCCTGGTAGATGCGGGCGAAGGTGCTCTCGGGGATCACCGCCTTGGTGTCCTTCAGGCGGCCGTCGGCGCCCCACATCTTGCCGCCGTTGCGGATCATGGCGGGCATCGAGGCATCGACGATGACGTCGTTGGGCGAGTGGAAGTTGGTGATGCCCTTGGCCGAATCGACCATCGCCAGCTCGGGGCGGTTTTCGTGGCAGGCGTGCAGGTCGCGCTTGATCTCGTCCTGCTTGCTCTGGGGCAGCGTGGCGATCTTGTTGTACAGATCGACCATGCCGTTGTTCACGTTCACGCCCAGTTCTTCGAACAGCTGCGCATGCTTGGCGAAGGCTTCCTTGTAGAAGATGCGCACGGCGTGGCCGAAGACGATCGGGTGCGACACCTTCATCATCGTCGCCTTGACGTGCAGCGAGAACATCACGCCGGTCTTGTGCGCGTCCTCGATCTCCTTTTCGTAGAACTCGAGCAGGGCCGTCTTGCTCATGAACATGCTGTCGATGATCTCGCCGTCCTTCAGCGACACCTTGGGCTTGAGCACCGTGGTCTTGCCGCTCTTGCCGACCAGTTCCATCTTCACGTCGCGCGCCTTGTCGAGCGTGATCGACTTTTCGCCGTGGTAGAAGTCGCCGTGGTGCATGTGCGAGACGTGCGAGCGCGATGCTTGGCTCCATTCGGCCATGCTGTGCGGGTTCTTGCGGGCGTATTCCTTGACGGCCTTGGGTGCGCGGCGGTCGGAGTTGCCTTCGCGCAGGACCGGGTTCACCGCGCTGCCGATGCACTTGTTGTAGCGGGCGCGGATGTCCTTTTCTTCGTCGGTCGTCGGATTTTCGGGATAGTCGGGAATCGCATAGCCCTTGCCCTGCAGTTCCTTGATGGCCGCCACCAGCTGCGATACCGATGCGCTGATGTTGGGCAGCTTGATGATGTTGGCGTCAGGCGAGAGCGTCAGCTTGCCCAGGGCGGCCAGGTTGTCGGGCACGCGCTGTGCCTCGGTCAGGCGCTCGGGAAACTGGCCCAGGATGCGGCCGGCGACCGAGATGTCGCTGGTCTCCACGTGGATGCCCGCTGGGGCCGCGAAGGTCCGCACGATCGGCAGAAAGGCGGCGGTCGCCAGGGCGGGGGCTTCGTCGGTCAGCGTGTAGATGATGGTCGGTTGCGTCGTGCTCATTCGCTTGCGTTCCTTGGGAAGGGGTGACAGATCAGCCGGTGATTTTCGCGCTTTCTGAAGGCAGTCGGCACAGATGCCCCTCAGCGCCGTTCGGGGCAGGTGCTCACACGCCCGATCACGGGCACGAAAGGGGTGCCCGCTGGACGCGCTGCTGCAGGCTCACGCGCGCGGTGCGGATACCCTCGTTACCAGCCAGATGCCGCCGCACACCAGCACCAGGGCCACCGCGTTGCGCCATTCGAGGAGGCTTTCTTCCAGGAACCAGGCCGACAGCAAGGTGCCGAACACGGGCACCATGAAGTTGAACGCGGTGATGAGGCTCACCCGGTTGTGCTTGAGCAGCAGGCTCCAGATCGAGATGGCCAGCGACGACAGCACCACCAGATAGGCCAGCAGCGATGACGAGGCCCACGTCACCTCGCCCAGCGCCCCCCCCAAGGCATAGCCGAGCGCCAGCAGCACCAGTCCGCCGATGGTCAACTGGTAGGCCGTCATCACGATGGGGTCCATCCCCTGGGAAATGCGCTTGCCGTAGACGCCGCCCAGCGCCAGCACCAGGGCGGCGATCACCACGAAACCTTCGCCCAGCAGGGCGAACTCGAAATCGGTCAGCGTTCCGGCCAGCCCGGCGCCGAGGTTGACCGCCATGACCCCCGCGAAGCCCACGATGCAGCCCCAGGCCTTGGCATGGCTGATGCGGTCGTTGTGGTACAGGAAATGCGCCAGCAGCACGCTGAAGAAGGTGCCGGTGGCGTTCATGATCGACGCCTTCACCCCCGTCGTGTTCGCCACGCCGATGTAGAAGAAGATGTACTGCAGCGTGGTCTGCAACAGACCCAGCAGCGCCAATTGGCCCCACGCCCGGGCCGGCCAGCCGCTGATCTGCCGGCCGCTGGCGGCCACCCAGGCCAGCAGCGCCAGGCCCGCCAGAGCGAAGCGCCAGCCGGCGAACACGAGCTTGGAGGGGGTGTCGCTGCTGTCGATGCCGAACAGCGCGTAGCCATTCTTGATCGCCGGGTACGAGCTGCCCCAGAGCAGGCAGCAAAACAACGCCAGCAGGAAGACGTTCCTGCGTTGCGCTAGTGGGGAGATAGGGGGCGACATGGCTTCTTTCCAGGCGGGGCGGTGCCCCAAAATGGTGAATTTTGCACAAGTTGTACGACAACTCTGCATGTAAATATCCTGACTTGGCCGAATGTGGCCTCTTTTAGAGTATTTTTGCTCCTTATTGTCCGATGACTATCCGAAACCGCAGTGAACTGGCCTCGGGAGCCGATCACAAGGCATGGGCCCACCTCCGACGGCCCTGCGGCGGCATCGACGTGAGTACGGAAGGACTGCTTCGGCAGTTTCAGGAAACCCTGGCTGCTTTTCAAGCCTTGTCGATAATGCGGCGCAATGCGACTGACGTTCGTTCCGCTCCTCCTGTCCTGCTGCACGCTGGCGGCCGTGTCCGGCTGCACCAGCCCGCCCGCGCCCCATGGCGAGGTCAAAGGCGCGTCTGCGAATGGCAGCGAATTGGGGCAGTCCGACGTGAACCGCATGGCGACGCTGGCCATGCGCGAGAACCTGGACAGCCTCTACCGGCTGATGGACAAGCTCTACCGCCGCAACCCTGCCGAATGGCGCAAGACCAGCGCCGTGGGCCGCGAGCAGGCCATGGAGCAGGTCCGCACCACCATCGAAAAGGGCGGGGTCTGGGCGCCCTTGCAGGGGCGGCGCGACATCGCGGCGATGGCTGCGGCCCTGGCGCCCGAATTCGCGGGCGACCGCGTGGCGGCGTTCATCTATGCCACGGCCGACATGCTGATCACCGCGCACGACGGAAGGATCGAGTTCTTCCTGCTCGACAGCCTGGATGCCCAGCACCTGTACAACGCGGCGCGCAATGTGGAGATCGCCGTGTGGATGCTCTCGCAGCGCCGCACCGCGGCGGGCCAGCCGCTGCTGCTGGCCGACGAGATCGGTCCGCAGGGGCGCAATCTGAGCTTCGAGCGCGAGTTCGGCAAGATCATCGGCCGGCTCGACCTGCTGTCGGCGGTGGCCACCGAAAAGTACCGCCGTGCCGCCATCACCTATGTGCAGGGGCTGGTGGGTGGTTCTTTCCTGCAGTTCTTGCCGGTGCGATGAATCAGAGGGTGAAGGTGGGCGCCGCTGCCCGTGCTGCTCACTTGAACATGTCGGCCGAAAAGCTCTGGCGGAACCATTTCATGGCGTTGACCATGAGGGCGCCTGACGAACGGATGCTTGCCAGGAAGCGGTTGATCTCGTCCTTCAGCCGTGCTTCGTTTTGCCGAAGGCCGATGTAGCACGGGCTCTCTTTGAGGAGCGCCACCTGGTGCACACGGGTGCGCAGACCGACATCCTTGATGGATTCCACCAGCACGTTGCCACCCGCGAAGAATTCGAAATGGCCTGCGGCATAGGCGTCCAGCAACGCGGCGCTGCCTTTGAATCCCTGGATTTTCGCGGTTGGCAGGAATGCCCGGACCAGGGATTCCTCCAGGCTGTTTTCCGCCGCTCCGACGACCGGGGCTGGCAGTTTCAGCAATTCGTCGCGGCTCAATTTCTGCTGGCTGAAGACACCGAGGTAGGTCGGGGCGTAGACACTGGAGAAGTCGATGTTTTTCTCGCGCTCGGGCGTCTTGCCCAGGCTGGAGATGATGATGTCGACGCGGTCTTCCAGCAGTGCCGCCAGCCGGTCCCCGCTGGGCACCGGCACCATCTGCGGCGACACGCCCAGGTGCATCGAAAGCATCTTGGCGATGGAAATGTCGAAGCCCGCCAGCTCGCTGCCCTGCGGAAAGCCGAACGGTGGGAAGTCCTGTGGGACCGCCACGCGAAGGACCCGGGCGGAGCGGATGCGCTCCAGCTGATCCCGATGTTCGGCGGCCGCCAGCGGACCCGACAGGCCCAGGGCCAGAATGGAGCCGCACACCAGGCGGCGGCGTTGCAGAATCTCACCGGCCCACAGGCTGGGCGTTGCACCATCGAAGGGCGATTGCATGGGAGGGCTCCTTCCTGGGAAGTGGCCAAGCACTTTCCATGCCGCTGTCCGGAGAACCCGCTCGGGGGGCGGGGCGCGGTGAGGGCCCGGTCGCAGGGCGCGTAAAATCCGGCCGCCCCCGAGGAGCGTTGCAGCGCCTGCCGATCAACCGGCTCAACCAGGCGTCAGGCTCGGGCGGCGATGGCCCCACTGTCCAACGACGCTCGCCTGTTCCCAACTACCGATTGCGCAGGTGAGCCTGATGTCCGCCCCCCTTATCCCGCCTCCCATGAAGCTCTCGGGCCTCGAACCGGTTTCCATCGGCGAGGGCACGCTGTTCGTCAACATCGGCGAGCGTACCAACGTCACCGGCTCCAAGGCCTTCGCCCGCATGATCCTGAACGGCCAGTACGAAGAGGCCCTGGCCGTCGCGCGCCAGCAGGTGGAAAACGGCGCGCAGGTCATCGACATCAACATGGACGAGGCCATGCTCGACAGCAAGGCGGCCATGGTGCGCTTCCTGCAGTTGATCGCCTCCGAGCCCGACATCGCCCGCGTGCCCATCATGGTGGACTCCTCCAAGTGGGACGTGATCGAGGCCGGCCTGCGCTGCATCCAGGGCAAGGGCATCGTCAACTCCATCTCCATGAAAGAGGGCGTGGAGAAGTTCAAGCACGAGGCGCGCCTCGTGAAGCGCTATGGCGCCGCCGCCGTGGTGATGGCCTTCGACGAGGTGGGGCAGGCCGACACCTACGAGCGCAAGATCGAGATCTGCGAGCGGGCCTACCGCGTGCTGGTCGACGAGGTGGGCTTTCCGCCCGAGGACATCATCTTCGACCCCAACATCTTCGCGGTGGCCACCGGCATCGAAGAGCACAACAACTACGCGGTCGATTTCATCGAGGCCGTGCGCTGGATCAAGCAGAACCTGCCGGGCGCCAAGGTCTCGGGCGGCGTGTCGAACGTGAGCTTCAGCTTCCGCGGCAACGACCCGGTGCGCGAGGCCATCCACACCGTGTTCCTGTACCACGCCATCCAGGCCGGCATGGACATGGGCATCGTCAACGCAGGCATGGTCGGCGTGTACGACGACCTGGAGCCCACCTTGCGCGACCGCGTGGAAGACGTGGTGCTCAACCGCCGCCCCGACGCCGGCGAACGCCTGGTCGAGGTGGCCGAGACGGCCCGCAGCGGTGCCAAGGACGAGAGCAAGCGGCTCGAATGGCGCGGTACGCCCGAGCATCCGAAGACCGTGGGCGAACGCCTGTCGCACGCGCTGGTGCACGGCATCACCGACTTCATCGTGGAAGACACCGAAGAGGCCTACCAGGCCATCGTCGCCAAGGGCGGGCGGCCGCTGCACGTGATCGAAGGCCCGCTCATGGACGGCATGAACGTGGTGGGCGACCTGTTCGGTGCGGGCAAGATGTTCCTGCCGCAGGTGGTCAAGAGCGCCCGCGTGATGAAGTCCGCCGTGGCCCACTTGATCCCCTACATCGAGGAAGAAAAGCGCCAGGACGAACTGGCCGGCCGCGACGTGCGCAGCAAGGGCAAGATCATCATCGCCACCGTGAAGGGCGACGTGCACGACATCGGCAAGAACATCGTCACCGTGGTCCTGCAGTGCAACAACTTCGAGGTGGTGAACATGGGCGTGATGGTGCCCTGCCACGAGATCCTGGCGCGCGCCAAGGTCGAGGGCGCGGACATCGTGGGCCTGTCAGGCCTGATCACGCCCAGCCTGGAAGAGATGCAATACGTGGCCGGCGAGATGCAAAAGGACGAGCACTTCCGCATCAAGAAGATCCCGCTGCTCATCGGCGGTGCCACCACCAGCCGTGTGCACACCGCCGTCAAGATCGCGCCGCATTACGAAGGCCCCGTGGTCTACGTGCCCGATGCGTCGCGCAGCGTGAGCGTGGCGCAGAGCCTGCTGGGCGACGGGGCCGACCACTACGTGCAGGAGCTGAACGCCGACTACGACAAGGTGCGCACCCAGCACGCCAACAAGAAGCAGACGCCCCTGTGGCCGCTGGCGAAGGCCCGCGCCAACCGCACGCCCATCGACTGGTCGGCCTACCGCCCGGCCACGCCGCGCCTGCTGGGGCGGCGCATGTTCAAGAACTTCGACCTCAACGAGCTGGCCCGGTACATCGACTGGGGACCGTTCTTTCAGACCTGGGACCTGGCCGGCCCGTACCCTGCCATCCTGACCGACGAGGTGGTGGGCGAGCAGGCCACGCGCGTCTTCGCCGACGGCAAGGCCATGCTGCGCCGGCTGGTGGAGGGCCGCTGGCTGAGTGCCAGCGGCGTGCTGGCGCTGTACCCGGCCAACAGCGTGGGCGACGACATCGAGTTCTACACCGACGAATCGCGCACCGAGGTTGCCATGACCTGGTACGGCCTGCGCCAGCAGACCGAAAAGCATGTGATCGATGGCGTGCCGCGCCCCAGCCGGTGCCTGGCCGACTTCGTGGCGCCCAAGGGAAGCGGCGTGGCCGACTACGCGGGCTTGTTCGCCGTCACGGCGGGCCTGGGCGTGGAGAAGAAGGAGCAGGCCTTCGTCGATGCGCTGGACGACTACTCGGCCATCATGCTCAAGAGCCTGGCCGACCGCCTGGCCGAAGCCTTTGCCGAATGCCTGCACCACCGCGTGCGCACCGACCTGTGGGGCTATGCGGCCGGCGAGCAGTTGAGCAACGACGACATGATCGCCGAGAAGTACCAGGGCATCCGCCCCGCGCCCGGCTACCCGGCCTGCCCGGACCACAGCGCCAAGAGCGAACTGTTCCGCGTGCTGCAGTGCGGCGAGATCGGCATGGGCCTCACCGAAAGCCTGGCCATGACGCCCGCCGCCAGCGTGAGCGGCTTCTACATCGGGCATCCCGAGAGCCAGTACTTCAACGTCGGCAAGATCGGCGAAGACCAGGTGCACGACCTGGCCACGCGGCGTGGCATGGACGAAGGCATCCTGCAGCGCCTGCTCGCACCCAACCTCTGATCGGCGGCGGCGTCACGGCGGTGCCCCCGCCGCGTCACGCGGACGTCACTCTGGCGCCACAGTCGGCGGGAAGAATGAAGGACTTCATTCCTTCCCTTCTTCCTACGCCATGACCATCCCTCTGCAGCGCTCGCCGCTGCCTCTGGTCGGCCGCCCGTTGCCGGGCGCCAGCGCGCTCTTTCTTGCCCTGCTGCTGGCGGGCTGCGGCGGCAGCGGTGGCACGGATGCCACCGTTCCCGCCGCGACGGCCACATGCGCCAGTCCGGACACGCACTGCGCGCCCAAGCCCTGAACGGGGCAGCCCCCCGGAACCCCGCTCACGGACAAGAAAGACTCCTCCAAATGACCGTCGATTCCTCCAAACGCAATTTCCTCACGACCGCGCTCGGCGTGGGCGCGGCTTCGGCCACGCTGACCGCCTTCCCTCCAGCCATCCGGCGTGCCATGGCCATTGAGGCGCACAACGCCACCGGCACCATCCAGGACGTGCAGCACGTCGTCCTGCTGATGATGGAGAACCGCTCGTTCGATGGGTACTTCGGCACCTTCAAGGGCGTGCGCGGCTTCGGTGACCGCTTCCCGATCCCGACGCCCAACGGCCGCAACGTTTTCTACCAGACCTACACCAAGACGTCGCCGGCCAGCACATATGTGCCCTACCGCCTGGACGAAGCCAAGGGCAACGCGCAGCGCGCCGGCAGCACGCCCCACACCTGGGTGGACTCGCAGGCGGCCTGGGACCACGGGCGCATGTCCCAGTGGCCCGATGCGAAGCTGCCCTTGTCGATGGGCTACTACGAAACGGCGGAGGTGCCGTTCCAGCGCGCGCTGGCCGACGCCTTCACGCTGTGCGACCACTACCACTGCGGCATGCACACCGGCACCATCGCCAACCGGCTTTTCTACTGGACCGGCACCAACGGCCCGAACGGCGTCAGCCCCATCGACGGCTCCAGGGTCCGCGTCGCGGGCCTGAACAACCAGTTCAACGGTGGCAACGACATCGGCGCCTCCACCGACGGCTGGACCTGGACCACCTACGCGGACCGCCTGGAGAAAGCGGGCGTGAAATGGAAGGTGTACCAGAGCCTGATCGACAACTTCGGCTGCAACGAGATGATGGGCTTTCGCCACTGGCGCGCCGAGATCGAGAAGATGCCCGCGGACCGCAAGCCGATCTACGTCGCCAAGACCGACATCACGCAGCCGGTCGATCTGGCCGGACCGTTCTACAACGCCAGGATCGATGATCCGCTGAGCCCGTTGGCCAAGGGCTTCGGCAACACCATGCCGCAGGGCTTTCTGGAGACGTTCCGCGAGGACATCCGCCAGGGCACGCTGCCGGCGGTGTCGTGGATCATTCCGCCTTCGGTCTACAGCGAGCACCCCGGGCCATCGAGTCCCGCACAGGGCGGCTGGTACGTGCAGGAGGTGCTGGACGCGCTCACGGCCAACCCCGAGGTCTGGAGCAAGACCGTGCTGCTGATCAACTACGACGAGAACGACGGCTTCTTCGACCACCTGCCTTCGCCCGCCGCGCCGTCGCGCAATCCCGATGGCAGCCTGGCCGGTGCCTGCACGCTGCCCGCCGCCGACGTGGCGGTGGAGTACCACGACTTCCAGCCCGCCACGCCGAGCCAGCCGGCGGCCGACGGCAAGCCCTATGGCCCGGGCCCGCGCGTGCCGATGTGGGTGGTGTCGCCCTGGAGCCGGGGCGGCTGGGTCAATTCGCAGGTGTTCGACCACACCTCCACCCTGCTGTTCCTGGAAAAGCGCTTCGGCGTGGCCGAGCCGCAGGTCAGCCCCTACCGCCGCGCGGTCTGCGGCGACCTGACGAGCTGCTTCAACTTCGTCAACCCCAACAGCGAAACCTTGCCGACCCTCGCGGGCCGCACCAACAAGGTCGCGGTGGACGCGCGGGTGGCGGCGCAGGCCCAGGCTGCCAAGCTGCCCCAGCCCACGGCCACGGCCGATGCCGCCCTGCCGGTGCAGGCCGAAGGCGTGCGGCCCTCGCGGGCGCTGCCCTATGAGCTGCACACCACGGCCCAGGCCAGCGCCGGTGCCGGCACGGTCACTTTGCTGTTCGCCCACACCGGCAAAGCGGGCACCGCGGCGGCGGTGTTCCACGTGTACGACAAGAACCACCTCGACCGCATTCCGCGGCGCTACGTCGTGGAGGCCGGCAAGGCCCTGAGCGGCGTCTGGAACGCCGCAGCCGATGGCGGGCGGTACGACCTGTGGGTGCTCGGTCCCAACGGCTACCACCGCGAGTTCATCGGCGACCTGCAGCAGCAGGGGGCCACCGGTGGCCCCGAGGTGCAGGTCTGCTACGAGCTGTGCGAGCCGCCGCAGGTTCGGGTCAAGCTCTACAACCGCAGCAGCAGCGCAATGACGTTCTCCGCCGAGGCACGGGCCTATCGCGGCGACGGGCCCTGGACGCGCAGCGTGGCGCCCGGCGGCGTGGAGGAACTCGCCTGGCCCCTGGGCGACAGCGGCAACTGGTACGACTTCGTGGTGCGCTGCAGTGCGGCGCCTGCGTTCCAGCGCCGCTTCGCCGGCCGCATCGAGACCGGCAAGGACTCGGTGTCCGACCCTGCCATGGGCCACGCTGGCTGAGGCTGCAGGCGGACTGGCGAACTGTTCCGACACCTGGCCGCGCGGCCCTGGTGTGCAATGGGCGCCATGTCCCCATCGTTCCTCACGCCATGGATCGAGCGCGCGAAAGCGCTCGCCAGCCCCATCATGCCGCTGGTGCGGGCGGCCAATCTCTGGCTGGATGCGGACGGCCTGCGCATGAGCGCGGCGATGTCGTTCTACGGCCTGCTGAGCCTGGCGCCGGTGCTGCTCCTGCTGGTGGGGGTGCTGGGCTGGTGGATCGACAAGTCCTACCTGGAAAGCACCATGGTCAGCCAGGTGCGCGGCGTGATGGGCGACCGCGTGGCCGAAGTGGTGCAACTGGCGCTGTCCAGCGCGCGGGCGCCGTCGGAAGGGCGGATCGCTTCCATCGTTGGCTTCGTGCTGTTGCTGTCCGGCGCCACGGGCGTGTTCGTGGAGCTGCAGTCGGCGCTGGAGCGGCTGTGGGCACGCGATTCAGCCCCGGCGCCGGAGCAGAAGGCGTGGTGGCGCATGGCTTCGCTGCGGGTGCGGGGGCTGGCCTATGTGCTGGCCATCGGTTTCCTGCTGCTGATCTCGCTGGTGGTGTCCACCGTGATTCACGTGGTGGCCACCTGGGCCAGCGCGCGGCTGCCCATGGCAACGGGCCCGCTGCTGCAGCTGGCGAACGAATTGGTCGCCTTCGGCATTGCCGTGCTGCTGTTCGTGGGGCTGATGCGCATCGGCGGCGGGCAGAAGCCGCCGCTCATCTGCCTGGTGTTCGGGGCGGTGGTGGGCGCCATCCTCTTCACCGTGGGCAAGCAGCTGCTGGCCCTGTACCTGGCCACCGCGGCGGTGGTTTCGGCGTATGGCGCTGCCGGCTCCCTGGTGGTGGTGCTGATGTGGATCTACTTTTCGTCGGCCGTGCTGCTGTTTTCCGCCAGTTGCGCGCGGGCCTTCCAGGAGGTGCGGGAGGAAAACCTGGAAGGGCCGCCGGCCCGGCATCGCTGAGGCGGCCGAGGGGCACTCGCAAACCAGGGCCGCTGTGTCAGGCCCGGGGCGGGGCGGCCTGCAGGTGCGTGCCCAGTTGCAGATAGCGTGCGAGCCGCAGGGCGTTCTCGGGCGCGTGGATCTTCATGGTGTTGTCGAAGAAGCAGAACACGTCGCGTTCGGTCCGACGCGGTGCAGTGTCCGGTGGCGCGGCCGTCTCCAGCCCCTTCGGTGCCTGGCCGTGGGCCCAGGCGCGGATGCGTTCGCCCCACTGCGCGATCTGCGCATCGCTGTAGCCGCTGGCATAGAGCTGCTGCGCGCCGTGCAGCCGCAGATAGAGGAAGTCCGCCGTCACATCGCCCAGTTCGGGCCATCGTCCGCCGGTATCGGCCACCACCAGGGCCACGCGGTGGCGCCGCAGCAGGTCGATGCACTCCGGCGTACGGTAGCTGGCGTGCCGCACTTCCAGGGCATGGCGCAGGCGCCAGGGGCGGGACGGCTGGAGCAGCTCGCGGCCGTGCATGCGGTCCTCCCGCGCCTGCGCGAGCGTGGCGGCAGCGTCGGTATCGTGCGGCAGCAGGGCGAGAAAGTCCTCCAGCAGCGCCACATCGAATGGCAGGCTCGGCGGCAATTGCCACAGGATGGGACCGAGCTTGGCGCCCAGCGCGAACAACCCCGACGCCATGAAGTTGGCCACCGCCGCCCGCGCCTCGCGCAGCCGCAGGATGTGGGTGATGTAGCGCGGCGCCTTGACGGTGAACACGAAGCCCTCGGGCGTGTCTGCCGCCCACCGGGCGTAGCTGGACGGGCGCTGCAGCGCGTAGAACGAGCCGTTCAGCTCGATCGCGGGAAACTGGTGCGATGCGAAAGCCAGTTCCTTCGCCTGCACCAGATCTTCTGGATAGAACGCGCCCCGCCAGGGCGCATAGCGCCAGCCGGACACCCCGATGCGGATCTGTGCAGCCATCTGCGTGCCTCCTCACGCACACCGGGTGGCATGCGTGGCGCCAGTGTGGTGTGTGGCCGACATTCCCGCCACCGCCCGTCGGCGCGCCTGGTGGTAGGCGCATTCGCACAGACCCTTTGGGCAAACAGCTACTTACTTCGTTTACAGAACGCCCTGCTGTGTGAAGCGGACCCGCGTGTACCCTGCCTTCGAAACACCTGAAAAAGGAGAACACCATGGGTCTCATCGTCCGAAACAATCCCTCCCTCGCGCCGGCGCTCGGCGCCTCCGCAGCTCCCGCCGGGGGCGCTTCCGTCAAATGGCTGTGGGCGGCCGTGGGTGCGCTGGGCGTGAGCGTGCTGGCATTGGGCGCCACCCTGGTCATGCAGCAGCGCGGCGGCAGCGCCCCCGCCGAGTCTGCCGCGCAGGTCGCGCAATTGGCCCCCGGTGCGACGCGCACGCCCGAGGCCGAAGTCATCAATGAACGGGCGGGCGCCCAGCCCGCACGGCAGCCGCAGCCCCTGGCCCAGAACATCGTGAACCGGGCCCCGGCCTCGCCGCAGTACGGCAGCGGGTCGGGCGGTGGGTACGACGCCTCCGCGGACGCCGGCCGGCCGGTGGCCATGCCGGCCCAGGCGCCGGTGTGCAGCACCTGCGGCCGCATCGAGTCGGTGCAGACGGTGCAGCAGGCCGCTCCCGCGTCCGGCGTGGGTGCCGTGGCGGGTGGGGTGCTGGGGGCCGTCGTGGGCAATCAGGTGGGCAAGGGCTCGGGCCGCGCGGCGGCCACTGTGCTGGGCGCGGTCGGCGGCGGCTACCTGGGCCACACGGTGGAGCAGCGCACCCGCACCACCACGGCCTACCAGATGCGCGTGCGCATGGATGACGGCTCGGTGCGCACCTTCACGCGCTCGCAGCCGGTGGCCGAGGGCACGCCGGTGCGCGTGGAGGGCCGCAGCTTCCGCGTGGACAACCGGCCGCAGGGCCAGGCCGGCTACACGCAGGGCGCGCAGTCGATGCGCGTGGCCAACAACGGCTACTGATCGGCGGGGCCTGCGCAGGCCCCTTGCCCTCATTCACTGTCCCACGGGCGGCCTTGGCCGCCCGTTGCCATTGGGGCGGCGGTTCCGGCGCCGCTGGCCACCGGGGTGGTATCTTGTGTTTTGTGCCTCCAGTGCAATCAGTACTAGGGCATTGTGCTATTAATTTAATAGCAATTGAGGGGTGGCTTTGTCCACGGGCCGGCGCTGCGTGAGGCCGGTGCCTCGCGGGTAGGGCCGGCCTCTGCCATCCCGGGCCCGCCCGCGCCCGGCGCGTCACTTCATTTCTCGACGAACGCGCGTTCGATCACGAAGTCGCCGGGCTTCGTGGTGTTGCCTTCCTCGAAGTCGCGGTGCTCCAGGATGGCCTTGAGCGATGCCAGCATCTCGGGGCTGCCGCACAGCATGACGCGGTCCACCAGCGGGTCCAGCGGGGGCACGCCCAGGTCGGTGAAGAGCTTGCCGCTTTCGATCAGGTCGTTGATGCGGCCCTGGTTGCGGAACGGCTCGCGGGTCACCGTGGGGTAGTACTTGAGCTGCTTGGACACCGTCTCGCCCAGGAACTCGTGCTGCGGCAGCGTTTCGGTGATGAAGTCGTGGTAGGCCAGCTCCTTGACCTGGCGCACGCCGTGCACCAGCACCACTTCCTCGAACTTCTCATAGGTGTCGGGGTCGCGGATCACCGACAGGAAGGGCGCGAGGCCCGTGCCCGTGGAGATCAAATACAGGCGCTTGGCGGGCAGCAGATAGTCGATGAGCAGCGTGCCCGTGGGCTTTCTGCCCACCACGATGGAGTCGCCCACCTGGATGTTCTGCAGGCGCGAGGTCAGCGGGCCGTCCGGCACCTTGATCGACAGGAACTCCAGGTGCTCTTCGTAGTTGGCGCTGGCGATGCTGTAGGCCCGCAGCAGCGGCTTGTCGTTCACCTTGAGGCCGATCATGGTGAAGTGGCCGTTGGAGAACCGCAGCGCCGGGTCGCGCGTGGTGGTGAAGGAAAACAGGCGGTCGGTCCAGTGGTGGACGGAAAGGACTCGTTCTTCGTTGAATGCGCTCATGGAAATGGTGCAGATTGGGTGTGAGACGAAAGAAGCCTTCAGGGGCAGGGCCGGTGGCGGATGGGCGCATTGCGCGACCTGGGCTGCCCCCTGCCATGCGGGCAAACCCGCACATTGTCGGGCAAACCGGCCCCGCGGCCTTATGGCATCTGCGCATGTGCTTATGCCAGCCGGGCCCGGTGGGGGGGCGGCGGGCGCCGGGACGCTCCCGCGATCGGTGGTGCCGGGCGCTTCAGGCGCCGTCGGCCGGGTCCACCGCGTAGCCGCGCAAGAACACGTCGATGGCCCGGCCGATGGCCTGGCGCATCTTCACCTTGGACAGGTTGTCCTCCAGGCCGAAGAGGCGCGGCGTGGCCGTCTCCGACTCCATCAGGGCCATGAAGTGGCGCGCCGCGGTCAGGGGGTCGGCCTGCCGCAGCAGGCCTTTGCGCATCTGGGCTTCCAGGAACGAACCCAGGGCCTGAATGCCCTTGTGGGGGCCCAGTTCGAAGAAACGCTTGCCAATGTCGCTGCGGCCCGATTCGGCGACGAAGGCGCGCTTGGCCTGGATGGCCGGCTCGCTGCAGATCACGGCCAGCATCTTCTCGGCGAAGGTCTTCAGCGCGGTTTCCAGCTCGCTCTCGTCCTGCTCGAGCGCGAGAAAGAACAATTCGATGTGCTGCTTGGCCGCGCCGATGGCGACCTCCAGGAACAGCTCTTCCTTGGAGCTGAAATACCCATACAGCGTGGACTTGGAGCCCCCGACCCGGGCGGCGATCTCCGCCATTGACGCCCCCTCGAACCCCGATTCCGAAAAAACCTGGGAGGCAATTTCCACGATCGCGTCCCGCTTGGCTTCCGTCTTGACGCGCATCTACCGACTTCCGTTTTCTGTATTCATGCGTCCGAGTATTGATGGGCGAAGAATCGAAGTCAAATTTACTTTACCGTACAGTACGGTTTGTATATCATCGGCGCATTGTTCTTTGGAGATTGCCCATGCGACCCGTTCATCGCCCCTTGCTCACGCTGTCGGCCGCAGCTGCCATGGCCTGTCTGCTCGCCGCCTGCGGCAAGCCCCCGGGCGGCCCGCCGGCACCGCAGGGCACGCCCATCGTCGGTGTGATGACCGTGCAGCCGCAGCCTGTGGCGCTGAGCACCGAACTGCCCGGCCGCACCGTGCCCTACCAGGTCGCCGACGTGCGGCCCCAGGTGGGCGGCATCGTGAAGGCGCGCAAGTTCCGCGAGGGCAGCGATGTGAAGGCCGGCGAGGCGCTCTACCAGATCGACCCCGCCACCTACCAGGCCACCTACGACAGCAACGTGGCCGCCCTGTCCAAGGCCCAGGCCAGCCTCAAGACGACCCGGCTCAAGGCCGACCGCTACAAGGAGCTGGTGGCCATCCAGGCCGTGAGCCAGCAGGATTACGACGACGCGGCCGCATCGCTGGGCCAGGGCGAGGCCGACGTGGCATCGGCCCGGGCGAACGTGGAAACGAGCCGCATCAACCTGGCCTATGCGCGGGTCGATGCGCCCATCTCGGGCCGCATCGGCAAGTCGAGCGTCACGCCGGGCGCGCTGGTCACCGCCAGCCAGGCCACGGCGCTGGCGACCATCCAGCAACTGGACCCGATCTACGTGGACGTGACGCAGCCCAGCGCCGCGCTGCTGCGCCTCAAGCAGGCCCTGGCCCGCGGCGATCTGCAAAAGGCGGGTGCCAATGCCGCCAAGGTGCGGCTGATGCTGGAAGACGGCAGCGCCTACCCGCTGGAAGGCAAGCTGGAGTTCTCGGACGTCACCGTGGACCAGAGCACCGGCGCGATCACGCTGCGCGCCGTGTTCCCCAACCCGCGGGCCGATCTGCTGCCCGGCATGTACGTGCGCGCCGTGCTGCAGGAAGGCGTGAAGGAGCAGGGCCTGCTCGTGCCGCAGCAGGCCGTCACGCGCGACAGCACCGGCAAGCCCATGGCCTACGTGGTCGGCGCCGACAGCAAGCTGCAGCGGCGGGCCCTGGAGACCGAGCGCACGGTGGGCGACCAGTGGCTGGTGCGCACCGGGCTGCAGGCCGGAGACCGGCTCGTGGTGGACGGACAGCAGCGGGCCGCGCCCGGCGCCCTGGTGAAGGCGATGCCCTGGACACCCAAGGCCGCGGCCGCGCCCGTGGCACAGGCCACCGCCCCCGAGGGTGCCGCCAACCCCGCGAACTGACGCGCGCGAAAGAACCCCATGGCACGCTTTTTCATCGACCGCCCCATCTTCGCGTGGGTCCTGGCCATCATCGAGATGCTGGCCGGCGCCCTGTCGATCTTCACCCTGCCGATCGCGCAGTACCCCAGCATCGCGCCGCCCGCCGTGGCGATCACGGCCAACTACCCCGGCGCCTCCGCCAAGACGCTGGAGGACACCGTCACCCAGGTCATCGAGCAGAAGATGAAGGGGCTGGACCGGCTCAGCTACATGGCCTCGACCAGCGAGTCGTCCGGCCAGGTCACCATCACGCTCACGTTCGACAACGGCACCGACCCCGATACCGCCCAGGTGCAGGTGCAGAACAAGCTGTCGCTGGCCACGCCGCTGCTGCCGCAAGAGGTGCAGCAGCAGGGCGTCACGGTCACCAAGTCGGCCACCAACTTCCTGAACGTGCTGGCCTTCACCTCCGAAGACGGCAGCATGAACGGCTCCGACCTGTCGGACTACGTGGCCGCCAACGTGCAGGACGCGATCAGCCGCGTGGAAGGCGTGGGCGACACCACCCTGTTCGGCTCGCAGTACGCCATGCGGGTCTGGCTCGATCCGGACAAGCTGGCCAACTTCGGTCTCACGCCGCTCGACGTGAAGACGGCCATCCAGGCGCAGAACGCGCAGGTCTCGGCCGGCCAGCTGGGTGCGCTGCCAGCGGCCGGCAACCAGCAGATCAACGCCACCATCACCGCGCAGACGCGCATGAAGACGGCGCCGGAGTTCGAGGAGATCCTGCTGCGCACCCTGACCAACGGCTCGCAGGTGCGGCTGCGCGATGTGGCGCGCATCGAACTGGGCAGCGAAAACTACAGCACCGTCGGCCGCTACAACGGCAAGCCGGCCGCCGGCCTGGCGATCAAGCTGGCCACCGGCGCCAATGCCCTCGACACGGTCCGCGCGATTGACGCGCGGGTGGACGAACTGCAGAAGTTCTTCCCTCCGGGCATGAAGGTGCAAAAGCCCTACGACACCACGCCGTTCGTGCGCATCTCCATTGAGGAGGTGGTGCGGACTCTGGTCGAGGCCGTGGTGCTGGTGTTCCTGGTGATGTACCTGTTCCTGCAGAACTTCCGCGCCACGCTGATCCCCACCATTGCGGTGCCCGTGGTGCTGCTGGGCACCTTCGGCGTGCTCGCGGCGTTCGGCTTCACGATCAACACGCTGACCATGTTCGCGATGGTGCTGGCCATCGGGCTGCTGGTGGACGATGCCATCGTGGTCGTGGAGAACGTCGAGCGGGTGATGACCGAGGAGGGACTGTCGCCCAAAGAGGCCACGCGCAAGTCGATGGGCCAGATCACCGGAGCGCTCGTCGGCGTGGCCCTGGTTCTGGCCGCGGTGTTCGTGCCCATGGCGTTCTTCAGCGGCTCGACCGGGGTGATCTACCGCCAGTTCTCCATCACCATCGTCTCGGCGATGACGCTCTCGGTGCTGGTGGCGATGGTGCTGACGCCCGCCCTGTGCGCCACGCTCCTCAAGCCGGTGCCCAAGGGCCACGCCATGGCGACGACCGGCTTCTTCGGTGCGTTCAACCGCGCCTTCGATCGCGGCAACCGCGGCTACCAGGGCATCGTGCGGCACATGCTGGGCAAGGGATGGCGCTACATGGCGCTGTATGCGGTGCTGCTGGCGGCGGTGGTGTTCGGCTTCATGAAGCTGCCCGTGGGCTTTCTGCCCGACGAGGACCAGGGCACGATGTTCGTGCTGGTGCAGCTGCCACCCGGTGCCGCCAACGCGCGCACCGAAGAGGTCATCCACCAGGTGGAGAAGCACTTCCTGGAGGACCAGAAGGATGCGGTGGCGGGCGTGTTCTCGGTGTCCGGCTTCAGCTTCGCCGGCAGCGGCCAGAACACGGGGTTTGCCTTCGTCAAGCTCAAGCCCTGGGACGAGCGCAAGGGCGAGGCGCTGAGCGTGTCGGGCGTTTCGCAAAAGGCCGGCGCGTTCTTCGCGACGATCCGCGATGCGCAGGTGTTCGCCTTCGCGCCGCCTGCCGTGTCCGAACTGGGCAACGCCACCGGGTTCGACCTGATGCTGCAGGACCGCGCCAACCTGGGCCATGCCGCGCTGATGCAGGCGCGCAACCAGCTGCTGGGCGAGCTGTCCAGGGACCCACGCCTGGTGGCGGTGCGCCCCAACGGACTGGAGGACACGCCGGAGTTCCGCCTGGAGATCGATCCGCACAAGGCGGGGGCGCTGGGGCTGTCGATGGCCGACATCAACAACACGTTCTCGGCCGCCTGGGGCAGCAGCTATGTCAACGATTTCATCGACAAGGGGCGCGTGAAGAAGGTGATGCTGCAGGCCGACGCACCGTTTCGCATGCTGCCCGAGGACATCGACCGCTGGTACGTGCGCAACAGCGCCGGCACGATGGTGCCCTTCACCTCGTTCGCCAAGGCCAGCTGGTCGTCGGGTTCGCCGCGGCTGGAGCGCTACAACGGCGTGCCCTCCATGGAAATCCTGGGCATGGCGATGCCGGGCGCGGCATCGAGCGGCGAGGCGCTGGCGATCGTCGAGGCGGCGGTGGCCAAGCTTCCGCCCGGCATCGGCTTCGAGTGGACCGGGCTGTCGCGCCAGGAGAAGGCCTCGACCGGCCAGACCGGCCTGCTCTATGCGCTGTCGATCCTGATCGTGTTCCTGTGCCTGGCGGCGCTCTATGAAAGCTGGGCGATCCCGTTCTCGGTGATCCTCGTGGTGCCGCTGGGCGTGTTCGGCGCGCTGCTCGGGGCCATGCTGACCTGGAAGATGAACGACGTGTACTTCCAGGTGGGCCTGCTCACCACCATCGGGCTGGCGTCCAAGAACGCCATCCTGATCGTGGAGTTCGCCAAGGAGCTGTACGAGGGCGGCAAAGGCCTGGTCGAGTCGGCCATGGAGGCGGTGCGCATGCGCCTTCGCCCCATCCTGATGACATCGCTGGCGTTCATCCTGGGGGTGCTGCCGCTGGTGCTGGGCAGTGGCGCCGGGGCGGGCGCGCAGCATGCGCTGGGCACGGCCGTGATCGGCGGCATGCTGTCCGGAACCGTCCTCGCGATCTTCTTCGTGCCGCTGTTCTTCGTGTTGATCGTGGGCCTGTTCCGGCGCGAGCCGGCCGCCCCGAACGCCCAGGCCGCGCACGGCGCGCTGCCACACCCTGCTTCGGAAGGTGCCTGACATGTCCCGCTTCCTCCTCGCTCCCCTGGCCCTGGCCGCGGCATCCCTGGCTGGCTGCAGCCTGATGCCGGCCTACGTGCAGCCCGCCGCGCCCGTGGCCGCCACCTTCGCCGGCGATGCCGGCACGCCCGCCGCGGTGCCGGTGGCCGACATCGGCTGGCGCGACGTGTTCACCGACCCCTCGCTGCAGCGGGTGATCGAGATGGCCATCGCCAACAACCGCGACCTGCGCGTGGCGGCGCTCAACATCGAGCGGGCGCGTGCGCAGTACCGCGTGCAGGACGCAGCGCTGTTCCCGACCGTCAACGCCAGCGGCGGCGGCGGCGGCAGCCGCACGCCGGCAGACCTGTCCGGCGCGGGCCGGCCCGTGGTGGCCCACAGCTACAGCGCCACCGTGGGCTTCAGCGCCTACGAGCTGGACCTGTTCGGCCGCGTGCGCAGCCTGAATGCGCAGGCGCTGGAGCAGTTCTTCGCCACGGCGGAGGCCCGCCGCAGCACGCACATCAGCCTGGTGTCCGAAGTGGCGTCGGCCTACCTCACGCTGGCGGCCGACCAGGACCGGCTGCGCCTGGCGCAGGACACGCTCGCCAACCAGAGCAATGCCTTCGCCCTCAACCAGCGCAGCTTCGACCTGGGCGTGGCCTCGGCCCTCACGCTGCGGCAGGCGCAGACCAGCGTGGATTCGGCCCGGGTGGATGTGGAGCGCTACACCGCCCAGGTGGCCCAGGACCGCAATGCCCTGGTGCTGCTGGTGGGCGCCGAGGTGCCGCCCGAGTGGCTGCCGCAGGCCCTGCCCAGCGATGCCAGCGCGGCGTCGAACCCGCTGGCCCAGGTTCCGCCGGGGCTGCCGTCGGACCTGCTGCAGCGCCGCCCGGACATCCTGCAGGCCGAGCGCACCTTGCGGGCCGCCAACGCCAGCATCGGTGCAGCCCGCGCCGCCTTCTACCCGCGCATCAGCCTGACGGCGTCGGCCGGTACCTCCAGCGCGGACCTGTCGGGCTTGTTCAAGGGCGGCTCGGGCAGCTGGACGTTCGCGCCGCAGGTCTCGCTGCCGATCTTCGACGGCGGCGCCAACCAGGCCAATCTGGACATCGCCCGGACCGACCGCGACATCGACGTGGCCCAGTACGAGAAGGCGATCCAGACCGCGTTCCGAGAGGTGTCCGATGCGCTGGCCCAGCGCAGCACGCTGGGCCGCCAGCTGGAGGCCCAGCAGTCGCTGGTGGACGCCACGGCCGACAGCTACCGCCTGTCGGATGCGCGTTTCAAGCGCGGGGTGGACAGCTACCTGACCGTGCTGGACTCGCAGCGCTCGCTCTACACCGCGCAGCAGAACCTGATCGGCACGCGGCTGTCGCGCTACACCAACCTCGTCACGCTCTACAAGACGCTCGGCGGCGGATGGGTGGAATCGACCGGAACACCGGTGGCCGCCGTCGGCACCGCGAAACCCTGATGCCGGCCGGGCACCTGACGGGGCCTGAGCGCCTGCCACCGTGGCCAAGCACACCAAGACCGAAGCGGAGCTGACGCGGGCGCGCATCGTCAGCGCGGCGTTGCAGGCCTTCGCCCGGCATGGGGTGCAAGGCGCCGGGCTGGGCGAGGTGGCGCGGCAGGCGGGGGTGTCCCGCGGCGCGATCTACTGGCACTTCGCGGACAAGACCGCGCTGCTGCAGGAGCTGCTCGGCCGCCTTCGGTGGCCGCTGGACATCGGTGCCCGCCTGGATGCCTACCAGAGCGCGGCGCAGCCCCTGTCGCTCCTGCACCGCTGCCTGGCCCACCAGATCGGCGAGTGCCGTGAAGACCCGGTGCAATGGCCGCTGGTGCAATGGGTGCTGCGCGAAGCCGTTGAGGCAGAGGGGTGGGAGGGCCTGCGACCGCGCGCGGCGGTGGCCCAGGCGGCGGCCGTTCGCCACCTGGAGTCCGCGCTGGCCGTGGCGGCGCGCCGGGGCCACTTGCGCGAGGGCCTGGAGCCGGCCCTGGCGGCGCGCTGTCTGCATGCGGTCGGGCGCAGCGTGTTGGCCGAGCCGGTGGAGGAGACCGATCCTGCCGGATACCGGCGGCATGTGGACGCCTGCCTTGGGTTTCTGATGGACGGCATGGCGCCGGGCAGGCCGCGCGCTGCCCTTGCCCCCAGCCCCTGACGCGGGCTCAGGCAAACGCATCGATGCGCGCTACGTGCGCCTCGATCACCTGCGCCATCCAGTCCATCACCACGCGCACGCGGCGGGGCAGGTGGCGGCGGTGGGCGTAGAGCAGGGTCAAGGCCATCGGCGGGGCCGGGTGGTCGGGCAGCACCTGCACCAGCGTGCCGCGCTCCAGGTGCGCATGCACCCCGATCAGCGGCGCCTGCACGATGCCCAGCCCCGCCAGGCAGGCGGCCTGGTACGCCTCGGCCCCGTTGACGGTGATGGGGCCGGCCATCGGCTGGCGCACGGTTTCGCCCTCGCGCAGGTACTCGAACCCGCCGGACCTCGCGCCCAGCGTGGTCACGTAGTGGATCAGGTGGTGGTGCGCCAGGTCCTGCACGGACTGCGGCTGCCCGGCCCGCGCCACATAGCCCGGGCTGGCGCAATTGACCATGCGCAACTGCCCGAGCGGCCGCGCCACCAGGCCCGGCTCCGACACCGTGCCCACGCGCACCACGCAATCGAAGCCCTCGCGCACCAGGTCTACGCGGCGGTCGGTGCTGCTGATCTCGATCTCCAGGCGCGGGTGGCGCTGCAGCAGCTCGGGCAGCTGCGGCAGGACCACGCGGCGCGCGATGCCGGTGGACATGTCGATGCGCACCCGCCCCCGCAGCGCTTCGCCCCCGGGCTGCTGGAACATGGACTGCAGCTCGTCCACATCGGCCAGCAGGTCCTTGCAGCGCTCGTAGTAGGCCTGGCCGTCCTGCGTGAGCTGCACCCGCCGCGTGGTCCGGTGCAGCAACCGGGTGCCGAGCTGGCTTTCGAGCTGCTGAACCGCCACCGACGCGGCGGCTTTCGGAATGCCGAGCGCATGGGCGGCCTGGGTGAAGCTGGACAGCTCCGCCACGCGGACGAACACCAGCATGCGGTCGAGGGGGTTCATTGTCTTTCTGGGGTGAACAAACTGATCAATTTTTGCCGATTTATGAAAGGGTGCCTGCTCAATAGACTGCCAAGCACGCTGTTTTCATGTCCACTCAAAGGCCTGCCATGACCGCTTCTCTCCCCTCCCCATCCTCCACCGCGCCCTCGCCGGAAGCCGGCGCGCCCATCGCCTTGGTCACCGGCGGCAGCCGGGGCCTGGGCCGCAATGCCGCGCTGCACATCGCCCGGCAGGGCATCGACGTGATCCTGACCTACCGCAGCCAGGCGGCCGAAGCCGAGGCCACCGTGGCCGAGATCGAACGCCTGGGCCGGCGCGCCGTGGCCCTGCCGCTCGACGTCTCGCAGAGCGCCGGCTTCGCCGCGTTCGCGGCCCAGGTGCGCGAGGTGCTGTCGGGCCGCTGGCAACGCGAGCGCTTCGACTTCCTGGTGAACAACGCGGGCATCGGCATCCATGCCGGCTTCATGGAGACAACCGAGGCGCAGTTCGACCAGCTCGTCGACATCCATTTCAAGGGCGTGTTCTTCCTCACGCAAAAGCTGTTGCCGCTCATGAACGACGGGGGGCGCATCGTCAATGTGTCCACCGGCCTGGCCCGCTTCGCGCTGCCGGGGTTCGCGGCCTATGCGGCCATGAAGGGCGCCGTGGAAGTGCTGACCCGCTATCTGGCCAAGGAGCTGGGCCCGCGCGGCATCGCCGTGAACGTGGTCGCCCCGGGTGCCATCGAGACGGACTTCGGCGGCGGTGCGGTGCGCGACAACGCGCAAATGAACGCCTTCATCGCGTCCCAGACCGCGCTGGGCCGGGTCGGCCAGCCGGACGACATCGGCGGCGTGATCGCCTCGCTGCTGCTGCCCGGCAGCCGCTGGGTCAACGCGCAGCGCATCGAGGCGTCCGGCGGCATGTTCCTGTAAGCCTCAGTTCAAGCCGCGCCGCGGTGCAGCACCCGCCGGTACTGCACGGCCTCGGCCACGTGCGCCGGGGCGATGGCCGCGCTGCCCGCCAGGTCCGCGATCGTGCGGGCCACCTTCAGCGCGCGGTGCGTGCTGCGGGCCGACCAGGCCAGCCGGGTCGCGGCGGCCTGCAGAAAGCGCGCGGCCGCATCGTCCAGCGCCAGGTGGGTGTCGATCTGCTGGCCCTGCAGGGCCTGGTTGGGCAGGCCCTGGCGGTCGATGGCCCGTTGCCGGGCCTGCACCACGCGCTCGCGCACCGCCGCCGTGGCCTCGCCGGGCGGCGCCTGCAGCAGCTCGCCCGGGGGCAGCGCGGGCACTTCCACATGCAGATCGATGCGGTCGAGCAACGGGCCGCTGAGCTTTCCCTGGTAGCGTGCCACCTGATCGGGTGTGCAGCGGCAGGTGCGCTGGCCGGAGCCGAGAAAGCCGCAAGGGCAGGGGTTCATCGCGGCCACCAGCTGGAAGCGGGCAGGGTATTCGGCCCGCTGTGCCGCTCGGGCGATGGTGATGCGGCCTGTCTCCAGCGGCTCACGCAGGGCTTCCAGCGCACTGCGGGCGTACTCCGGAAATTCATCGAGAAAAAGGACGCCATGGTGGGCGAGCGAGATCTCGCCGGGCCGTGGGGGTGAGCCGCCGCCGACCAGTGCAATCGCGCTGCAGGTGTGGTGCGGGGCGCTCGTATTTCTGTTGCCCCATCTTTCCGGGCCGAAGCGGCCGGCCAGGCTCGCAATGGCCGCGCTCTCCAGCGCCTCGTCCACCGTCATCGGCGGCAGCAGCCCGGCAAAGCGGTGCGCCAGCATCGATTTGCCCGATCCTGGCGGGCCGACCAGCAGCAGACCGTGGCCACCCGCGGCGGCGATCTCCAGCGCCCGCTTGGCGGCGGCCTGGCCCTTCACGTCGGCCAGATCCGCCGGCGGCGGCGCCGATTGCAGCGGTGACGCCTGCAGCCGCACGAACCCCTCGCCGGCCGGCTCGGCGGGCGCGTGGGCGGTGACGGGCAGAAAGTGCTGCACCACGTCGAGCAGGTGGCGCGCCCGGTACACCTCGGTGCCTGGCACCAGGGCGGCTTCCTCCGCGCTGCCGGGCGGCAGCACCATGCGCACGGCCACGCCGGCCGAGCGCAGGGCCAGACTGGTGGCGAGCGCGCCGCGCACGGGGCGCAACTCGCCGGACAGCGACAGTTCTCCCGCGAATTCATGGCCCGCCAGGCGCACGCTGTCGATCTGCCCGCTGGCCGCCAGAATCCCAAGCGCAATCGGCAGATCGAATCGGCCGGAGTCTTTGGGCAGATCGGCCGGCGCGAGATTGACCGTGATTTTCTGGTTGTGCGGAAACTCCAGCCCGGCATTCTGCAGTGCCGAGCGCACGCGTTCCCGCGCCTCCTTCACTTCCACATCCGCCAGACCGACCAGCGTGAAGCTGGGCAATCCGTTGGCCAGATGCACTTCGACCGTCACGCACGGGGCCTGCAGTCCCAGCAATGCCCGGCTCTGCACCAAAGCAAGACCCATGGTTGATTTTCTCCCTCGTTGGAAAGCCGGCTGTTCACCAGCGCCTGAATTTCGAAGGGCGAGGATATCGGCAATCGCGGCCCTTCCGGCACGGCAGCGGTGGCGAACCGGTGCAGAGGGCGCCCAGGCTGGCTGCTCCATGGCGCGGGATCGCTCCATCGGTCGGCCTTCGCGCGCCGCCGTTGCGGTCCTGTTTTGAATGCCTTCGTTTGCCGGGGTTAATCAGGGTCGGCAAAGCCGGGGATTAATTCCATGGAAAGGTCGGACCCGAAAAGATAAACAGCGGTTTAATAATGTACAACTCCGTACTTTATTCGCTGCGAATATTATTTTCACTCGAGGAGTTAAATAAAATTTCCTTATGTTGTGTGGAAAACAAGCGTGGCGCTGAGGCCATTGATCGAATCACACGCAAGCAAATGAAACATAAAAACCCCATATTAAAAATGGCAGTGGTTTTTGATCTAGCCTAATACCGTGCTGCACTGCAACATCGAATCAACAACACGGAGGTTTCCATGGACCTGACCACGCGACTCATGCTTCAAAACCGTGCCTGGGCTGACGAAATGACGTCACGCGACCCGGCATTTTTCGAAAACCTGGTGGCCGGCCAGCAGCCGCGCGTCTTCTGGATCGGGTGCGCCGACAGCCGCGTGCCCGCCGAAAGCATCACCAATGCCCTGCTGGGCGAGTTGTTCGTGCACCGCAGCGTGGCGAACCTGGTCCGTCCGGACGATCCCAACATCATGAGCGCGCTGCAATACGCCCTCGACGTGCTCCAGGTGCGGTACGTGATCGTCTGTGGCCATGAAGGGTGCGGCGGCGTCCGGGCCGCGCTGATGCCGGCCGAAAGCGCGGTGCCGGCGCGCGGAGACTACCTGGCCGAGCACCTTCGCCCGCTGCGGGCCCTGTACCGCCGCCGTGCGGGCGAGATCGACGGCCAGACCGTCCCCGATCCGGACGATGCCGATGAAGTCGCGGCCCGGGTGGGCCGCTTCGTGGAGCTGAACGTGGCCGATCAGGTGCACACGCTGGCGGCCACGCCCCAGGTGCAGCGCGCCTGGCAGCGGGGGCAGTCCCTGCAGCTGCTGGGCTGGGTCTACGCCTTGCGGGACGGGCGCCTGCGCCAGGTGCTGGACCTCGATGCCAGCAGCATCCAGCTGGCCGCGGCGGCCTGACCCGAAGGAGTGCGCACCATGCAAACCACCCTTCGCAACCCGGACGGCGCGTCGGCCGCCGGTCTTCTGGCCCACTGGCGCAGCGACGTGCCGGCGGGCGTCGTCGTCTTCCTCGTGGCCTTGCCCTTGTGCCTGGGCATCGCATTGGCCAGCGGCGTGCCGCTGATGGCGGGGCTTGTCTCCGGCATCGTGGGCGGGCTGGTCGTGGCCTGGCTGTCGGGCTCCCAGCTCAGCGTGAGCGGGCCGGCGGCCGGCCTGGTCGTGATCGTCGTCGATGCGATCGCCAAGCTGGGGAGCTTCGAGGCGTTCCTCGTGGCCGTGATGGTGGCGGGCGCGCTGCAGTGGCTGTTCGGCCGCCTGCAGGCCGGCGATCTGGGCGCCTGCTTTCCCTCGCCCGTCATCAAGGGGATGCTGGCCGCCATCGGGCTGATCCTCATCCTCAAGCAGCTTCCGGTGGCGTTTGGCTTCGTGTCGGGCGAGCAGGCCATGCGCCTGGTGCCCCGCACGATCGACGGCTTCGATGACCTTGGCCGGCTGGTCGGCGCCGTCACCGGCAGTGCGGTGATCATCGCCGCCGGTGCGCTGGCCATCCTGTTCGCCTGGGACTCCCCCTGGGCCAAGCGCCTGCCGCTGATCGGCCGGCTGCCCGGACCGCTGCTGGCGGTGCTCTGGGGCATCGGGTACCAGGCCGTGGCCATGGCCACCGAGCCGTCCGTGGCGCTGCCCGACCACCAGCGCGTGGCCCTGCCCGAAGGCGACGGCCTGGCCGCGCTGTGGTCTCAGCTCGCCTCGCCCGACTGGTCGGCGCTGGCGCGGCCGGAGGTCTACACCATCGCCTTCACCCTCGCCGTCGTGGCCAGCCTGGAAACCCTGCTGAGCCTGGAGGCGGCCGACCGGCTCGATCCGCTCAAGCGCGTGGCGCCGCCCAACCGGGAGCTGCAGGCGCAAGGGGTGGGCAACATGCTGGCCGGCCTGCTGGGGGGGCTGCCGATCACGGCGGTGATCGTGCGCACCTCGGCCAACATCCAGTCCGGTGCGCGCACCCGGCTGTCGGCGGTGTTCCATGGCGTGCTGCTGCTGGCGAGCGTGCTTTTCCTGTCGGAGTTCCTGCAGTGGGTGCCGCTGGCCGCGCTGGCCGCCGTGCTGCTGCACACCGGCTTCAAGCTGGCCAAGCCGGCCATGATCGCGGCGGTCTGGCGCGAAGGCTGGTCGGCGTTCGTGCCGTTCGCGGTGACGGTGGGCGCGATCCTGGCGACCGACCTGCTCATCGGCATCCTCATCGGGCTGGCCTGCAGCATGCTCTTCCTGATCCAGGCGAACACGCGCGGCGCGCTGACGATGATCTCCGAGGGCAACGTCCACCTGATCCGGCTCAGCAAGGATGTGTCGTTCTTCAGCAAGGCCACGCTGCGCAACCACCTGAACCGGGTGGAGCCGGGGCATTCGCTGGTCATCGACGGCTGCAACTGCGGCTTCATGGACCGCGACATCCGCGAGGCGCTGGACGATTTCATGGCCCATGCGCAGGAGCGCGGCATTCAGGTCGAACTGCGATCCATGCCGCAGGCGGGCCCCCCCGTCCCTTCGGACGAGCCCCCGGCGCAGTGGCTCAAGGCCCGTTCGGCGCGCTGACGGCGGGAGCGCTTCCTCCAAAAAAACAGCGCGGTCGGCCCCGCCGGGCGGCGGGATGCACCAACGCAGTGTGTCCCGCCGCCCTGTCCCCATGGCGGTGCATGGACGGACGATCGCGGCGAATCATGGCCTTGGTGGCACTGCAATGGTGCAAAAAGTAACGCGGGCGCATAGCATGTAACCACTTTCGGCATAGCTGCCAGGCCGGCGCCCAGGCCCGGATGGCACCGTGCGAGGGAGATGGCACGGTCCATGCTTGGAGCGTGGACATCCCTAATCAGCCACCCCCGGAGGAACCATGTCCCGTGTATCCATGAAGTCCTTGAGCGTCGCCCTCGTTGCCGCCCTGCCTCTGCTGGCCAGCGCACAACTGACGGGCAACGTCAGCCTGACCACCAACTACAAGTTCCGTGGCCAGGACCAGGACGCCAGCCGGGTCAAGGCCGTCAAGCCCGCCATCCAGGGCGGCTTCGACTACAGCTTCGGCGACAGCGGCTGGTATCTGGGCAACTGGAACTCCAGCGTGGACTGGCTGCCGGGCAATTCCATCGAGATGGATTTCTATGGCGGCTACAAATTCAAGGCCGGCGACGTGGACCTGGACCTGGGCGCGCTGACCTATGCGTACCCCGGCAATTCCGTCGGCAACACCACCGAACTCTACGGCGCGGCCACCTACGGCCCGCTGACGGCGAAGTACTCGCACACCATCTCCAAGGACTACTTCGGCTGGGCCTCCGCCAAGACGACCAGCAACAAGGGCCGCAACACCGGCTACTTGAACCTGGCGTATGCGCAGGAAGTGGCCCCCAAGACGACGCTGAAGGCATCGGTCGGCTTCACGCGCTTCGCCAGCGACATCAAGGACCTGGGCGTGCCCAACTACATGGACTACAGCGTGGGCGGTGCCTACGACTTCGGTTCGGGCCTGTCCCTGTCGGCCGCCGTGGTGGGCGCCAACAAGAAGGCCTTCTTCGGCCCGGTCAACAAGTCGCGCCTGATCGTTGCGCTCACGAAAACCCTGTAAGACAACGGGCGCCGAGGGGTGCCTCCAATGGAGAAAAGCAACATGAAAATGGTGACAGCCATCATCAAACCCTTCAAGCTCGACGAGGTGCGCGAAGCCCTGTCGGACATCGGGGTCCAAGGGATTACGGTGACCGAGGTCAAGGGCTTCGGCCGCCAGAAGGGCCACACGGAGCTGTACCGCGGCGCCGAATACGTGGTGGACTTCCTCCCCAAGGTGAAGATCGAGGCGGCCGTGTCCGACGAGCTGGTGGACCGCGTCATCGAAGCCATCGAGGGGGCCGCGCGCACCGGCAAGATCGGCGACGGCAAAGTCTTCGTGTGCCACCTGGAGCAGGTCGTCCGCATCCGCACCGGCGAGACCGGCAAGGAAGCCCTGTAAGGCCCGGCCCCCCGCGCCTGTCACCAGACACCCAAGAGAAACTGCCATGAAAAAACTGCTTGCTTCCTTCCTGCTGGGGTTGAGCCTGATGGCCTCCGGCACCGCCGTGCTGGCCCAGACGCCCGCGGCATCCGAACCCGCATCGGCCACGGCACCCGCCGCCGCCCCTGCGGCCGCAGCCCCTGCGCCAGTGGCGGCCGCACCCGCACCGGCGGAAGCCGCCGCGGCCGCAGCACCTGCCGCCGCCCCCACGCCCAAGCTCGATTCGGGCGACACGGCCTGGATGCTGACCTCCACGCTGCTCGTGATCCTCATGACCATCCCGGGCCTGGCCCTGTTCTACGGCGGCCTGGCCCGCTCCAAGAACATGCTGTCGGTGCTGGTGCAGGTGTTCGTGATCTTCTCGCTGATGAGCGTGCTGTGGGCCGTGTACGGCTACACCCTCACGTTCGGCGGCGAAGGCACGTTCTTCGGCGGCTTCGACAAGATCTTCCTCAAGGGCATCGCGCCGGACACGCTCTCGGGCGCGCTGCCGACCATCCCCGAGTACGTGTTCGTGGCCTTCCAGGGCACCTTCGCGGCCATCACCGTGGCGCTGATCGTGGGCTCGTTCGCCGAACGCATCAAGTTCTCCGCCGTGCTGATCTTCAGCGTGCTGTGGTTCACCTTCAGCTACATCCCCATGGCGCACATGGTGTGGGGCGGCGGCCTGCTGGGCAAGGACGGCGCGCTCGACTTCGCCGGCGGCACCGTGGTGCACATCAACGCCGGGATCGCCGGCCTGGTGGGCGCCTACATGGTGGGCAAGCGCATCGGCTTCGGCAAGGAAGCGCTCACGCCCCACAGCCTGACGCTGACGATGGTCGGTGCCTCGCTGCTGTGGGTGGGCTGGTTCGGCTTCAACGCCGGCTCCGCCGGTGCCGCCAACGGCGCTGCGGGCCTGGCCTTCATCAACACCGTCCTGGCCACGGCCGCCGCCACGCTGAGCTGGCTGGCCGGTGAGTCGCTGCACAAGGGCAAGGCCTCCATGCTGGGCGCCGCATCGGGTGCCGTGGCGGGCCTGGTGGCCGTCACGCCGGCCGCCGGTTTCGTCGGTCCCATGGGCTCCATCGTGCTCGGCCTGATCGCCGGCGTGGTCTGCCTCTGGGGCGTGGGTGGCCTCAAGAAGATGCTGGGCGCCGACGATGCATTCGACGTGTTCGGCGTGCACGGCGTGGGCGGCATCATCGGTGCCATCCTGACCGGCGTGTTCGCATCGCAAGGCCTGGGCGGCACGGGTGGCCTGACCCCCGACACGTTCGCCATGGGCGCACAGGTCTGGATCCAGCTCAAGAGCGTGCTGGTGACCATCGTGTGGTCCGGCGTCGTGGCCTTCATCGCCTACAAGATCGCCGACCTGCTGGTGGGCCTGCGTGTGCCGGAAGAAGCCGAGCGCGAAGGCCTGGACATCACTTCGCACGGCGAAACCGCCTACAACCGCTGACCGGCTGAGATCCCTGCCGCGGTGACTGGTGGCATCGCGGCGGTGCGACAACAAGCGAGATATTCCTCCTGGACATTGGGCCCGCCGCAAGGTGGGCCTTTTTTTTGGCCCGCGGCCACCGGCCGCGAATAATGGAAGCAGCAGACCGGCGCGCCAGCGGTGGCGTGCCCGGCCCCTTCCACCGCCTTCCCAGGAGACCCCCCCATGCCCATGGACTGGCGTCCCGCCACTTCCGAGCCCGACCAGTTGGGCGAATCGCCTTTCTGGCACCCCATCGAATCGCGCCTGTACTGGGTGGACATCGCCGGCCGCGCGCTGTGCCGGCTGCACCCGGCCTCGGGCCGGGCCGAGCGCTGGGCCATGCCGTCCGAGCCCGGCTGCATCGCGCCCGCGCGCACCGCGGGCCAGCCCAGCGGCCTGGTGATCGCCCTGCGCGACACCCTCTACCGCGCCAAGGACTGGGGCGGCCCCCTGGTGCCGGTGGCCCGGCTGCCGATCGATCCGGCCACGGAGCGGGCCAACGATGGCAAGTGCGACGCGCTGGGCCGATTCTGGGTGGGCACGATGCACGAGCCCGCCGCGGGCCCCCGCCAGCCGGTCGCCGCGCTGTACTGCGTGGATGGGCGCGGCGACGGGGCGCCCCTTGTGCGCCGGATGCTGGACGGGGTGGCCACGGCCAACGGCCTGGCCTGGTCGCCCGATGGCGGCACGCTGTACTGGGTCGATACCCCCTCGCACACCATCCGGGCCTGGGCGTGCGATGCCTCGGGCGAGCCCGTGGGCGCGCCGCGCGTGCTGCATGCCTTCGCGCCCAAGCCCGATGGCTGGAAGCCCGGCCAGCCGGGCTACGGCGGCCGGCCCGACGGCGCGGCGGTGGATGCCGAAGGCCACTACTGGTGCGCCATGTACGAGGGCGGCCGCGTGCTGCGGCTGTCGCCCGGCGGCGAGATCGTGGCCGACATTCCCGTGCCGGCGCAGTGCCCCACCATGCCCTGCCTGGGCGACGACGGGCCGGAGGGCGCCACGCTGTTCGTCACCTCGGCCCGCCAGGGGCGCCCGGCCGACGAACTGGCGCGCGAGCCGCATTCGGGCCACCTGCTGGTCGCTGGCGAGCGCCTGCCGGTGGCCGGGCGGCCGGTGAACTGGTACGAAGAGGGACTGCTGCCCGCCGGCCTCGCCTGAGCACTGGGGCGCCGCGCCGGATGGCCTGCAGCCGGGACGGTGGATTCACGCCCGGCGTTCAAAAAATTCACGGCCGGCCGAGCCCCGCTGGCGAAGGGGGGCCGCTACGATCCACGCCATGGACTCCGCCCTCCGCCAGATCATCGACCGCGTGCGCGACAGCGTCCAGCGCCAGGCCCCCGTGTGCATCCGCGGCGGCGGCACCAAGGACTTCCACGGCGGCGCCGTGCTGCAGGGCGAGCGCCTGGACACCACGGCCCTGTCGGGCATCGTGAACCACGAGCCGAGCGAGTTGGTCGCCACCGTGCGCGCCGGCACGCCGCTGGCCGAACTGGAGGCCGCGCTGGCGGCCCACGGCCAGTGCCTGCCCTTCGAGCCGCCGCATTTCGGCCCGGGCGCGACCGTGGGCGGCATGGTGGCCGCCGGCCTGTCGGGACCCGCGCGCGCCAGCGTGGGCGCGGTGCGCGACTATGTGCTGGGGCTGGAGCTGGTCAACGGCCGGGCCGAGCTGCTGCGCTTCGGCGGCCAGGTGATGAAGAACGTGGCGGGCTACGACGTCTCGCGCCTCATGGTGGGCGCCTGGGGCACGCTGGGCGTGCTCACCGAGGTCAGCCTGAAGGTGCTGCCCGTGCCGCCGGCCGAGGTCACCCTGCGCTTCGATGCCAACCCGGCCGACGCGTTGCGCCGGCTGCAGGCCTGGGGCGGGCAGCCGCTGCCCCTGAACGCCAGCCGCTGGGAAGGCGGTCCCGGGGGCACGGGCCTGCTCTGGGTGCGGCTGCGCGGGGCCGTGGCCGCCGTCGAGGCCGCCTGCCGCAGCATGGGGGGCGAGCGCCTGGACACCGCTGCCGCGGCGCCCGCCTGGCAGGCCTGCCGCGAGCAGACCCTGCCGTGGTTCGCTGCCCGGGCCGAGCGGCCGGACCTGGCCCTGTGGCGCCTGTCGGTGCCCGCCGCCGCGCCCATGCTGGCGCTGCCCGCCGGTGTGGCGGCGCCGCTGATCGAATGGCACGGCGCCCTGCGCTGGGTGCAGGCCCCGCCGGACGCGGGCGCGGCGCTGCACGAGGCAGCGCAGGCCGTGGGTGGAAGTGCTTCTCTTTTTGTAGCAGGCAAGGCAATCGGTACTAGGGCTTCAGGCCATTTCGATCCGGTATTGCCCGGCACGCTGGCACAGATCCATGCCCGGCTGCAGCAGGCGTTCGATCCGGCGGGCATCTTCAACCCCGGCCGGATGGGCCCGGGGCGGTAGCGCCATGCGGCTGCTGCGGCACCTCACCGGCCGGCACCGGACCCCGTCCACCAACCGGCTGCTCGGCCTGCTGCTGGCCTTCAACGCCGGGGCGGTGAACGCGGGCGGCTTTCTGGTGGTGCACCGGTACACCTCGCACATGACGGGGTTCCTGTCGATGGTGGCCGACAACCTGGTGCTGGGCAACATGGCGCTGGTGCTGGGCGCGGTGGGCACGCTGTGGGCCTTCATGTCGGGCGCGGGCACCACGGCCATCCTGGTCAACTGGGCGCGCCACCACCGGCTGCGCAGCGGCTTCGCGCTGCCGCTGCTGCTGGAGGCCCTGCTGCTGCTGGTCTTCGGGCTGCTGGGCGCCATCACGCTGGAATGGCGCACGCCGTTTTCCGTGCCGCTCACCGTACTGCTGCTGGCCTTCCTGATGGGGCTGCAGAACGCGGTGGTCACCAAGATGTCTTCGGCGCAGATCCGCACCACGCACATGACCGGCGTGGCGACCGACCTGGGCATCGAGATCGGCAAGATGCTGTACTGGAACCGCAACGGCACGCCACCCGAGGCGCAGGTGCACGCCAACCAGGCGCGGCTGCGGCTGTTCGCCAGCCTGCTGGCCATGTTCACCGTGGGCGGCATCGTGGGCGCGGCCGGTTTCAAGCACGTGGGCTTCATCTGGGTCGTGCCGCTGGCCGCCATCCTGCTGGGCCTGTCGCTGCCGCCGCTGGCAGCCGATTTCGAACACCTGGCCCGGCTGTGGCGCGCCCGCCGCGCGCTGGCCCAGCGCGCGCCGCACGCCGAGCCCCCCGGCCCCTGACCACCCCACCGCCGAGACACGCCATGCAAACCACGCTCGCCCCCGAATTCCAGGGCACGCCCGAAGGGCAGGAGGCCGAAGCCATCCTGCGCAAGTGCGTGCATTGCGGCTTTTGCACCGCCACCTGCCCCACCTACCAGCTGCTGGGCGACGAGCTGGACGGCCCGCGCGGCCGCATCTACCTCATCAAGCAGGTGCTGGAGGGCGAGCAGCCCACGCGCAAGACGCAGCTGCACCTGGACCGCTGCCTGACCTGCCGCAACTGCGAGACCACCTGCCCGAGCGGCGTGCAGTACGGCCACCTGGTGGACATCGGCCGCAAGATCGTGGACGAGAAGGTGCCGCGCCCGCTGGGCGAGCGCGCCCTGCGCTGGGCGCTCAAGGAGGGCCTGCCGTCGCCCTGGTTCGGCCCGGCCATGAAGGCGGGGCAGGCCGTGCGCGGGCTGCTGCCCGAGGGCCTGCGCGCCAAGGTGCCGGCGCCGCGCGACGCCGGGGCGTGGCCCGGGCGCGAGCACGCGCGCAAGGTGCTCCTGCTGGCCGGCTGCGTGCAGCCCGCCATGGCGCCCAACATCAACGCCGCCACGGCGCGCGTGCTCGATGCGGCGGGCATCCAGACCGTCGTGGCGCCGCAGGCCGGCTGCTGCGGCGCGGTGCGGTTCCACCTGAACGACCAGGCGGGCGGCAAGGCGCAGATGCGCGCCAACATCGATGCGTGGTGGCCGTTCGTGGAACAGGGCGGTGTCGAGGCCATCGTCATGAATGCCTCGGGCTGCGGCGTCACCGTCAAGGACTACGGCCACCTGCTGCGGGACGACCCGGCCTATGCCGAGCGCGCCACGCGCATCAGCGCGCTGACGCAGGACCTGTCCGAGTGGCTGCCCGAGCTGCTGGCCGGGCTGGCCGGCACGCTGCGCGGCCGCGTGGTGCCGCCGGACACGCTGTTCGCCTACCACCCGCCGTGCACCCTGCAGCACGGCCAGAAGCTGCGCGGCGGCGTCGAGACGCACCTGAGCGCCCTGGGCTTTCGGGTGCGGGTGGCGCGCACCGAGGCGCACCTGTGCTGCGGCTCGGCCGGCACCTATTCGGTGCTGCAGCCGGAGCTGGCCTATCCGCTGCGCGACCGCAAGCTCGCGGCGCTGGGCGAGGCGTTCGGCGAGCCGCCGCCCGGGGCCATCCTGTCGGCCAACATCGGCTGCATCACCCACCTGCAAAGCGGCACGCCGCTGCCGGTGCGCCACTGGGTGGAAGTGCTCGACGAGGCGCTGTCGCCCGCCGCCCGCTGACCCTGCCGGCCCCGAGGCTGGCATGATGGTGGGTTTTGACCGCCGCGCTGACGCGCACCAACCGCGTTTTCCTCTGCCATGACCGACTCCGTGACCGCACAAGAACAACAGAACCACGTCCCCGCGCCGGCCTCCACCTCGGCGGCCGCGACCGACGCTTCCAGCGCACCGGCCGCGACCGGCGCCGCTGCCGCCACGGCATCGCCCGCGGCCGATGGCCCGCAGGCGGGCGAAGGGCCGCAGGAGGAGGCCGCGCCGCGCGCCGACCGCCCTGCCTCGCGCCGCGGCGGCCGCAACCGCCGCAAGCCCGGTGGTGCCCCGGTCGCCGAAGGCGCCGCGCCCGCAGCGCAGGCCGCGCCCCGCAACGGCAAGGGCGCCGGCCCGCAAGGCTCGCAAGGCCCGCGCCGCACGCATCCCGCGCTGGAACAACTGGCCGCGCTGTACCCGCACCTGTTCGGCGCGCAGTTCCTGCCCCTCAAGCGGGGCATCTTCCAGGACCTGCAGGCCGCCCACCCCGATCTGTTCGAGCGCGACGCGCTCAAGCTCGCCCTGGGCATCCACACCCGGTCCACACGCTACCTGCAGGTGGTGGCCGAAGGCCGCCAGCGCCACGATCTGCAGGGCCATGCCGTGGAGGCCATGGCCCCCGAGCATGTGCACCACGCGCTGCTGGAAGTGTTCCGCCGCCGCAAGCCCCGCGACGGCGAGGACATGACCGCCAAGCTGCGCCGCCGCATCGCGCAGGCCTACGAGGCTTCGGGCCTCACCCGCGAGGCGTACGACGCGCTGGTGCGGGGCCGCGACGAGGCCGCCAATGCCCTGCTCGACGAAGCATTCGCCGAAGTGGCCGAGCGCGACGCCAAGGCCGAGGCGCTGCTGCGTGCCTTCGAGGCCAGCGGCAGCACGGTGGCGCAGTTCGCCGACATGTACGGCATGGACCCGCGCACGGCCGAACGCTCGCTGCACCGCGCGCGCCAGCTGCGCGCCGCGCCGGTGGCGGCTCCTGCCGCACCGGCCGCCGACGCGCCGTCCGAACCCCCGGCCGAGCCCGCCGCCTGAGCCCGCGCGGCCGGGCCGGCGCAGCCTCCTGACACGACGCTGTCAGGAGGCCCCCCGCACCATGGCGTCCTTCGCAACAACGACCGAAAGGACCCATCCGCCATGACCTCTTCTGCCCCCGCTTCTTCCGTGTCCGCCATCAGCTGGTTCGAGATCCCCTGCGCCGACCTCGGCCGCGCCCAGGCCTTCTACGAACAGGTGCTGGGCCGGCCCATGCAACGCCAGACGATGGGCGGCGATCCGCTGGCCGTCTTCGCCTACGACCGGCCGGCCACCGGCGGCTGCCTCATCGAAGGCCCGAGCCGCCGCGTGGCGCCCGATGCCGGCGTGCGCATCTACCTCGACTGCGCCCCGGCCCTGGACGCCGCCGTCGAGCGCATCGCCCCGGCGGGCGGGCGCGTGATCGATGCCTGCATCGAGCTGCCGAACGGCATCGGCTTCATCGCGCACCTGTGCGACACCGAGGGCAACACCGTCGGCCTGCACGCCATGGCGCGCTGAAGGGGCGGGCCGCATGACCCCCACCCTGGAAACCTTCGGCGCCTTCACCGTCGCCGGCATCGCCACGCGCACCTGCAACCGCCAGGAGCGCGACCCTGCCCAGGCCCGCATCGGCCCGCTGTGGCAGCGGTTCGCCGCCGAGGGCGTGGCCCAGCGGGTACAGCAGCCCGGCCTGGCGCCGCCCCGCGTGATGGGCGTGTACAGCCGGTATGCGTCCGACCACGAGGGCGAATTCGACGTGCTCGCGGGCGTGGCCCTGGACGGCCCCGGCCCCGGCGCCGCGCCGGGTGTGGAGCGCGTGCAGGTGCCGGCTGGCCTCTACCTCGTGTTCCGCCGGCAGGGCGTGCTGCCGCAGGCCGTGATCGACACCTGGGGCGCGGTGTGGGCGCACTTCGGGCAGCACCCCGTGCCGCGCCGCCGCTTCGACGTCGATTTCGAGGCCTACGAATGCCCCGACCAGGTGGCCGTCTGCATCGGCGTGCAGGGCTGACGCGCCCTGTGCGGGGCAGGGCACAATCCTCGCCCACGCCCCGATCCCGCCCCGATTGCCTCACCCATGCGCCGTGCCGACCGCCTGTTCCAGATCGTCCAGCTCATCCGGGGCCGGCGCCTGTCCACGGCCGACTTCCTGGCGAAGCGGCTGGAGGTCTCGGCGCGCACCATCTACCGCGACGTGGCCGACCTGCAGCACCAGGGCGTGCCCATCGAGGGCGAGGCTGGCGTGGGCTACCGCCTGGGCGCGGGCTTCGACCTGCCGCCGCTCATGTTCAGCCAGGGCGAGGCCAATGCGCTGGTCGCCGCCGCCCGGCTGGCGCAGTCCTGGCTGGACACCGGCCTGGCCGGCGAGGTGGAAAGCGCCCTGGGCAAGATCCTTTCGGTGCTGCCGCCCGCGGCGCGCGCGGCCGCCGAGGCGCAGGCGCTCTATGCCCCGGCCGTGGCGGTGGACCCACGCACCCAGGCCCTGCTGCGCCCGCTGCGCGAGGCCGTGCAGTCCCGCCATGTGGTGCGGCTGCACTATGCCGACGAACAGGGGCGCCCCAGCGAGCGCCGGGTGCGGCCGCTGGGGTGCTTTTACTGGGGCAAGGTCTGGACGCTGTCCACCTGGTGCGAGCTGCGCGACGACTTTCGCGGTTTTCGCGTGGACCGGATCGTCTCGCTCGACGTGCTGGACGAGCGCTTCACCGTGGAGCCCGGCCGCTCGCTGGCCGACATGCTGCGCCAGGTGTGGGGCCGCCCCGGGGTCGGGCCCGGCGGCGGCTGAGGGCCGCCCGCCGGCAGGCCCTGCGGCGGCCCTTGGCCGCCCCGGCGGCTGTCAGCGCGGCAGTTCCAACTCGGGCGGGGTGCACAGGCGCCCGTTCCAGCAGGCCCCCAGGACCAGGGTCCGGGCGCCCGACGCGCTTTGCATCATGCCGCGCAGCAGGCCGTTGCGGTCCACCGTGAGCTGCTGGGCGCGGTAGGCCTCGCTCGTGGTGCCGCTGGGGGCCGTGCAGGTGCGCGTGCCTTCCGAGTCCAGGCCCTCGCCCGACAGGCGGTAGGTGCCGCGGTACTCGCAGGCCGTCAGCAGGTCCGCGGTCCGCGTGTCCATGCGAAAGATGCCGTCGCGCACCACCATGTCGATGCCGGTGGCGGTCGGGGTGGGTGACCAGAATGGGTACGCCTGGGCGGAAAAGGCCTTGTTGAAACGCACCAAGTGGTCTTCGTAACGGAAGCGCGAGATGCGGCGCGGCGTGTCGAAGGGCAGCGTGATGGTCGCGGTCGTGGGGCTGTCGAACACGATGGTCGCTGCGCCCATGGTCGTGGCCACTTCCGCTGGGCGGATGGCGCCGCCGATCACCGGGCCGTTGCGGAATTCGGTCAAGGGCACCGTGAACTGGGCGTTGGTGTCGCGGTTCGCGGTGCTGCCCTGCATGAACAGCGAAGAGCCGTCGGTGCGGTAGCCCAGGTAGGACAGCACCAGCGCGCGGCTGCCGTTCTGGGTGTCGATCTGCAGGCTGCGGCCCGGTCGGCCATTCAACTCGCCGTCGAAGGCCCAGATGCCGGGCTGCACCACGATGTCGGATGGCGAAGCGCCCCATGCGCAGGTGCCCGGGCTGCCGAGAATGACGGCGCCCGCATGGCAGGCGCCCATGAAGAAGGATTCGATCCCATCCTTGCGCAGCGTGCCGGTGGCCAGGCCATAAGCGTCGACGGCGAACTGCTCGATCCGGTACGGACTGCGCTGCTGGTTGCCGGAAGGGTCCACGCAACTGGCGGTGCCGTCGGATTCGATGCCCTGTCCGCGCTTTTGGTAGGTGCCCGAGTAGGAGCACAGGCGGCCGTCGGACGTGCTCAGCTGGCTCATCAGGAAATTGCCGTCGCGCAGTTCGACGCGGTAGGAGGCGATGGGCGTCTGTGACAGGCGGGTGGAATAGGTCTGCAGGGTGTACTGCCCGCTGCTGCCACCTTGCACCGCGGATCCATACGTGAAGCGCGAGATGCGGCGCGTCACGTCGCCCGGCAGCGTGACGGTGCCGGAGGTGGGCGAATCGAAGGCCAGCTCGATCTCGCCCGGGCTGCCCGCCACTTCGCCATTGCCCGCACCGCCGCCGATCACGGGCGGCCCGTTGCGGAACTCCTGCAGGGGGCCCCGGAAGGCCGAGCTGTCGCCGCCGCGCAGGCCGCTGGCCTGCAGGAACACGGACGACCCGTCGGCGCGGTAGCCCAGGTAGGACACGATGAGGGCGCGGCCCTGCTCGGTATCGATCTGCAGGCTGCGTCCGGGCTGGCCATTCAGCTCGCCGTCGAAGGCCCACAGGCCCGGCTCCGGCTCGGCATTGGGCGGGGTGGTGGTCTGCGCCCAGGCCGACGAGGCCAGGATCAGGCCCCCGGCGCAGAGCGCGAGTGTCTTGGTCATTGCGAAACGGGACATGCGGGAAGTTCCTCCTTGGATTGGAATCAGGGTGCCGTGGCCTGCAACAGGCCCGACGCGAAATGCCTGCAAGCCCCGTCGAGGCGGGCGGCAGTTCTGCGAAAAAAGCGGGGTCTGGCTGGCGGATGCCATCCGCGACCTTCCGGGAAAGGCGGTCCGTTGCCCCCATCACCCGGTTTTGGATTTGCTCCTGTTTTTGTAGCGATATGCCCTAGGAAATCATGCGCTGCAGGCCTTTTCCTCCAAAAAAATCCGTATCACCCACCTTCAGCGTGATCTTCACCGCCGCAGGACAAGGCCTGCGAAAAGTTCCTTCCGGCATATGCAATGAGTGGCGAAGACCCGTAATAGATACAAATTCAACGGGCTTGCCAATCCCCCAAGGGTGGGGGTGGCACTTCGACAGGACGCCCCGAGTGGGACGAAAGGCGCCGCAGTGCGGGGTTGCGCCCCTTTCGCAGATTCCACATTTTTCTACGTATTGAAACCTCTTTGACCGATGGTTTCGCCCGAGTGCCGCTCAGGCGGTTACTTTCGGCGCGTGCATGCCGCCATGCACCGGTGCGCAAAAAATCCAGGCCTCGCGGCGCAGCCCCCCGCTGCGCGGCCGGCGGCCACAACGCAAAACAGCGCCGTTTCCCATCCAGACGAGGAGACCACAACGCATGCAGAACGACGATCCGAAAGACCGCGCCGCTTTCGACTCGGCCATCCAGGCCCTGAAGGCGGAGATCGCCAACGCCGGGGCGCATCTCTCGCTGGATGCCTCGGCCCGGCTGGCCTACACCCGGCAGATCCAGGCCATGGCCAACGACCTGCAGTTCGAGGCGATGAGCGGCCGCATCACCTGGGCCCAGGCGGCCGAGCAGGCCCAGGTGGCGCGCAACACCATCATGGAGATCATCCGCGGGCGCAGCACGCCCATCGGGCGCGCCATGGCGCAGAGCCTGAAGGCCGAGGGCAAGACGCTCAACGAACTCATCGCCCGCAAGGCCCAGCAGATCCATGGTCCCACCGTGCAGTTCGACCGGCTCACCGCGGCGCAGCAGAACGCGGTGTATGGCGAGATCGTCCAGTCCGCCGGCCGTTCCAACCCCAAGGTCACGCAGACCATGCGCGGCCTGTCGCGCGCGGGCCGGGGGCTGATCGTGCTGTCCATTGCGCTGTCGGTCTACAACGTGGCGACGGCCAACGACAAGGCCGCCGCGGCGGGCAAGGAGCTTGCCGTGACCGGGGCGGGGATCGGCGGCGGCATCGCCGGGGGCGCGCTGGCGGGTCTGGCCTGCGGGCCCGGCGCGCCAGTGTGCGTGACCGTCGGGGCGTTCGTGGGCGGCGCGCTGGCGGCCTTCGGCGTGGATTTCCTGTGGTGAGCGGCGGGCCGGCGATGCGCATCCTCACCCCCGCTGACATTTCCCTGGCACCCTTGCCCGCCGAGGGCGGCGAGGCCCCGATGCAAAGCCGGGTCGTGCAGGGCGGCCTGCCCCTGCAGGCCCGCGTGGACGGGTTGGTGCTGGAGGCGGCCTTCGAGTGCCGGGGCTTTCACCTGCTGTTCACCACCGACGATGTGCCGCAGGAAGACCTGCTGCACATCACGCTGTTCGATGGCCAGTGGCAGCCGCTGGACGCGGCCACCATCGGCGGGGCCTACACCACGGGGAGTTTTTCGCTGATCGGGCTGGAGGGCGAGCACACCGTGCGGTTCCGCTTCATCGGCGACACCGACTGGAGCGTGGAGATTTTGCCCAGCCCGGGCTTTCGCATGCCGCTGGTCTCGGAGCCCCGGGGCGTCACGCGGGCGCTGGGGTTCTCCAGGCACTTCGTGGTGCGCGGCGATCCGCAGCCGCAGGGCCGCTAGGAAGGCATCGGCCCGCCGATCGCTCGGTCCATCAGCCGGCCAGCGCGGCGGCGATGTCCGGCGCCATGGACTGCGGCGTATCGCGCGGGCCGTAGCGGCGCAGCACCTGCCCGTCCCGGCCGATGAGGAACTTGGTGAAGTTCCACTTGATCGCCTGGGTGCCCAGCAGGCCCGGGGCCTCGGCCTTGAGCCAGCGGTACAGCGGGTCGGCGTCGGCGCCGTTCACGTCGATCTTGGCCATCATCGGAAAGCTCACACCGTAGTTGAGCTGGCAGAAGCTGGCGATCTCGTCGTTGCTGCCCGGGTCCTGGCGGCCGAACTGGTTGCAGGGAAACCCCAGCACGGCCAGCCCCTTGGGGCCGTATTGCTGGTGCAGGGCCTCCAGCCCGGCGAACTGCGGCGTGAAGCCGCAGGCGCTGGCCGTGTTGACGATGAGCAGCAGCTGCCCCGCGTACTGCCGCAGGGGCACGCTCTGGCCGTTCATCTGCCGGGCCTCGAAGTCGTAGACGCTGGTCATGGCGGGCATCCCTTGCAAGAAAGGTGGATGGATCGGATCGATCGGGCGCCGCCACGCCGGCAGGGCGTTCACCGGGTCTTGGCGGCAGCGGCATTCTCGCCGGAGAAGTACGGAATCATCATGCGGTTGCCGTCGGCGCCGGTGTCGCGGATGTATTCGAGCGAGAACTGCTCGCCCAGGCGCCGCAGCTCGCGGCGCAGCTCGAAGTCGGGCGTCTCCACCTTGATGCCGTTGCGCGCCAGCTCGGCGATGGAGGCGGTGGACGCGGCGCTGCTCGCGTTCCACCCCCGCACCTGGGCCTGGGCGGCGGCCTCCTCGACGATCTTGCGCGTGCCTTCGGGCAGGGACAGCCACTGGGCCTTGTTCACCAGCACCAGGTTCTTCGGGTACCAGGCATGCACGTTGTAGAAGTATCTGATGGGCAGATCCCACACCTTGTTCTCCACGCCCGTGACGGGCGAGGTGAAGAGCGTGTCGATCTGCCGGTCGAGCACGGCCTGGTTGATGCCCTTGGTGGGCACGTCCACCGGCGTGGCGCCCATCAGCTGGGCGATGCGCACGGTGCTGGGGCTGTAGCTGCGCATCTTGGCGCCGCGCAGGTCGCTCACGTGGCGGATGGACCGCGTGGTGAACAGACCCTGGGCCGGCCAGGGCACGGCGTACAGCGGCACCAGGCCCTGCCGGTCCAGCGCCTCCTGCAGCACGGGGCGCTGCGCCTTCCACAGCCGCAGCGCGTCGTCGTAGCTGTCCACGATGAAGGGAATGGCGTCGGCCCCGGCCAGCTTGGTGTCGGCCGCCAGCGAGCTGAGCAGCACCTCGCCCGCCGCGATCTTGCCGGTGCGCACCTGGCCGGCGATCTCGGACAGCCGGGCCACGCTGTTGTCGGGGCGCACGTCGATCACCAGCGCGCCTTTCGTGCGGTCGTTCACCTCCTGGGCGAACTGCTGCAGGTTGACGGTGTGGAACACGTCGGGCAGGTAGCCCGTGGCGAGGGTCCACTTTGCCTGCGCCGACGCGGCGCCGGGCAGCGCCAAAGAACCGAGCGCCATGAAGAGCGCGCACCATGAACGACGTTTCATACCGAATCTCCGAAAGCGCGCAGCGCCGGCCTGCGGATGCATGACAGCGGCGTACGCTTGTGACGTAACTTGCAATGACTATACCGGCGCCCCGCGGGCGCGCAAGCACCGGCCGGGAGAGCCTTGATTTCCATGGCGGCCAAGGGCGTTTGGGCCCCGGCCCTGCGGCGGGGCGGCCCCTGCGCGGCGGCCCGCCGGGCGCTCAGCGCCGCAGCGATGCGAGGAGGGCGGCGAACACGATCAGGCCCCCGCCCAGCAAGGTGCGCGGCTGCAGCTGCGCGGCCGACAGCAGCACCGACGACACGCTGGCGAACACCACCTCCGACAGCAGGATCACCGCCGTGGTGCCCGCCGCCAGCCGCGACGCCCCGTACTGCAGCGCCCCGTTGCCCAGCCACAGCGCCACCGCCAGCAGGGCGGCCGTGGCGACCCAGGTGGCGTTCACCGGGGGAAACGGCTCCACCACGCCGGCCTGCAGCCCGATGCAGGCCACCACCAGCGCCATCAGCATGCAGCCGCCGAACATGACGAACATGCGCGCCTGTCCCGGCACCGCATGCAGCCGCCGCAGCGTGACGTTGGTCAGCGCGAAGAGGAAGCCGCCCGCCAGCGCCAGCCCGTCGGCGAGCGACAGGTTCTGCAGCAGCCGGGACGGCGAGGTGCCCTCGGGCACCAGCACCAGCACCACGCCGGTGAAGGCCAGCGCCAGCCGCAGCAGCGCCATGGGCGTGGGCCGCTCGCCCAGCACCCGCCAGGCCAGCAGCAGGCCCCAGACCGGCATCAGATAGAACAGCAGGACCACGCGCACCACGTCGCCCACGGTCACCGCCCAGTTGAAGGCCACGTTGTTCAGCCCCGAGCTCAGGGCCAGCAGCCACAGCTGCGGGTGCTGGCGCACCTGTGCCCACAGGCCCGGGCGCAGCGCCAGCAGGCCGGCCAGGATGGCGCTGTACATCACGGCGGTCGCCCACAGCGGGTGCAGCCCCGCCCCGTGCATCACCCGGAACGGCCACCATGCCAGGCCCCAGACGAAGGCATTGAACAGCAGGGCGAAATAGGGCAGCGGCGATGGCATGGAGCGTCGTGGTGCGGCAGGGGTGCCTCCGCTTCGCAGTCGGATGGGCACGGAAAAAGAGGGGCCGCAGCATCGGCATGATTTTCTGCCCCCGGACGAAGGCAGTTCCATGTCAGGCTGTGGTTAAGTTGTACTTTCCACTGCGCAGGCCGGCAGACGGCCGCACGTGGCGCCCGGGGCCCGCCGCGGCAGTCAGTGGTGGTGGTCGTGCCGCGCCAGGTGCAGCAGGTGGTCCACTTCTTCGCGGTAGCGCACGCAGTTGTGCTGGTGCCAGCGGCGGATCAGCCACATCACCCCGGCCACCACGAGGCCGAACGCGGTGATGGCGCCGAACACCGACAGCCCCATCTTGAGCGACAGGCTGTAGAACGCGCCCAGCGCCAGGATGCAGGCCTGCTCGTTGAAATTCTGCACCGCGATGGAGCGGCCCGCGCCCATGAGGTTGTGGCCCCGGTGCTGCAGCAGCGCGTTCATCGGCACCACCAGGTAGCCGCCCAGGCCACCCAGCAGGATGAGGAAGGGAATGGCGACCCAGATGCTCTTGATGAACACCATCAGCACCAGCAGCAGGCCCATGGCGATGCCCAGCGGGATCACCTTGGTGGCCATGTCCAGCCGCATGCGCATGGAGGCGACCACCGCGCCCACGGCCGTGCCGATGGCCACCACCCCGGTGAGGGCCGAGGCCTGGGTGGTGTTGTAGGAGAGCGCGGCCGCGGCCCAGGCCAGCACGATGAACTTGAGGTTGCCGCCCGCGCCCCAGAAGAGGGTGGTGGTGGACAGCGAGATCTGGCCCAGCTTGTCGCGCCACAGGCGGTTGTTGCAGGCCCAGAAGTCCGGCAGCATCGCCAGCGGGTTGGAGGGCAGCGGGCGCATCTCCACGCCGGTGTGGGGAATGCGGGTGTTGAACCACGCGGCCACCAGGTACAGGGTGATCAGCGCGGCGATGGCGGCCTCGGCCGCGGTGTCCACGCCGGTGTCCACGAAGGGCAGGTCCACCGACAGCAGCAGGCCGGCGATGGCGGGCCCCACGAGCTGGCCGCCCAGCAGCACGCCCAGGATGATGGAGGCGATGGTCAGCCCCTCGATCCACCCGTTGGCCTTGACCAGCTGCGAGGCCGGCAGCAGTTCGGTGAGGATGCCGTACTTGGCGGGCGAGTAGGCCGCGGCGCCCAGGCCGACCACGGCGTAGGCGATCAGCGGGTGCGAGCCGAACAGCATCATGAGGCAGCCCACGACCTTGATCGCGTTGCTGAAGAACATGACCTTGCCCTTGGGCATCGCATCGGCGAAGGCGCCCACGAACGGCGCGAGCACCACGTAGAACAGCGCGAACATCGGCACGAGCGCCGCACGCTGCCATTCCGGCGACCCGTTGGTGCGCAGCAATTCCACGGCGGCCACGAAAAGTGCGTTGTCGGCCAGCGAGCTGAAAAACTGCGCCGACATGATGGTGTAGAAACCGCGCTTCATCGAATGGCTGTTGGGTGCATCAGTTCGCCTGATGCCCTGTTAAATATCGGAACCCGCTGCAAGTGACTGGCGGTTATATCACGCGGTTTCTAGAGGGCGATGCCAGAATTCCTTCCTTTTCGCTCCGCAGATCCACCCCATGCCGCGTCCCATCCAAGCCACCATCCACACTGCTGCGCTGCAACACAATCTCGAGCGCGCCCGCGCCAGTGCGCCGGACGCCCTGGCCTGGGCGGTGGTGAAGGCCAATGCCTACGGCCACGGCATCGAGCGCGTGTTCGAGGGGCTGCGCGCGGCCGACGGCTTCGCGCTGCTGGACCTGTCCGAGGCCGAGCGCCTGCGCGCCCTGGGCTGGCGCGGCCCCATCCTGCTGCTGGAGGGCGTGTTCGAGCCGCGCGACCTGGAGCTGTGCTCGCGCCTGGGGCTGTGGCACGCGGTGCATTGCGACGAGCAGATCGACTGGCTGGCCGCCCACAAGACGCAGGCGCCGCACCGCGTCTTCCTCAAGATGAACACCGGCATGAACCGCCTGGGCTTCACGCCCGAGCGCTACCGCTCGGCCTGGGCGCGGCTCAATGCGCTCACGCAGGTGGACGAGATCTCGTACATGACCCACTTCAGCGACGCCGATGGCCCCCGCGGCATCGCGCACCAGATGCAGGCCTTCCAGTCCGCCACGCAGGACCTGCCCGGCGAGAAGAGCGTGTGCAACAGCGCGGCCACCCTGCGCCATGCGGTCGATGCGCGCGTGCGCGGCGACTGGATCCGCGCCGGCATCGTGCTCTACGGCGGGGCGCCGGACTACCCCGAGCACGACGCCGCCCACTGGAACCTGCAGCCGTCGATGACGTTGTCGGCCCGCGTGATCGCGGTGCAGCACGTGCAGGCCGGCGACACGGTGGGCTACGGCTCCGCCTTCACGGCCGACGCCCCGCTCACCATCGGCGTGCTGGCCTGCGGCTATGCCGACGGCTACCCGCGCCACGCCGGCACCGGCACGCCCGTGCTGGTGAACGGGGTGCGCACGCGCGTGGTGGGCCGGGTGAGCATGGACATGATCACGGTGGACCTCTCCCCCGTGATCGCGGCGGGCGTGGAGGCGGGCTTCGGCGCCGAGGCCACGATGTGGGGGCGCGCCGCCAGCGGTGCCGTGCTGTCGATCGACGAGGTGGCGCATGCCGCCGGCACGGTGAGCTGGGAGCTGATGTGCGCCCTGGCCCCGCGCGTGCCGGTGGCGGTGGCCTGATGCGCCCGGGGCAGCGCGCGCCGGCCGCCCGATCCGGCAAGGGCTCGACCTGGCGGCGGGTGCAGGCGCCCGACCGCGAACTGGTGCACACCCTGCGCCAGCGGCATCGGCTGCACGTGCACGGCTGGTGCATCGGCGCCTTCATGATGGCGTTGATGTGGGCCACCTCGCACACCCAGAAGGTGATGGGCGTGGACTCGCTCGCGCTGCGCTACGGCATCACGCTGGGCGTGGGCTACGTCGCCTACCTGCTGGTGCTGCGGGCCTGGGCGGCCTGGCTGGTGCGGCCGCCCCGCCAGCGGGACGACAGTGGGTGGACCGACGGCATCGACCTGCCGTCCGACATCGACCTGCCGACCGGCGGCGCGCGGGTGCCCGTGCCGCGCAGCGGAGGCGGCGGAGACTTCGGTGGCGGCGGGGCGAGCGGCGATTTCGGCGAGGGCGTGGGGAGCGGCCTGGGCGATGTGGCCGGCGGGGCGCTGGAGGCCGCCAGCGGTGCGGACGAGGGCGCGGTGGTGATCGTGCCCGTGGTGGCCATCTTCCTCATCGGCGCGGCCATCGTGCTGGGCGCGGGGGCGCTCGCGCTGCTGTACTTCGGCTTCGACGTGCTGCTGGCCGTGGCGGTGGAACTGGCGTTCTCGTATGCCACCGCGCGCGCCGCGATGGGCGTGGAGCGGGCCGGCTGGCTCTCGGCCGCGGTGCGGCTGACCTGGAAGCCGCTGCTCGGCGCACTGCTGTGCGCGGTGGTGCTGGGCGCGGCCATCGACCGCTTCGTGCCGCAGGCCAACTCCCTGCCCGAAGCCGTGCGCCTGCTGCGCGCGCGCTGAAGCCCGCGGGGGCCGGGTTCTACTTCGGCGCGTGCAGCAGCCGCAGGAACGCCTGGGCCGGCGGGCTCAGCGGCCGGTCGGCCCGCACCAGGCTGCCGTAGGCCTCCAGCGTGTGCTGGAAGCGGTAGGGCAGCACGTGCAGCAGGCCGTGCTCTGCATCGCGCTGCGCCACGGCCTCCGGGATCACCCCGATCAGTTCGGAGCGCCGCACCAGGTTGATGGTGGTGAGGATGGAGCCGGTCTCGATCAGCCCCTGCGGCAGCGCCGCGCCGTGGTCCTTGAACTCCTGCGCGATCAGGTCGCGCATGGGGCTGCCGGCCGGCTGCAGCACCCACGGAAAATCGAGCAGCGCCGCGAAGCCCACGCGCGCCTTGCCCGCCAGGGGATGGCCGTTGCGCACCACCACCGCCAGGCCTTCGCCGTCAATGGGCTGGAAGGTGCAGTCCCGGCCCGAATCGCCGGAACGCCGGCCCACGACCACTTCGAGCACGCCCTCGCGCAGTTGCGCCAGCAGCCGGTCGCTCGTGTCCACGGCGATCTCCAGCGCCAGCAGCGGGAACACCGCCTTCAGCCCGAGCAGCGCGTCGGTCAGCCGGCCCGGCGAGGCCGCCATGATGCTGCCGACCGACAGCTTGCCCGCGCTGCCCAGCCGCATCTCGCTGAGTTCGCGGTTCAGCGCTTCCATGCTGCCGCGGATGCTGCGAAAGTAGCCGGTCACCCGCTCGCCCGCAGCGTTCAGCCGCAGGCCCCGGCCCACCCGGTCGAACAGCGGCTGGCCGAGGGCGGCCTCCAGTTCGTGGAGCATCTTGGTCGCGGCCGGCTGGCTCAGGCCCAGCGCGCCCGCGGCCGCGCGCAGCGTGCGGTGCTCGGCAATGGCCAGCATCAGCGCGACCTGCCGCATGCGCAGCCGGTTGAGCAGCTGCGGGGTGCTTTCCTGCGGATCGATGGAGCCCATGGGGGATGGCCTGTGTGAGGGGTGGAAGGCAACGCGACGGGCCCCTGAATTTACCCGGCCGCGGGGCCTGCATAACGTTAGAACCACAAAGTCGTTCGCCACGCGGAGGGCCGCGGGCATAGTGGCCGCACTCTTCGTTGCTTCAGGGCCTTTGCACCATGCGCTTTTCGCTTTCCTTCGCGGCCACCCTGGCCGCTGCCGCCTTCACCGTGGCCACGCCGCTGGCCGCGCAGGCCGCCACCTTCCGCTTCGCACGCTCGGCCGACGTGTCCTCCTGGGACATCCACGCGCAGAACGTGGGCGTGAACAACGCGCTGCATTCGGCCGTGTACGAAACGCTGGTCGAATACAACAGCAAGACCTTCAAGCCCGAGCCGCAGCTGGCCACCGCCTGGAAGCGGGTCAGCCCCACGCAGCTGCGCATCACGCTGCGCCAGGGCGTGAAGTTCAGCGACGGCTCCGCCCTCACGGCCGACGACGTGAAGTTCTCGCTGGAGCGCGCCAAGGCCAAGACCTCCAACTACGCGGTGTACACGCAGGGCATCGATCGGGTGGAGGTGGTGGATGCGAACACCGTGGACATCTTCTCCGAGGTGCCCAACCCGGTGCTGGTCAACCAGCTGACCGAGCTGCGCATCATGAGCAAGCCCTGGGCCGAGAAGAACAACGCCACGGCGCCGAAGGACATCAAGACCAGCGACGAGCCCTACACCCACCGCAACACGCTGGGCACGGGGCCGTTCGTGCTCAAGTCCTGGGCGCCCGACCAGCGCCTGGTGCTGGCGGCCAATCCCCACTGGTGGGGCAAGGGCCAATTCGGCGGCAACGTGACCGACGTGGTCTACACGCCCATCAAGTCCGATGCCACGCGCACGGCGGCGCTGCTGTCGGGCGAGGTGGACTTCGTGCTCGACCCCAGCCTGCAGGACGTGCCCCGCATCCGCCAGCAGCCGCAGCTGAAGGTGCTGGACGGCGCCGAGAACCGCACCATCTTCCTGGGCCTGGACCAGTTCCGCGACGAGCTGCAGAACTCCAGCGTGAAGGGCAAGAACCCGCTCAAGGACGTGCGCGTGCGCAAGGCGCTCTACCAGGCCATCGACATCAACGCCATCCAGCGCGTGGTGCTGCGCGGCCTGGCCCAGCCCACCGGCGCGATCATCGCGCGGCAGGTGAACGGCTGGACCCCGAAGGCCGACGTGCGCTGGCCCTACGACCCGGCCGCCGCGCAGAAGCTGCTGGCCGAGGCCGGCTACCCGCAGGGCTTCGACGTGGACTTCGCCTGCAGCGCGGGCCGCTACATCAACGACGAGCAGCTGTGCCAGGCCATCACCGCCCAGTGGGCCAAGGTGGGCGTGAAAGCCAGGCTGCGCTCGCTGCCGTTCGCCACGTACTTCCCGATGATCCAGCGCAACGAGGCCAGCATCTACCTGCTGGGCTGGGGCGTGCCGACGTTCGACGCGTTCTATTCGCTGCAGTCGCTGATCCGCTCGCCCGGTGCCGGCGGCGACGGCAACTTCAACCTGGGCCGCTTCAGCGACCCGCAGCAGGACGCGCTGATCGAGCGCATCAAGAAGGAAACCGACGCCGCCACGCGCAACAGCCTGATCGAGCAGGCGCTGGTGCAGGACCACCAGCTCATCTCGCACATCCCGCTGTACAACCAGGTGATCCCCTGGGCGGCCTCGCAGAAGGTGGAGATCATCCACCGCGCGGACAACCGCATCGACTGGCGCCTGCTGAAGGTCAACTGAGCCGCCAGGCCAGATCGTTGCCGGTCATCGCGCCCGGCCTTCACGAACCGCCCCGCGGGCCGCCCGGCCCCGGGGCTTTTTCTCGAGGGGCGCCGCCTCGCGCGGCACCCGCCCCCCCGCAGGACATCAATCCAACGACCGCTGCACCGCCGGCCGCGCCGCCACGCGCTGCGCGTGCGCATGCACCTTGGGGAACCGGGCGATGTCCACGCCATCGCTTTGCAGCCATCCACCGATGGTGAACAGGTAGCCGTCGCTCACCGAATAGGCGTCGCCCAGCACCCACGGCCCCTGCAGCTGCTGCTCGATCAGCGCGAAGCATTCGGTCATGTTGGCGCCGACCTTGCGCTGCATCGCGGCGATGGCCTCGGGCTCGTCGGCCCAGCGGCTGGCGCGGGGCCGGTGGGCATGGGCCACGTGCACGGTGGAGGCGAGGTAGCTGTTGAACTCCTGCATCCGCGCGAACCCGTGGGGATCGGTGGGCGCCAGCCGCGCGTCAGGGAACCGCTGGGCCACATAGGCCAGCAGCGCGGGCGTCTCGGTCAGCACGCCCTGCTCGGTGACCAGGGCCGGCACGCGGCCCTTGGGGTTGATGGCCAGGTACTCGGGCGTGCGCTGCTGCTGCGCCTTGAAGTCCATGCGCTCCAGCGCGTGATCGGCGCCGGCTTCGTTCAGCGCGATGCGAACGGCCTGCGCGCAGGTGCCGGGGGCGTAGTAGAGGGTCAGCGAGGCCATGGGGGCTCCAGTGGGTTGGCGATGGGAAAAGGAACGGCCGCCGCCTGCGGCCTCGTGGTTCAAGTCAAAAACCACGGGAAGGCAATGGGTACTAGGGCGTCTTGCTATGGTTTTTGATGGACTTGCCTTTGCACGTCAGTGCAGGCCACGCACCCTCGCCATCAGCCGCACCAGGCCCAGCAGGGCGTCGGTGTGCGGCGTGGGCACGGCGGTGAGGCGGCCCAGCTCGTGCACCGCGCCCACCAGGGCGTCGATCTCCAGCGGCTTGCCGGCCTCCACGTCCTGCAGCATCGAGGTCTTGAACGCCCCCAGCTTGCGGGTGACGGCGTGGCGGTCTTCGGGCTGCTGATCGATCGGCAGGCCCAGCCGTTCGCCGATGGCCTTGGCCTCGCGCATCACGTCGGAGATGAAGGTGCGCACCAGGTCGTCGTCGAGGATGCGGTCGGTGGTGGCACCGGTGAGCGCGCTGATGGGGTTGACCGTCAGGTTGCCCCAGAGCTTGAACCACACGTCCTGCTGGATGCGGGAGGACACTTCGGCCTCGATGCCGCCGCGCCGCAGCGTGTCGGCCAGTGCCTGCAGCCGCGGCGTGGGCGCGCCGGCGGGCTCGCCCAGGATGAGCCGGTTGCCGAAGTGGTGGCGCACCACCCCGGGCGCATCGAGCGAGCAACTGGTGTGGACCACGCCGCCGATCACCTGGCCGGCCGGCACGGCACGCGCCATGGCGCCCGAGGGGTCGACCGACTGCAGCGCCTGGCCTTGTGCGGGGCCGCCGCAGCCGTCGAGGAACCACCACGGCACGCCGTTCATGGCCGTGAGCACCAGCGTGTGGGGGCCGATCAGCGGCGCGATGCGGGCGGACACGTCGGGCAGGGCCGGGGCCTTGACGGCCAGCACCACCAGGTCCTGCACGCCCAGGGCGGCCGGATCGTCGTGCGCGCGCACCGGCGTGGCGTGCACGGAACCATCGGGTTGAACGAGGCGCAGGCCCTGCGCATCGAGGGCCTGCCGCGTGGCGCCGCGCGCCACCATGGACACATCGCCGCCTGCTCGCGCCAGCGCCACGGCGAGCCAGCCGCCGATGGCGCCCGCGCCATAGATACATGCCTTCATCGAAACATCCGCCTCTGCAGGGACCGGCCGAACGGCCGCGAAGCGGTGGATGTTAAGCGCTCCCCGCGGCGTGCGCCGGGGGAGGCGGCAGGGGCGCGGTCAGCGCGCGATCACTTGGCGTCGCTGGCCGGCTCGGAGGCCGCGGTGGCCGGCGCCGGCGTGCTGCCGCCGAACACGGCGCCGCCGGCCGGGGCGGAGGAAGACGGGGTGGAGGACATGCCAGCGTCCGACGCAGGCGTGGCAGGGGCGGGGGTGGCGGGGGTCGTCGGCGCCGGGGTAGTGACGGGTGCGGTGTTGGTGGGCGTGTCGGCCGGCTTGTTGCGGTCGCAGGCGGTGAGCGCCAGGGCGGACACGACGATCAGCGGGGCGGCGGCGAGCCAGCGGCGGGAAGGGGTGGCCGAAGCGTTCATGGTGGTTGGGGTCATGGGTTGTATCTCCTTGAATGGCGTGCGACGGACTGCCGCTGGAATGGGCATGCTAGGCAGGCTCCAGGAAGCGCGGGGTAGGATAGGGTTGACATCGCAATTGCTTACTTTCAGGCCGCGCACCCCCGCTGGCGCCCGGCTTGGGGCCGCTGCGGGCCGGCCGCCGCCGGGCATGCCGCCCGCTGCGATCCCCCCTGCTGCCCCGTTTCCCGATCCCTGCCATGGCCAAAGAAAAAACCCTCTTCACCTGCTCCGAGTGCGGCGGCACCAGCCCGCGCTGGCTGGGCAAATGCCCGGCCTGCGGTGCCTGGAACACCCTGGTCGAAACCGTGGCCGAGGCCGGCCCGGGCAAGAACCGCCTCAGCGCGCCGCAGTTCTCGGGCCTGGCCCAGGCCCAGGCGGTGATGCCGCTGGCCGCCATCGAGGCGACCGACATCGCCCGCACCCCGAGCGGCATTGACGAGTTGGACCGGGTGCTGGGCGGGGGCATCGTGGAGGGCGGCGTGGTGCTGATCGGCGGCGACCCGGGCATCGGCAAGTCCACGCTGCTGCTGCAGGCGCTGGATGCGCTGCAGCGCGTGGGCCTGCCCACGCTGTACGTGACGGGCGAGGAAAGCGGCGCGCAGGTGGCGCTGCGCTCGCGCCGCCTGGGCCTGGACCACAGCCAGGTGAACGTGCTGGCCGAGATCCAGCTGGAAAAAATCCTCGCCACCATCGATGCCACCCAGCCGGCCGTGGCGGTGATCGACTCGATCCAGACGGTGTACTCCGACCAGCTCACGAGCGCGCCCGGGTCGGTGGCCCAGGTGCGCGAGTGCGCGGCGCACCTCACGCGGGCGGCCAAGGCCTCGGGCGTGACCATCATCCTCGTGGGCCACGTCACCAAGGAGGGGGCGCTCGCCGGCCCGCGCGTGCTGGAGCACATGGTCGATACGGTGCTGTACTTCGAAGGCGACACGCACAGCCAGTTCCGCCTGGTGCGCGCCATCAAGAACCGCTTCGGCGCGGTCAACGAGATCGGCGTGTTCGCCATGACGGAAAAGGGCCTCAAGGGCGTGACCAACCCGAGCGCCATCTTCCTGAGCCAGCACAGCGAGCCCGTGCCCGGCAGCTGCGTGCTGGTCACGCTGGAGGGCACGCGGCCCATGCTGGTGGAGATCCAGGCCCTGGTGGACGAGGGCGGCCCCAGCCCGCGCCGGCTGTCGGTGGGGCTGGACCGCGACCGCCTGGCCATGCTGCTGGCGGTGCTGCACCGGCATGCCGGCGTGGCCTGCATGGACCAGGACGTGTTCGTGAACGCCGTGGGCGGCGTGCGCATCAGCGAGCCCGCGGCCGACCTGGCGGTGATGCTGTCCATCACCTCCAGCCTGCGCGGCAAAGCACTCCCCCGCGGGTTCATCGCCTTCGGCGAAGTGGGGCTGGCCGGCGAGGTGCGCCCGGCCCCGCGCGGGCAGGAGCGGCTCAAGGAGGCGGCCAAGCTGGGCTTCAGCGTGGCCGTGGTGCCCAAGGCCAATGCGCCCAAGAAGCCCATCGAGGGCATCACCATCCATGCGGTGGAGCGCGTGGAGGAGGCGATGGAGGTGGTGCGCGGCATGGGCTGACGGCCGCCCGCCGGGCGGCGATGCCGCGCCTACGCACCATCCACACCCGGCCCCGGCGGCCGCCATAGGACAATCTCGCCCCATGAATCTGCGCAACCTCTTCATTCCCGTCGGCATCGCGGTGCTGGTCTTCGCGGCCCACCGCTCCTATGGCTGGCAGGGCGTCATGGCGGTCGGGGGCGGGCTCGTGATGTGGGTGCTGCTGCATTTCACCCGGCTCATGAACGTCATGCGCAAGGCGGCCGACCGGCCCATCGGCCATGTGGGCAGCGCCGTCATGCTCAATGCCAAGCTGCGCAAGGGGGTCAATCTCATGCACGTGGTGGCCATGACGCGTTCGCTGGGCGAGCCGCTGTCGGCCGACGGCGAGGAGCCCGAGCGCTACCGCTGGACCGACGGCACGCAGTCGCACGTGACGTGCGAATTCCGGGCCGGCAAGCTGGTGGAATGGGCGCTCGTGCGGCCCGTGCCGCAGGAGGATGCGCCCCAGGCGCCGGCGGATGTGGCGGCCCCTGCCCGCGCAGACTCGTAAAATCGCGGGTTTTGCGACTTCCAGCAATTCCAAAGGAACCCCATGAGTCCCGTAGCTCCCTCGATGGCCGACCGTGACGGCAAGATATGGATGGACGGCCAGATGGTCGATTGGCGCGACGCCAAGATCCATGTGCTGACCCACACGCTGCACTACGGCTGCGGCGCCTTCGAAGGCGTGCGTGCCTACAAGACGGCCGACGGCACGGCGATCTTCCGCCTCGAGGAGCACACCGAGCGCCTGTTCAACAGCGCCAAGATCCTGCGCATGACCATTCCGTTCACCCGCGACGAGGTGAACGAGGCCCAGAAGGCCGTGGTGCGCGAGAACCAGCTCGAATCGTGCTACCTGCGCCCGCTGACCTGGATCGGCTCGCAGAAGCTGGGCGTGTCCCCCAAGGGCAACCAGATCCACCTGATGGTGGCGGCCTGGGCCTGGGGCGCCTACCTGGGCGAAGAGGGCATGAAGCGCGGCATCCGCGTCAAGACCAGCAGCTACACGCGCCACCACGTCAACATCACCATGACGCAGGCCAAGGCGGTGAGCAACTACACCAACTCGATCCTGGCCAACATGGAGGCCCTGGACGACGGCTACGACGAGGCCCTGCTGCTGGACGCCTCCGGCTTCGTGTCCGAGGGCGCGGGCGAGAACGTCTTCATCATCAAGAACGGCGTGGTGTACACGCCCGACCTGTCGGCCGGCGCGCTCAACGGCATCACGCGCAACACCATCGTCCACATCTGCAAGGACCTGGGCCTGGAGCTGGTGCAAAAGCGCATCACCCGCGACGAGGTGTACATCGCCGACGAGGCCTTCTTCACCGGCACCGCCGCCGAAGTGACGCCCATCCGCGAACTCGACCGCCTCGCCATCGGCAGCGGCTCGCGCGGCCCGATCACCGAAAAGATCCAGAGCGCCTTCTTCGACATCGTGAACGGCCGCAACCCCCAATACGCCCACTGGCTCACCAAGGTCTGAAGAACATGTCGCAAGCCATCGTCGAACTGGTCGCCAAAGACCTCAACCCCCAGGGCGGCGTCTTCTGCCCCAGCCCCAAGGCGGACATGAAGATCTGGAACACCCACCCCAAGGTGTACCTGGACGTCGCCCACACGGGCGAGGCCAAGTGCCCCTACTGCGGCACGGTGTACCGCCTGAAGGCGGGAGAACGCGTCCACTCCGGCCACTGATTGATGCCGGCTGAACGCGGCAGCGCGGCCCGCCCCACGCTCACGGTGGCGGTGCTGACGCTGAACGAGGGCCACCGCATCGAGGCCTGTCTGGCGAGCGCCTCGTTCGCCGACCAGATCGTGGTGGTGGACAGCGGCAGCACGGACGACACCGTGGCCGTGGCGCGGCGCCTGGGTGCCCAGGTGCATGTGTATCCCGACTGGCAGGGCTTTGCCGTGCAGCGCAACCGCCTGCTGGCGCATGCCACGGGCGACTACGTTTTCTTTCTCGACGCCGACGAGGTGATGGGCCCCGACTTCCGCGAGGAGCTGCAGGCCATCGTGCGCTCGGGCGAGCGCGCGGTGTGGAAGATCCGCTGGCGCATGGTGGCCTTCGGCCACGAGTTGCGCTACCTGCGCACCACCTCGACCGTGGAGCGCCTGTTCCGGCGCGACATGCTGCGCGAGTACATGGGCGTGGTCCACGAGGAGGCCGTGCTCACCGAGCCCGGCGTGCCGCGCCACGTGATGCGCGCGCGGCTGCTGCACCACTCGCGCGAGACCGTGCGCGGCAGCCTGGAAAAGCTCACGCAGTACGCCATGCTGGGCGCCGCCAAGCGCGCGGCGGCCGGCAAGCGCGGCGGCGTGGGGCGCGGGCTGGCCTCGGGCGCGAGCATGTTCGTGCGGCTGTACGTGCTGCGGCTCGGTTTCCTGTGCGGCGGTGCCGGTTTCCTTTACTGCCTGTTCGTGGCCCTGGAAGCGTTCTTCCGGTATGCCGCGCTGGAGTACGACAGCGACCGCCTGAGCGAGAGCGTGCGCCGGTGAAACCTTCGGATGTCTTCGCACGCCTGTCCGGCGTGGCGGCTTTCATGGTGCCCGGCCTGGCCCTGTGGCTGCGCTCGGGCTATTCGTGGGGCGCGGTGGTCCTGCTGCTGTGCAGCCTGGCCACGGCCGGCGTGTGGCTGCGCCGGCCCCCGGGCCGCGAGGCCTGGTGGCTGTTCGCCTCCATCGTCGCCATGGGCTTCGTGTGGGCCCTCGATTTCGACCCGGCCCAGGGCGGCTGGTCCAACCTGGACCGGCCGTCCAAGTACCTGCTGGCACTGCCCTGCCTTTTCTACCTGCTGGCCTACCCGCCGCGTGCGGTCTGGCTGTGGTGGGGCCTCGCCGTAGGGGCGTGCGGCGCGGGGCTCATCGGCATCTACCAGACCGGCGTGCTGCACCTGCTGCGCGCCAACGGCTACACCAATGCGATCCAGTTCGGCGGCCTGAGCCTGCTGCTGGGCCTGATGTGTTCGGCGGCCCTGCTCGTGCAGTGGGGCCGCTGGGCGCCCTGGCAGCGCGTGGGCTGGGTGGTGTGCATCCTGCTGGGCTTCGAGGGCTCGCTGCTGTCGGAGTCGCGCGGGGGCTGGCTCGTGCTGCCGCTGGCGCTGCCCGTCTGCGCGTGGCTGCAGGCCCGCTGCGGCCAGCGCCGGCTGGCGATGGTCGGGGCGGCGCTGATCCTGGCCGGCATGGCGGGCCTCATGGCGCTCAAGGCGCACGACGTGCGCTCCCGCGTGGACGAGGCGCGCCAGGAGATCACCCAGTACGAATCCAAGGGCGATGCGGCCAGCTCGGTCGGGCAGCGGCTCGCGCACTGGAAACTGGCCTGGTCCATGGGCCTGGACCGGCCGCTCACCGGCTGGGGCCGCTACGGCTACGAGGCCGAGAAGCAGCGGCGCGTGGCCGCGGGGCAGGCCCATCCGTTCGTGCTGCGGTTCAGCCATGCGCACAACGAGGTGCTGGACATCTTCGCCAAGCGCGGCCTGCCCGGCGTGGCGGTGCTGCTGATGTTCTATGCGGTGCCGCTCGCGCTTTTCTGGCCGACGCGCCGGCGCGTCTGCCGGACCACGGAGCACGGCACCATGGACCCCCAGGTGCTGTGCCTGCGCATGGTGGGTGTGCTGCTGCCCATCGCCTACATCGGCTTCGGGCTCACGCAGGTGTTCCTGGGCCACAACAGCGGCACCATGTTCTACCTGTTCATGTGCATGCTGGTGCTGGCCATCCTGCAGGGCCGCGAGCGCGATGCACTGCGGCGGCGGGCGGCGCCGGCCGCCGTGCCGCAGGGCCCGGGCCGGCCCGCCGCTGCCTCCTCCTGACCGCCAAGAAGGTTTCGCCATGCACGTGCTGCTCGTCAACAACTCCCCGATCCCGGTCTACGGCTATGGCGGCACCGAGCGCGTCATCTGGGACCTGGGCCAGATGCTGGTGCGCCTGGGCCACCGCGTGAGCTACCTGGTGCCCGAGGGCTCCACCTGCGACTTCGGCGCGGTGCTGCCCATCCGGCCCGATGCGCCGTGGGATTCGCAGATTCCCGCCGACGTGGACATCACGCACTTCCAGTTCAACCCCCGCACCGAGATCGGCACGCCCTACCTGGTCACCGAGCACGGCAATGCCCGAAAGCCCAAGCCGCTGCCGCGCAACACCGTGTTCCTCTCGCGCGACCATGCGGCGCGCTACGGCTCCACCGAGTTCGTCTACAACGGCCTGCAGTGGGAGAGCTACGGCGCCGTGGACTTCGCCCGGCCCCGCGACCACTACCACTTCCTGGGCAAGGCCGCGTGGCGCGTGAAGAACGTGAGCGGCGCCATCCGCGTGGCCCAACTGGCGGGGGTGGAGCTGGACGTGCTGGGCGGCGACCGCATCAATTTCCGCCGGGGATTCCGGTGGACGCTGTCGCGCCGCATCCATTTCTTCGGCATGGTGGGCGGCGCGCAGAAGACCGAGCGGCTCAACGCCTCGCGCGGGCTGATCTTTCCGGTGCGCTGGCACGAGCCCTTCGGCCTGGCCGTCATCGAGAGCCTGTACTTCGGCTGCCCCGTGTTCTCGACGCCCTACGGCGCGCTGCCGGAACTGGTGCCCGCCGAATGCGGCGTGCTGGCGGACAACGCCAGTGCCCTGGCCGAGGCGGTGCGCGCCAACCGCTTCGACCCCCGCGCCTGCCACGACCATGCCGTGCGCCACTTCGGCGCCGAGCGCATGGCGCGCGACTACCTGCGCATGTACGAGCGTGTGCTGGCGGGTGAGACGCTCAATGCCCAGGCGCCCGTGATCCAGGGCGAGGCCCGCTCGCTCGCCTGGCGCAACTGAGCCGGGGCGGGCGCGGCGCCGCGCTGCGCTCAGACCGCCGCGTGAACCGTGAACCCCATCGGCACCGGGCCGAAGTCCTGGATCACCTTCAGTCCCAGCGACCGGGCGGCCTTGGCGGTGGTGATGCAGCCGTCCGTGCGGCCGTGCCGGCATTCCACGGCGGCCTGCGCATTGCTGTTGACGAAGCACAGCTCCGTGCCGGGGGGCGCCAGCTGCTGCGGCGCGGGATGGGTCGAGATGGTGCGGGGCGCCTCGCCCGTGCGCGATGCCAGGATCATGTTGAAAGTGGGCATCACGAAGACATCCACCATCTGGAAGCGGTTCAGGTTGGAGAACACGAGCTTGTGCAGGTCGGGATACGCCACGCACCCCAGCACCGCGATGGCCGGGTCGTCATGGAGCGACTCGGCGGCGATCTCGAAGGTGGGGTGCAGGTGCACGGTGCCTTTGCGGCCGTTGCGCCGGAACCATTCGTGGGCTGCGGCTTCGCAGTTGGTGCCGGCCGGCCCGAGGGTGTGGATGACCCGGATGTCTTTGACTGCCATGGTGGAACGGGGTGGATCGGTGAGCAAAGTGGACCCCTCGGTCGGGTATTCCGTTGGGCGGAATGCAGGATAAGGGAAACCGCCTTCCGAAGCCACCCGGATCCCGGGGCCAAGCCGCAGAACGAACGAAACAGATGTGACCATGCGCAACAGCGGGCGCATTCGCGTATGGCGACCCCGGGGGTATGCCGACGCTCGCGTGGCGCGTGCCGCGCCTTCGCAGGGAGGTCAGGCGCTCGCCAACGGCAGGCTGAGCACGAAGCAGGCGCCGCTCTCGCCGTCCGGGCGGTCCTCGCAGCGCACCGTGCCGCCCGAGCGTTCCGCGATGGACCGCACCAGCGCGAGCCCCAGGCCCACGCCACCGGCGCGCTCGCTGGCGCCGGGCAGCCGGTAGAAAGGTTCGAAGATGCGTTCGCGCTGGGCCGGCGGCACGCCGGGGCCCTGGTCGCACACGCGCACTTCGGCGTGGGTGCCGGTGCGCTGCAGCCCCACCGTGATGTCGCCCTGGCTGTAGCGGCGGGCGTTTTCCAGCAGGTTGCGCAGGGCGCGGCGCAGCAGCTTGGCCACGCCGTTCACCTCCAGGCCGTCCGCGCTGGCGGCGCCGGCTTCCAGCTCGGCATCCACCCGCACGCACTCCTCGGCCGCCAGGCCCAGCAGGTCCACCAGTTCGATGGTGCCCATGTCCGCCTCGCGCGCGTCCAGGCGGCTGGCGAGCAGGATCTCGTCCACCAGCTGGTCCAACTCGGCGATGTTGCGCAGGATCTCGTCGCGAAACGCCGGGGACGGGGCCGAGCCCTGCATCAGCTCCAGCCCCATGCGGATGCGCGTGAGCGGCGAGCGCAGCTCGTGCGAGGCATTGGCCAGCAGCGACTTGTGGGATTTGACGAGCGTCTCGATGCGCGCGGCCGCGGCGTTGAACTGGCGCGCCAGATCGGCCACTTCGTCATGCCCGGTCTCGGCCACGCGCACGGACAGATCGCCTTCGCCGAAGCGCTGCACGCCGCGCTGCAAGGTCTCCAGCCGCTGCAGCAGCCGCCGGATGATGGGGAACACGCCCACGGCCACGGCCACGCCGACGAGGCCCAGCATCCAGAGGAAGCCGAACGGCGGGCGCGTCCAGAACGCCACCTCGCCGCGCCGGTCGGGGCCGGGCGGCTTCGGGCGCGGCGCCATCTGCAGCGAGAACACCTCGCCGCCCTCGGCCTCCACCCGGAACTCCAGCCCCTCGGCCGGCCCGTTCGGGATGCGCGTGGCCAGCCCGCGCAGCACCGGCTCGCCGCGCCCGTTGATCAGCACCATCTCGCGGGCGGGCGGGGTGGGGGGCGTCTGCGCGTTCTGGTCCGAGGCGATGCGCCAGGCCCATCCCACGGCCAGGGTGAGCACGGCCACGCCCACCACCACGGCCAGCCAGATGCGCAGATAGAGGCGCCGGGAAAACGGGTTGGACATGGGTCAGTCTTGCTGCTTGGCGAACACATAGCCCACGCCGCGCACCGTGAGGATGCGGCGGGGGTTCTTGGCGTCCTGCTCGATCGCGGCGCGGATGCGGCCCATGTGCACGTCGATGGAGCGGTCGAAGGCTTCCAGCTCGCGGCCGCGCACGGCCTCCATGATCTGGTCGCGCGTGAGCACGCGGCCCGCGCGTTCGGCCAGCGCCACCAGCAGGTCGAACTGGTAGGAGGTGAGCTCGGCCGGCTGGCCGCTCACGGTGACGGTGCGCGCATCGCGATCGATCTCCAGCGAGCCGAAGCGCAGCACCTGCGCGGCGGGCGTGCCGCCGTCGGTGCGCCGGCGCAGGATGGCGCGGATGCGGGCGAGCAGCTCGCGCGGCTCGAACGGCTTGGGCAGGTAGTCGTCGGCGCCCAGCTCCAGGCCGATGATGCGGTCCATCGGGTCGCCCTTGGCGGTCAGCATGAGCACCGGCACCTGCGCCGCCGGCCCCTGCAGCGAGCGGATGCGGCGGCACACTTCGAGCCCGTCCATGTCCGGCAGCATGAGGTCCAGGATCACCAGGTCGGGCAGGGGCCCCGCATCGCCCCCCTGCAGGCGCGCCATGCCGCTCTTGCCATCGGCCATGTGCGTCACTTCCAGGCCCGACTGGCCGAGGTATTCCCCCACCATCTGGGCGAGGCGGAAGTCGTCTTCGATCATCAACAGTTGAGAGCTCATGGCGGGTGTCCTTGGGGGAGGCTTCATCGTCGCGCCGGGGGGCGTCGTTGCGTTGAAGTCCCCGTAAAGTTAGGTAAACCAGGGGCATGCCCCCAGCCAGGGCCATTTTGCGGCCGCGCAGGCCGGGCCGGCGTGGTGTGCTCCATGTGCTACTGAATTGATAGCTTCGACGGCATGAAAATCAACGGCGTGGGGGCGTTTCGATCCTGGACGCCAGCGCCACCAGCACCAGCACCGGCAGTCCCAGCAGCGCCGTCCCCACGAAAAACTCGGTGTAGCCGAAGGCGTCCACGAAGCGCCCCGAAAAGCCCGCGATCCACTTGGGCGCCAGCAGCATCATGGAGCTGAACAGCGCGTACTGCGTGGCCGAATACTGCACGTTGGTGAGACTGGACAGGTAGGCGATGAACGCCGCCGACGCGATGCCCCCCGCCAGGTTGTCGGCCGACACCACGAAGACCAGCCCCGTCACGTCGTGCCCGCGCAGGCCCAGCCAGGCGAACAGCAGGTTGCTGCAGGCGCTGAGCACCGCGCCCAGCATCAGCACGCGCATCACGCCCAGGCGCATGGACAGCACGCCGCCCACGAAGGCACCGGCCAGCGTCATCAGTACGCCGAACACCTTGGTGACCGCGGCGACCTCGTCCTTGGTGTAGCCCATGTCCACGTAGAACGGGTTGGCCATGATGCCCATCACCACGTCGCTGATGCGGTACACGGCGATGAGCGCCAGGATCAGCGCCGCCTGCCAGCGGTAGCGCCCGATGAAGTCCGCGAACGGATCGACCAGCGCGCCGCGCAGCCACTCGGCCGGGTTGCGCGCGGGCGGCAGCGGGCGCGGCACGGGCTCGCGCGACAGCAGCACGGTCGTGGTGCCCACCAGCATCGAGGCGGCCATCGTGAGGTAGGCGGCCTGCCAGGCGCCGTGCTGGTAGCCGGCGAGGCTTGGCAGTTCGGCGCGCGCGGCCACCCACAGCACGCCCGCGCCGGCCCAGATCATCGCCAGGCGGTAGCCCGTCTGGTAGGTGGCGGCCAGCGCCGCCTGGCGGTCGGCGTCGGCCGATTCGATGCGGAAGGCGTCCAGCGCGATGTCCTGCGTGGCCGAGCCGAACGCCACGGCCAGCGCGCACCACACCAGTGGTTCGAGCGCCACGCGCGGGTCGTTGAACGCCATGCCCACGAGGCCCGCCATCACCATCGCCTGCGACACCACCAGCCAGCCGCGCCGGCGCCCCAGCCAGCGCGTGAGCAGCGGCAGCGGCATGCGGTCCACCAGTGGCGCCCACACCCACTTGAACGCGTAGGCCAGGCCCACCCAGCTCAGGTATCCGATGGTGGTGCGGTCCAGGCCCGCCTCGCGCAGCCAGAACGACAGCGTGCCCAGCACCAGCAGCAGCGGCAGCCCGGCGGAGAACCCCAGCGCCAGCATGCGCAGGCTGGCCGGTTCGAGGTAGACGAGCCAGGCCTCGCGCCAGCTGCGGCGGGGGGCGGTGGCGGGGGCGTGGTCTGGGGGCATCGGAAGGGGTGGGCGGGTCGGGCCGGGTAGGGGGGATCGCAGGGATTATCCGCACCCCTTCCCCGGGGCGCGTCGGCCGTGCGCGCGCCGTGCCGCTACGATGCGCGCCATGGGCCCCGCCGCCGTCCTCCATCCCACCTGCTCGGTGCGCTGCTACAGCGGCGAACACGCCGCGCATGCGCACGGCCACGCACAGGTGCTCTACGCGCTGCACGGGCGCATGGAGCTGGAGGTGGCGGGCCGCGCCGCCTTCGTGGACACCACCTGCGGCATGGTCATTCCGGCCGGCACGGCGCACGCGTTCCTGGCCCCGCCCGGCGCGCGGATGTTCGTGATCGACGCGCCCGACCAGCCCGGCGTCGCGCGCGTGCGGCGCTTCGCCATCGCGCCCGAGCACCGGGCCTTCGCCGCCAGCGACGATGCCGCGCTGCGGCTCGCCCAGATCCTGCAGGCCCCGCGCGTGCTCGCGCGCCGCGCCATCGCCCCGGAGCGGCTGGAGCGCGCCGTGCGCGCCGCCCTGCACGAGGACTGGCCCACGGTGCGCATGGCGGCCCTGTGTTTCCTGAGCCCGCAGCGCTTTCATGCCCGCTGGCTGGCGCTGACCGGCCGCACGCCCCAGGCGTGGCTGCGCGGCGAGCGCCTGGACATGGCCGCCCGCGAGCTGGCGAACGGCCTGCCGCTGGACACCGTGGCCCTGCGCACCGGCTACGCGAGCGCGAGCGCCCTGGCCTATGCGCTGCGCCGCGACCGGGGCACCGGTGCACGCGCCCTGCGCGCCTGAAACCGGTTGCTATTATTTTTATAGCTATATGCCCTAGTGATCATTGCACTGGAGGCCGATGGGGCCCATAGCCTGCTTCGCCGCACTTCGAGTGTCGCTCGACATTTGCTTTGGCCGTACGCGACACCATGGCGGGTATGACGACTTCCTCCCAATCCACCCGCGGCATCGCTCTGGTGCTGCTGGCCTCCACCCTTTGGGGCACCACCGGCACGGCGCAAAGCCTGGGCGCGGGTGGCCTGTCGCCCTTTTGGGTGGGGGCCGCGCAGCTGGCGGTGGCCAGCGCCTTCTTCTCGGTGCTGCTCATCGCTGCGCGCGGGCTGGCGCGCCACCGCGCGCAGCAGCACGGCCCGGCACCGGGCCCCACCCCCTCGGACCGCCTGCCCGCGCATTGGCTGGCGCTGGCGTCGGCCGGCGTGGCGGGCTACAGCATCTGCTTTTACGCCGGCGTGCAGCGCACCGGCGTGGGCGTGGGCACGGCGGTGGCCATCGGCAGCGGCCCCATCTGGGCGGGACTGATCCAGGCCGTGCTGCTGCGCGCGCCCCTGATCGGCCTGTGGTGGCTGGGCACCGCCGTCAGCGTGGCCGGCGGCGTGCTGATGGTGCTCAGCAAGGGCGCGGGGGCCGGGCCGTCCTGGCCGGGGCTGGCGCTGTGCCTGCTGGCCGGCCTGTCGTACGCCAGCTACGCGCTGGTGAACAAGCGGCTGGTGGCGCGGGCCTCCACCGGCTGGGTCAACTTCTGCGTGTTCACCGGCGCCGCGCTGCTGGCGCTGCCCATGGCATGGCTGCTGGCCGGCGTGCCGCAATGGAGCCTGCCGTCGCTGGCCGTGGTCGTCTATCTGGGCGTGGTGGTGTCCGGCCTGGCCTATGTGGCGTTTTCCAGCGGACTGCGCCACATCGCCGGGGCGACCAGCGTCACGCTGACGTTGGTCGAGCCGGTGGCCGCCTTCGTGCTGGCCGTGGCGATCGTCGGGGAGCGGCAGCCGCTCGCCGCCTGGAGCGGCCTGGGGCTGGTGCTGCTGGGCCTGCTGGTGGTGATCCGCGCGGAGCTGCGCCGGTAAGATCGCAGGGCGACCGGCGCCTCGCATTGGTGCGCTGAAAAAGGGCCCAGGGATGGCTTCCGGCTGACAGACCGGCCCCCGGCCTGCGGCTAGACTGCCGCCCATGTCGCACCTGCCCGCCCCCGATCCCCGCGCTCCGGCGCCTGCCGAGACCGATTCCGCCACGGCCTGTTGCCGGTTCTGCAGCCTGCGCGGCGGTGCCTGGAACGCCCGCCGCGGCTTCCTGCTGGCGGCTGGGGCCGCCGTCGCGGGGCCCGCGCTGGCGCAGGTGGACGTGGGGTCCGCCTCGGGCATGCGCAAGCTGGTGCCGGCCGAGACGATCGAGACCGCCGCCAACCAGCAGTACAGCGAAATGATGGGCAAGGCCAAGGCGCAGCGCGCGCTGGCTGGCCCTGACAATGCGCAGCTGCAGCGCCTGCGCGCCATCGCCCAGCGCCTGATCCCCTACACCGCCCAATGGAACGACCGGGCCCGCCAGTGGCAGTGGGAGGTCAACCTGATCGGCAGCAAGCAGATCAACGCCTTCTGCATGCCGGGTGGCAAGATCGCTTTCTACACCGGCATCCTGGACCAGCTCAAGCTCACCGACGACGAGGCCGCGATGATCATGGGCCACGAAATGGCCCACGCGCTGCGCGAACACGCCCGCGCCCGCCTGGCCAAGACCCAGGCCACCAGCGTGGGCCTGTCCCTCGGGGCGCAGCTGCTGGGCCTGGGCGACCTGGGCAACGCGGCGGCCAACCTGGGCACGCAGCTCATCACGTTGAAGTTCAGCCGCGGCGACGAGACCGAAGCCGACCTGGTGGGCCTGGAACTGGCCGCCCGCGCCGGCTACAACCCCGACGCCTCGGTGAGCCTGTGGCGCAAGATGGGCGAGGCCACCAGCGGCCAGGGCGGCATCGCGTTTCTCTCCACCCACCCCAGCGGGCCGGAGCGCATCCGCCAGCTGGAGCAGAACGTGCCGCGGGTGCAGGGGCTGTACCAGGCGGCGCGCCGGGGGTGAGCCGACCGGGATCGGCGTGGGGCGTGGATCAGGTCCCGCCCACGTAGGGGTTGCTCTTGCGCTCGCGCCCGAAGCTGCTCTCCGGCCCGTGCCCCGGGATGAAAACCGTGCCGTCGCCCATCGGCCACAGGCGCTGCGTGATGCTGTCGATGAGCTGCTGGTGATTGCCCTGGGGAAAGTCGGTGCGGCCGATGCTGCCGGCAAACAGCACGTCGCCCACGAAAGCCCGCTCGATCTGGGGCGCGTGGAACACCACGTGGCCCGGCGTGTGGCCGGGGCAGTGGCGCACCGACAGCGTCTCGTTGCCGATCTGCACCGTGTCGCCATCGTCCAGCCACCGCGTGGGCGTGAAGGCCTCCGCAGGCGGAAAGCCGAACATCGCGCTTTGCTGCGGCAGCCCGTCGATCCAGAACTGGTCCCCGGGATGCGGCCCGACGATGGGCAGCACCCGGGTGCGGGCCAGCTCGCCCGCTCCGCCCGCATGGTCGATGTGGGCGTGAGTGAGCCAGATCTGCTCCAGCTTCAGCTGCCGCCGCTCCGCCTGGGCGAGGATGGCCGGCAGGTCCCCACCGGGATCGATCACCGCGGCCAGAAGGGTTTCGTCGCACCACACCAACGAGCAGTTCTGCTGGAAAGCGGTGACGGGCAATGTGAAATATTGCAACATCGTGTAAGTTAGTATTCAGGCTTCACGGCGATGATTTCGGGTTCGCGCTTCAGCATTCATCGGAGGGCTGGCGCCATTGTCGTCAATGCGAAAGAGAGAGGGAGCGATGTTCAAGAAGCTGGTGGCTGCGGCCTTTGTTTTCGGTGCGGGCGTGGCCCATGCGTTCATCCCCCAGGCGGGGACGTGGGTGGTGACCTCCGAGGTCAACGGCAAGCCCGGCCGCGGCTTCGGCATCGACGTGCAAAACGGCACGCTGGTGATGCAGATGTATGCGTACGAGAACACCGGCAAGTCCACGTTCTACCTGGCCGTGGGCAATGTGGTGGACAACCAGGTCACGGCCGATCTCAAGTCCTATGAAGGCGGCCGTTTCCTGGGCAGCGAAGACCGCTCGGGCACTGAAAAGGGCAACGCGGGCGCGGTCAAAATCCGCTTCGTCGACGGCGTGAGCGGTTTCATCACCTTCCCCGGCGAGAGCGAAAAGGCCATCTCGCGCTTCAACTTCGGTTACGCGGCCGTACCGCAAAGCCTGAAAGGCAGCTGGCTGTTCACGACGTACTCGCCCACGCTGGGCTGGGGCGTTGAGACTCCCACGTTCACAGCCGTGGGCAATGCCACCAGCACCGGTAGCGGGCCGATCTCCGCGCCGTCCAGCAACCTGATGTGTGAACACCAGGTCAGCGGCGGTCTGGCGGGCTTCGTGTTTTGCGTCAAGTTCTTTTCCAACTCCAGCACCACGCAGCACACCTATCTCTTCAAGTACAGCGTGAACGAGGGCGAGGGCGACTGGTATCCCAACAACGGCAAGACCGGCTATGGCTTCTACGTCAAGCGCCTGGTGACCGATGACGGCCAAGTCGCAGGGCTGATCCGCAAGGACGAAGAGGCCTTCGTAGCGCCAGAGCAGGCCCAGGCCTTTGCGGCCGAACTGGCCGCAGCCGCTCACCGCTGATCCGGCCCATGCCCGCAACGGGAGACGGCCGCCCGGCAGGGCCGGTTCCCTGCAAGCGGGTGGATGCCCGCCGCACGCCGCGCGCTGCGCTTACAGCACCATGTCGTACCCGATCGTGATCGGCGCATGGTCCGAAAACTTCTCGGTCTTGTAGATGTGCTCGGTGCGCGCCAGGGCTGCGATGGCCGGCGTGGCCAGGTGGTAGTCAACGCGGCAAAAAACCTACGATCGCCAACCACATCACTGTCGCAATGCTTAGAACGGGATGGCTTGAAACTTGGCGCTTGGGGAATGTTGCCAGGGCACTCTGTATGCACCACCGCTGACGCGGTCGGAGTAGTCGACGATCTGAGGCCACCACCTCACGAATCGTTCAGTCTGCATCCAGAAGCCGTGCTTGGACCATTGGCCATCAAGAACGAAAACGGTGTGGCCAGCTCTGCGAATCGCTTCTCGCTCGGCGCCATGCTGTTTTTTGAATCGGTCGATAGAAACGATGTACCAAGGGCCATCTTGAGAAAGATCGCCAATCCACGTGACATCAGGCGCATTTCTCTCGAACCTATCTGTTAGGTGGATGACCGCTTCCACGCCCGGGGTGAGCTCCGACAGCTCCCTGATGCCATGGGCCAGATGCTGCGACAGGTTGTTGTCGAAGAAAAACTTCAAGCAGCCAGTCTTTCTTCAAAATCTACCGCCGCAGTCACCATATCTGGTGTGATATTGAAGACTCGCGCAACCATTGAGCGGTCTCGCCCCTCCGCCAAGAACGACGCGTGGATCGTGTCGGTTGGAATGCCCGCTTCGGTCAGTACCGGCGAGCCAAATTGCACCGCAGGATCTAGCACGATGGCCTTTCGCCTGCTGACGGGGAACCATCGCTGAGCACCTTCGTGGTCGTACTCAATACCGGCATACAAAGACGGCTTGATGATGTCCGAAAACACGTATTGCTTACGCAGCACGTCAATCAGGCGAGGCTCACCAGTTGCCTGCTCCATAGCTTGCAGAAAGATTCGTTTGCCATCGGTTAAGAAATTGCGGTTTGTTAGTGGGTAGTCCGCCCCGAAGTTGCGCGCCGCTGCGTCAACAGTTGCGCGAATGACTTTCAAGTCAACGCCATGGCGAACGAAGGCGGCGACCATACGAAGTTCAAGCAGATCTCGGAACCCAATGACCTCGTCGGGTAGCCCTTCATCTCGGAGCTGGGTTTGCCACAACGGCTCCGAACGCACATTCTCACCTTTGTACTTTCGCGAATATCCTTGAAGCCACCTGCGAATCGCGCGCGGCTCAGCCTCCACCAGTCTTGCAGCTCGGTGGAGTGGGTAGATGCCGGTGCCGATGATGTTCATGCGTCCTTGCTGTGCGAGTCAAACGAGTGTATGCCAATGCCCTCGAAGTGGCCGCGCCCCGATGTCCCGTTTTCTGACGCCAGCGGCCAGTCATTTCAGAGTTGGAAGTCGTACCCGATGGTCAGCGGCGCGTGGTCGCTGAACTTCACGTCCTTGTAGATCGCCGCCGTGCGGGCGTGCTGCGCCATGCCAGGTGTGGAGATCTGATAGTCCAGCCGCCATCCGACGTTGTTTGCATACGCTTGCCCCCGGTTGCTCCACCACGTGTAGGCGGTGTCCGTGGCGTCTGGTTGTAACTGACGGTAAACGTCTATCAGCCCGCCGCCTTCATCAGTTATGTGCAACAACTTTGTCATCCACTCGCGCTCCTGCGGAAGGAAGCCGCTGTTCTTCTGGTTGCTGCGCCAGTTCTTGAGGTCGATGGCCTGATGGGCGATGTTGATGTCGCCGCAGAGGATGAACTCGCGCTCGCCTTTGGTGCGCATGAGGTGGGGATGGAACTCGTCCAGGAAGCGGAACTTGGCCAGCTGGCGCTCTTCGCCCGAGGAGCCGCTCGGAAAGTACGCGCTGATGATCGACAGCTTGCGCGCGGGCGTGTCGAAGCGCGCTTCCACGTAGCGGCCCTCGGCATCGAACTCCTGCGAGCCGTAGCCGATGCGCACGTCGCTCGGCTCGTGGCGCGAGTAGATGCCCACGCCCGAGTAGCCCTTCTTGGCCGCGAAGTGAAAGTGCCCTTTCAGACCCGCCAGGTGCTCGAAGCGGCCCAGCATGTCGGCCGACTGCGCCTTGATCTCCTGCACGCAAATACAATCCGGCCGCGTTGCGGCGATCCATGCCTCCACCCCCTTGGATGCGGCGGAGCGGATGCCGTTGAGGTTGAGGCTCGTTAATTTGAAAAGGGGTGAATCCATGGTGACAGACAAGGCGCAATCGGTGGAACAGGACCGCCTGGCGCAGGACTTCGTGCAATTCGCCGTGGAAGCGGGGGTGCTGCGCTTCGGCGAATTCAAGACCAAGGCAGGCCGCTTGAGCCCGTATTTCTTCAACGCCGGGCTGTTCGATGACGGCGCCAAGATGGGCAGGCTGGCCGAATTCTATGCAAAAGCCCTGCTGGCGAGCGGCATCGAGTTCGACATGGTGTTCGGTCCCGCGTACAAAGGCATTCCGCTCGCGGCCACGGTGGCCGTCGAACTGGCACGGCACGGACGCAACGTGCCCTTTGCCTACAACCGCAAGGAAGCCAAGGACCACGGCGAAGGCGGCACGCTGGTGGGTGCCCCGCTGCGCGGCCGCGTGCTGATCGTGGACGATGTGATGTCCGCCGGCACGGCGGCGCGCGAGTCGATCGCGCTGATCCGCGCCGCGGGCGCCCAGCCCCATGCCATGGCCATCGCCCTCGACCGGCAGGAGAAAGCGACCGAGAACGGCCAGGACGTGGAGCACAGCGCCGTGCAGTACGTGCGCGACCATCTGGGCATGCAGGTATGCACCATCGCCAAGCTGGCAGATTTATTGCAGTATTTGGCCCAGAGTGGGGAGCCGGGTGTGCACACCCACCATGAACACGTGCTGGCATACCGCCAGCGCTACGGCGTGCAAGGGGGGTAGTTCGTTTGAGCAAGACGGCCTGGAGATTCGGCTGGTGGGTGATCGCCCTCTCGGGCCTGGCGGGCACGCCGGCCGGGGCGCAGCCGAGCGGCTCTCCGACCGCCGGCATCTACACCTGCGTGAATGCCCAGGGCCGTCGCCTCACGGCGGATCGGCCTATCGCCGAGTGCGTGGACCGGGAGCAGCGGGTGCTGGGCCCATCGGGCACAGAGCGCCAGCGCCTGGGCCCCACCCTCACCGACCAGGAGCGCGCCGCCCTGGAGGCCCAGCGCCGCAAGGAGGCCGAGGAGCGCGCCCGCATCGCCGACGAGCGCCGCCGCGAGCGCGTGCTGGTGGCCCGCTACCCCGACCAGGCCTCGCACGATGCCGAGCGCGCCGCGGCCATCCAGCAGGTCAACGAGGTCACGGCCGTCGCCGAAAAGCGCGTGGCCGACCTGCAGCGCCAGCGCAAGGCGCTCGATGCCGAAATGGAGTTCTACCGCCGCGATCCCAGCAAGGCGCCCATGCTCCTGCGCCGCCAGATCGCCGAGCAGGAAGACGCGCTGGCCGAGCAGCAGCGGTTCATCGCCGGGCAGGAGCAGGAAAAGCGCCGCGTGCACCAGCGGTTCGACGCCGAACTGGTGCAGCTCAAGAGCCTTTGGGCGGGGCAGCGCCCCGCCATGCCTTCACAGTAAAGGCACCCTTCCCCGGTGGCCGGGGCAGGGCGGCGTCAGGAAGACGCCGCCGCGAGCCGGGCGCGCAGCAGATCGTTCACCTGCTGCGGATTGGCCTTGCCCTTGCTGGCCTTCATGGCCTGGCCCACGAGCGCGTTGAAGGCCTTGTCCTTGCCCGCGCGGAACTGGGCCACGTTGTCGGGGTTGGCGGCGATCACATCGTCGATGATCTTTTCCAGCGCGCCGGAGTCGTTCATCTGCTTGAGGCCCTTGGCCTCGATGATCGCGTCCACGTCGCCCGCAGCCGCATCGCTCCACAGCGCATCGAACACCTGCCGGGCGGCGTTGTTGGAGATCGTGCCATCGGCGATGCGGGTGACCAGTTGCGCCAGTTGGGCGGCGCCCACGGGGGCCGCGGCGATGTCGCTCTCGCCGGCATTCACCCGCCGCGACACCTCGCCCATGATCCAGTTGCTGACCAGCTTGGGTTGCTGGCTGGCCTGCGCCGCCGCTTCGAAATACGAAGCCATCGCCTTCGACTGGGTCAGCGTGGTCGCGTCGTACTCGGGCAGGCCGTAGTCGGCCACGAAGCGCGCGGCCATGCTGCGGGGCAGCTCGGGCATCAGCGCGCGCTGCTCGTCCACCCATTGCTGCGAAATCTGCAGCGGCGGCAGGTCCGGATCGGGGAAGTAGCGGTAGTCGGCCGCGTCTTCCTTGGTGCGCATGGCGCGGGTCTCGCCCGTGCCGGGGTCGAACAGCACCGTGGCCTGCTGGATCGCGTGGCCGTCCTCGATCTGCTCGATCTGCCAGCGGATCTCGTAGTCGATCGCCTGCTGCATGAACTTGAAGCTGTTCAGGTTCTTGATCTCGCGGCGCGTGCCCAGCGGGGCGCCGGGCTTGCGCACCGAGACATTGGCGTCGCAGCGGAACGAGCCCTCCTGCATGTTGCCGTCGCAGATGCCGATCCACGTCACGATCTTGTGCAGCTCCTTGGCGTAGGCCACGGCCTCTTCGGACGAGCGCATGTCGGGCTCGGTCACGATCTCCAGCAGCGGCGTGCCGGCGCGGTTCAAATCGATGCCGCTCTGGCCGATGAAGTCCTCGTGCAGCGACTTGCCCGCGTCTTCTTCCAGGTGGGCGCGCACGAGCTTCACGGTCTTCTTCTCGTCGCCCAGGAAGAACGACACCTCGCCGCCCTGCACCACCGGGATCTCGAACTGGCTGATCTGGTAGCCCTTGGGCAGATCCGGATAGAAGTAGTTCTTGCGGGCGAAAACGCTCTCCGGCGCAATGGTGGAGCCCAGGGCCAGTCCTAATTTGATGGCGCAGGCCACGGCCTCGCGGTTCATCACGGGCAGGGTGCCCGGCAGGGCCAGGTCCACCGCGCAGGCCTGCGTGTTGGGCGCGGCGCCGAAGGCGGTGGGCGCGCGGCTGAAGATCTTGGATTTCGTCGCAAGCTGGGTGTGGGTTTCGAAGCCGATGACGACTTCGTAGCCGTGGATCAATGGGGCGGTCATGTTCAGAGGCCTCCCGGCGTGCGGAGGTGGAAATCGGTGGCTTGCTGCAGGCGGTGGGCGGCGTTGAGCAGCCGGGCTTCCTGGAAGTAGTTGCCGATCAGCTGCAGGCCCACGGGCATGCCGTCCTCGCCGAAGCCGGCGGGCACGCTCATGCCGGGCAGGCCGGCGAGCGAGGCGGGCAGCGTGAAGATGTCGGCCAGGTAGTCGGCCAGCGGGTCGTTGCCGTGCTCGCCGAGCTTCCACGCCACCGTGGGCGCCACCGGGCCGGCGATGAGGTCGCACGACTGGAAGGCATTCTGGAAGTCGTCGGCGATCATGCGGCGGATCTTCTGCGCCTGCAGGTAGTAGGCGTCATAGTAGCCGTGCGACAGCACGTAGGTGCCGATCATGATGCGGCGCTTGACCTCGTCGCCGAAGCCCTCGGCGCGCGTCTTCTTGTACATGTCCACCAGATCGGTGTAGTCGCTGGCGCGGTGGCCGAACTTCACGCCGTCGAACCGCGAGAGGTTGGACGAGGCCTCGGCCGGTGCGATCACGTAGTACACGGGAATGGACAGCTCGGTGCGCGGCAGGCTGATGGGCACCAGCTTGGCGCCGAGCTTCTCGTATTCCTGGAGCGCGGCGTCCACCGCGGCGCGCACGCCGGGAGCCAGGCCCTCGCCGAAGAACTCGGCCGGGATGCCGATGCGCAGCCCGTCGATGCCGTCGTTCAGCTGGCGGGTGAAGTCCTGCGCCGGCAGGTCGAGCGAGGTGGAGTCGCGGTCGAGGTCCGGGCCGCAGATGGCCGACAGCAGCAGGGCGCAGTCCTCGGCCGAGCGGGCCATGGGGCCGGCCTGGTCCAGGCTGGAGGCGAAGGCGATCATCCCGTAGCGCGAGGCGCGGCCATAGGTCGGCTTGATGCCCGTGATGCCGCAGAACGAGGCGGGCTGGCGGATCGAGCCGCCCGTGTCGGTGCCCGTGGCGGCAGGCGCCAGGCGCGCGGCGACCGCCACGGCGCTGCCGCCCGACGAGCCGCCCGGCACGCGGCTGGCGTCCCAGGGGTTGCGCACCGGCGCGGGCGCATCGAAGCCCACCGGGGCCACGGCGGAGTTCTCGTTGGCCGAGCCCATGGCGAACTCGTCGCAATTGAGCTTGCCCAGCGTGACGGCGCCGGCCTGGGCCAGTTGGCCGACCACGGTGGCGTCGAACGGCGACTGGTAGCCGGCCAGCATCTTCGAACCGGCCGTGCTGGGGAAGTCGCGCGTGACGAAGATGTCCTTGTGGGCGATGGGCACGCCGGCCAGCGGGCCCGCCGTGCCGGCCGCGATGGCCGCGTCCTGCGCACGGGCCTGCGCCAGGGTGGCTTCTTCGTTCACGGCGACGTAGGCGCCCAGATTCTGGTGGGCGGCGGCGCGCGCCAGGAAGTGCTGGGCGGCTTCGACGGCGGAGACGCGGCGCTCGCGCAGTTCGGTGGCCAGGGCGGCCACGCCCAGATCGTGCAATGCGGTGGTGGAGTGAGTGATCATCGGGGCGCCCTCATTCGATCACCTTGGGCACCAGGAACAGGCCGTTCTCCACGGCCGGCGCGCTGCGCTGGTTGGCTTCGCGCTGATCGGGTTCGCTGGCGATGTCCTCGCGCAGGCGCAGGGCCACGGCCTGGACGGCGGCGACCGGGTGCGCGAGGGGGGCGATGCCGGTAGTATCCACAGCCCGCATCTTCTCGACGATGCCGAAGAAACCGTTGATCTGCGTGAGCATGCGCTCACTGTCGTCCGAACTCAATTCGAGCCGCGCCAGATTGGCGATGCGACCGATGTCCTGGGGTGTCAGTGCCATAGGGGAAGGGGGGTGGGAAACCGGATGTAAAGCTGAAATCCGGGCCATGCCGGAGGGAGTTATTCACAGGGGATGCGGTATTATCCCGGCTTTGCCGCAATACCCTCCCAACTGCCGGTCATTGTGCGAAAAAATCCAATAAACACCCCCTAATATCACCCGGCGATGGCAGGCCGACGTGCATGCCGTGCCTGAGAGGATTTTTGAATGTTCGGAGCTTTCCGTCGGTACTTCTCCACCGACCTTGCGATTGACCTTGGCACCGCCAACACCCTGATTTTTGCCCGCGACAAGGGCATCGTGCTCGATGAACCCTCGGTCGTCGCCATCCGCCACGAAGGCGGCCCCCACGGAAAGAAAGTCATCCAGGCCGTCGGCCGCGAAGCCAAGGCCATGCTGGGCAAGGTGCCCGGCAACATCGAAGCCATCCGTCCGATGAAGGACGGGGTGATCGCGGATTTCGTGATCACCGAGCAGATGATCAAGCAGTTCATCAAGATGGTGCACCCCCGCACCCTGCTCACCCCCAGCCCCCGCATCATCATCTGCGTGCCCTGCGGCTCCACCCAGGTGGAGCGCCGCGCCATCAAGGATGCGGCCGAGGCCGCCGGTGCCACCGCGGTGTACCTGATCGAAGAGCCCATGGCCGCCGGCATCGGCGCCGGCCTGCCGGTCTCCGAAGCCTCCGGCTCCATGGTGGTCGACATCGGCGGCGGCACCACCGAGGTGGGCGTGATCTCGCTGGGCGGCATGGTCTACAAGGGCAGCGTCCGCGTGGGCGGCGACAAGTTCGACGAGGCCATCATCAGCTACATCCGCCGCAACTACGGCATGCTGATCGGCGAGCCCACGGCGGAGGCCATCAAGAAGAACATCGGCTCGGCCTTTCCCGGCTCCGAAGTGCGCGAGATGGAAGTCAAGGGCCGCAACCTCAGCGAAGGCGTGCCGCGCAGCTTCACCATCTCCAGCAACGAGGTGCTGGAGGCGCTCACCGACCCCCTCAACCAGATCGTCTCCGCCGTCAAGAACGCGCTGGAGCAAACGCCCCCCGAACTGGGTGCCGACATCGCCGAGCGCGGCATGATGCTCACCGGCGGCGGCGCCCTGCTGCGCGACCTGGACCGCCTGCTGGCCGAGGAAACCGGCCTGCCGGTGCTGGTCGCTGAAGACCCCCTGACCTGCGTGGTGCGCGGGTGCGGCATTGCGCTGGAGCGCATGGACCGCCAGGGCAGCATCTTCACGAGCGAGTGACACGCCCGGCCCTGGCGCGAAGCCGGGGCCCTGGAAAAAGACATGGATCAACCGCTGGCCGTCCTCCTTCCGCCCCTGCCGGGCGTGCAGGGCTGCGGGCGGGCCACCGCTGCCGCGCACTTGGCGCCGCCCCCGGCCGCTGCCTGGCCGGTTGTCGCCTGATCCCACGGCCTGCCTGCCCATGCCCCTCGGTACGCTCGAACGGTCCGCGCCGCCCTTCTTCAAGCAAGGGCCCTCGCCGCGCTCCCGACTTGCCCTCTACAGCGCCCTGGCGCTGTTTTTGATGGTGGCGGATGCCCGGTTCCAGGTGACCGATCCGCTGCGCAAGGCCGTGGCCGTGGCGCTCTACCCGCTGCAGTGGACCATGCTGCAGCCGGTGGAGTTCGCCGCCAAGGGGGCGGGCTACTTCCAGTCGCTGCAGGTGGCCCAGGCCGATGCCGACACGGCCCGCCGCAACATGGCGCAGATGTCCGAGCGCGCCAACCAGGCCGAGCAGCTCTTGCAGGAGAACGCACGGCTGCGCAAGCTGCTGGAGTTGCGCGAGCGCCTGACGACGCCGTCGCAGGCCGCGCAGGTGATCTACGACGCCGCCGATCCCTACACCCGCCGCGTGATGATCGACCAGGGCCAGGTGGCGGGCGTCGAACTCGGCTCGCCGGTGATGGACGAGTCCGGCATGCTGGGCCAGGTCACCCGCGTGCACCCGTTCCTGAGCGAGGTGACGCTGCTCATCGACCGCGACCAGGCCATTCCCGTGATGAACCTGCGCACCGGCGCGCGCAGCGTGGCCTATGGTGATCCGGTCATCGCCCACGGCGGCGGGATGGAGCTGCGCTTCATGCCCGGCAATGCCGACGTGCAGGAAAACGACCTCCTCACCACCAGCGGCGTGGACGGCCTGTATCCGCCGGGGCTGCCCGTGGCCCGTGTGGTGCGGGTGGAGCGGCGCGCCGACTCGGCCTTCGCCCGCATCTACTGCGCGCCGCTGGCGCAGGTGAACGGCGCGCGCCACGTGCTGGTGCTCAAGCCGCTCACGGCCGACCTGCCGCAGCGCCCCGCGCCTGCGCCCGCCGCGCCGGTGCGCAAGGGGCGCCGATGATCCGCGCTGCCCTGCGCCCCCGCGGGCCTGCCGTGGCCGCCGCATCCCGTCCCGGGAGGTCCGCATGATCATGCCCCGCGGGCAGCAACTGCTGCTGCCGGTCCGCCCCCTGTTCATCGTCGGCAGCCTGCTGGTGGCGCTGGCGTTCAACATGCTGCCGCTCGGGCGCGTGGTGTGGACGCCCGACCTCGTGATGGTGCTGCTCGTGTTCTGGGGCGTGCACCAGCCCCAGCGCGTGGGCATGGGCGTGGCCTTTGCCATGGGGCTGTGCATGGATGTGTACCAGACCGCGCTGCTCGGCCAGCATGCCCTGGCCTATTGCGCCCTGATGTACGGCGCCCTGTACATGCACCGCCGCCTGCTGTGGTTCAGCGTGCCGTCGCAGGCGCTGCAGGTGTTTCCGCTGTTCATCGCGGCCCATGCGATCGAGCTGCTGATCCGCATCGTGTCGGGCGGCATCCTGCCCGGCTTCGAAGGCCTGGTGGCGCCGTGCCTGGAGGCCTTGCTGTGGCCGCTCGCCAGCTGGATACTGCTGGCGCCGCAGCGCCGTCCGCCCGACCGCGACGAGAACCGCCCGCTGTGAGCGCGAATCGCCGCCAGCCCCCTGATCTGACCGTTTCTTTGCCGACATGACCGAACTGCGCAACACCGAAGCCGATGCGTCGCGTTTCCGCACCCGCGTGTTCGTGGTGGCGCTGGTCGTGTTGATGGCGCTGTGCCTGGTGGTGGCGCGGCTGGTGTACCTGCAGGTGGTGCGCCACGACGACCTCGCCGAGCAGGCCGAGAGCAACCGCACGGCCGTGGTGCCCATCGTGCCCAACCGCGGCCTCATCCTGGACCGCAACGGCGTGGTGCTGGCCACCAACTATTCGGCCTACACGCTGGAGATCACGCCCTCCAAGGTCGAGTCGCTGGACGACACCATCGATGCCCTGTCCAAGGTGCTGGACATCCACCCGCGTGACCGGCGCCGGTTCAAGCGGCTCATGGACGAGTCGCGCAACTTCGAATCGCTGCCCATCCGCACGCGCCTGTCCGATGAGGAAGTGGCGCGCTTCACGGCGCAGCGCTACCGGTTTCCCGGCGTGGACATCAAGGCCCGGCTGTTTCGCAACTACCCCATGGGCGAGGTGGCCAGCCACGCGATCGGCTACATCGGTCGCATCAACCAGCGCGAGAAGGAGCGCATCGACGACTCCGAAGACGCGGCCAACTACCGCGGCACCGACCACATCGGCAAGCTGGGCGTGGAGCAGGGCTTCGAGAGCACCCTGCACGGCCAGACCGGCGTGGAGCGCATGGAGACCTCCGCCGGCGGCCACGCCGTGCGCCGGCTGGCCAGCCACCCGGCCACGCCTGGCAACACGGTGATGCTGTCCATCGACATCAAGCTGCAGAAGATGATCGAGGACATGTTCGGCGAGCGGCGCGGCGCGCTGGTGGCCATCGACCCGCGCAACGGCGAGGTCGTGGCGCTGGTGAGCAAGCCCACGTTCGATCCGAACCTGTTCGTGGAGGGCATCGACAGCGAGAACTGGCAGGCGCTCAACGAGTCGATCGACAAGCCGTTGCTCAACCGCGCGCTGCGCGGCACCTACCCGCCGGGCTCGACCTACAAGCCCTTCATGGCGCTGGGGGCGCTGCAGCTGAACAAGCGCTCGCCCACCCAGGTGTACAACGACCCGGGCTTCTACACCTACGGCGGCCACACCTTCCGCAGCCACGAGGGCGGGCTGGGCGGCGTGGACATGCACCGCGCCATCCAGTTCTCCAGCAACACGTATTTCTATTCGCTGGCCGTGGACATGGGCGTGGACACCATCCACGACTTCATGAAGCCGCTCGGCTTCGGGCAGGCCACGGGCATCGACATCAACGGCGAGGTGCGCGGCGTGCTGCCCAGCACCGAGTGGAAGCGCAACACCTACCGGCGCCCCGAGATGCGCCGCTGGTACTCGGGCGAGACGGTGTCGCTGGGCATCGGGCAGGGATACAACAACTTCACCATGCTGCAGCTGGCGCTGGCGGAGGCCACGCTGGCCAACGGCGGCACGCGCTATCGGCCCCACCTCATCAAGGCCATCAAGGACACGGTGACGGGCCAGATCACCGAGGTGCAGCAGCCCCCGGGGCAGGACCTGGGCTTTTCGCCGAAGAACGTGGAGATCGTGCGCAATGCGCTCGTCGCGGTGAACAAGGGCGGCACCGGCACGCGCGTGTTCGCGGGCGCGCCCTACACCTCGGCCGGCAAGACCGGCACGGCGCAGGCGGTGAGCCTGGGGCAGAACGTCAAGTACAACGCCAAGGCGCTGGAGGACCACCAGCGCGACCACTCGCTGTTCGCCGCCTTCGCCCCGGCCGAAAACCCGCGCCTGGCGCTGGCCGTGATCGTGGAGAACGCCGGCTTCGGCGCCGCGCATGCCGCGCCCATCGCGCGGCGCGTGTTCGACTACTGGCTGCAGGGCGACTACCCCAACGAGCAGGACATGGCTGCGGTGCGCAAGGGCCAGGCGGCAGCCCCCATCGGCACGCCGCTGCGCGCGGCCGACGTGCCGCTCATCGAGCCCTGACGCCGCCCGGCGCGGTCAGTTCCCGGGCTGCGCGCCGCCGGCACCCGCGATTTGCCGCGGTGCGGGCTGCCACTGGCTGAAGATCAGCGCTGCCACGATCAGCGCCGCGCCGGCCACCCCGGCAATGCCCAGGCGTTCGTCGATCAGCACCCAGGCGGTGAGCGCGGCGAACACCGGCTCCAGCCCGAACACGATGGCGCTGCGCATCGCATCCACGCGCTGCTGGCCCCAGGCCTGCAGCGTCACCACCACCACGCTGGCCAGCAGGCCGAGGTACACCAGGGCGATCCACGACGGCACCGAGAGCGTGGCAAGCGACGCCCACGTGCTGCCCAGCCCCCCGTGGCGCACGGCGATCAGCACGCTGGAGGCCGCCAGCATCATGGTGGCCTGCGCCGCGGCCATGCGCGTGGCGCGCACGGGTTCGGCGGCCGTGCGGCGCGCGCACTCTTCCAGCGCCAGGATGTACAGGGCATAGAACAGCGTGCTGGCGAAGGTCAGCGTATCGCCCAGGTTCCAGGGGTCGTTCTCATGGAACATCAGCGCCATGCCGGCCAGGGCCATCACGCAGGCGGCCCACAGGCGCCAGCCGTAGCGCCGCCCCAGCACGGCCATGGCCAGCAGCGGCACCACGAGCACGTTCAGCCCCGTCACGAAGGCATTGCGGTTGCTGGTGGTGCGCGCCAGCCCTTCGATCTGAAGCCAGAACGCCAGGAACAGCAGCAGGCCGAGCGCGAGGCCCCAGCGCGCCTCGGCGCGGCGCATGCCGCGCCACAGCGGGCCGAGCACCAGCAGCGCGATGGCAAAGCGCAGCCAGATGAGCTGCAGCGCATCGAGGTGCGCCGACAGCAGCTTCATCGCGGGGAAGGTCGTGCCCCACACCAGGGTCACGGCCAGCAGGGCCAGCAGGCCCAGGCGTTCAGGTTTCATGGAGACAAGGCGCCCGCGCACCCGATGAGCGCGCGGGCCGGAAAAAGCCAGTGGCCCGGCGGGAAGGGGAGGCGTGCGCCTCCCCGGTTCACGCACCCATGCGGCCGATGAAGGCGCGGATGCGGTCGCTGGCGGGGTTGCCGAAGAACTCGGCTGGCGGCGCGTCGTGCGCGATGCGGCCCTGGTCGAAGAACATCACGCGGTCGGCCACCTCGCGCGCAAAGCCCATCTCGTGCGTGACCACGATCATGGTCATGCCGCCACGGGCCAGCTCGCGCATGACGTCCAGCACCTCCTGCACCATCTCGGGGTCGAGGGCGGAGGTGGGTTCGTCGAACAGCATCACCTTGGGCGCCATGGCCAGCGCGCGGGCGATCGCCACGCGCTGCTGCTGCCCGCCCGACAGCTGCCACGGGTACTTGTGCGCATGGTCCTGCATGCCCACGCGCCTGAGCAGCGCCATGGCCTGTTCGTTGGCCTTGGCGCGCGGGGTGCGGTGGATGCGGCGGGGCGCCAGCGTCACGTTGTCCAGCACGCTCATGTGGCCGAACAGGTTGAACTGCTGGAACACCATGCCGACCTCGCTGCGCTGCTTTTGCAGCGTGCGCTGGTCGTCCGTCACCTCGGTGCCGCCGATGGTGATGCGGCCGCTGTCGTGGGGCTCCAGCCGGTTGATGGCCCGCAGCAGCGTGCTCTTGCCCGAGCCCGAGGCGCCGATGATGACCGTCACCTCGCCGGTGTTGAAGGTGGTTGACACCTCCTTGAGCACCTGGTGCGCGCCGAACGACTTGCACACGCAGTCGGCGACGATGTAGGGCGTGGCCTGGCTCATTGCGCCCGTCCTTCCACGTCGAAGCGGTACTCGACGGCGTTGGAGATCTGCGTGACCAGCGTGGTCAGCAGCAGGTAGGTGATGGCCACGGTGGAGAGCGTCGCGATGGGCTGGAAGGTCGCCGACTGGATGCGGTTGCCCACGTTGGTCAGCTCCACCACGCCGATGGCGTAGGCCAGCGACGAGTCCTTGAGCAGCGCCACGAAGTTGCTCACCAGGGGAGGCAGCGAGATCTTGAAGGCCTGCGGAAACACCACGTCGAAGAACACGTGCAGGCGCGACAGGCCCAGGGCCCGCGCCGCCTCGGTCTGCCCGCGCGGCACGGCCAGCAGTCCGGCGCGCACCGCCTCGGCGTTGTAGGCACCCACGTTCAGGCCCAGCGCCACCACGGCGGCGGCGAAGTCGGGCAGGTTCAGCCCCGGCACCAGCACCGGCAGCGCGAAGTACACGAAGAGGATCTGCACCAGCAGCGGCGTGCCGCGGATGACCCAGATGTAGAACCCGGCGACCCAGCGCAGCGCGATCCAGCGCGAGGTGCGGGCCAGCGCAGCGCTGGTGCCCAGCGCCAGGCCCACGCTGCCGCTCACCAGGGTGAGCCACAGCGTGGTGCGCGCGCCGTCGGAGAACGCCTGGGCGTTCGGTCCGATCGGGTCAGGCAGGAAGGAAAGAAGCTGGCCCAGCAGGGCCAGCGCCAACACCATCAGCAGCAGGGCGGAGACCAGCGTCGCATTGCTGCGGTGCTGGCGCGTCCAGTGCTGTGGCCACAGAGCATTGAGCATGGAAGGAAGGCGGTCCGAAGCCGGCGCCGCGGCTTATGGCGCGCAGCGGACGTCTTCGTTGAAGTACTTCTGGGACACGGCGGCGTAGCTGCCATCGGCCAGCACTTCGGCAAAGGCCTTGTTCCATGCGTCGGCCAGGCCGGTGTTGCCCTTGGAGACTGCGGGTGCGATCTTCTCGATGAAGAGCATGTCGCCCAGCTTCAGGCCCGCCTTGGGGTTCTTGGCGACCACTTCCTTGGCCACGAACTTGTCGGTCACCCAGGCATCGACGCGCTTGGAGGTGAGCGCGCTGCGGGCGTCCACGTCGGTGGGGAAGTTCTTCATTTCCTTGATGCCGGCGACCTTCTGCACGTTCTCCAGGTAGCTGGTGCCGGTCTGCACGGCGACGATCTTGCCGGTGAGGTCCTTGGCGGTGCGGATCTTGGGGTCGGTGGCGATGATCATGCCGCCCGAGCAGTAGTGGGGCGTGGCGAAGGTGACGGCCTTGGCGCGCTCTTCGGTCACGCCGTGCGAGGCGATGACGGCATCCCAGCGGTCCTGCGCCAGGCCGGTCAGCAGGGCGTCGAAGCCCAGCGTCTTCCATTCGACCTTCAGGCCCATCTTCTTGGCGACCAGGTTGGCCACTTCGATCTCGAAGCCCGTGAGCTGGGTGCCCTGGAAATAGTTGAAGGGCGCGAACTGGCCTTCGGTGGCGATGATGATCTTGCCGTCCTTCTTGACGGCCTCCAGCGTGCGGGCCTGCACGGAAAAAGCGGCACACATTGCCACTACGGTGGCGATCGTCTTGAACATCTTCATCTCTGTTGTTCCTGCGCAGGGTGGTTTCAGGTACAAAAAATCCGGCTTGGCGGTTAGCGAAGCCGGAGCCAGCGGCCAGTGGGCCGCCCGCGGGACGGGCAGTCACGGGATTGCCACATTATAAAAGGCGTGCATGAGGCCATGCACACCCGCAAACCCTGAGCCGGAGCGCAAAAAACGGGCCCGTTTTGACTTTTTGAGGCTCAGCGCAGGAAGGCGTCGTAGCCCGTCTTGAGAATGAGCGCGCTGACCACCACGATGAAGATGCCGCGCACGAAGCCCGTGCCGTGCTTGAGCGCCATGTGCGTGCCGATGACGCTGCCCACCACGTTGGCCACCGCCAACGGCACCGCGAAGTGCCACCACACGTGCCCCTTGGCCGCGAACAGGATGATGGCGGCCACGTTGGTGGCCAGGTTCAGCAGCTTGGCCGACACCGAAGCGTTCAGGAAGTCGTAGCCCAGCAGCCGCACGAACAGGAAGACGAAGAAGCTGCCCGTGCCCGGCCCGAAGAAGCCGTCGTAGAAACCCACCACCAGCCCGATGGCGCAGGCCAGGCGTGTCTCGATCCGGCCTTCGAAGCGCGGGGTGTGGTGGCGCCCCAGGTCCTTGCGGGCCAGCGTGTACAGCAGCACGGCCAGCAGGATCAGCGGCAGCAGCTTGCGCAGCGAATCCGCCGAGATCACCGTCACCGTCCAGGCGCCGGCAAACGCCCCGATGAAGCCCGCCGCGGCGGCCGGCAGCATCGCCTGCCAGCGCATCTGCACGCGGCGGCTGTACTGCCAGGTGGCGATGCCCGTGCCCCAGATGGAGGCGCTTTTGTTGGTGCCCAGCAGCGTGGCGGGCGGTGCGTTGGGAAACGTGGCGAACAGGGCGGGCACGAGGATGAGGCCGCCGCCCCCGACGATGGCGTCCACGAAGCCGGCCAGCAGCGACGCCAGAGAAACAATGATCCATTCCATCCCCCGATTGTCGGGGCTGCCGCAGGGCGGAACGGGGAATGGGGGGCGATTCGTGCGTGCCGGCGCACAGCGAACCGGCCAAGGGAACGGGCAAAGAAAAAGCGCCGGGGTCGCCGGCGCTTTGTAAAAAAGGCATCTTATAGGGGGATGCTCGGAATGGTTTGTTCGACTTCGAGATGTCTCCTCGGTCCCCTCGTTCGACGCGACGGGCGCGTTTTCGAGTGGTTGAACTGTAACGAGTGCACCCTGCTGGTGCATTGGTGGTTTCCCGCACCCCGTTCTGGGGCAGCGTGGCGAAGCACCTGCGGGATGGGCGAAGCACGGGCGCGGCAGCCGTTGGTTTTTACGGGGCATTGATGCGCGGTTTGCTTCAATCGGCGGGCGTTTCGCTTTCCTCTCCAAGGCCTGTTCGCCATGACCGATCTTTCGCTTCGCCGCACCCTCTCCGCGCCGGCGGCCCTGGCTGCCCACCGCGCGACCGCCCCCGAGTGGCCGGCGTTCCCTGCCACCGCGCCTGCGCTGCGCCGAACCGCTTCCGCCCCGGCCGGCCTGCGGGCCCGCGGTGCATCGCCGGCCCCGCAGCCGGGTGCGAGCCTGCCGCCCCGTGCCGCGCTGCTGCCCCGGGCCGCCTCGGCACCGGCGGCGCTGGGCGCCAGCAGGGTGGAAACGGACCGGCCCGCCGGCCCGGCGGTGGAGCGGATCGGCGCCCCGGAACATGTTGCCACCGTACCCACCGTACCCACCGAAGCCGCTGAAACCGCTGAAACCGCCGAAACCGCCGCGCCACGGCCGTCCGGATCGCCCTGGAGCGCGGTGCGCACCGCGTCGGCCTGGAGCGCCCCGGTGGTGGATGCCGCCGCGGCGGCGCTGTCCCTGGCGTCGGCCCGGCTGGCCGCCGTGCCCCGCGCCGCGCAGGCCACGGCGGCGGTCAGCGGCAGCCTGTGGGCGGGCGCTGCAATGGTGGGCGAGGTCGGCAACGTGCCGTACCGCGCCTGGACCACCGGGGCGAACGCCTTCGCCGTGGTGGCGGGCGGGCTGAGCGCCGCCGCCCCCTTCACGCTGGGGCCGGCGCAGCGCGCGATCGCCTACGGCTCCGCCGGTGCCTGGGCCGCGAGCGGCGCGGCGATGGCGCTCGGCGCCGTGGGCACGGGGGCCACCCATGCGGCCACGGGGCTGCTGCAGGGCGTGAGCGGCATCGCCAACCTGGCCGCGGCCGGCTTGAGCGCGGCAGCCGTCCAGGCATCGGGCCGCGATGCCGGGCAGGCCGTGCGGCTGCAGACGGCGTCTTCCGCCCTGTGGCTCGCGGGCTCGGCCGCAGCGGTGGGGGCGGTCTGGGCGAAGACGGCGCAGCCGCACCGCGAGCCGCTGGCCGATCCGGAGCGCGGCTGAGCCCGGCCCCTGGCTGCCAGGAGATCAGCGCGCTGCGGCGGCCACCGCTTCGGCCCCGGGCGCCTCGGCCCGCGCCGCCTGCCGGATCCATTCGGCGGCCTTCTCGGCCAGCATCAGCGTGGGCGAGTTGGTGTTGCCGCTGGTGATGGTGGGCATGGCGCCCGCATCCACCACGCGCAGGCCGTCGATGCCGCGCACGCGCAACTGCGAATCCAGCACCGCCATCGGGTCGCCGTCGCGGCCCATGCGCGTCGTGCCCACGGGGTGGAAGATGGTGGTGGCGATGTCGCCGGCCAGCCGCGCCAGGTCCTCGTCGGTCTCGAACTGCACGCCGGGCTTCCATTCCTCGGGCCGGTAGGGCGCCAGCGCCGGCTGGGCGACGATGCGGCGCGTCACGCGCAGGCTGTCGGCGGCGACCTGGCGGTCCTCGGGCGTGCTCAGGTAGTTGGGCGCGATGGCCGGCGCGGTGCGGAAGTCGGGGCCCTTGATGTGCACGGTGCCCCGGCTGGTGGGGTTCAGGTTGCACACGCTGGCGGTGAAGGCGGGAAAGGCGTGCAGCGGCTCGCCGAAGGCCTCCAGCGACAGCGGCTGCACGTGGTATTCGAGGTTGGGGTGGGCCTGGTCGGGCGAGCTGCGCGTGAAGGCGCCCAGCTGCGACGGCGCCATGCTCATGGGCCCGCTGCGCTTGAAGGCGTATTCGAGCCCGATCTTCGCCTTGCCCAGCCAACTGCCGGCCAGCATGTTGAGCGTGGGCACGCCGTTCACCTTGAACACCGCGCGGATCTGCAGGTGGTCCTGCAGGTTGGCGCCCACGCCGGGCAGGTCGTGCACCACGTCGATGCCGTGCTGGCGCAGCAGCGCCGCCGGGCCGATGCCCGACAGCTGCAGCAGCTGCGGCGAGTTGACCGCGCCCGCGCTCAGCACCACCTCGCGCGTGGCGTGGGCGGTGACCATCTCCTCGCCGGTCCACACCTGCACGCCGGTGCAGCGGCGCGAGCCGTCGGGCTGGGTGTCGATCAGCAGCCGGGTGGCCTGCGCGGCGGTCCACATCTCGAAGTTGGGCCGCCCGTAGCAGGTGGGGCGCAGGAAGGCCTTGGCGGTGTTCCAGCGCCAGCCGGCCTTCTGGTTGACCTCGAAGTAGCCCACGCCTTCGTTGTCGCCGCCGTTGAAATCGTCGGTGGCGGGAATGCCGGCCTGCTGCGCCGCCTGGGCGAAGGCGTCCAGCACGTCCCAGCGCAGGCGCTGCTTTTCCACGCGCCACTCGCCGGTGCTGCCGGTGGTCTTGCTGCCGTGCAGGCGCTTGAAGGCCTCGGTCGCGGACGCGGGCTGGTCCAGGCGCCAGTGGTCCTCGTGGCGGCGGAAATAGGGCAGGGCGTGTTCCCAGCGCCAGGCGTCGTCGCCCGTGATCTCGGCCCACTGGTCGTAGTCGCGCGCCTGGCCGCGCATGTAGATCATGCCGTTGATGCTGCTGCAGCCGCCCAGCGTCTTGCCGCGCGGGTAGCGCAGGCTGCGGCCGTTCAGGCCCGCGTCGGGCTCGGTGTGGTACAGCCAGTCGGTGCGCGGGTTGCCGATGCAGTACAGGTAGCCGACCGGGATGTGGATCCAGTGGTAGTCGTCCTTGCGGCCGGCCTCGATGAGCAGCACGCGGTGGCGGCCGCCGGCGCTCAGGCGGTTGCACAGCAGGGCGCCGGCCGTGCCGCCGCCGATGATGATGTAGTCGAAAGTGGTGTCGCTCATGGAGGCTGTTGGACGTTGAACACGTTCCCGGGGCATTGCGGCAGTGCCGGTCCATTGTGCGTAGCGCCGTGCCGCTGTCGATAGGGAAACAGCCGATTGCTATTATTTTTGTAGCTATATGCCCTAGAAGATATTGTGCTGGAGGGCGTTTTGATCATAATTCACGCGGCCCGTGCCCTGCGCAGGGACGCGTTCTGCGCTGACGCGCCCGGGCCCTTCCGCTCCGCTACCATGCACAGCTTCTCCCGCCCCCCTCCATGACCGAAGACGACAGCCAGCCCCGCATCACCCGAGACGACACGCCCGACGGCCCCTGTGCGGTGTTGCACGGCCGCTGGGGTGCGGCGGAACTGGGCACGCGCCGCCACTGGCGCGCGCTGTCGGCCCAGCTGTCCGAAACGCGGGGCGGCCCGGCCATCGGCTGGGACCTGCGCAGCCTGCAATGGCTGGACCACGTGGGCGCGCAACTGCTGTGGAACCACTGGGGCCGCGACTGGCCCGAGCGGCTGGCGCTCGACGACAGCCAGCGCGACATGCTCGAGCGCGTGGCCGAATTCAGCACCACCCGCCCGCCCGACACACCCTGGCGGCTGGCCGAGCAGGTGGACCGGCTTGGCGTGCAGGTGCTGCACGCCCTGTCCCACATGCGCCACCTGCTCGAACTGGTGGGGCAGCTCTTCATCGACATCTTCCGGGCCGCCCGCTCGCCGCGCCGCGCGCCCTGGCGCGACATGTCGGGCCACCTGTACCGCATGGGCGCCACGGCGATGCCCATCACGGCCATCGTGGGCTTTCTCATCGGCGTGGTGCTGGCGTACCTGATGTCGCTGCAGCTGCGGCAGTTCGGCGCCGAGTCGTTCATCGTCAACATCCTGGGCATTTCATTGATCCGCGAGCTGGGGCCCATGCTCGCGGCCATCCTCGTGGCAGGGCGCTCGGGCTCGGCCATCACGGCGCAGATCGGCGTGATGCGCGTGACCGAGGAACTCGACGCCATGCGCGTCATGGGCATTCCGCACGGCTTTCGCCTCGTCATGCCGCGCGCCGTGGCGCTGGCCGTGGCCATGCCGCTGATCGCCGTGTGGACCACGCTGTGCGCGCTGGCCGGCGGCATGCTCGCGGCCGACCTCGCGCTGGGCGTGTCGCCCGCCTACTTCGTGCAGGCGCTGCCCAACGCGGTGAGCTTTCCCAACCTGGTGATGGCGGTGGCCAAGTCGGTGGTGTTCGGCGTGTCCATCGCGCTCATCGGCTGCCACTGGGGCCTGCGCGTCAAGCCCAACACGCAGAGCCTGGGCGAGGGCACGACGGCCTCGGTGGTGAGCTCCATCACCATGGTGATCATCGTGGACGCGCTGTTCGCCATCGCGTTCAAGAACCTCGGGATCTGACGCCATGGACGACACCTCGCTCATCCCCGCCCCCGCCGCGCACACCGCGCCGCAGGCCCCGCCCGCCGACGCGCCGCCGGTGGTCGAGATCAAGGGGCTGTCCACCGTGTTCGGCAAGGGCAAGGAGGCCTTCGCTGTGCACGAGAACCTCGACCTCACCGTGCGCCGCGGCGAAATGCTGGCCCTGGTGGGCGGCTCGGGCACGGGCAAGACCGTGCTGCTGCGCCAGATGCTGGGCCTCACGCGGCCCGCCAAGGGCGAGGTGACGGTGCTGGGCCGCCCCGCCGCCGAGATGGGCCGCGCCGGCGCCGCCAGCCGCGTGGGCATGCTGTTCCAGCAGGGCGCGCTGTTTTCCGCCTTCAACGTGCTCGACAACGTGGCCTTCGCGCTGCGCGAGCAGGGCACGCTGCCGGGCGATCTGGTCTGCGATGCGGCCATGGTCAAGCTGCAGATGGTGGGGCTGAAGCCCGAACACGCCACGCGCATGCCGGCCGACCTGTCGGGCGGCATGATCAAGCGCGTGGCCCTGGCGCGCGCGCTCATCATGGACCCGCCCCTGCTGCTGCTGGACGAGCCCACCGCGGGCCTGGACCCCAACAGCTCCGACGATTTCTGCGAACTGCTGCGCGAACTGCGCGCCGCCCTGGGCCTGACCGTGGTGATGGTCACGCACGACCTGGACACGCTGTTCGCGCTCAGCACGCGCGTGGCCGTGCTGGCCGAAAAGAAGGTCATCGTCTCCGGCCCCCCGCAGGAGGTCGTGCACTTCGACCACCCGTTCATTCAACATTTCTTTCTCGGCGAACGCGGCCGGCGCGCCATGGCGCCCGCACCGGCTTCGCCCTCGACCAAGGACGCCTGATGGAAAACAAGTCCCACGCCCTCGCTGCGGGCATCTTCGTGGTCGTCGTGGCGGCCCTGCTGGCGGGCCTGGGCCTGTGGCTCACGCGCGACAACACCAGCTACCAGCTCTACGAGCTGTCCAGCAAGCAGAGCGTGGGCGGGCTGCAGCCGCAGGCCGCCGTGCGCTACAAGGGCGTGGCGGTGGGCAAGGTGGTGCGCATCGGCTTCGATCCCGACGTGGCCGGCAACGTGCTGATCCGCATCGCCGTGAGCGACCAGGCGCCCATCACCCCGGCCACCTTCGCCGTGCTGGGCTACCAGGGCGTGACGGGCCTGGCCCACGTGCTGCTGGACGACGGCCAGCAGGCCGAGCCGCCGCTGCCCAAGGGATCGAGCGGCCTGCCGCGCCTGCCCCTCAAGACCTCGCCGTTCGGCCAGCTGGCCGAGCAGGGGCCCGCCATCCTCTCGCAGGTGGAAGAGGCCACGGGCCGCATCAACGACCTGCTGAGCGACGACAACCAAAAGCGCATCGCCACCGCCATCGACAACCTGGGCCAGGCCGCCGGCAACGCCAGCGCGCTGATGAAGCGCCTGGACACCACCGTGGTGCAGCGGCTCGACCCCGCGCTGGCCGCCGTGCCCGGCGTGGCCAGCGATGCGCGCGAGACCCTGCAGGCGCTGCGCCAGGCCGGCAGCAGCGCCTCCGCCGCGGCCAACGAAGTGGGCGCCGCCGTCAAGCAGCTGAGCGCCGAAGGCGGCCCCATCGACCAGATCGCCGAAGGCTCCAAGTCGCTGGCCACCGCTGCCGACCGCTTCGGCCGCGTCACGCTGCCGCGCCTGAACCACGCCGCCGACGAGACCTCGCGCGCCGTGCGCCGCCTGGGCCGCACCGCCAGCACCATCAGCGACAACCCGCAGTCGCTCATCTACGGATCGGGCACCGCCGCCGGCGGGCCGGGCGAGCCCGGCTTCGAGGCGCCTGCTGCCGCCAAACCTTGAGAGGGCTTGCCATGGATACTATTAAAATGATAGCTAAACGCCGGCGTTTTCATTGTGCTGGAGCCGTTTTTGGCCTGGCATTCGCCGCCCTGCTGGCCGGCTGCTCGGCGCTGCCCGCACCGCCCGTTCGCGCCGAGGTCTACGACTTCGGCCCCGGCCTGATGGAGGCCGCGCCCTCGGACCGCCGCGCGCCGCTGCCTCCCCTGGCCCTGGCCGACGTGACCACCACTGGCCCGGTCGAGGGCAGCACCGCCGTGCTGTACCGCCTGGCCTACGACGACGCGCGCCGCCTGCGCCCCTACAACCAGGCGCGCTGGAGCCAGCCGCCCGCGCAGCTGGTGCAAAAGGCCGTGCGCGACCAGCTGGGCCTGCGCCGCGCCGTGCTGACGGGCGACGAAGGCGCCGCGCAGATCCTGGAGGGCGGCGCCCTGCCGGCCATTCTGCGCCTGGAGATCGAGGAGTTCAGCCACGTGTTCAGCGCCCCGGCCACCAGCGTGGGACTGGTGCGGCTGCGCGTATCCATCGCCGAGTCCACGCCGGCCGGCGAGAAGCTGCTGGCCCAGCGCGTGTTCCTGGTCCAGCGCCCCGCCGCCACGGCCGATGCGCCCGGCGGCACCCGCGCCCTGGCCGACGCCACGGCCCAGGCCGCGCAGGACATCGGGCAGTGGCTGGAGCAGATGGGGCGCTGACCCGTCTCGTTTCGGCCCGCTACCGGCGCCGCGCCCGCGGCGCCCGCCCGGTCAGAAGCTGTGCCGCAGCGTCAGCGTCGCATTGCGCGGCGCGCCCGGCAGGTTCAGGTTGGGGCTGCTGCCGTGGGCCGAGACGATGTAGTTGCGGTCGAACAGGTTGCGCAGGTTCAGCTGCACCGTGGTCGCCTTGCCGATGCGGTACTGCGCCATCGCGTCCACCACCACGTACGACGGCAAGGTCACCGTGTTGCCCGGGTTGGCGAAGCGGTCACCCACGTAGTTGATGCCGCCGCCCACGCTCCAGTCGTCGCCCAGGCGCTGCGTGAGCCACGCCGAGAACGCGTTGCGCGGCGTGATCGTGGCGCGTTTGCCCTGCACCGCCTGGCCGGCGTCGGTGGCCGTGGAGCGGGTGATGCGCGTGTCCAGCAGCGCGTAGCTCAGCGTGGCCTGCAGGCCCGCCGCCAGTTCGCCCGCCAGCGACAGCTCCAGCCCGCGCGTGCGCTGCGTGCCGATGGGGATCAGCCGGGTGGGCTGTGCCGGGTCGGTGGTCTTGATGTCGGTGCGCTCCAGCTGGAACAGGGAGGCCGTGGCCGTGGCGCGGCCGTCCAGCAGGTCGAGCTTGGCACCCACTTCGTAGTTGGTCGTCTGCTCGGGCTGGATGGCCGTGTTGGTGGCCGACAGTGCGAACATCTCGGCCGAGGGCTGGTAGGAACGGCTCACCGACACGTAGTACGACTGTGCCGCCGTGGGCTGCCACACCAGGCCCGCGCGCGGGCTCCAGGTGGTGTCCGTGCGCTCGAAGTCGCTCTGGCCCGCCAGGCGGTTGTCGGTTTCCTGGCCGAAGCGGTCGTAGCGCAGGCCGGCCAGCACCTTCCACTCGGGCGACAGCGTGATCTGGTCCTGCACGTAGAACGCGCGTGTCAGGTAGCGGTTCAGCGCGCTGGCCGACACGGCCCCGCCGCCGTTGAGCGGCGCCACCGGCAGCACCGGGTTCCACAGGTTCACGTTGCCCAGCGTGCCGCCGGTGAACGAGACCGCATCCTTGTTCTGCTGGCCCAGCTCCAGGCCGTAAAGCACCTCGTGCGCGACGCTGCCGGTGCGCAGGTTCTGGATCAGCTCGGTCTGGTTGAACACGCCGCGCTCGCGCCGGTCCACGCCCGAGCGCGTGAGCGCCACGGTGCCCGCGGCCTCGTTCGTGGTGCCCGCGGGCAGGGTGTTCTGGCGGTCCAGGTCGTAGTGGTAGTAGCGCAGGGCGTTGCGCACGCGCAGCGTGTCGGAAAAGCGGTGGCTGAACGTGGCGGTGAACGAGCTGACCGTGGATTCGGACGTGTCCGCATCGCGCGCATTGGCCGAGCCGAAGTAGGTGCCCGCGGGCACGTTGACCGGGCGGCCCTGGTAGGCCGGGATGCCGAAGTCGGTCACGCGCTTGTCGTGCAGGTAGTCGGCCTGCAGCATGAGCGAAGTGGCGCCGTCGGGCTTCCACAGCACCGAAGGGGCGATGGCCTGGCGCTCCAGGAACTGCTGGCTGCGGTAGCTGTTGGCGTCCTCCGCCGCGCCGGTGACGCGCCAGGACCAGTCGCTGCCCGCGGGCGCGCGGCCCACGTCGAACTCGGCACGCTTGTCGGCCCAGCTGCCCACGCTCAGGGCGATGTCGGACACGTCCGTGCCGGGCTTTTTCGTCACGCGGTTGACCAGGCCGCCGGACGAGCCGCGCCCATACAGCACGGCGGCGGGGCCCTTCACCACCTCCACCCGCTCGATGTTGGACAGGTCGCGGAAATACAGCGCGTCGTCGCGAAAGCCGTCCACGAACTGGTCGCCGATGCTGGTAAAGCCGCGGATGCTGACCTGGTCGCGCTGGCCGTCGCCATGCGACAGGCCCACGCCCGCCACGTTGCGCAGGGTGTCCTGCATCGAGGTCGCGCCCTGGTCGCGGATCACCTGCTGCGGCACCACATCGATGGTCTGCGGCACGTCGCGCAGCGGGGCCTCGGTCTTGGTGCCGCTGGCGGACGAAGCGGCGTTGTAGGCCGTGTCCTCGCCACGCGCCGCCTGCACGCGCACCTCGCTCATCGTGGCGCCAGCCGCCGCGCCTGCGGCCCCCGGGGTGCCACCGGCGGGGGCGGTGCCCGCGCGCTCCACCGTGAAGGTGCGGGCATCCTGCGCGCGCACCACCAGCCCGGTGCCGGCGACCAGGCGCTGCAGCGCGTCGCGCACCTCCAGCGTGCCCCGCACCGCCGGCGCCTGCTGGCCCTGGGCGATGTCGGTGACGAACACGATCTGCACGCCGCTCTGGCGCGCCAGGGCGTTCAATGACTGCGCCAGGGGCTGGGCGGGCAGGTCCACCGCGACGGGCTGGGCCTGGGCGGCGGTGGCGGCGATGCACAGCGCGGCGGCCAGCGCGGCCCAGCGGGCGCGGTGTGGCGGGCGGCGGTGTTGGGGGATCGGCATGGAGGCTCCTGGAAAGAAATCGGTCAAGACACAAAAAGGGGACGGCGGGCGGGCAGGGGGCGCCCGTCCCCCTGTGAGCCGATGCAGCGGGCGGGTTTGTACACGTCGCCGATCCAAATCAATGAATGGCCAGCGGCGGCCCTTCGGCCGGAGACCGGGCACTGGGCATCGAAACGGGCGCCACCGCAATCAATGCGCCGGCATCCTGCTATGGTTTTTGATGTGCTGTGCGCAGGCCGATCACCACGCTGCCGTCCGCATGGCGGTCCACCCGCACCGGGGCCAGGCGCGGCAGCAGGTCGATCAGCTGGTCGATGCGGTCCAGGTCGAACTCCCCCGAGATGCGCAGCGCCGCGGCGTGCCCGTCGGCCAGCGTGATGGGCGCGCGGCGGTGGCGCTGCATCTCGGCCACGGCGTCGGCCAGCGGCGTGGCGTCCAGCCGCAGCCGGCCGGCCTGCCACGCGGCGACGCGGGCGGTGTCCTCTTCCTCCGGGGCGGGCCAGGCCGTGCCCGGCCGGGTGTGCAGCGCCTGGCCCGCGTGCAGCACCACCGGCGCCGTGCCAGTCCCGGCGTGCACGCGCACGCTGCCCTGCTGCACGGTGATGTCGGCGCCCGCATGGGCCGCGTCGCCGGCCGCAGCCGTTCCGTCGCGGCGGATGTTGAAGACGGTGCCGATGTCCTCCACCGCCACCGCGCCCGCCTGCACGGTGAACGGGCGCTGCAGCCAGGGCGCCCAGGCGTGCCAGGGCGCGTGGGCGACTTCGAAGGCGGCCTCGCCGTGCCCCAGCGTCAGGCGGCGCGAGCGCAGGTGCAGGGCCACCTCCACCCGGGTGTTGCTGTTCAGGCGCACCGTGCTGCCGTCGGCCAGCGGCCGGGCCTGCCGCTCGCCCACGGCGGTGGCCAGCGATTCGCGGTGCAGCACCGGATCGGCCCACAGCACCCCCGCCAGCGCGGCCACTGCCAATGCCGTGGCCGCGCCCGCCGCGCGGGCTTTCGCGGGACGCCGGCGTCGCTCGCGGCGCAGGGCCGCCGCCTGCTCGATGTCTTCGGGCGTGGGCAGGTGCTGGCGCAGCAGGTCGGCGAACGGCGCCAGGGCGTCGTCGATGGGCAAGTGGGCGCGGCGGCCCGCGCCGCGCACGGAAGGGTTGCCGGCGCCGGCTGCACGGGCGGCCGGCGCCGCAGCGGATTCAGCGGGCGGCATGGCCGGTGCCCTCGATCAGCACCGGCTCCACGTCGCGAAGGGCGCGCGCCAGGTGCCGGGCCACCATCCCGCGCGAGACACCCATGCGCCGGGCGGCCTCGTCCTGCGGCATGCCGTAGAGCTTGGTGAGGATGAACGCCTCGCGGCTGGCCTGCGGCAACTGCTCGATGGCGGCCAGCAGCGCCCGCTGGCGCTGGTGGGCGGCCAGCGCCAGTTCGGGCGGCGACAGCGGCGCTGCCGAAGGGACGGGGGCGTTCGCCTCGGGGTGCTCGTGCGCCGTCTCGCGGCGCCGGGCCTGGGCGCGGTAGCGGTCGATGGCCAAGTCCCGCGCCACGCAGCGCAGGAACGCGAGCGGGTTGGCGATCTCGCCGGGCACCGGGCGCTCGAGCAGCCGCACGCACAGGTCGTTCACGATCTCGCGCGGAAAGCACTCGTCCCCGAAGCGGTGCCGCAGCGACCCCACCAGGTCTTCGTAGTGCTTCACCAGGGCGGCCAGCAGGGGCTCGGGCGGCGGAGGAAGCGAGGCGGGGTGCGGCATGGAACGCCGATTATAAAAAGAGAATGGGAATGATTCTTATTGTTGTATTTTTGCCGTACTGCGGCGCTCCGGTGCCCCGCCGGGCGGCAGGGGCGCGTGGCCGGCCGGCTGCGGCCCTGCGGCGCAAAAGGCACAATCGCCCGTCCCACCGGGCCGCTCGCGCCCGGTCCCGTTGGAGCATGGAATGAGCAGCATCGACCTCGCAAGAATCAACGCCGAACTCGGCAAGGACGCCCAGGGCCTCGTGGACTGGGCCGTGGGGCTGGGCCGGCCCACCATCGTCACCACCAATTTCCGGCCGTTCGAGGCCGTCATCCTGCACATGGTCACGCGGGCCCGGCCCGATGTGCCGGTGGTGTGGATGGACAACGGCTACAACACCGAGGCCACTTACCAGTTCGCCGACGAGGTGACCCGGCAGCTTGGCCTGAATCTGTCGATCTACCTGCCACGCCGCTCGCGCGCCCACCGCGAGGCTGTCGAAGGCCCGGTGCCCGCGCTCGACGATCCGCGGCATGCCGCTTTCACCGAAGAGGTCAAGCTCGAGCCCTTCGCCCGCGCGCTGCGCGAGACCGCGCCGCAAGTGTGGTTCACCGCGCTGCGCGCCACCGACACGGCCGTGCGCGCGCAGATGGACCCGGTGAGCATCAACCCCGACGGCCTGCTCAAGGTCGCACCGCTGCTGCACTGGTCGTCCAAGGACCTGTACGAATACCTCGTGGCCCACCAACTGCCCAACAACTTCGACTACGTGGACCCGACGAAGGGCGAGGACAACCGCGAATGCGGGCTGCATCTGGCGCACTGAGCGCATGGGCTCATAGCCGAAAGGGGCGTGCACTGCACGCCCCTTTTTTTTGTCCTTGTCAACCGTAGGCCTGGGCTGACGCGTGCTGCCCCCGGATGACTACGCCTGCCCCGAGGGGGCACTTTTACAGTTCGTCCATCGCATCCAGCCAGGGTTCCAAACCGTCTCGGAGTGGAGGGCTGAAGCGAATAACCAAGAGGACTTGTGCCATGAATGAAGACACCGTCAAGGGAAACTGGAAGCAATTCACCGGCAAGATCAAGGAGCAATGGGGCAAGCTGACGGACGACGATCTTGACGTGGCAGCCGGCAAGCGCGACCAGTTCCTGGGCAAGCTGCAAGAGCGCCAGGGTCTGGCCAAGGATGCCGCCGAGAAGGAACTGAAGTCCTGGCAAGACCGCCACCCCGAATTCCGTTTCGACAAGTAAATCCCGGGCCTTTCCCACTTTTAAAAACCAGCGGTGTTCGCCGTGCTGCCACAAGGCAAATCGACAACCGCACCCCCCTACAGACATTGAGGAGAAAAATATGAAACACGCACGCAATCTTCTGGCCATCGTGGCCGCCGGCCTTCTCGCCACCAGCGGCATGGCCATGACCAAGGAAGAGCACAGCGCCGCCAAGGACCGCATCTCTGCCGACTACAAGATGAACAAGCAGAAGTGCGACAGCATGACGGCCAACGCCAAGGACGTCTGCATGAAGGAAGCCAAGGGTGCCGAGAAGGTCGCCAAGGCCGAACTGGAAGCCCAGTACAAGCCCAGCGACAAGGCCACCTACAAGGTGAACGAAGCCCGCGCTGACGCCGCCTACGACGTCGCCAAGGAAAAGTGCGATGACCAGCAAGGCAATGCCAAGGACGTCTGCGTGAAGGATGCCAAGGCCGCCCACGTGAAGGCCAAGGAAGACGCCAAGGTGGCTCGCGCCCAGGCCAAGCCTTCGGACAACATGGCCAAGAAGGACGCCAAGGTCGCCGAAGTGAAGAAGGACGCCGCTGAAGAAAAGCGCGAAGCCGAGTACAAGGCCGCCAAGGAGCGTTGCGATGCCATGAACGGTGACGTCAAGGACAAGTGCGTTGCCGATCTGAAGCGCGTCTACAACCAGTAAAACAGGTTATGGCCACCCCTGCGTTCGGATGAACGGCTGGGGTGCCAAAAGCAAAAAAGGCTTCGCAGTGCGAAGCCTTTTTGCGTTGCGGCCGCCTCAGTGGGGGCTGTTCGCTCAGCGCCACCGCATGCAACGCGCCCGTCCGGCGGCCTTGGCCTGGTAGAGCCCCTGGTCCGCGTCGCGCACCAATTGCTTTTCTGTCATTTCCGCCGTGGGCTGCAGGGCCGCCACGCCGATGCTCAAGGTGACGTGCGGGCCCAGGGGCGAAGCGCCATGGGGGATGGCGGCATGGTCGAACGCCTGCAGCACCCGTTGGGCCACGACCTGCGCCTCGTCGCCCGTGGTGCCCGGCAAGAGCACCACGAACTCCTCGCCACCGTAGCGCATCGGCTTTTCGTGCGCCCGGAACAACGCCCCCTGCAGCACGGTGGCGAACTGGCGCAGGCAGTCGTCGCCGGCCTGGTGCCCGTGCATGTCGTTGTAGTGCTTGAAGTGGTCGATATCGATCATCAGCAGGGCCACGGATGCGTCCTGCCGGCGCGCCCGGCCCCACTCGGCGCTCAATGCCTCGTCGAACAGGCGGCGGTTGCCCAGTCCCGTGAGGGCATCCGTATAGGACAGCTCCGCCAGCGTGGCGTTCAGGCGCTGCAGTTGCAGCTCCGAGTGCTTTCGCTCCGTGATGTCCTGGAAGGCCCCGCTCAGCTGGACGATCCGGCCGTCCTGGTAGGTCGGCTCGCCCTGCGCGCGCACCCAGAGGTGTCGTCCCTTGTGCGAGATCAATTCCAGCTCCAGGTCCCACGGCGTGCCGTCTTCCATGCACCGCTGCAAGGCCGCGCCGATGAGGGGGCGCGACGCTTCGGTGTAGTAGTTCAGCGCCTGCGACAGGTCCGGCGTGGTTTGCGGCTCCAGGTCGTGGATGCGGTAGACCTCGTCCGTCCAGGCCGCCTCGCCCGTGGCCGGATTCAGCGTCCAGCCTCCCACGCGTGCCATGGCCCCCGACTGCCGCAGCAGCAGGGCCGCGCGCGCCAGCGCCTCTTCGTCAAGCTTGCGCTGGGTGATGTCCATGAACGTGCCGATGACCTTGGAGGGCGCGCCCGTGGCGCTGCGCCGGATGACCTTGCCGCGGGAGAACAGCCAGATCCAGGCCCCCTGCGGGCCCTGCACCCTGAACTCGTTCTCGTAGGTTTCCGTCATTCCGCCGAGATGCCGGCGGAACGCGGCCACGTTCGGCTCCTGGTCGAGAGGGTGCAGCACGGCGGTCCATTCGGGCACGGTCTTGGTCACCTCGTTGGGGCCGAAGCCCAGCATGGCCGATCCGCGGGCGTCCACCTGCAGCGTCATGGCCTCGATGTTCAGTTCCCACAAGCCCAGCTGGGCCCCTTCGAGGGCCCGCTCCAGCCGCGCGGCGCTGATCGCTAGCCTGTTGGCGTAATCCTTGTGGACGGTGATGTCCGTCACCGTGAGGTGGAACCCGACTGCGGGCGCCGGTGGGCGGTCCGGCTCCAACGGCTGGACATCGGGGATGCAGCTGGCGGACATGACCCGGGTTTCGCCAGCGGCGTTGGCGACCTCGGCCTCGAACTGCACCGGTTCGCCTTTCAGCACGCGGCGGGTGTAGGGCCAGGCCTTGGCGAAATGCGCCGAATCCAGGATTTCATCCATGGGGCGGCCCACGATCTGCGCGGGGTCCTTGCCGAACCATGCGGCATAGGCCTTGTTGGCGAACTGGTAGCGCAAATCCGCGCCCACGTGCGCGATGAGTGCGGGCACGCTGTCGGCCATCAGCTGCAACTGGGCCTCGCTTCGACGCAGTTGCTGCTCGGCCGCGACGCGCTCGCTGATGTCGTGCATGAAGGCTGTCACGATGCGGGACGATTCCAGCTGCACCTGGCTGAGGGTGATCTCCATCGGAAACTCGTGCTGGTCGCGGTGCCATCCCGGAAGAAGCTGCCTGCGGGCCCGGGCGCCCTCGTTGGCCATGAGCGCCGCCAGGCTGCGCGTTCGCATCGCCGGGGCGAGGATGGTCTCGGCCATCGGGCGCCCCAGCACCTCGGCCCGGCGCCAGCCGAACATCGCCTGGGCTGCGCGGTTCCACTCCAGGATCTGGCCGTCCTCATCGGCCACGATGAAGGCGTCCTCCGTGTCTTCCAGGATGCTGCGCATGCGGCGCTCGCTGTCGCGCAGGCGCTCTTCCATGGACCGCTGCTCCGTGACGTCCTGGATCTGGGCCACGAAATGCAGGGGCTGGTCGAATTCGTCCCGCACCAGCGAGACCGCCAGATGGGCCCACACCGTCTCGCCGTCCTTGCGCAGGTAGCGCTTGCCCAACTGGTAGTTCTGCGTTTCCCTGCGGACCAGGCGGTCGATGTGGTCGCGGTGGGACATGAGATCGTCCGGGTGGGTGAGCCGCCGGAAATCCATGTGCAGCAATTCGTCCCGCGCGTAGCCCAGCATGCCGCACAGCGCGTCGTTGACCTCGATCCAGTGGCCCGTGGTGGCGACCAGGGCCATTCCGTGGGTGGCGGCGCTGAAGGCGCCCGAAAAGCGCTGGGCCGCGATCGTGGCGGCACGGGTGGCGGCGCGCAGCGCCGTCACGTCGTGCATCAGGCACACCGCGCCCATCTTGGTGCCGTCCGCGTAGAACAAAGGCGAAGCGTTGCACAGCACCGACCGCGGCGGCTGGCCCTTGGCCTTGATGACCAGCTCGAACCCGCGCACGGTCTCGCCCCGCCAGGCGGCCAGCAGCGGGATGTCCCCGGTCGCCAGCAGCCGTGTGCCAGAGGCCTCGAACAGGTCGAAATGCTCGGCCCACTCGCTCGGCGGCAGGGACCGGGGGTCGGTGCCGTGCCAGGCCCGCGCCACGTGGTTGAATTCGCCCAGCAGTCCATCGGAGCCGCAGGAGACGACCGCATCGGGCATGGCCTCCAGCAGGCGGCCCAGCGTGCCCGCCTGGATCTGGGCCTCCCGGCGGCCCTGGCGGGCCTCCAGCTGGCTGACCACCTGCCTGGACAGGCGTTGCAACGCCTCCCGCTGCGTTCCGGACAGGCGCCGCGGCACCCGGTCGATCACGCACAGCGTGCCGTAGACATGCCCTGTGCCGCCGACCAGCGGAGCCCCTGCATAGAAGCGGATGCCCGGCTCGCCGAGCACCATCGGGTTGCTGGAAAAACGCGGGTCCTCCAGCGCGTCGGGGACCTCCAGGATCTGCGTGGATGCCAGCGCATGGCTGCAGAACGCGATCTCGCGCGATGTCTGCGGTGTGCCCAGGCCGCAGCTGGCCTTGAACCACTGGCGCGTTTCGTCGATCAGCGAGATGAGCGCGATGGGCGCATCGCAGCACTGGCTGGCCAGCCACGCCAGATCGTCGAAAACCGGCTCCGGCGCTGAATCCAGCACCCCCAGCATCTGGAGCGCGGCGAGGCGCTCGCCTTCGTTCAACGGCCTCGCGGCGGCGGCATTACCCGGGGTGGACGGCTGAGTCATCGAATAATTATCAGAGGTCCGGCCCTTTCCGGCAGAGGTGGCCCCTGGCGGCGGCATGGCGCCGATCGCCGGCGCCCTGACCTGCATCAAAACCCACCCCCGCCGCGCCTCTTAAGCTGGCCTCCCACTGGACTGCAAGGACTGGAAATGGCTGCACTGCAATGGTCCGAGGGCCTCGCCCTCGACCTTCCCCTCATGGACGAAACCCACCAGGAGTTCGTGGAACTGCTGGCCGCCGTGGAGGCCGCGCCGGACGCGCAACTGCTGGGCGCCTGGCACGCGCTGGTGGCGCACACCGCCGACCACTTCGCCCGCGAGGACGCCTGGATGGCCGCCACCCGCTTCGCCTCGGGCAACTGCCACAGCCTGCAGCACAAGGTCGTGCTGCAGGTGCTGCGCGAGGGCACGGCGCAGGCCGAAGCGGGCGAGCCGGCCGTGCTGCGCCGCATGGCGTCGGAGCTGGCCCTGTGGTTTCCGCAACACACGCAGACCATGGATGCGGCGCTCGCCCTGCACCTGCGCCGCGTGGGCTTCGATCCCGCGACCGGCACCGTGCATGCGCCGGGCGCGCTTCCGGCGCAGGCCATTCACGGCTGCGGCGGCGCCTGCTCTGGCGACGGTGGGGCCCCGCAGGCAGAAAAGGCTGCGGCACCCCGCCCGGCGCGCGAAGCGGTCGCGGTCTGAGGCCTGGCAGCCCCTGCTGCGGGCTACTGGCGCCCGCGGGGCAGCAGCAGGGCGGCCATCTGCCAGGAGAGCGTGCGCATGGCCCGGCGCCAGGCCGGGGACGCGGCATCCGCAGCCCGTGGCCAGTAGGCGGCCTTCAGGATGCCCTGCTTGGCCTGGCGCAAGGCTTCGCGGTCCCGCGCCGCCAGGGCGCACAGCAGGCGGTCGTGGTAGCGCTGCAGGCGCTGCGCCTGCGCCATCGACAGGCCCTGCTCGCCGCGCTCCGGCTGCGCTGGCGCGGCCAAGTGCGTGTCCCAGGGGCTGGCCCGGTGGGCCGGCCCGGGCGACGGCGCGCTCATGCGGCCTCCGGGCGAGGGGTGGGAACCGGGCGTTGCGCGGTCAGGCCGTACCAGTTGACCCGTCGCGTGAGCACCATCACGGCGGCCAGCACCAGGAACAGCGCGATGGCACCCACGGCCAGCGCGGTCTGCTCCAGCTGCAGCAGCAGGTAGAGCAGGCCGTAGAGCAGCGCGATGCCGGCCCCGAACGGCAGGCCGAGCCACAGGCTGCCGAGCATGTGGCTGGCGTAGTAGGCCAGCAGCAGCACGCACGCGCTGGCCGCGATGGCATACGAAACGCCGAAGGGCAGGTGCTCCGACAGGCTCACCAGCAGCAGGAAGAAGCTGCACAGGGCGCTGCCCACCAGCAGGTACTGCACCGGATGCACCCGCAGCCGCTTCATCAGCTCGAACAGGCCCACCGCCACGAAGGTGAGCGCGATGAACAGCACGCCGTACTTGGTGGCGCGGTCGCTCAGGGAATAGGGATTGACCGGGTCCACGAAGGCCACGGTGAAGCTGTCGGCGCAGCCGCGGCCGTCGGCGGGCGCGGGTTCGTAGGCGTGGTCCGCGCTGGGGGCCGCCTCGCACGCGGGGCGGCCGGCGGCCACGTCCTGCTGGGCCGTGCTGGCGAGCGAAGACAGGCGCCACAGCGCGGAAAAGCCTTTGTCCCCCACGGTGCGCTCCGACGGCAGGAAGCGGCCTGCGAACGAGGGGTGGGGCCAGCTGCCGTCCATCTGCACCTGGGTCTGGCTGCCCAGCGGCACGATGGCCACGCTCTCGGTGCCCACGAGTTCCAGGTCCATCTCGGCCTTGAACGGGCCGGTATCGCCGCCTGGCCGCTGCACCAGCGCTTCGGGCAGCGGGGCATGCAGGCCTCGGGGGTAGGCGGGGTGGAATGTGCCGGGCTTCAGGGCCAGCGCCTGGCCGCCGATGGTGAGCTGGGCCGCGCGGATGCCCCGCGCATCGCCCACCGCCATCATCAGAAGGGGTGCGCCGCATTGCATGCGCGAGCCCTGCACGGTGGTGTCCGGCCGCAGGCTCGCAAGCGACGACCACTCGGCGGCGACATGCGCCTTCAGGGCGTAGGTGTTGACCTTGTGCACACCGCGCGAGCGCTCCTGCATGGCGGTGCCGGCGCGCAATTGCAGGGTGTCCGGCATGGCGGTGAGCACGAACTCGCGCCGTTTCTCGACCGTGGTGCGCTCGCTGCCGGTGCCGGTCACGGCATCCCAGCTTTCCACGCAGGCGCTGTGGATCAGCGGCCCCAGCAGGGTTTGCGAACCCGCCAGGCTGCGCGCCACGCCATCGGCAGTGAGGGTGCGGTAGCGCTGGCGGTCGCGCACCACGTCTTCGATGAGGCCCAGGCCGAACAGCAGGAGCAGGGTGATGGCCGCGAGCGCGGCCAGTTTGGTGAACAGGGGGTGTTTCAAGGAGGCTCTCCGCCAGTGGATGTGGAGGGCAGTGTGGTGAGCGGGCGTGAGGCGGAAATGAAGTTTGTGAGCGCACGGTGAAGTGCACCAGCGCGCTGCCGGCCCGGTGGCCGGTGCGCCGCCGTCAGGCGGCCGGAAAGGCGAGTTCGACCCGCAGCCCGGGCTGGGTGTTGCGCACTGCCATCGTTCCCCCGTGCAGCGCCATGATCCGGCGCACGATGGCCAGGCCCAGCCCCGAGCCGCTGCGCTCTCCACCCGGCCGCGCGGTGGTGAAAAAGCGCTCGCCCAGCCGCGGCAGCGCATAGTCCGGCACGCCGGGGCCCGCGTCCTGCACGGCCACCACCGGGCCCTGCAATTCCACGCGCACCGCGCTGCCGGCGGGCGCGAAGTCGATGGCGTTGTCGATCAGGTTGGTGATCGCCAGCGTCACCAGTTCGGCCTCCCACGGGCCGCCGGCGCCGTCGCCCGTGAGAACCAGGTCGATGGTGCGCTGACTGGCGCGGGCCTGGGCCTGGCGCACGGCCAGGGCCGCGCAGTCCTGCAGCGAGACGGCGGCCGCGCCCTCGGCCCGCTGGCGCTGCTCGAGCTGGCTCAGCGCCAGCAGCCGGTCCACCAGGCGCTGCAGGCGCTCGCTTTGCTCGACCACCTGCGTGGCGAACTGGGCGCGGTCGGCCGGGGGCAGGTCCTCCTGCAGCAGTTCACCCGCGCCGCGGATGGCGGCCACGGGGCTTTTGAGTTCATGCGTGAGGGCGCGCACGTAGCCTTCGATGTAGTCGTGCCCTTCCAGCCGCACGCGCATGCGGTCCATGGCGCGGGCCAGGTCGCCCAGCTCGCCCGGCACCCGCGGCACGGCCAGGGGCTGCGTGGGGTTCAGGCCCCCGTCGGCCGGGCCCTGCACGCTCAGGGCGTAGTCGCGCAGGCGGCGCACGTGCCACACGGTCCACACGGTGACTGCCACGCCCACCAGCGCCGACAGGGCCAGCAGCAGCAGGCCGCCGCGCAGCACCTTGCGCTCGGCCCGGTCGATGAAGCGCTGCACCGAGCGCGTGGGCTTGGCCACGGTGAGCACGCCGCCGATGGTGCGGCCGGACGGCCCGTCCACCAGGATGGGGGCGGCCACGTACATCACGCCGCTGGTGTCGTCGCCCTGCACCTCGCGCGTGGCGCGGGCGCCGTACTCGCCCCGCAGCGTGCGCGCCACGTCGCGCCAGCCCGAGTAGTCCTCGCCCACGGCACTGCGCTCGGAGTCGAATACCACGCGCCCGGCGGCATCGGTCACATAGATGCGGAAATCGAGCGTCTGCTTGGTCAGCCCCCAGATCGCGGCATCGACCGGGCGGCTGGCGTACTGGCGCACGTGCTGCGCGAAGCGGCTCTCGGGCGTGCCGGGCGCGGTGGCGCCCAGGCGGCCTGCGGCCAGGTCGTCGCTCGCCAGCTCGGCCAGGATGTTGGCGGTGTCCACCATCATGTCTTCCATCACCTCGCGCACGCTGGGCTTGATCTCGGCGGTGAAAACGCGCAGCACGAAGAAGGCCGCGATGCCGTTGATCAGGAAGAAGGCGAACAGCAGCCGGATGCCCAGGCGCATGGGTCAGGCCCTCGCCAGGGTGGGCTGCGCGGAGCGGTGCCAGCGGGCGCTCATGGCTCCAGGCAATAGCCCATGCCCCGGTGCGTGCTGATGTACTCGCGCGCCGGGTCCGCTTCGCGCAGCTTGGCGCGCAGCGTCTTGATGTGGGTGTCCACCGTGCGGTCGGTGCTTTCGCTGTCGTCGCCCCAGGCGCCGGCGAGCAGGGCCTCGCGCGACTGGATGCGGCCGGCGCCGCGCAGCAGGCAGGCCAGCAGGCGGTATTCGCGCCGCGTGAGCGGCAGCGGCCGGCCGTGCAGGCTCACGCGCTGGCCGGCGGCATCGTCGTGGAACGGGCTGGGCGCCGCCGATGCCGCCGCCACCGGTGCGGGGGCAGCCGCGCGGCGCAGCAGGGCCTTCACGCGGGCTGCCAGCTCGCGCGGGCTGAAGGGCTTGGGCAAATAGTCGTCGGCGCCCAGTTCCAGGCCCAGCACGCGGTCGAGTTCTTCGCCGTGTGCGCTCAGCATGAGCACCGGCGTGGCCTGGTGCGCCGGGTCGCGGCGCAGGTCGCGCAGCAGATCGAGGCCGTTGCCGTCGGGCAGGCCCACGTCCAGCACCAGCAGGTCGAAGGGCCGGGCGCGCAGCTGTTCGCGCGCGTCCCGCAGCAGCAGGCTGTGCACGATGGACAGCCCCTCGCGCTCGAGCGCATAGGCCACCGTGCGCGCGATGGCGGGGTCGTCCTCCAGCAGCAGCAACCGGGCGTGGGTGGTGGCCATGCCGTGCCTTCAGCGTGCGACCAGCACGGGGAACAGCTTGCCCAGCCCTTCGGCCATCACCTCCACCGCCAGCGCTGCGAGGATCAGGCCCATGAGCCGCGTCATCACGTTGATGCCGGTCTTGCCCAGCACGCGCGCGATGGGGTCGGCCAGCGCGAAGCACAGCGCCGTGGCGCCGGCGATGACCACGCCGTAGCCCACCAGCGCCAGGTGCTGCCAGAAGGTCTGCGCCCGGTCGGCATAGATCACCACGGTGGACATGCTGGCCGGCCCGGTGAGCAGCGGGATGGTGAGCGGCACCACGGCGATGCTGTCGCCCTGGGCGGCCTTCTCGGCGCCTTCCTCCAGTTCGTGGGTGTGGGGCTTGGCCTCGGCTGGCTGGGCGTTGAGCATGTTCATCGCGCTGATGAGCAGCAGCATGCCGCCGCCCACCTGGAAGCTCTGCAGCGAGATGTTGAAGAACTCCAGGATCTGCAGCCCGAGCAGCGCGCAGGCCGCGATCACGCAGAACGCGCTGAAGGCCGCCACCTGGATGGTGCGCCGGCGCTGGCGCTGCGAAAACCCGTCGGTGTAGTGGATGAAGAACGGCACGATGGCCAGCGGGTTCACGATGGCCAGCAGCGTGATGAGCGGTTTCAGGTCCATCAGCGGCCTCCGGAGACGTCGAGCAGTGACAGGGTGGTGTAGCTGGCCGCCTCCGACATCAGCCAGACGATGGCCTCGGCCACCTCCTCGGCCGTGCCACCCCGCCCCATGGGCACCTGGTGCGCCAGATCGCGCACGCGGTCGGGCAGGCCGCCGCTGGCGTGGATGTCGGTGTCGATGAGGCCGGGCCGCACCGCATTCACGCGGATGCCCTCGGCCGCCACCTCGCGGGCCAGGCCGAGCGTGAGCACGTCGATGGCGCCCTTGGAGGCGGCGTAGTCCACGTACTGCCCGGCCGCGCCCAGGCGCGCCGCGGCGCTGGACACGTTGACGATGCTGCCGCCCGCGCCGCCGTGCTTCGTGCTCATGCGCCGCACGGCCTCGCGGGCGCAGAGAAAGCTGCCCACCACGTTGATGTCGAACATGCGGCGCAGGCGCTCGGCGCTCATCTGGTCCACGCGCGCCGGCACGTCGACCACGCCCGCGTTGTTCACCAGGGCACCGAGCGCGCCGAAGCGGGCATCGACCGCCTCGAACAGGGCGACGACCTCGTCTTCCTTCGCCACGTCGGCCTGCACGGCGATGGCTTGGCCGCCCGCCTCGCGGATGGCCTGCACCACGGCATCGGCCGCCTGCGCATCGCGGGCGTAGTTCACCGCCACCGCCCAGCCCTGGCGCGCGGCCAGCCGGGCGGTCGCCGCGCCGATGCCCCGGCTACCACCGGTCACAAGTACCACTTTGTTCAATTGCCGTCTCCTGCAAGAATGCACCGTTGGCGAAAGGTCCCGCATTACAGCATCCGCCGGCCCGGGCCGGCGCGTCTTTTCACCGCTCCGCTTCCTTCCAACCATCCTCTCTCATCCATCCATCCATCCCTTCCGGAAAAGGAGTCGCATCATCATGGGCAATTTCGTGGACATCGCATCGGCTGACGGTTTCAAGGTGCCCGCCTGGGTCGCGCAGCCCGAGGGCCAGGCGCGCGGCGCCGTGGTCGTGCTGCAGGAGATATTCGGCGTGAACTCGCACATCCGCGCCGTGGCCGACCGGCTGGCCGCGCGCGGCTACCTGGCCGTGGCGCCCGCCACCTTCGCCCGGGTGCAGCCCGGGGTCGAGCTGGGCTACAGCGCGCAGGACATGCAGGACGGCATCGCGCTCAAGTCGCGCGTCGAGGCGCTGCCCGGCGCGGGCGTGCTGCCCGACATCCAGGCCGCCATCGACCACGCGGCGCAGGCCGGCGGCGGCAAGGTGGGCATCGTGGGGTTCTGCTGGGGCGGCCTGCTCACCTGGCGCGCGGCGTGCGAGCTGCAGGGCCTGTCGGCCGCCGTCTGCTACTACGGCGGCGGCATGACCACCACCGAGGAAAGCGCGCGCACCCCGAAGGTTCCGGTGCTGGCGCACTTCGGCGACCGCGACCACTTCATCGCGCTCGACAGCGTGCAGGCCTTCGGCCGGGCCCACCCGGAAGTGGAGGTGCACGTGTACGACGCCGACCACGGCTTCAACTGCGACCAGCGCGGCTCCTACGACGAGGCCTCGGCCACCCTGGCACGCGAGCGCACGCTGGCGTTCTTCGCCAAGCACGTGGGCTGAGCGGAGCCCCCGGGGCCGCCTGACCGGCCGCGGGCCCGGAGGCGGCCGACCCGCGTCCTACAACAGCAGCGGTCCGCCGACCGGCGCCCCACAACGGCAGGGGGCCGCCGACCGGCGTCCCACAGCGGCAGGGGGCCGAGGCTGACACGGCCGCCGAGGGCCTCCCCCTAGCGTCGGAAGGATGCGCCGCGATCTCCTTCCCCCCACCGATTTCCCTCTGGGCACCCCCGTGCGCCACGCACTGGACCGGGTCCAGGCGTTCGATGCCGACCCGCAGGCCCGTGCCACCACCGCCGATCGCTTTCGCTGGCTCGCCAAGGTGACCGGCGAGGACGCCGCCATCGGCAAGCTGTTCGAATCCCATCTGGACGCGGTCGGCATCGCACGGGAGATCCTGGGCGATGCCGCCGCCGTCGCGCTGGTCCGTGCGGTCGATCCGTCGCAGGGCCTGTGGGGCGTGTGGGCCGCGGGCGGGCCGGCCGGCGCCGAACTGCAGCTGGCCGCGGGCCCCGACGGCGGTCTGGTGGTCTCCGGCCGCAAGTGCTGGTGCTCGGGCGCCTCGGGCGTCAGTGCCGCCCTGGCCACGGCCCGCGATGCGGACGGGCAGGTTCAACTCATTGCCGTGTCCATGCACCACCCCCGGGTCACCGTCACCCGCGAGGGCTGGGACGCCGTGGGCATGGCCGATACCGCCAGCGTCGACGTGCTGTTCGACACGGTGCCGGCATGGCCCGTGGGGGCGCCCGGCGCCTACCTGGACCGGCCGGGCTTCTGGCACGGCGCGGCCGGCATCGCCGCCTGCTGGCACGGTGCCGCTGCCGCCGTGGCACAGCGCCTGCGTGAGCGGGTGCAGCAGCGCGGCGCCGCGGCGGACGACCTGCTGGCCGCCCACCTGGGCGCGGTGGATTGCGCGCTGTCCGCGTCCGCCCTGGCACTGCGCCATGCCGCCGCCGCCATCGATGCGCACCGGGCGGGCGGGCCGCCGTTCGGCCGCCGCGAGGCCCTGCAGGTGCGCGGCACCGTGGAAGCGGCCGCGTCCACCACGATCGACCACGTGGGGCGCGCCCTGGGGGCGGGCCCTTTGTGCCGCGACGCCGACCACGCCCAGCGCGTGGCGGATCTTGCGGTCTTCCTGCGCCAAAGCCATGCTGAATGGGACCTGGCAGTGCTCGGCCGCCTGGCGGCCCAGGCGAACGAAACCCTTCCTGGAGACAATGCATGGACGCTGTGATCGCCTCCCACAAGCCCGCCGCCCGGCGCCTGCGGGCGGTGCCCGCGCGCACGCCGGTGCCGGCAGCGCCGCAGCCGCGGTTGCTGCCTGCCACCCCCGAATCGCTGGTGGCGCCCTTCAGCCGCGTGGTGGTCGTCGCGCCGCACCCCGACGACGAGGTGCTGGTGCTCGGCGGCACGGTGGCGCAACTGGCGCGCCGTGGCCACGAGGTGCTGGTCTACGCGGTCACCGATGGGGAAGCCAGCCACCCGGGTTCGCACGCCTGGCCCGCCGAGCGCCTGCGGCAGGTCCGGCCGCAGGAGTCGGCCGACGCCCTGGCGCAACTGGGCATCGCGGCGACCGTGGTGCGCCTGGGCCTGCCCGATGGCGGCCTGGCGGACGAGGCGCTTGCGCTCGCGGCACACCTGCAACTGGCGCCGGGCGACACGGTGTTCGTGCCGTGGCGCCACGACGGCCACCCCGACCACGAGGCCTGCGCCCGCGCCGCCCTGGCGGCGGCCCGCACGGTGGGGGCCTGCTGCATCGAATACCCCGTCTGGGCCCTGGTGCCCGAACACGCGGCCCACGCGCGGCTGCGCCATCGCACGCTCCGGCGCATCGCCGTGGCCGACGACCTGATGCAGGCCAAGGCCCGCGCCGTGCGCGCCTTCCAGAGCCAGATCCAGCCGGACGGCGGCGCGGCGCCGGTGCTGCCGCCTTCGGCGCTGCAGGCCTGGAGCGGCCGCTTCGAGTGGGCGATGGCCTGACATGGGCGCGCCCCTGGCCGACACCGCGCACTTCGATCAACTGCACGCGCGCAGCGCCGACCCGTGGGGCGTGCACACGCGCTGGTACGAGCGCCGCAAGCGCGATCTGCTGCTGGCCGCGCTCCCCCGTCCCCGGTACGCCCAGGGCTTCGAGCCCGGCTGCTCGGTGGGCGGCAACACGGTGGCGCTGGCCGCGCGCTGCGACCGGCTCATCGCATCCGATGCCAGCGCGGCGGCGCTGGAGCGCGCCGCCGCCACGCTGAGCGGCGCCGGCCATGTGGCGCTGCGGCACTGGCGCTTTCCGCAGCACTGGCCCGAGGCCCCCAGCGACCTCATCGTGGTGGCGGAACTGGCCTATTACCTGCCGCCGGCCGATTTCGCCCATTTCCTCGCGCAGGTGCCCGGGCATCTGCAGCGTGGCGGCCACCTGGCGATGTGCCACTGGCGCGCGCCGGTGGCGGATGCGCCGGCCCATGGCGACGGCGTCCACGCGCAGGCGCGGGACACCCTGGCGCTCGACCACGTGGGCGGCTGGTGCGACGAAGACATGCGCATCGACGTGTGGCAGAACGGGAGTGGTACCTCGGTGGCGGAGGCGGGCGGCGCGCAGGAGCGGCTGGCCCGTGCGGCGGAGGGCGCCCCATGATCGGCGTGTGCATTCCGGCGCACGACGAAGCCGCCCTCATCGGCGCCTGCCTGGATTCGGTGTGCGCGGCGGCCGCGCAGGTGCAGGAACCCGTGCGCATCGTGGTCGTGGCCGATGCCTGCCGGGACGCCACGGCGGCCCTGGCGCGCACGTGGGGCTGCGACGTGGTGGAGATCGGCGCGCGCTGCGTCGGCGCGGCGCGGGCGGTGGGCATGGACCACCTGGTCGGGCTCGGCGCCCGCTGGCTGTGCTGCACCGATGCCGACAGCCGCGTGCCGCCGCAGTGGATCACGGCGCAACTGGCCTGCGCGAGCGATGCCGTGTGCGGCACGATCGGCGTGGAGGACTGGCACGAGCAACCCCTGCACGTGGCGCAGGCCTTCGCATCGCACTACCAGGACCGCAACGGCCACCGGCACATCCACGGCGCCAACCTCGGCGTCTCGTCCGCGGCCTACCGGCGCGCGGGCGGTTTCGCGCCGCTCGTGGCGCACGAGGACGTGCGGCTGGTCGAGGCCCTGCTCGCCCAGCAGGCGACGGTGGCGTGGGTGCGCGACCCGCGGGTGATCACCAGCGCACGCTGCATCGCCCGCGCGCCGGAAGGGTTCGCGGCGTGGCTGCAGGCGCGCTGGCACACGGGGGGCGGGGTGCCGGCCGGCGCCGCCCTGACGTGAGGCGGGCCGCCGCCGGCGCCCGCGCGGTGATCGAGCCAAAAAGGGCTCCAGCGCATATGTTTCTAGGGCATTGTGCTATTAAATAAATAGCAATCTGCCCCGGCCGTCCAGAGGCGCCAGGCGCCCCACCGCGCTCGGCCTTCAGCGCACCGACACGAAGATCGGGTTGGAATAGAACCAGAGGTTGCCGTAGTTGCGGTCGTTGATCTGGTCGTGGCGCTGGGCCGGGTCGGACGTGGTCACCGCCTGGTCCGCCAGCGGCTCGCCGTTCGCCGTGAGGCCGGCCACGTTCTCGCCCAGGTTCGTGCCGCGCAGGCGCAAATACTGGTTCCTGGCGATGGTGAGCGGAATCTCCATGGTGTAGTAGCCCTCGCCGTCCTGCGTCCAGTCGGCGGCCGTGAACCGGCGCAGCACGCGGGTGGTCGGGTTGGTGGCCTGCTGGTAGGCGGCCGAGCCGGGCTGCGCGCGCTCGCCCACGTCGCCCGCGATGAGATCGATGTGGTCCACCCTGGGCGTCATGTTGCCCAGGTTGCCGCTGGCCACCGGGCGCTGGTAGTTGTTGACCGGCGGGCTCTTGAAGCGGATGCGCACCGTCACGCTCTCGCCGGCCGAGGCCTTGATCTCCTGGCCCATGGTGCCCTTGCCGCTCAGGGCGTACACGTTGAAGTCCAGCGCGTTGATGAGGTCGCCGAAGACGCCGAAGCTGCGGCCCGCGCGCAGGCTGTCGACCAGGCCGCCGATGCCCCCCTCCGCCTTGCTGGCCTGCCAGACGTGGTTCTTGGCGTATTCGCCAGGGTAGTAGCCGCTGCTGTTGTTGTTCGAGTCGATCTCGAAGTGCGAGTCGGAGTCGGCGATGTTCCAGATGCGGCGGCCCTCGCCCAGCAGCGCGTCCCACACCCCGCCCAGTTTCGCCACGATGGCGTCGGTGCCGCCGTAGGTGCGGTTGGCTTGGTTGGCGTCGATGTAGGCCGAGGTGTAGCCGCCGCGGTCGGGTTCGAGCTGGTTGCCCACCATGCCCTCGATGGCGAACACGATCCTGGGCGCCAGGTCGTTCATCTGGCGCAGGTCGGCGATCGAATACTTGCCGGGGTTGCGCGAAGGGTGGTTGATCAGGGCGTAGCTGGTGTCGGGGTACTTCGCCTTCAGCCAGGCGATGGCCTTGAGCGCGTCGTCGGCCGTCTGGTTGAAGCGCTGCGGGTACTGGGCCTTCCAGCGGGCCACGTCCGCCGCGTCGAAGAGCGATTCGGCGCCCGTGGTGAACAGGTACTGGAACTCCTTGGCCCCGCTGGCGGAGGGCTTCAGGCTGCCGCTGGCCCCCTCGAAGAGGCCCACGCCGATGTGGTCGTGCGTGGGCATGTCCCACTCGAACCCCGAGAAGATCAGCTTGCCGGCGTAGTTGCCGGAGGCCTGCAGCGCCTGGATGCGCGGGATCTCATAGGCCTCCATGCCATAGGCGAAGGCCTTGGGCGCGGGCAGCAGGTTGGCCGCGTTGTCGTACTTGGACGAGCGCAGGTGGTTGGTCACCGCCATCCAGTCCAGGCGGTACGTGGTGAAGGCCTTGCCGAGCAGGAAGTCGAGCGTCTGCGTCGTGCGCGAATCGTCCGATTGCACCGTGTGGGTGTGCAGGTCGCCGGTGGTCCAGCGGCCCTGTTCGGCGGCGGGCGTGCCGTCGCCGGAGCCGCCGCAGCCCGCCAGCAGGAGGGAGGGAAGGGCCAGGGCGATGGCCAGGGGCATCCGCGCACGGCGAAAGGTGTTGGGGGCAGGGGCAGAGGGGCGGGTCATGGGTGATCTGGATTTTTTGACGCAGGGGCCACCGGCCGGCGGATGCCGGTGGCAGCCCCGCGTTTGTAGAAATCCCGGATGAACCCCTGATGACATGGCCTGCGCAGGCGCCTTGGTGCCCGCGCGCATGCCCCGGAGTGAGGCCTTGGCGCAACAGTCGCCCCGGCCCCCCGGCCTCAGTGCGCGCCGGCCGCGGCGTCCGCGCTGCCGGCGCTGGGACGCACCGGGTGGGCCAGCCAGACCAGCGGAATCAGCAGCAGGAACAGCACGGCCGACGCATAGAAGATGTCGTTGGCGGCCAGCATGAAGGCCTGCTGGTTCACCATGCGTTCCACCTGCGCCAGCGCCTGCTCGGGCGTGAGGCCGCCCGCCTGCAGCCCCTGCAGCGTCTGCGTGACGGCCACGCCGCCCTGCTGCAGCCCTTCGGTGAGCTGGGCATGGTGCAGCGTGGCGCGCCGCTCCCACAGCGTGGTCGAGACCGAGGTGCCGATGGCCCCGGCCGTGATGCGCATGAAGTTCGACAGCCCCGAGGCCGACGGAATGCGCGCGGGTGCGATCTCCGACAGCGTGATCGTCACCAGCGGGATGAAGAAGAACGCCATGGCGATGCCCTGGATGATCGTGGGCACCATGATCGTGGTCAGGTCGGCCTGGGTGTTGAACCGCGAGCGCATCCACAGCACCAGCGCGAACACCAGGAACGCGAAGGTGGCGAAGCGCCGCGGGTCCACCTTGGCGATGTTCTTGCCCACCACGGGCGAGAGCACCAGCGCCAGCAGCCCCACCGGCGCCAGCACCTCGCCGGCCTGCGTGGCGGTGTAGCCCATGTACTGCTGCAGCCACAGCGGCAGCAGCACCACGTTGCCGAAGAACAGGCCGTAGCCCACCGACGTGGCCAGCGCGCCGGCCCAGAAGTTGCGGATGCGGAACAGCGTGAGGTCCACCACCGGGTGCGGCTCCCCGCGCTCCCAGATCATGAAGGCGGCGAAACCCACCACCGCCACCACACCGCACGCCACCACCCAGGGCGAGGCGAACCAGTCGTGCTCCTTGCCGATGTCCAGCATCACCTGCATGGCAGCGACCCAGATCACCAGCAGCGCCAGGCCGATGGAGTCGATGGGCAGCGCCCGCCGCTCGGATTCGCGCTTGTGGAAGATGCTCCAGGTGACCAGCACGGCCATGATGCCCACCGGCACGTTGATGTAGAAGATCCATGGCCAGCTCATGTTGTCGGTGATCCAGCCGCCCAGGAGCGGCCCCATCACCGGCGCGACGAGCGTGGTCATCGACCACATCGCCATCGCCAGCCCGGCCAGCGCCTTGGGGTAGCTGGACAGCAGCAGCGACTGCGACAGCGGAATCATCGGCCCGGCCACGAAGCCCTGCAGCGCGCGGAAGGCGATCAGCGTGGCCATGTTGGGTGCGATGCCGCACAGCAGCGAGGCGATCACGAACAGCGTCACGCTGGCCACGAACAGGCGCACCTGCCCGAAGCGCTGCGACAGCCAGCCCGTCAGCGGCACCGCGATGGCATTGGCCACCGCGAAGCTGGTGATGACCCAGGTGCCTTGCGTGGGGCTCACGCCCAGGTCACCCGCGATGGCGGGCAGGGACACGTTGGCGATGGACGTGTCCAGCACGTTCATGAACGTCGCGGCCGAGAGGGCCAGCGTGCCCCACATGCGCGCGCTGCCTTCGAGGGGCGGCGGCGCCTGGGGCGCAGGGGTGTTGGGGGAAGACATGGGTCAGCGTGTTGTGGGAGTGGTTCTACGGCTGGCCCGCTGCGGCGGTGCGCAGCGGGTCTGTCTTGGAAGGGCGAGGCGCCGCCGGGGCGGCCCGCAGGGTCAGTGCGACGCGGTCGTGGCCGGCGCCATGGCGACCTGCGACGCCCCCTTGGCCGGCGCGGCGGCCAGCGTGGGCTTGTAGCCCGGGCCGGCGTTGGCCGCGATGATGCGGGCCACGTCGGCGCCGGCGCCCTTGTCCAGGTCGTCGTACACCGCGGTCTGCGCCACGGCCTGGGTGCGCGGCGCGTCGGCCAGCAGGTGGCCGCTGCGGTCCTGCGTGTCCACCTTCACGTCCATGGACAGCCCCACGCGCAGCGGGTGGGTGCGCAATTGCTCGGCATCGATCGCGATGCGCACCGGCACGCGCTGCACCACCTTGATCCAGTTGCCGGTGGCGTTCTGCGCGGGCAGCAGCGCGAAGGCCGAGCCCGTGCCCACGCCCATGCCGGCGATGGTGCCGGTGTATTCCACCTTCTTGCCGTACAGGTCGGCCGTGAGCTTGGCGGGCTGGCCCAGGCGCAGGTTGCGCAGCTGGTTTTCCTTGAAGTTCGCATCCACCCACACCTGGTTGAGCGGCACCACGGTCATGAGCGGCGTGCCGGCGGCCACGCGCTGGCCCAGCTGCACGGTGCGGCGCGCCACGTAGCCGTCCACGGGGGCGGGCAGGTCGGTGCGGCGGGCGGCCAGGTAGGCCTCGCGCACCTTGCCGGCGGCGGCCAGCACGTTGGGGTTCTGGTCCACCGAGATGCCCTGGGTGAGCGACTGGTTGCTGGCGAGCTGCTCGCGCGCCGACACCACGCCGGCCTCGGCCGCGGCCAGCGCCGTGCGGGCCGCATCCAGCTGGCTCTGCGCGTGGTTCAACTCTTCCTTGGACACGGCGCCATTGCCCGACAGGGCCTGGCGGCGGCGCAGGTCGTCGGTGGCGCGGGCGATGTCGGAACGGGCCTTGGCCACGTCCGCCTGGCGCAGGCTGATCTGCGCGTTGAGCGAGCCGTTGTTGGCATAGAGCGTGCGCGCCTGGCGCACCGCCTGGGCCAGGCCCGCCTCGGCCTGCTCCAGTGCCACGCTGGCATCCGCGGGGTCGAGCTTGACCAGCGCGGCGCCGGCCTTCACGAAGTCGGTGTCGTCGGCCAGGATGGACATCACGGTGCCGCCCGTCTGCGGCGTGATCTGGATGACATTGCCCTGCACGTAGGCGTTGTCGGTGTCTTCGTAGTGGCTGGCCACCAGCCAGTCGTACACGCCCCAGGCGCCGCCCGCCACCACCACGAGGGCGGCAAGCGAGATCAGGGCCTTGCGGCGGCGGGCCTTGGCGGCGCCGGGGTCTGCGGGCGCGGTGGCGGGGGTTTGCGGTGCGTTCATGGAAAGGGCTCCTCGCGGTCGGGAAGGTGTTCGGTTCAGTAAAAAGGGGTGGCGGGCGGTTCAGTGCGCGGCGGTGGCGGCGGCAGGGGCCGCCGTGGCCACGGCACCCGCGGCGCCGGGCGTGGTGGCGGCGTAGCCACCGCCCAGGGCGCGGATCAGCGCGACCTGGGTGTCCAGGCGGCGGGCCTCCAGGTCCACGGCCTGGCGGCGCTGCAGCAGCACGGCCGTCTCGGCGGTGAGCACGTTCAGGTAGTTGCCCAGGCCCGCCTGGTAGCGCTGGCGGGCGATGTCGTAGGCGGCCTCGGCGGCCTCTTGCGCATGGCGCTGCTCGGCCTGCTGGCGGTCGATGGAGCGGGCCGAGGCGAGCTGGTCGGCCGCGTCATGCACGGCATCCAGCAGCGCGGCGTTGTAGCTCTCGACCGCCGCATCCACGTCGGCGGCCTTGCCGCGCAGGTTGGCGCGCAGGCGGCCCGAGTCGAAGATCGGCAGGCGGATCGCCGGGCCGATGCCCCACTCCTTGCTGCCGGCCTCGGCGAAGCGGTCCAGCCCGATCGACGACAGGCCCAGGAAGGCCGTCAGGTTCACGTTCGGATAGAACTGCGCCTTGGCCACGGCCACGTCCTGGGTGGCGGCCTCCACGCGCCAGCGCGCGGCGGCCACGTCGGGCCGGCGGCCCAGCAGGTCGGCTGGCAGCGTGCCGGGGATTGCTATCGAATGAATAGCATCCAGGGCAGGAAAATCTAGGGCGTTCGCTGCATTTGGCTGACCCACCAGCGCGCCCAGGGCATTGCGGGTGAGGGCGATCTGCTCCTGGATCGCCTCGATCTGCTGGCGCGCCTCGGGCAGGCCGCCTTCGCTCTGGCGCCGCTCCAGCTGGGTGTCCAGGCCCGCATCCACGCGGTCGCGCACCAGGCGCAGCGTTTCGTTGCGCTGGGCCAGCGTGCGTTCGGCCACACCCAATTGGGCCTTCAGGCGCGCCAGCTGGAAATAGCTGCGCGCCACGTTGCTGGCCAGCAGCAGGCGCGCGGCCTGGGCATCGGCCTGTGCGGCATTGGCGCTGCCCAGGGCGGATTCGAGCGCGGCGCGGTTCTTGCCGAAGAAGTCGATCTCCCAGCTGCCCGACAGGCGCGCCGTGCCGCTGTTGAGTACGCTGCCGGCCAGCGGCGGCGGGTAGGGGCCGTTGGCGCTGTAGAGCTGCCGGCTCACGTCCAGGCTGCCGTTGAGCTGCGGGCCGTCGGCCGCGCGGGCGGTCTCGATGAAGGCCTGGGCGCGGGCGATGCGCGCCTCGGTGAGCTTCAGGTTGGGGTTGGTGGCCAGGGCGCGGTCGATGAGCGCATCGAGCTGGCCGTCGCCGAAGCCCAGCCACCAGTCCGTGGGCAGCGTGGCTTCGGCGAAGGACTTCTGCGCCACCGCGCCGGCACCGGCGGCCGGCGCCGCGAGGCCGAGCGAGGCGGCGTCGCGCATCTGCGCATGGGGCGCGATGCCGGACATGTCGGCGCAGGCCGTGAGGCCCGGCAGGGCCGCCAGCGCGATGGCCAGCGTGGCGAAATATTGCAGCGCGCCGCGCAGCGGGCTGGGGGTGTCGGGCGCCGCGGCGTCGCGGGCCGAGGCCGCATCGGCTGCGGCGGGCGTGGAGGGAAAAGTGGCGTTCATGGTGGACTGACTCTCAGGATGGGCGGGGCGCAGCGGTGTCGGCCGCCGCCCCCAGCGTCTGCAGGTTGCCGTGGATGCGCTTGAGGAAATCCTGCAACTGGTGGTACTCGGCCGGCTGGAAACCCTGGGCGCACACCTGCTGCAGCTCCGTCAGGATCGCGGGGATCTGCGCGGCCGCCGCATGCCCTTCGGGCGTGAGTTCGATGTGCACGACCCGGCGGTCTTCCACCGAGCGCGTGCGGGAGCACAGGCCCTTGGCCTCCAGCCGGTCGAGCAGGCGGGTCATGCCGCCGGCGTCGAGCTGGCACAGACGCGCCAGGCCCGCGACCGTGTTCTCGTGGTTCAGGTACAGGCGCAGCAGCGGCTTCCATTGCGCATCGGTCAGGCCCAGGGGCTCCATGCGGCGCTCGATCTCGCTGGCGACGATGCACACGATGCGGCGCATCTGGTAGCCGATGCTTTCTTCCACCAGAAACGGAATGCCCGCCACGGTGAGCGGGGCGGGCGGCAGGCGGCTGGCATCGGTTTTTTGGGCGTCGATCATGGCCTGAACAATAATTGACTAGACAAACAATGTCAAGTCTCTATTTGCCAGGTCGGGTTCCAGGGGGTTCAGCTGCCGGTGGAGGCGTAGTGCCGCAGGCCCAGGCGCCAGGCCCCGAAGGCGGCGGCCAGGAACGCGAAGCCGGCGGCGGGCGACACCCAGCCCATCCAGGCGGGCGCGCCCAGCGGGTCGGGGTGCGACAGGATCGCCAGGCCCGGGTAATACGCCACGCAGGCCAGCGGCACGGCGAAGGTCAGCAGCCGGCGGAACCACTGCGCATAAAGCGCCAGCGGGTACTGCGCCGCCTGCACGCCGCCGTAGGTGAGCACGTTGGCGATCTCCAGGCTCTCCACGGTCCAGAACGCCAGGGTGCCCTGCAGCACCAGGATGCCCAGGAAGAGGGCCACGCCCCCGGCCACTGCCCATGCCGCCAGCGCGAGGGTGGCCGGCGTCCAGTCAATCGGCGCCTGCGCGGTGGCGAACGCCACCACCATCAGCCCCTGCAGCAGCCGCCCCAGCCGGCTCAGGCGCAGGTCGTGGCCCATGAGTTGCAGCGCGAGCGGCCGCGGGCGCAGCAGCAGCCGGTCGAACGCGCCCGTGCGCAGGAACTCGGTGCCCAGTACGTCGAAGCCGCGCCCCAGCGCGTCCGCCACCGCGAACATGCAGTTCACCAGGCCGTAGAACAGCGCCACCTCGCCCAGGCTCCAGCCCTGCACGCTGCCGAAGCGGTGGAACAGCGCCCACACCGCGACCACCTCGATGCCCGTGGCGAGGAACTGTCCCAGGGTCATCAGCATGGCGGAGGCGGGGTAGCGCGCCTGCGCATGCAGCGAGGCGCCGGCCAGGCGGATGAAGAGCGCGAACGATCCCATCTCAGCCGCCCTGGATTTCGAGGTGGCGCAGCGTGCGCCGCATCGCCAGGCGGCCCAGCGCCACCAGCACGGCGATCCAGAAGGCCTGAAGGGCCAGCCCGCCCACGGCCTGCCAGCCGGCCCAGTGCCCGGAATGGATGCGCGACGGAATGTCCAGCAACCCCGCCAGCGGCTGCGCGATCAGCGCCCACTGCCACGCATCGGGCAGCAGGGGCAGCGGCAGCAGGTTGCCCGACAGCACCACCACCGCCGGCACGGCCAGCGCGTTGATGCCGCGCTCGTTGAGCGCCGCCGTGGCCGCCACGTTCAGCAGCATCACCAGCGCGGTGGACAGCAGCACCGCCAGGCCGGCCGAGAGCACGAACGCCAGCCCTGCCGCCGCGCTGGCCGGCGGCTGCCAGGCCCATTCGCGCCAGCCCAGCAGCGGCAGCACCCCGGCGGCGAAGGTCGCCATCAGCGCCACGCGCGGCAGCACCCGCGCGGCGATCCAGCCGGCGCTGCGCGCGAACCACAGGCCGTAGGCGTCCACCGGCCGCAGCCGGTCGTACGCCACGGCGCCCGTGCGCACGGCCTGCGCCACCTCCGGGTCGCCCGACCACGGCAGCAGCGCCAGCAGCCCCTGGGCCAGCCAGGTGTAGGTGATGGCCTGCTGCAGCGGCATGGGCGCGCCCGAGGCGCTAGCGCCCCCGTAGAACGCGGCCAATACCATCACCTTGATACCGCCCCACCAGCACTGGGTGCCGAAGCCGGCGAGCGCCGCCGTGCGGTACTGCAGCATCTGCAGAAAGCGCGAGACGAACGCAGCGGTGTAGGGCCGCAGCGCCAGCGGCGGCCTCATGCCTCGGCCGCGCCGTGCAGCGCGTAGAAGCGGGCGATGACCTCCTCGATCGCCAGGCCCTCCAGACGAATGTCCTGCACGGCGTGTGCGGCCACCAGCTGCGCGATGAGCGCGGGCGCCGTGGTGACGGCCGGATCGAACCCCAGCACCAGCGTTCGGCCCTCGCGCGCGTGGACCGACACGCCGGGCTGCGGCGCCAGCACGGGCGCGTCGTGCCCGAAATCGACCACCAGGCGCCGCTCGGCCATCACCTGGGCGCGCAGGGCCTCGACCGGGCTGTCGGCCAGCACGCGGCCATGGCCGATCACGATCACGCGCTCGGCCAGCGCCTCGATGTCGTGCATGTCGTGGGTGGTGAGCAGCACGGTGGTGCCGCGCTCGCGGTTGGCGCGGCGCACGAAGTCCCGCACCGCGAGCTTGGACGGCGCATCCAGGCCGATGGTCGGCTCGTCCAGGAACAGGATGTCGGGCTCGTGCAGCAGCGCCGCCGCGATCTCGGCGCGCATGCGCTGGCCCAGCGAGAGCTGGCGCACGGGCTGGGCCAGCACGCCTTCCAGCGACAGCAGCGCGACCAGCTCGTCGCGTGCGCGGCGGTAGCGCTGCTCGTCCACGCGGTAGATGTCGCGCAGAAGGTCGAAGCCCTCGCCCACCGGCAGGTCCCACCACAGCTGGGTGCGCTGGCCGAACACCACGCCGATGCGGGCGACGTGGCGCTCGCGGTCATCGCTGGGGTGGCGGCCGTCGATCTCCACGCGCCCGCCGTCGGGCCGCAGGATGCCGGACAGGATCTTGATGGTGGTCGATTTGCCCGCGCCGTTCGGCCCGATGAAGCCCAGCAGCTCGCCGCGCTCCAGCGTGAACGACACCCCCGACAGCGCCGCCACCGTGCGCGTGCGCCGGTGCAGCAGCCCGCGCAGCGCGCCGCCCAGGCCCGGCGCGCGCTCGGCGATGCGGTAGGTCTTGACGAGCTGATCAACGAGGATGTGGGCCATGGGAACGGGGGCGCCGCTGCGGGCGGGGCGCAAGGGCGTGGGCGGGAGCGATGTGCGAAGGGGCGCCGATTCTATCGGCGTGCAGGGCGCGGCGCCCCGTGCCCGCTCAGTGGTGGCCCGTGCGGGCGAGGTAACGCTTGCGCCAGAACAGCGCGATCAGCGCCACCGCGATCACCGTCATCGAGCCCATCGCCCACCAGAAACCGTCCTGCTTGTGCACCAGCGGAATGAACTCGAAGTTCATGCCGAAGATGCCCGCGATGAGGTTCAGCGGCAGGAACACGGCGGTGAGCGCCGTGAGCGTGCGCATGATGTCGTTGGTGCGGTTGCTCTGCACGCTGAAATGCATCTGCACCGCCGTCTCGGTGCTCTGCTCCAGCCGGCGCACGTGGTGCACCACGCGTTCGATGTGCTCCAGCACGTCGCGGCTGCGCACCTTGAGCAGGTCCAGCTCGCGCTGCAGCGCCGGGGTTTCGGGCTCGGGCCAGGTCTCCACCGCATCGATCCAGTCCTGCACGGCGGTGTTCTGGTCTTCGCAGATTTCGTCGAGCTGGTGCAGCGCCAGCCGGGCCTCCAGCAGTGCGCTCCAGTTGGCGAAGCGCGCGCGGGGCTTGAGCAGCTCGGCCTGCCAGTGGTCGAGCTGCCGGCTCAGTTCCCGGCGCAAATCCAGGTAGCCGTCCACGATCAGGTTGACCACGCGCATCATCAGATCGGCGGGCGAGGTCGGCAGGCGCGCCACGGGCGAGGAGCCCGGCGGCCGGTGGTCGCGCGGCGCATCGCCCCGGGCCTCCCCCCGCGCGGTGGCCAGCAGCCGCGCCGCATAGGCATCGCGCACCGCGCAGTCGGCCGGGTGGACCGACAGCAGCACCTGGTCGAACACGGCGAATCCCACCGGGCTGGTGTCGATGCGGCGCAGCACCGGCGGGCCCGTCATGCGCCCCGGCGCGGCGGGAGGCACGGCCTGCGGGCTTGCTGCGCTGGCCGGTGCCGCGCCCGGACCGGCGGCCGCCAAGCGGCGGAACACCAGCAGGTCGTATTGCGAGGTGTAGTCGTAGTGCGATGGCAGCTGCGCGTTCAGCAGGTCGGACACGTGCAGGTCCACCAGTTGCAGGCCGGTGGTGGCTTGCAGCGCGGCCTGCAGCAGGCCCAGTTGTTCGCCGAAGGCCGCACGGGTGCACGAGATCCAGTAAAAGCCGGCGGCCGGGGGCTGGGAGGGCAGGGCGGCCAGCTCGGTGGCGTTGCCCTGGTGGATGTGAAAGATGCGCATGGGGGCCTGGGGCAGGGCGGGGAAGACGCCGGCGCCGGCCCTGCGGGCCGGCGGCCGGGGTGCGGTCGCTTACTTTTGCAGCAGCCGCGCCGCGTCACGGGCGAAATACGTCAGCACGCCGTCGGCGCCGGCGCGCTTGAAGGCCAGCAGGCTTTCCATCATCACCGCGTCGTGGTCGAGCCAGCCGTTGGCGGCCGCGGCCTTGAGCATGGCGTACTCGCCGCTCACCTGGTAGGCGAAGGTGGGCACGCGGAATTCGTCCTTCACGCGGCGCACCACGTCCAGGTACGGCATGCCGGGCTTGACCATCACCATGTCGGCGCCTTCGGCGATATCGAGGGCGACCTCGCGCAGCGCCTCGTCGGTGTTGCCCGGGTCCATCTGGTACACGTTCTTGTCGGCCTTGCCCAGAGCGCCGCGCGTGCCCACGGCATCGCGGAACGGGCCGTAGAAGGCGCTCGCGTACTTGGCGCTGTAGGCCATGATGCGCGTGTGGATGTGGCCCTGCACTTCGAGCGCCTCGCGGATAGCACCGATGCGCCCGTCCATCATGTCGCTGGGCGCCACGATGTCCACGCCCGCCTCGGCATGCGTGAGCGCCTGCCCGGTGAGGATCTCCACCGTTTCGTCGTTGATGATGTAGCCGGTGGCATCGAGCACGCCGTCCTGGCCGTGGCTCGTGTAGGGGTCCAGCGCCACGTCGGTCATCACGCCCAGCGCGGGGAATTCCTTCTTGAGCGCCCGCACCACGCGGGGAATCAGGCCCTCGGGGTTGAGCGCCTCCTTGCCGTCCGGCGCCTTGAGCGCGGGGTCGATGGCCGGAAACAGCGCCAGCACCGGAATGCCCAGCTTCACGCAATCCTCGGCCACCGGCAGCAGGAGGTCCAGGCTCAGGCGCTCCACGCCCGGCATCGACGCGATGGCCTCGCTGCGGCCCTGGCCTTCGTGCACGAACACGGGGTAGATCAGATCGTGCGGCGTGACGGCATGCTCGCGCACGAGGTTGCGGGTGAAGGCATCGCGGCGCAGGCGGCGCGGGCGGTTCTGGGGGAAGGGGGTGGGGCTGGACAGATGCATCCCGAAATTGTGCGCCACATTGCGCCGGGGCGGTCTCCGCCCGGCCCTTCGACGTGACGCCGGCCGCCGTGGTTTTTGCGCGTCGGACTCCGCCGGACGGCCCGGCACGGCACGTACACTGCCCCCATGCTCTGGGTCAAAGCCTTTCACATCGTCTTCGTGGCCAGTTGGTTCGCCGGCCTGTTCTACCTGCCTCGGATCTTCGTCAACCTGGCCATGGTGGCACCGGGCTCGGCCGCCGAGCGAGACCGGCTCCTGCTCATGGCGCGCAAGCTGCTGCGTTTCACCACCTTCCTGGCCGTGCCGGCCATCGCGCTGGGGCTGTGGCTCTACCTGGGGTACGGCATCGGCCGCGGGCCGGGCAACGGCTGGATGCACGCCAAGCTCCTGGTCGTGGTGCTCGCCGTGGGCTATCACCATGCCTGCGGCGTCCTGCTGCGCAAGCTGGCCAGCGGCCAGAGCCGGCGCAGCCACCGCTGGTTCCGCTGGTTCAACGAGGTGCCGGTGCTGCTGCTGGTGGCCGCGGTGGTGCTGGTCGTCGTCAAACCCTTCTGACGCGCCGGCCGCGCGCTCCCGCCGTGCACAAGACCTCCGCCTGGCCCCTGGCGCTGATCTACGCGGCCCTCGTGGTCTTCGCCAGCCTGTTCCCCTTCGACGGCTGGCGCGAGCAGGGCATCTCGCCGTGGGTGTTCCTCACCGCCCGCATTCCCCCGCCGTACTGGACCTGGTTCGACGTCAACATCAACATCGCCGGCTATGCGCCATTCGGCTTCCTGCTGGCGCTGGCCCTGCTGCGCACCGGCTGGCCACGCTCTGCGGTGCCCGTGGCCGCGTTGGCGGGCGCGCTGCTCTCGATGCTGATGGAGTTCCTGCAGATCTACCTGCCGCGGCGCGTGCCCTCCAACATGGACCTGGTGCTGAACGCGCTCGGCACGCTGGGCGGCGCGCTGCTAGCGGCGCTCCTGGAGCGGCTGGGCGCGCTGGCCCGCTGGAGCCGGCTGCGGGCGCGGTGGTTTGTCGCCGACGCCAGCGGGGCGCTGGCCTTGCTCGCGCTGTGGCCGGTGGCGCTGCTGTTTCCTGCCGCCGTGCCGTTCGGGCTGGGCCAGATGTGGGAGCGGCTCGAGATCGCGCTGGAAGACCTGCTGGCCGACACCCCGTTCCTGGACTGGCTGCCGCTGCGCGAAACGCCGCTGGAAGCCCTGTCGCCCAGTGCCGAACTGCTGGCCGTGATGCTGGGCCTGCTCGTGCCCTGCCTGCTGGGCTACTGCGTGATCCGCCACATCGGCCGCCGCGTGGCGTTCTCGCTGGCCACGGTGGTGGCGGGCGTGTCGGTGACCGCGCTGTCCTCCGCGCTCAGCTACGGCCCGGCCCATGCCTGGGAGTGGCTCGGCACCCCGGCCCGCGTGGGCGTGTGGGCCGGCATGGCCGTCGCGCTGATGCTGGCCGGCCTGCCCCGCCGGGCCAGCGCCGCCGTGCTGCTATTGCTGCTGATGCTGCACCTGAACATCCTCAACCAGGCGCCCACCAGCGCCTATTTCGCCGACACCCTGCAGGCCTGGGAGCAGGGCCGCTTCATCCGCTTCTACGGCCTGGGCCAATGGCTGGGCTGGCTCTGGCCCTACGCCACCCTGGTTTATGTGGTGCAGCGCGTGGCCCGGCGCGACCGGGACCCGGCCGAGGGCCACGCGGATACCCCTGTTCGCATCGGCTCCTAAAATGCCCGGATGACCGACACCCCCACGCCGCCAGCCGCGCAGCCTGGCTACTACGCCCGCCACGTCTTCTTTTGCCTGAACGACCGCACCAACGGCGAGGACAGCTGCGCCCACCACGGTGCGCAGGCTGCGTTCGACCGCTGCAAGTCCCAGGTCAAGGCGGCCGGCCTGTCCGGCCCCGGCAAGGTGCGGGTGAACAAGGCCGGCTGCCTGGACCGCTGCGCGGGCGGCCCCGTCGCCGTGGTCTATCCCGAGGGCACCTGGTACACCTTCGTGGATGGCAGCGACATCGACGAAATCGTGGAATCGCACCTGAAGAACGGCCAGGTCGTCGAGCGCCTGCTCACGCCGCCGGAACTCGGGCGCTGATTCGCGCGCCGATCGGTTTTTAAGTGTTTTTGGCTGTCTGCCCTAGATTTTATTGTCCTGACAGCTATTTATTTGATAGCAAATCCAGTGAATGCCCAGACTGAACGCCTGACCCTCGCCGGCGCTGCCGGTGCCATCGAAGCGGCACGCGATGCGGCCCAGGCGCCGGACGGCGCGCCCTCGCGCGGCGTGGCGGTGATCGCCCACCCGCACCCCCTGTTCGGCGGAACCATGGACAACAAGGTGGTGCAGACCCTGGCGCGCGCCTTCGTGCACAGCGGCTGGACCGCCGTGCGCTTCAATTTCCGGGGCGTGGGCGCCAGCGCCGGCACGCATGACGCGGGCCAGGGCGAGCTGGAAGACTTCCTGGAGGTGGTGCGCCAGGCGGCGCCCGAGGGGTCGTTGGCCCTGGCGGGCTTCTCGTTCGGCGCCTTCGTCACCAGCCATGCGCTGGAGCGCCTGTGGAGCGAGCGCAGCATCGAGCGGGTGGTGCTGGTCGGCACCGCCGCCAGCCGCTTCACCGTGGCGCCCGTGCCGGCCGAGGCGCATGCGCGCACGCTGGTCGTGCACGGCGAGCAGGACGACACCGTGCCGCTGTCGGCCGTCATGGACTGGGCGCGGCCGCAGATACTCCCCGTCACAGTCGTGCCCGGCGGCGGTCATTTCTTTCACGGACAATTGCCGCTCCTGAAAAACCTGGTGTCCCGCCACCTGCTGGCGGGGAACTGACCGCCCTCCAGACGCTCCCTACCGGGCACCGCACGGCGCGCCATCCCCGCCGCCGTTTTTGACCGTTTGGTTTGTTTCCTTGCCCCGAATGCCTGTTTCCATGAAGCCCTTCCTCTCCACGCTGCGTTCCTTCGTTCTTGTCGCCGTGCTGGCGCCTGCCGCCCTCTGGGCGCAGGGCCAGGCCCCCCAGCCCCCCGAGATCGCTGCGCGCAACTACCTGCTGCTCGACGTGACCGCCGGCCAGGTGCTTGCCGCCAAGGACATCGACGCACCGGTCGAGCAGGCATCGCTCACCAAGCTCATGACGGGCTACCTGGTCTTCGACGCGCTGCGCGCCAAGAAGATCACGCTGGAGCAGAAGCTGCCCGTCAGCGTGCTCGCCTGGAAGATGCCCGGCTCGCGCATGTTCATCGATCCCAAGATGCAGGTGCCGGTGGAAGACCTCATCAAGGGGATGATCGTGCAGTCGGGCAACGACGCCACCATGGCCCTGGCCGAAGGCGTGGGCGGCACGGCCGAAAACTTCGTCAAGCTCATGAACGATCAGGCCAAGGCCCTGGGCATGAAGAACACGGCCTACAAGAACCCCGAAGGCCTGACCGAGCCGGGCCACACGACCACCGCGCGCGATCTGGGCGTGCTGGCCACCCGCCTGATGCAGGAATTCCCCGAGTACATGCATTACTACGCGACCAAGCACTATGCGTACCCAGGCACGCCACCCTCCAATGGCACCAACCGCAATTCGCTGCTGTTCCGCGATCCCACGGTGGACGGCCTCAAGACCGGCCACACCGCCGCTGCCGGCTACTGTCTGGTGGCCACGTCCAAGCGCGACTTTCCGAACGTCGGCCAGCGCCGTCTGCTGTCCATCGTGCTGGGTGCCTCCAGCGAGAACGCCCGGGCGAACGAGAGCCAGAAGCTCCTGAACTGGGGCTATACGGCCTTCGACGCCGTCAAGCTGTTCGACGCCGGCCAGCCCGCCGCCACGCCGGCCGTCTGGAAGGGCAAGCAGAACACCATCCAGATCGGCCGCCCGGACGCCATCGTCGTCACCGTGCCGTCGGGCAGCGCCGGCAAGGTCACGACCCAGATCGTGCGCACCGACCCGCTGGTGGCACCATTCACCAAGGGTCAGTCGATCGGCACCCTGAAGGTGTCGCTGGGTGAGCAGCCCATCGCCGAAGTGCCGCTGGTGGCGCTGGAGACGGTGGAGCAGGCCGGCATCTTCGGCCGCGCCTGGGATGCTCTCCGCCTGTGGATCAAGTGACACGGCGGCGGCCGGCTGGCCGCCCCGCGATTGCTCCATCAGCGCCAACCTGCTACATTAGAAGGCTTTTCGGAATTTCCGAAGGGATTCACGTTTTCGTTTTTCACGAAGCATTTCACGTTTAGGGACGTATTCATGCCAACCATCAATCAACTGGTCCGTCAGGGTCGCGAGGTCGAAAAGATCAAGTCGAAGAGCCCCGCGATGGAAAACTCTCCTCAGCGCCGCGGCGTGTGCACCCGTGTGTACACCACGACGCCAAAGAAGCCTAACTCCGCTCTGCGGAAGGTCGCCAAGGTTCGCCTGACCAACGGTTTCGAAGTCATTTCCTACATCGGCGGCGAAGGCCACAACCTGCAGGAACACAGCGTCGTGCTGGTTCGCGGCGGTCGTGTCAAGGACTTGCCCGGTGTGCGTTACCACATCGTGCGTGGCTCGCTCGACTTGCAAGGCGTGAAAGACCGCAAGCAAGCGCGCTCCAAGTACGGTGCCAAGAAGCCCAAGGCCAAGTAAGCCCTGCGCTTTTTTGCAAAAGATATCCGGTGCTGTTTCCCGCGTGGCGCGGTGATCCAGCGTAGTGACCCCAAGCGCAACTGTCTTGCGTGGGTCGAGTAAGTGGGAGTCCTGAATGGCTCTCGCGGTGTCTGAAAAGATGCCAACTGAAGCAAACATGAGGTGAAAAAATGCCACGTCGTCGCGAAGTCCCCAAACGTGAAATCCTGCCGGATCCCAAGTTCGGCAATGTAGAGCTGTCCAAATTCATGAACGTGATCATGGAAGGCGGCAAAAAGGCAGTGGCAGAGCGCATCATTTACGGCGCTCTGGAACTGATCGAGAAGAAGCACCCTGACAAGGACCCTCTGGAAGCGTTCACCGTTGCCATCAACAACGTGAAGCCCATGGTCGAAGTGAAGTCCCGCCGCGTGGGCGGTGCCAACTACCAGGTGCCTGTGGAGGTGCGCCCCGTGCGCCGTCTGGCACTGTCGATGCGCTGGATCAAGGAAGCCGCCCGCAAGCGTGGCGAAAAGTCGATGGCGCAACGCCTGGCCAACGAACTGCTGGAAGCCACGGAAGGCCGTGGCGGCGCGATGAAGCGCCGTGACGAAGTGCACCGCATGGCCGAAGCCAACAAGGCATTCAGCCACTTCCGCTTCTAAGCCTCCAGGCTTTCTCCGGTGCAAACGTAAGGCCGCTGGCATTTTCTGCCTGCGGCCTTATCTTGATTCAGGTCGCCGGCAAATTGTGGTGCTGCGTCGCAAAAGCGGGTGGCCCATCACAACGAACACAACGTTCAACCAAGGATTTACCATGGCTCGCAAGACCCCCATCGAGCGCTACCGCAATATCGGTATCTCGGCCCACATCGACGCTGGCAAGACCACGACGACCGAGCGGATTCTTTTCTACACCGGTGTGAACCACAAGATCGGTGAAGTGCATGACGGCGCAGCCACCATGGACTGGATGGAGCAGGAGCAAGAGCGCGGCATCACGATCACGTCGGCTGCCACCACCTGCTTCTGGAGCGGCATGGACCGTTCGTTCCCTGAGCACCGCATCAACATCATCGACACCCCCGGCCACGTGGACTTCACGATCGAAGTGGAGCGCTCCATGCGCGTGCTCGACGGCGCCTGCATGGTGTACTGCGCCGTGGGCGGCGTGCAGCCACAGTCGGAAACGGTGTGGCGCCAGGCGAACAAGTACAAGGTGCCCCGCCTCGCGTTCGTGAACAAGATGGACCGTACCGGTGCCAACTTCTTCAAGGTCGTCGAGCAGATGAAGCTGCGCCTGAAGGCCAACCCCGTGCCGATCGTGATCCCGATCGGTGCCGAAGAAAACTTCACGGGCGTGGTCGACCTGCGCAAGATGAAGGCCATCATCTGGGACGAAGCCTCGCAAGGCATGAAGTTCACCTTCGAAGAGATCCCCGCCGACCTGCTGGAAACGGCCAAGGAATGGCGCGAGAAGATGGTCGAGGCGGCTGCTGAAGCCTCCGAAGACCTGATGAACAAGTACCTGGAAGAAGGTGATCTTTCCGAAGAGGAAATCACCCTCGGCCTGCGCACGCGTGCCATCGCCTGCGAAATCCAGCCCATGCTGTGCGGTACGGCCTTCAAGAACAAGGGTGTGCAGCGCATGCTGGACGCCGTGATCGAACTGATGCCTTCTCCGGTGGACATTCCTCCCGTGGGCGGCACCGACGACGACGAGCAACCGACGAGCCGCAAGGCCGACGACTCGGAGAAGTTCTCTGCCCTGGCGTTCAAGCTGATGACCGACCCATTCGTGGGCCAGTTGACGTTCGTGCGTGTGTATTCCGGCGTTCTGTCCAAGGGCGACACGGTGTACAACCCCGTGCGCGGCAAGAAGGAACGCATCGGCCGTATCGTGCAAATGCACGCCAACAACCGCGAAGAAGTCGATGAAATCCGTGCTGGCGACATCGCCGCCTGCGTGGGCCTGAAAGATGTGACGACCGGTGAAACCCTGTGCGATCCCTCGGCCATCGTGACGCTGGAGCGCATGGTGTTCCCCGAGCCCGTGATCCGTCAGGCCGTGGAGCCGAAGTCGAAGGCCGACCAGGAAAAGATGGGTATCGCGCTGGGTCGTCTGGCTGCCGAAGATCCTTCGTTCCGCGTCAGCACCGACGAAGAATCCGGCCAGACCATCATCGGCGGCATGGGCGAGCTCCACCTGGAAATCATCGTGGACCGCATGAAGCGCGAATTCGGCGTGGAAGCCAACGTGGGCAAGCCCCAGGTGGCCTACCGCGAAACCATCCGCAAGACGGTGGAAGAGGCCGAAGGCAAGTTCGTTCGCCAGTCCGGTGGTAAGGGCCAGTACGGCCACGTCGTGCTCAAGATCGAGCCGAACGAAGCCGGCAAGGGCATCGAGTTCGTCGACGCCATCAAGGGCGGTGTGGTTCCTCGCGAATTCATCCCCGCGGTGGAAAAGGGCATCAACGAAGCCGTCACGCAAGGCGTGCTGGCCGGCTACCCGGTGGTGGACGTCAAGGTCACGCTGCACTTCGGTTCGTACCACGATGTGGACTCGAACGAACTCGCGTTCAAGATGGCCGCCATCTTCGGTTTCAAGGAAGGTTGCCGCAAGGCCAACCCCGTGATTCTCGAGCCCATGATGGCCGTGGAAGTCGAAACGCCGGAAGACTACGCTGGTACGGTGATGGGCGACTTGTCGTCCCGCCGTGGCATGGTGCAGGGCATGGACGACATGGTCGGCGGCGGCAAGGCCATCAAGGCGGAAGTGCCCCTGTCGGAAATGTTCGGCTACTCGACCTCGCTGCGCTCCGCAACGCAAGGCCGCGCCACCTACTCGATGGAATTCAAGCACTACAGCGAAGCCCCTCGCAACGTGTCGGAAGCCATCATGGCTGCACGCGCCAAGTAATTGGCAAAGGGAGGGGCGGCTTTGGCGGCCCCTTTCGGTTGGTTTGATGGAATTGGTTGCCAGCGACTATCGAGTAGGCGCTGGCAGCTATGAAAAAAATAGCAGCAAGATCCTTGCAATCTGCGACCCGGTGCCGTCCTGTTGCCCTGTGCGGGACGACTTAGCAATCGGGTGCAGACGTTAAACCCTGACACAGGCATTGCTCTTTGGAGATTCAAAATGGCAAAAGGTAAGTTCGAACGTACCAAGCCCCACGTGAACGTGGGCACCATCGGTCACGTGGACCATGGCAAGACGACGCTGACGGCGGCCATCGCCACGGTGCTGTCCTCCAAGTTCGGCG